>JBMHCQ010000024.1:0-57791 GCA_049889835.1 Akkermansiaceae bacterium
CACCTCGAACAAAACCCCCACAACTCCTGGATGCGCCTCAGCGGCGTCGACTTCTTCGCCGATGGCAAACGCGCCGCCGTCTGCACCTGGATGGGCGACGTCTGGATCGTCGAAGGCATCAACCAATCCGAAGGCACCCTCACCTGGAAGCGCATCTGTTCCGGTCTTTTCCAACCTCTTGGCCTGAGAATCCTCGACGAAAAAATCCATGTCACTTGCCGCGACCAACTCGCCAAACTCCACGATACGAATGGCGACGAAACCATCGACTTCATCGAATGCCTCAACAACGACCACCAGGTCACCGAGCACTTCCACGAATTCGCCATGGGCCTCCAAACCGACGCCGAAGGCAACTTCTACTACGCCAAATCCGCCCGCCACGCCAAGGACTCCCTCGTCCCCCACCACGGCACCCTCTTGAAAGTCGCAGCCGATGGCTCCCGCACCGACATTCTCGCCACCGGCTTCCGTGCTGCCAACGGCGTTTGCCTCAACCCCGATGGCTCCTTCATCGTCACCGATCAGGAAGGCCACTGGAACCCCAAGAACCGCATCAACTGGGTCAAGGGCGACGGTCCCACCGAGTTCTTCGGCAACATCTACGGCTACTCCCCCGTCACCGACCCAGCCGATTCCGCCATGAGCAACCCCCTCTGCTGGATCACCAATCAGTTCGATCGCTCCCCCTCCGAACTGCTCTGGGTTCCCAAGAACGCCAACTGGGGCCCGCTCAACGGCCAACTTCTAAATCTTTCGTACGGCTACGGAAAAATATTCATCGTCCCGCACGAAGAAATCAAGGGACAGCACCAAGGCGGCATGTGCGAACTCCCCCTTAAACAATTTCCCACCGGCATCATGCGTGGACGATTCCATCCTAAAGACGGCCAGCTCTACGGCTGCGGCATGTTCGCCTGGGGTGGCAACCAACGCAAACCCGGCGGCTTCTACCGCATCCGCAAAACCGACCAGCCGGCTCATCTCCCTACCAAAATTGAAACCACCAAAGCCGGTATCAAAATCACCCTCTCCGATAAAATCGACCCCCCTTCGGTAAAGCCTGAAAACTTCACCATCAAAGTCTGGGGCCTCAAGCGTTCTCAAAATTACGGCTCCAAACACCTCAACGAACAGGAACTCAAAGTCACCGCCGCTCAAATCGAGGGAACCAAAATCCACCTCACCCTCCCCAAGCTCCAACCCACCTGGGGCATGTCCATCGAGATGACGCTCAGTGATCAAACGGGAAAAACGTTTACCCGCCTGATCCACAACTCCATCTTTGATCTCCCTAAGTAAGAGGTGATCTTTTCTACTGAGCTTGCTCCTCGCTCCTTATTCGCCCGCGGTTTGACGCACCCGGCAGGAGCGTTTCAGACTAGATTGGTGGAAAGGCCGGCACATATCGGTAAAACAGGCGAAGGCTCCTGAATACAAGAACCTCTTATTCCCCAACGCTTCTTTTCCACGACTTAACGCCGCCCTGACCCGCGTCCACGAAATACATCAGACCCCCGGCGATCCCGATCCCGGGTCGTGATTTCATTCACCGCTTCCTCGGAAAGATTATTGGCCTGCATCCACTCTTCAGCGGCCGCCCGATCGATACGATACCAATCCTCGGCCACTTCAATCTGGGTCTCTCTTTGCAATTCGGCATCAGCGATTGTCCCCGCCCATTCCATCGCGGTCACCGGATCGTCCCGGGACACTTGGGTGGCATAAGCTTCAGTCGCAGAATCTCTCGCTGCCGAAGGTTCGAGGCTCGAGAGATACTCACCCGCCGCGATTGCGTCCTCTCGGACCCAATTTTCCATCGCCTCTTCATAAGCCTCAGCCTTCGGTTCTCCCGACAACTTATCAGCCCACTCAAAGACCCCTCGGGGATCGTCCCGAGACCAAGAGTCGGCAAAGCGGTTCACGGCTCTCGCCGCCGCCTCATCATCGCCATGTTGCACGAGCCATTCCGCCGTGCCCTCGCGATCTTTCCGCATCAACTCCATCGTCACCCGGGTCATCGCACCCGAACGCAAATCGGGATCAGTCACACTTTCCACCCAGCTTTTCGCAGCGTCCGAGCCCTGCTCCAAAATCTCACCAGCAATCATACCCATATACATTTCCTGCGCTCTTCCACGACCATCATCGCCCTCGGGCAGATTCTGCACGAAGCTCAGCGCCTCATCCACGCCATTGACCAAAAGCCCCTGAATCACTCCAAAGCCGGCCATTCCTTTTTCCCGATCCCCTTCGATGGTATCGAGATAGGCCGTGGCGCCAGCCACATCGACCGTGGCCCAGCCAGAAAGCACCGACATCATCTCGGCTCCCAATCCACCGGGTCCCCGGCCTCCCCGACGTCCTTCCCGGTCTCCTTCCGCCTCCGCAAGCTCGGTGAGAGCTGCCATCGCTCCGGCACCGTCAAGTCGGCCCCAGGCATTCGCCAAAAGGCGTAAGGATTCGTCGCCTCCACGTCCAAAAGGTCCTCCACGCCGATTCTCGTGGAGAGCCATGAAGGCTTCCTTGGCATTCTCAACGGTGAGATTTTCCAAGAGAGCAGCCAGTATTTTCTGTCGCTCAAGGGGATCGTTCACCCTCACCAGCTCTTCGATCGCGGCACGCATGTCTTGCGAAGATAGTGTTCCACCTACCAGATAACGCTCCAAGAACTGGTGACCCGGTCCCGCCTCACCACTGCCACCCGCCCGGGAACTGGCTCCCGATCTTCGTACTCCGGTATTCACGACCGTTTTGCGGTCCGTGGAGGCTCCCTCCGCTCCACCTATAGAATCAGAGCGCATCACCCATCCCAGTCCAAAAGCCGCTCCTGCGGTCACAATCAAAAGTGGAAAAAATATCGAATTTTTCATTTTGCCAAGCATTGAAAGCGGAAATCCACAACGTTGAATCCGCAACCGATTGAACGACTTTTAACCTCAAAAGTTGCACCCTATTTTTGAGAATATCGGCTTCAAGAATGTATCGGTTTGCCGAAGTCTTTAAGAGCTGAACCTTTGGTAAACAATTTTACCTACACAAAAATCGCATCATAGCGCATCACGATTCCCCATCCACTTTTCCGGTTTCTTCGAAAGAAGTGCGTGCACCGAAGAGTCCCGGAGTATGAAGCAGGGGTTGAAGCACCTTTTTAAATGACTCCCTTCTCCTTCTTCAAGCGGAGCTGTCCACAGGCAGCGTCGATATCGTGACCTTTCTCGAGGCGGAGTGTGGCACTTACGCCTGCTTGAGTAAGAATGTTTTTGAACCGTTGACAGCTCTCGTCCGAAGGGCGCACCCACGGTAGGCCTTCCACCGTGTTGTAGGGGATGAGATTCACCTTCGCGCGGATGGAGGCTGCGCGTTTGGCGAGGATTTCGGCATGAACCGGATCAGCATTGATGCCATCGATGAGAATGTATTCGAGCGTGATCTTCTGTTTCTTTTTTTGATTCCAAAAGCGAAGCGACTCGAAAAGTTCGGCCACCGGATATTTGGCATTCACCGGCATGATCTTGTCGCGGGTAACATCATCCGGACCGTGCAGTGAGATCGCGAGGCGGATCTGCTGGGGAAGCTCCGCGATTTTTTTGATCACGGGAGCGAGACCAGAAGTGGAAATGGTAATACGCCGTGACCCGATATTAAGCCCCCAACCGGCGGTGATGATTTCGAGCGCTTGCTTGAGATTCTTGAAATTTGCCAATGGTTCACCCATGCCCATGAAGACGAGATTATTGACTTTCTCACCCGAAAGCTCCTCGGCCAGAATGATCTGCGAGACGATCTCTGCGGCAGTGAGGTTTCTCGTAAAGCCATCGAGCCCCGAGGCACAGAATTTACACCCGTAAGCACAACCCACCTGGGAAGAGACACAAAGCGTGTGACGGTCCGACGTCTCGCCGTAAAGCGCTGGTGATGCCGGGATGAGAACGGTCTCGATGTAGCGTTCATCGGGAAGCTGCAGAAGATACTTTCGGGTGGTATCGGACGAGCCCTTGGTGAGCGTGTGCAGCAATGGACGCAGCGGATATTTCTCGGCAAGGGCGGTGCGCAGTGCCCCGGGAAGGTTGCTCATTTCCTCCCAGGAGCGAGCCCGCTTTTTATAAATCCAATCCAATACCTGGGTGCTCCGGTAGGAAGGCTGACCGATGTCAGAGAGGAGTTCATCAAGCTGGTCGCGGGTGAGCATCTGAAGGGAAGTCTAAAAGAGGGCGACGAGAAAGCCAATCGTGCAAACGATCTTCTCGCGGCCACAAAAAACCGGCCTCCCGTTTCCGGAAGACCGCTTCTTGTAATGTGTGTGCTGGAAATCTTTATTTCGCTTTAATGAAATCGACGGTCTGCACGAGCGATAAAGGCCCCTTAACCTTCATGTCCATCACCATTCCGGGCTGAGGCTCCATTTTTCCAATGATGGACATCGAGCCCTCCATTTTGGTACTGAGGTCAACTTTGTCAGCAAGAGAGCGATAAATGGTGAGTTTCCCCTCCATTCTCAGCGTGGCTCCATCCATCCCTTCGGGAACACCACTGACGTTCATTTGGCTTTCAAACACCGCACATTTGACCCCCTCGAACATCTCCACCTTAGTGAATTTCATCGTAATTTTCCCCTTGAGATCCTCATCTCCCATAATGGCTGAAGCATCCACTTCCCATTCATCGCCAAGCTTGCGTGGCTTATCGCCATAGGTTTTGAAGTCTTCATCTGCGTTGAGGATCTTGGCCGCTTCCTCAATTTTTTCTTTCTCCTTGGCATTGGCATCACCTTCTTCCAGCGCGCCGGTCCAAGTGCTGCCTTTCTTGGTAAAAATCACTGGCTTTTCAAGAAGCGGGGAAGGCTGTCCCGGAATTGGCATGGGTTGATCCATGAGAATCATTTTTTGATCAGATTCCTTTTCCAAAACCGTGTAGCGAATCTTATCGGCGGCGAGGATTTCGAACTGATTAACCTCGTTCTCCTTCATCGTCATCCGCCCCTCCATGATCTGCCCCTGGATGTTGAGCTGCATCTTTGCGCCCTTCATTGACATGACCTTGGTGTCTTTCAAAACAGAACCAACTTTAGGAAGATGACCCTTGCTGGAAAAAACGAATGTCTTCTCCTCAAGGATAGCGGCTTCACCATCCTTGGAAAAGGACGTAGCCGGGGACGCCAGAAGCAGCGCGGGAACAAGCAAAAGGTGTTTCAAACTCATCATGTCCCAGCCTCCGCTTTCTCCGATGAGCCGTCACGAAAAAAGCATGCTCTTTTTTAGCGCGCAAAGACCGCAGAACGCTCGTCGTCACCCAGCTCACGCCATTCTCCGACGGGGAGATTTCCCAACGGCAGCGCCCCGATTCCTTCGCGGATCAAACGTAAACACGGATGCCCCGCTGCCGCAGTCATTCGCCTCACTTGTCGGTTCTTACCTTCCCGAAGCTCCAGTCGGATCCAGCGATCGACGATGTTTTTCCGAAACCGTACCGGAGGGTCACGATCCGGAAATTCCGGGACCGACTTGAGAAGCTTCGCCCGGCAAGGAAGACAACGATGCCCTTTGATCACGATCGTTCCACTACGAAGTTTCTCGAGCGCAGCTTCATCAGGCTCTCCCTCCACCAAAGCGAGATAACGACGTCGATGCTGGAACTTCGGATTGAGAAGTTTGTGCTCCAGATCCTTTTCGTCGGTAAAAAGGAGCAGCCCCTCCGAATCCATATCAAGCCGCCCCAACGGGAGGCATTCCCGGGGAAATTGAAATTCCGCGAGCGTCCGCTGCTCTTCCTCGCCCGGGTTGATATTGAACTGGCTGAGGACACCGTAGGGTTTGTTGAAAGCGAGGAGCATGTGGAAAGAGTGAACCACAGAGAACGCAGAGAAAACAGAGCGGATACAAACGCAGAAGTTCAGAAGCCCAAGCCTCTGCTCTCTCTGCTCTCTCTGCTCTCTCTGCTCTCTCTGCGTTCTCTGTGGTCGAGCCCTAAACCAACATCAAAGCCGGGTTCTCAAGAAGCCGCTTGATTTCACCAAGGAACTTGGCACCGACCGCGCCATCGACGACGCGGTGATCACAGCTCACTCCGAGGTTCATTCGGAGTCCGAGAACGATCTCGCCGTCCTTAACTACCGGCTTTTCAATGATTCCACCCACGCTCAGGATCGCGGCTTGTGGTGGGTTGACGATCGCATCAAAGGATTCGATTCCCCAAGCCCCGAGATTTGAAATAGTGACGGTGCCGCCATCGAACTCGTTGGGAAGGAGTTTTTTGTCGCGCGCCCGGACAGCCATTTCCTTGATCTCTTTTGAGATCGCAAGGAGGGACTTCTGCTCGGCATTCTTGACAACTGGAGTGACGAGGCCCTCATCAACCGCAATGGCCACGGAAATTCCCACATGAGCGAACTGCACCACATGATCCCCGGCGAACGATGCATTCACCTCGGGAACAGCCACACTAGCATTAATGAGCGCTTTCACCACGAAGTCATTGACGGAATATTTGTTTCCGTGGGTCGCTTCAGCCTGAGCATTGATCTGCTTACGCAGCGCCATGAGAGGGGCGGCATCCACTTCAAGATGGAGATAGAAGTGCGGAATGGTTGTTTTTGAAGCGAGAAGGCGTTCGGCAATGATCTTGCGCATCCCAGTGACGGGAATCTTCTGGTCCTCACCACTGGCCACCGGAGTGATTGCTACAGGAGCAGGGGCCGCCGCCGATTCTGAAACCACCGGAGCAGAAGGTGAAGACGGCGCGGATGCAGGAGCCGATCCGGCAGCGCCAATGACATCAGCCTTGACGATGCGCCCGCCAGGGCCGCTTCCGGTGAGGGTGGAAAGGTCGATGCCATCAGCCGCGGCAATCTTCTTCGCAAGAGGAGAGGCTTTGATCCGCTCACCATTGGCACCGGCCGTCTGGATCGGATCTGCTGCAGCCAAAAAGGAATCCGCAGCGGAAGCGGGGGTGCTCTCGGGAGCCGAAGCCGGGGCCGAGGCACTCGCTGCCGGAGAAGCGGCTGGGGCAGATGCACCAACTGGGGCTTCACCTGCGGACTCGCCATCTTCAAGCAGGATCGCAATCACCGATCCAACGGGTGCCTTGCCTCCCTCGGGGACGGAGATTGTTGAAAGCGTGCCTTCATCAAAAGCTTCCATTTCCATGGTTGCCTTGTCGGTCTCGATCTCAGCGATGATATCGCCAATTTCCACTTCTTCGCCCTCTTTCTTGATCCAGCGGACGACGGTTCCCTCTTCCATGGTGTCCGAGAGCTTGGGCATTTCGATATTAATAGGCATAATCCTGAAGGGAGTTTGGGTCAATTGAACGGTGCCACGCAAGGGCGAGGGAGAAATAGCTCGCAGCTGTGCTTTTTAAAAGGGTGAAATCGACTGGATCGGAGAGATCTCTCTGCCTCCGCTCTGCCAATTCCGTAGGAATAACTATTCTGCGGCTCGCGAAAGACGATCCAAGAGATCGCGCCCTTCGGCAAGACCAGTTTCAGAAAGGCGGAATTTCTTGTGCGCATGCAGGTCCTCCCCAGTAATCAGCTCCATCAGCCCCTTTTTTTCCAGATTTTCAATGGTCGTTGTGGTGTTCGAGGGCTTCCGCCCATAACTATCGAGAATGATGTTGAGCGAGCGGGTATCGAGTGACTCCGCCCCTTCAAGGATTTTGTAAAAACCTGCAAGTAAAACGGATTCAGGTCCTGATAATGAAATATCAGGGTTTTCTAAGCATCTCCGGATTTCGCGGAGATCATCTGCCGCTGCGCGATCAAGATTCACAGGCGAACCATTCTCAGCACTACGAAGCGTGGCTTTTACTTCATAAATCTTAGTAACCACCTCTAGAAAACCTTCGATTTCTTCGAAACGAAGTGTCCAAAGTTCGTCGGCTAATTTTTCTAACTTCGAGCGGCCGATCATGACCAAATTTTAAAATAAATACGACTAATACGCAAGAATTATTCGTGATTGGGGCTAATTTGTCCGAAAAAATTAGAAAAAAATTAAAAACCCCTTGTCCCACCCCCCAGTTTGACTAATTTCTCGCTAGCGACCGATTCGCTCCTTTCATTCTACCGAAAACCGATGAAGAATAAGAAGTCCAACTTCACGACCTTCCCCTCAGCTTCCGAGGAGCAAAATGCGACTCAATCCTCCTTCAGGCGAGTGAATTCCCTCACCGACCGCATGACTAAGAGCTTTGAGTCTGAACCTGCTCTCAAGGTGCACGCTTGTGATGAGATTCCCGATCACGCCCTGACTGCTTGTTTGGAGCGTTGCCGCGATATCATCGGAACCGGAGAAATGGGCGAGCGTGAGCGCGGCTTGGTTCAGGACTGCGTCAAAGAGAACCTCCACGGTCTCTGCGATCTCAAGAAGGAATATCGCGAAGCTGAGATCGAATATCAACGACTCAATGCCAAGGCCGAGCCCTTCTTCGAAAAGATGGCTCCTCTTCTCGATGACGAGGAGGCCGGAGTCATCGGATTCGGAGCCGCTAACATCAGCTCGCTGAAAGAGACGCTGGCCGAGTGCGTGCAAGCAGTGACTTTCGCCAAATATCGCCGGGATAATCTCCGTGAGCGCATGGTTACACTCGTCACCTACCTCAGTGATCAGATGGTCGAAAGCGTCCGCTCCCGCAACCTCGCCAATCCCCACCTCGGCAAAATCGAGACCCAAGTGAAGTCCGCTCTCTTTGAGTAGAATTGGGCTTACTCCACGGGTCCTGCAAAGATACCCCGGTTGGAACTTTCTGCGGCGGTCCGGGAGCCGCATAGTCGGATCATTTAGGGCTTTTTATCGGGAAGGCATAAAGTGACCTGCCTTAAACTCAAAGGGCCAAAAAGCAAAAAAGGAATCACTTTATGACGATACAAAGAGCCGCCGCACCGATGGTCTCGCCAGAACTATAAAGGTGAAAATTCCCAGGATCGTTCCCAAAGGCATCGAAAGACAATTGATACCCGCGACCACCTGAATCAGCACAGGGTTACGTCGCGCCGCCAGAGCGCGGGCACACAGAATATCGAGAACAATCAGAGCCACAACAAGCAAACCGATCCCGAGGTAAAACCAAACCATCACACCCATCATGGTCTCCATCGCTGCCGCGTCCCTGGGCTTTGAAGATTCCACAAAATCCTCGGATCCGAGGATGGTGTTGAAGATCGTAAAATGCCCGGCCAAAAAGAGAATCCCAAGCACTCCCAAAACCGCGGAGATGTAGTAACATATTTTCAGCGCTTCCAGATGGCTTTCATCACGAGGGTCAGGCGGCAAGGGCGGAGGAGGCATCACGTCACAATAGTCATTCTAGGACCGGGCGACAATCTTAAGAACCAATTCATCAAAGCCATTCACACGCTCGTATGAAGGATTCTCCTCGACATGCTGCTTTTCCCGGATCACTTCGATACGGCCCACCTTTTCGACCAGATAGGCCAAAAGCGTCCGCACAATCAACCGGGCATGCGGTGCCCCGAGACAAAGGTGGGTTCCGAAACCGAAGGAAACATGCGGGTTCGGCTTGCGATCCAATTGCACCGTTTCCGGATCCTCAAAAACCTCTTCGTCGAAGTTCGCCGCAGCCCAGCCAAGTGAAACACGCCCTTCCGATGGCACTTCGTGACCCTTTACCTCGGTCGTGACCGGACACACCCGGCCAATATGAGTCAGCGGCATGAAGGCGCGGAAAAACTCCTCGCCGGCCAGCACAATGCCCTTGGGCTTCCCGCGCAGCTTCTCGAGATCACTCGGATGCCTAGCAAAATGAGCCAGAATGTTGGTGATGGTGTGAATGATGGTATCACGCCCTCCGGCAAAGGTGAGGTTCGCGAAGCCCATCATCTCATCACGGGTCAATGGCCTACCCTGAAAAGATGCCTGGGTTAAGGCGCTGAAAAAATCGTCGCCAGGATTCTCTTCCGCGCGATCAAAGGCCTGATGAAGATACTCCTCAAGCGATCCTCCCTCTCCACTGAACACATGAATCCCCCAAGCAATAAAGACGTCTGCCTCCGATTCCGGAACATCAAGTAGATAAGTCAGAGCCCGGCATTGAATCGGAATAGCGAACTCGCCGACTGCCTCAAAAGGCTTCCCGGAAAGCCCTGCGAACATCGATTCGATGAGCGTCTCGACCTTTGCTGCTACTTCCGGTTTTTTCGAACGTTGAAAGAATGGCTCTACCAACTTGCGCCATTCACCGTGCTCCGGAGGATTGGTTTCAATCGGGAGTTGGCGCATCGAGCGCATTTCTTCTTCCGAAGGAATCGGAACCCGAAACGCAACATCGGAGCTGTAAGTTTCCCAATCCTTGGCTGCCGCGCGAACATCCGCGTGGCGCAAGAGCATCGGGATATCCTCCCCTTGAAAGGGACACTTCAAAACGGGGCCCTCACGGCGCGCTTCGCGAAATGGATCAGCTGGCATGGACCCAGCCTAAAAACAATCAGCTCGCTTGGCGATTCATTCTCCTTCCGGAAAAAACGGGAAGATCATGTCCCTGAATTCACTTCTTCCGGCGCTTCTTTTTCTTCACCCGCTCGGCGGCTTTCTTAGGATCGTAATTCGGATTATCTGACATCATTTGCGCACCTACAGACTTCTGCCAGGCATGGAGATCTCCTTTCAACCCCATCACGATTTGCTGATGAGCTGCCGCCTGATCGACCCTCTCACCACGGTCTCGCGAAAGGTCATAGAGTTCGGTCTTTCCGGTTTCGAAGAATTCGATGAGCTTCCAATCTCCCCTCCGAATTGCGGCGTAGGGCTTGGTGCGATGGTAATGGGGATAGTGCCAAAACAAACGCTCCCGCTTCAGCGAAGCTTTGGGATCTTTGAGCACTGCGCTCACATCGACCCCGTCCTGATGCTGGTCAGGACGCGCGGGAAGGCCAGCTAGACTGAGCAGGGTGGGGTAAAAATCCATCGAAATCACCGGCACTCTGGAAGTCGTGTTCGCGGGGATCATTCCGGGCAATTTGGCGATCAGAGGAACGCGAACACCTCCTTCATGAGAGAATCCCTTGTAGCCCTGCAATCCGCCACTGGTATCCGCATAATTACCACCATTGTCTCCCGTGAGAATGACAATGGTGTTATCGGAAATCCCGAAATCATCGAGCTTCTTCAGAATTCGCCCCACTGAATCGTCCAACTTCTCGACCATCGCAGCACGCACTGGATGAGTGTTTTGCCGCCGGCTGTTGTGGAAACCCTTCGCCTTCTGGCGATACTTTTCCACCAAGGGCTCGGGAGCCATCAGAGGCCCATGCAGAGTGTAGTACGAGAAATATAAGAAAAAAGGATTCGCTTTCTTCTTATCGATAAAATCAAGCGCCTCATCAGTCAGTTGATCGGTGAGATAGCTCCCTTTTTCACCATCGGGCAAACCGGGCATGTCGAAGGGCGAAAAATAACGCCCTCTTCCCTTGGGTTGACCCCACTCCCGCCCTCCGGCATTGAGGTCAAATCCATGATCCGTGGGATAGTGCATTTCGAAATCCGGCTTCCCAATTGGCATGAGATGCCATTTCCCGAAAAACCCGGTGGAATATCCCCCTTTCTTCAAGGCCTCCGGCAAGGTGATGCGATCGTGTTCGATCTTCGTGGTCCATGCCGGCACCGAAAGTTTTGCGTAGGGGTGAGCGTGCCCGGCAATCCAGTCGGTAAGATGCGTGCGAGCCGGATAGCACCCGGTTAAGAGCGCTCCCCGTGTCGGCGAGCACACCGTGCAGGCAGCGTAGCCATCGGTAAAAAGCATTCCTTCTTTGGCAAGCCGATCGATATTCGGAGTCTCGTAGAACTCCGCTCCGTAGCAGCCAAAGTCCCCCCACCCGAGATCGTCCACGAGAAGAAAGACGATATTGGGCCTCTCCTGCTGTCCCAGAAGAAGAGCAGGAAACAGGAGAAAAAAGAAAAGCCTCATCGGGGGGCTATGAAGTAAAAAGCGCAGCAGCCTCACCGTCTTCAGGGAAATGACCGCTGCGTTGCTTCTTCCAGATCACGGCGCCCTCTCGACGGATTTCAAAAATTCCGCCTCTGCCCCCGATCAAGGTCACAGATTTTCCGGTCGTTTGTTTAATCTCAGCGGACACACGGTCCGCTTCCGGGCGGTAGTTTCATTGCTCGCAGTATTCGATCTCAATAGACATGGGAAGACGATAAGCGATCCTTTCCAAGCGTCAACGGATTCGAAGCAGAACCATGCTTCTCAGGAAGGGACTCCCGCCTCATCATTCAACAAATACCACTTCACCCCAACGGTCGGGCAGATGCATGTTCACCGTGCCTTGCGGGGACCACACCCAATTGTTTTCAGGGTGATCCTGCTCTTCAGGATTAAGGCTTTCGGCAAGGGGGGTGCCGTGAGGGGGAATACGGACGTAGCGCCCGTCGATAACTTCATGCTTCCACTGGACTCTTGAAAAATTGAGCTTCCAAAGGTCACCCGGAGCCGGAGGGACTGCTTGTTCTGCGTGATATTTTTTCAGCCCGGACCACGGGAAGGCGATCTCGACCGACCAACCTTGATCTTCCGAAGTCGGGTCATTGATCTTCCCCTTCACGTGCACCGCGCTTTTGAGTCCCTCGAGATTGCAACCGAGGATGGGGACGCCGCCTTCGCCATACGGTTTGGGAAGGCTGAGTTCCCAGATCGTGCCAAGCGCATTGATCTCGAACTCGTAGTAGTTCAGGCCATCGCAATCCGGGTCGATGAAAACTTCGAAGTCGTTGTCCTCAAACATCACCGCGTTTTTCTCAGTGATCGTTCCCCAGACGTGCGGCTCTTCCAACTCGGCACCGACGTAGAAGAAATCGTCGTCCCAAGCCATCTTCGCCCGCGTGCGGAAGTAGGGCTTGAGTGCGGGATCGCCCGTGATGTCGACAAAGTCCTCCGTCCACGGCAAGTCCGCCCAGGCGGGATCGGTCAAAGTGCCATCGATCACGATGGGTGATTCAACACGCTGGCAGAGATAGCGACGGAGGTTCATTGCACAAGCGGTAGGGCGCTTTGGCCCAAAGCGCCGGGGGCATCAAAAAGAGATGAGATCATGCGTGAAGGTTGAAAAGTTATGGGCCGTTAGGTCCGTTAGGTCCGTTGAAGCTGTTTTCGAAGCGAAGCGAGGAAGAACGAGCGAGCGGCAGCTTGGGCCAAGCTGCCCTACCGGTTCATGCAAGACTACGGTTTGAGTTCGAGGGTCGCACTCGCGACTGAAAAGGGGTCAAAGCGTTCATTCAGTGAATCCCAAATGGCCTTGGTCTGACGGACGCACTTCCCTTTGTGGACTTCCTTGCCGTTGAGGATGACGATGACTTCCTGATCCAAGTCGAGGAGTTGGTCACTGAGCCTCAAGGTCACCGGAACTTCCGAGGTGACCGTGATTTTTTGACCCTCGACCTCCGCCCGGATGGTCTGGCCTTTCTGGGGCTCCGCGTTCGCGAGCCAGTAAAATCGCTCGTGGGTTCGGCCGCTTTGATGCCAGACGATTTTGCGCGGCCAAGGGTTGCGCTGATGCTTCACCATCCACGGAAGCGCTTCGGCATCCCGACGCTCCATCCAGTGACCGAGCTCCTCGTAAATCGTTGTTTTGTGAGGATAACCTTGGGGGTCGGCTTCTTGAAGAGCATCGAGTTTTTTGCCCCATTCCACCGCGACCTCATTGCGTTTATAAGCCGCGTCTTTTCCGCCCATGAAGATCATGAAGGGAAGATTTCGCAGACCAAGCGGAACAGCGTCGTTGGGATGACCGGCCATCATCGCGGCGGCTGCGAAGCGGTCGGCCATGCGCGGTGCGAGCTGGTAAACGCCATCGCCTCCGGCCGAGTAACCCATGAGATAAATCTTGTGCGGGTTCACCCCGCGGAGAGAAACCATGTGTTCGATGAGGCGGTCGAAGAGGGCATCAATGTGCCCTTCGTGCCAAAGGTTCCAGGTGTCCGTCGGTGCACGCGGGGCGACGTAGATTCCTTCCTTCGGCTCATAAAGGCGGATTTGATTCTGCCATTGCTGGTCATTGACCCGGGGCGGCGCGCCTCCGCCTCCGTGCATCGAGATCCAAAGCGAGCGTCCATCCGCAGGTGCTTCCCCGAAGGTCTTTTCGAGGTAGCGCATTTCCTTCCCGGCGGCTTTGATGACGCGCTCGGTGAGTTCGGCCTTTCGGACTTCCAGGGATTCGCCGATCAGCTTGTGAGCGATCACCCCGAGAGCCTCCCTCGCCTCCTCACGGGTCAGCGCTTGCTCGGGAACGGAGAGATGACGCTCCTCCGGCAGGAGTTCCAGCCAGGAATGGATCGCAGGAATGACCCCCTCGTTTTGGCCCAGAGTCTCCCAGTGGAGATCGAGAGTCTGACCAGCCTTCACTTGCTTGAGCGAGATGACTTTTCCCTCGTCTCCCACCGATACCTTCAGCTGATGCTGGCCCGGCTGAAAGCTCAGCGCGGGCATGTCGTTGAGATCGGTGGTGCCCGCCTTGGTCGTGACCACCTGAAGCTCCTTTCCTCCGGCATCAATCAAAGCCACTTGGCCGACGATGCGCTTGCCCCCTTTTTGATCCCAGAGGCGCAGATAGATTTCCCCCTTCTCGACCGGCTGATCTTTGGCGTAGTGCTGCGTGACATTGACCGCGGGAACATTCTTATTTCTCAAATCCCAGACCATGGGGAAATGATGATCGGTCTTCTTCCACGAAGTCGCCCAGATCGCGTGCTTCCAATCGTCGGCAATTGCCTTCCCGGCATCGCCCGTGAACCAGCCTCGGTTCAGGCCCTTGGCATCGTATTCATCAGCCCCGGTGAAGTGCCACTCTCCGTTATCGTAGATTTCAACCCAGGTGTGATTCCCGCGTTTATTACTCCAAAGGGCCGTTCCGGCGATGCGGGCGGGGACTCCAACCGAACGGCAGGCGTCGACAAGGATGATTGAAAGCCCCGTGCATGTGGCCATACCAAGAACCCGAGATTCAGCGGGGCTTTGGTTCGGCTTCTTGCGACCAGTGTTGTAGTGAACGTTGATGAGATTAAAGAATTCCTTGTTCAAAATCTGCGCTGCCTCCGTAGCCGACTTGGCCTCCTTGACCAATGGGGCGCAAAGCTTATGAAACTCAGGCCGCCAAGCCTCGCGGGTCTCATCAAGCGATGCGTAGGGGAGGACGTCATTGAGGAAGACCTCTTCAGGAACCTTCCCGGCCCAGTCAAACTGGGAGCGAGCTTTCAGGGCGAGATCGAGATTCTCGAGTAAGAAGTCTTTCTTCAAAGAAGCCCGATCCGCTGGCGGCATCCCATCCACAAGAAATTGGGCGGCCTTCCTCCCGAACGCACCATGGGCCTGTTCCGCTTCTGCGATGAAGGTGGCGAGTTTTGGCGACGTGGTTTTCCCCAGAAGAGAAGCTGCCAGAAGAAGCAATAAGATAAGGACGCGAGTCATACCCGCTCAACATGCCAATTGAAAAGACCCACACAAGGAGAATGGTGTCAGCATCCGGGCTAACCCGGAGTCTGGACATCTGCCCTCAAAAGCTCTTTGTTTAGGGACTGAAACGATGACAAGATTTTTGATTCTATTTTTGGGCTTATCGCTGGGTCTCTCTGGAGCCAAGAAGCCAAATATCCTTGTCGTGATCGTCGATGATTTAGGCTACGGCGATCTCAGCTCTTACGGAGCCAAGGACTTACAGTCCCCCCACTTTGATGCGCTGGCGAGAGAAGGGATGCGATTTACCCATTGTTATGCGAACTGTCCCGTGTGCTCGCCCACGCGAGCCGCTTTGTTGACGGGACGCTATCCGGAATTGGTCGGTGTTCCGGGAGTAATCCGAACTCATGCCGAGGACAATTGGGGATATCTCGCTCCCGCGGCTACCTCGCTCCCGCAAACACTGAAGCCTCTGGGTTACCACACCGCTGCGATCGGAAAGTGGCACCTCGGTCTCGATCACGAATCCCATCCGAACGCCCGTGGCTTTGATCATTTCCACGGATTCCTCGGAGACATGATGGACGACTACTACAACTACCGTCGCTTCGGTCAGCACTACATGCGCCTCAACGAGAAGAAAATCGATCCAAGTGGTCACGCCACGGACGTCTTTACCGATTGGACCCAGGACTACCTCAAATCCAGAATGGGAAAAGAGGACCCCTTTTTCCTCTATCTGGCTTACAACGCCCCACATACCCCGATCCAGCCACCCGAAAATTGGTTAAAGAAGGTCAAAGCGCGTGAAAAGAACATCACCGAAAAACGTGCCAAGCTGGTGGCCCTGATCGAACACCTTGATCACAACATCGGGCGGGTGGTGTCCACCTTAAAGGAAACCGGGCAGTGGGAGGACACCCTCCTCGTTTTCGTCTCCGACAACGGAGGACAACTCAATGTCGGAGCGAACTGCGGAAACCTGCGCGGGGGAAAACAAGACATGTATGAAGGCGGGCTCCGCGTTCCGGCCTGCGCCGTCTGGCCCGGAGTGATCAAGCCCGGGCAGGAGCATGACTTCGCCTTTCTCACGATGGATTTGTTTCCCACTTTCATCGAAGCAGCAGGGGGGAAACCCAAAGCGGGCATCGAGGGCCGCACCATTCTGCCCCTTTTAAAGACCAGCTCGCAGAAGGCGTTTCCGCGTGATGTCTTTTTCACCCGTCGCGAAGGAAACCGCCGCTACATGGGCGACTCCTCTCATGCCATTCGGCGCGGCCCATGGAAGCTCTTGAAAAATCGCCCGGATGAGAAGTGGGAGCTTTTCCATCTGGAGAATGATCCACTAGAGACCACCGACCTCTCAAAAACCAACCCCAAAAAATTTAACGAACTCGCCGCCGCGATGCGCAGACAGATCCAGCGCGGCGGAGCCATCCCCTGGCAAAAACCAACCACTCAAAAATGATCTTTCGCACCCTCATCTTTTCTTCTCTCCTGCCGCTCCACGGAGCCTTGGAGATCACAGAATTCTCCGCCAATGCGGACGAATCTTTTCTGGATTCCGATGGTGACTCTTCGGACTGGATCGAGATCCAAAACACCGGAGCGTCTCCGATTTCCACGGCCGGATACATTCTGAGTGATGGCACCGAATGGCTGTTTCCCGATATCTCAATCGCGCCCGGGGAATTCCTGATCGTGTTCGCCTCAAAAAAAGATCACGCGATTGCGGGAGAGGAACTGCATGCCAACTTCTCACTCTCTTCGGATGGCGAGTCCCTCACCCTGAGCGATCCCTCTGGCACGGTGGTGAGTGACTTCAACTACCCGAGACAGTTTTACGGTATCACTTATGGATCTGGAGGCTACTTTGCGACGCCCACCCCTGAAGCGATGAATGGATCCGTCGACTTCACCGACTATGTGCGTGACACCACCTTCAGTGTGGATCGCGGGTTCTTTGAAGCGCCTTTTGCGGTCGAGATCGCCAGCGCGACTCCCGATGCGTCGATCTATTACACTACTGATGGGAGCGAACCCTCGGTGAACAACGGAACGCTCTACACCGTCCCCATTTCTATCACCACCACCACGGTCCTCCGGGCCGTTGCCACGAAGACCGGGCTGGTGAGTAGTAATGTGGATGCGCAAAGTTATTTCTTTTTGGAAGACGTCATCAACCAGCCCCAATCGCCGGCTGGATTCCCGACCACCTGGGGAATTGACAACTCCACCGCCAATGGCGCCACCAATCAACCCCGGCCGGGCGATTACGAAATGGATCCACGCGTGATCACTCAGTTTGGCGCCGCCGAGGCCATTGCCGCGTTAAAAAATCATCCCACTATCTCCGTAGTGATGGATCCGAATGATCTCTGGAACGAGAGTACCGACTCTGCCACCGGGGGAATCTACCCAAACCCCTACGGAGGCACGGGAAGTCAATTCCGTGCTGGGATGGGTGAACCGCGGGACTGGGAACGCCCCTGTTCGGTCGAGTTTATCGGGTTTGAAAAAGTTCCGTCCAAAAAAGTGAATGCCGGAATTCGGATCGCAGGGAACTGGGCTCGCCATCCCAACCGTTTCAAACACCACTTCCGCCTGACTTCCCGACGTGAATACGGACCATCAAAATTTGAAGGAGAGCTTTTTTCCCAAACTGAAGTCGACACCTTTGATGACTTCATTCTCCGGGGCGGGAACAGCGAGAGCTGGACCTTCCCCGGCCCGACCGGAAACGGGCCGGGGACTCGAGCCAATGTCCAGTATGTCCGTGACCAGTTTTATAAGGATGCACAAAAGGACATGGGCCACCTCACGCCAGGGCAGGAATTTTTTCATCTCTATCTCAACGGAGTTTACTGGGGTCTCTACACCCTGATCGAGCGCATCGATGCCCACTTCCTTTCCCAACATCTCGGCGGCGAAGAGGAAGACTACGATGTCATGAAACAGGCCAACGTTCTCAGTGACGGAAGCCGGGACGACTGGGATACGATGTATGCCATTTCGCGTAGCGGAGTCTCGACACCCGAAAAGTATGCCGAAATTCAGACGTATCTCGATCTCGAGAACTTCATCGACTACATCCTCTTCAACTTCTGGGCTGGCACGGTGGATTGGAAAAACAACTGGCGGGCTGGGAGACGGAGTCGCAACGCCACTGGATACGGTTATCAATTTTTCAACTGGGACGGTGAACGAGGTCTCGGGGATCAAAGTGGTAACCGCACTTTCTCTTTCAACAGCGCTACCTTTGCCCGCTCGTGGTCCTTCCATCCCAACGAGATGCACCATGATCTCAAGCTGAACCCAGAATACCAAATCCGCTTCGCCGACCGAGTCCAGAAGCACTTCTTTAACAACGGGACACTCTCTCCCGAACGCGCTGCTTTACTCTACAATGCCCGAGTCGAGGAAATCCGCTCCGCCCTCATCCTCGAGTCCGCCCGCTGGGGAGACTTGAAACGGCCAAGTAATCCCTACACCACCGAGAACGAGTGGAAGGACATGCTCGATTACATGAACGATAATTTTTTCCCGAGAAGAAACCCTATCGTGCTGAGCCAACTCCGCACCGATAATCTTTTCCCCGATCACCCGGCTCCCAATTTCAACAAGCACGGTGGTCAGGTTCCCGATGGCTTCCCACTCGTCATTCTCGCCGAGACCGGAACGATTTACTACACCACCGATGGCAGTGACCCACGTCTCGAAGGTGGAGCCGTTAACCCGAATGCCATGATCGGCGCGGGAGGACTGGCAAACCTCGAAGTCATTGCTGCGGGTTCCACCTGGACTTACAACGATGATGATGTCGCAATCGGCACCTTCTGGAAGGAACCTGCCTTCGATGACGATCAGTGGAAAACCGGAGCAGCCCCACTCGGCTACGGTGGCGTCAATAACACGACCATTGCCACCACCCTGGTCGATTCCCCGGTGGTCACCGCTTACTTCCGGCAGGATTTCGAAGTGACCCATCTCGCTGGCGTGGTCAGCGCCTTTCTTGAGGCAAGCCTTGATGGGGGAGGGATTTTCTACCTCAACGGCGTTGAGATCCTCCGCGATAATATGGCGGAAGGAGCATTCAATCACAGCACGCTTGCGACCTCCGACGGAAATGAGGGCGTCTTTGATCGCTTCGGGATTCCTACCGAACATCTCGTGGAAGGCACCAACACGCTCGCCGTTGAATTGCACAACGTTCGTGCCAATAGCAGCGATATGGGCTTTGATGTCCGGCTTGTTCTCTCCGAAGTGGGCGATGCCGACCTCAACATTTCTTCTGGAATGACCGTCAAAGCACGCGCGCTTGACGGTCCGGATTGGAGCGCCCTCACCGAAGCCGAATTCTACCTCGGCGCGCCTGCAAGCAGCAGCAACCTCGTTATTTCCGAAATCCTCTACAATCCGTCTGGAACAGCAGAAGATGAATTTATCGAGCTTCTCAATATTAGCGACGAACCCGTAAACTTGGCTGGAGTGGCCTTTACCGATGGAATCGAAATGGCCTTCCCCAAGGACACCCTTCTTGGTCCCGGTGAGCGTCTCGTTCTCCAAAAAAACGTTCCCCCGGCCTACAGCGGCATGCTGAGCAACGGAGGTGAGAACCTTCGACTCGTCGCACGTGATGGCTCGGTGATTCACGAACTTGAATACGGAATTGACGCACCATGGCCTGCGGGAATCGCCTCTACCGGCCAGTCCATGGTTCTCACAAATCCCTACGCCGCGCCCGATCACGATGACGCCGCAAACTGGCTGCCCAGTCCTGAAACCGGGGGCACTCCAGGCACGTCCGATACTTCCAACCCTCCCGTCGGAGCAGACCTTCAGGAGTTCTTTTTCAACAGTCGTCTTCCGGAGATGTCACTCGAAAGCGGCGTACCGACCTTGATCGTTCCACGCAATCTTTCGGCCGATGGCGCCACCATCGTCATCGAGGTTTCCACCAATCTCATCAACTGGCAACCCGGTGGAAAATACGAAGGCCTTGTTACTCTCCCCGATGATCAACCCGCGATGACTTGGTCCTTCTCACCAACAGTCCAAACCCAGTTTGTGCGAGCACGCATTGTCACCAATCCTTGATTCTTCTTGCGAATGAGCGGTGCAATTCCAATTCTTCCGGGATGAAAGTCCGTCTCATTGGGCCCCTCGCGATTGTCCTATTCGCTCTTGGCATCCCCACCCTTGCTCAACGAGGAAAAGGCAATTCCTCACAGCCCAATGAACCGCTTCCAAAAAGCGAGGTCCTCAAAATCACCGGCAAGCTTGAGGACAAAAAACTCAGCCGCGACATCAACATCCTCTGGCTCTATGGACCCGAAGACCATCGCGGGGGCGAGCACGATTACATCCGCATTAAGGAAATGTTTGTCCCCCTGCTCAAAACCATCCCGCGCGTCACCGTCGCTGAAGCCTTTCAATTCCCGACCCAGAAACAATTCGATCAAGCGGACCTCCTGATCCAGTACCTCCACCTACCCGATCTCACTGACGAGCAATTCGCGATGTATCAGAAATTCGTCGACCAGGGAAATGGCGTCGTCTCCATTCACGAGTCCTGCATCATGCGCCCAGTCAAGAGCGCCAAGAAATGGGCCTCCTGCATCGGCGCTTCCTGGAAAGGAAACCGGACCTCCAAATGGAGCAAATTTAACCATGATCACTCCGTTTATCTCGACACTAGGCACGAGGCCTTCAAAGGACTCCCTCATTCGATCCAACTCAACGACGAGTCTTACTGGAACCTTCTCAAGCGAGAAAATGTCAAAGTCATCGGCGCCATCGCTCCCACCGGCAATCACCAGTTCAAAGACCTCCTTGGCAAGGAAGGCACCCGCAGTGATACCTTCTGGACCTATCAAAGCGGGAAGGGCCGCGTCTTCGGAACCACCACTGGCCACTTTACCTACACCTTTCACGACCCCATCTACCGCCTCCTCCTCCTTCGCGGAATGGCATGGGCCATCAATGAAGATCCCGCACCCTTCCTCCCCCTCGTTTTCCAAGGGATCACCGATGAGAAGGACCTCGTTGGCACCACTGATCCCATGATGGATTACCAGAATCGCAAGCGCTGAACGGTGACCTCATTTCTCAGCGCCTCGTGAAAACTCGGGACTCTGAATCTCGTAAAAACCCTCAATGATTCGTTTCTTGTCTCAAGCGAGCCTGGC
Organism: Akkermansiaceae bacterium; assembly: GCA_049889835.1. GTDB lineage: Bacteria > Verrucomicrobiota > Verrucomicrobiia > Verrucomicrobiales > Akkermansiaceae > SW10. The sequence goes on from JBMHCQ010000024.1 coordinate 21,597, forward strand.
CATGACGGGAGTCTTCCTCCTGGCATCCGAGCTCTCGGCTGCTGAGATCACTCCGGTGCAGATGGCGCAAGAAGCGATAAAAATCGACCAACTGATCAACGCCGTTCTTCAAAAATCAGAGAAGACCCCTCCCCCTGAGATCGACGATGCCACTTTCCTCCGTCGCGCTTCTCTCGTCGCGATCGGACGCATCCCCAATCTGGCCGAGATCAAGGAATTCAACGAGGACTCCAGCTCGAACAAACGCGCGCAGCTCGTCCATCGTCTCTACCGCTCGAAGGGCTATCAGAGCCACATGAACAATTGGTTCTACGATCACTTGCGACTCAACGAAGTGAAGCTCCAAGGCGGCTATTTTAGCTCCAACACTCCCCTCATTAAATTCACCCGCCAAGCCGTCCGCGAGAACCGCAGCTGGGACACCATCACCAAACAACTCCTCTCCACCCGCGGCAACGGCTGGACCGGCTCCGGCGCCTCGCACTACTTCACGCGCGACATCGGCATGCCGCTCGATAACTCCGCCAACACCCTCCGGGCCTTCCTTGGAATCCGCATGGAATGCGCCCAGTGCCACGACGATCCCGACTCCGGCTGGGAACGGATCGACTTCTTCAATCTCGCCGCCTTCACCCACGGAAAAAGCAATTTCGGACGTCTCGACTTCCTCAAAGGTCGCGGCCTCTTCGTCCACATGTCAGCCCAAGAGGAGTTCAACGCACCCGGACTTCAGCACCTTCATTTCTTTAGCGATGCCATTGGCCAGTATGCCGCCAGCGGAATCGGACCGGGAAAAGGTGCGGGCCGAATCAAGCTCCCCGATGACTACCAGTATCCCGATGGCGACCCTGGCGAGCACGTCGAAGGCCGCACTCCCTTCGGCGAAAGAATCAAACTCAGCGCAAAAAAACGCACCCCCGACAGTCTCGAACAATTTGCCAACTGGGTCGTCTCCGATGAGAACCCCACCTTCGCCGGCTCTATCGCCGCCCGCATGTGGCTCCGCGTCATGGGAGCGAAACTCCACAAGGAAGACAGCGAAGAATACCTCGACCCCAAAGACCCGGTCACTGGCGAACTCAGCCTTGCTCTCATGGATCTGGTCAAAAAATATGACTACGACCTGCGCGCCTTTCAACAAACTCTCATGCTCACTCAAGCCTTCGCCGTGAAGGCCGCACCCTATGCCACCTCCTCCTTCCATGGCCTCCTCGGACGCCCGATCGAACGCATGAGCGCCGAGCAAATCTGGGACTCCCTGCTCACCCTAGTCCTTGAAGATCCCGAGTCCAAACAGCGGATCGAAAACATGGAAAACCTCTACCTCTTCGGCCGCTATCTTGGCAAACTCGATGACATTATTGAGAAAGTCCACTCCTTCAAAACGACCAAGGAATACCAGGAGTGGATTATCAAAAAATATGTCGAAGCACGCGAGGGCACCGGCCCGAAAGCCCCCGCCCCGCGGCCGCCCACGCACATCGCGGGACACGGTCGTCTCATGACCTCCGCCCTCAAAGGTATGGCACGTGCCTCGGAACTCCCGAGCCCGGCTCCGGACAATCACTTCCTCCGAAAGTTCGGTCAGTCCCCCCGGATCAGTATCGATGGCGCCACCAACGAAGGCAGCCTCACCCAAACCCTTCAGCTGCTCAACGGCACCACACAAACCCTCGTCTCCACTCGCGACGATGCCGCAGTCCGAAAAATTTTCGAAACCCCAGGCACCAAGGAAGAAAAAGCCGCTCTTCTTTTCCAAGCCGTTCTCACCCGCATGCCCACTGAACACGAGCATGCCTTTTGCACTACCGAACTTGTTGATCGCGGAGGCAAGGGTTGCGCCAATGTCCTCTCCGCCCTCGTCTGCACCACCGAATTCCTCTTCATCCACTAATGAACTCCTCGTCCCCCTTCTCCGATGAATTCTCCCGTCGCGAATTCCTGCGTGATGCGTCCCGAAAATTTCTCGGCGTCAGTCTCGCCCCCATGCTCGGAGGCACCTTGGCGTCGCAGGCTTCGGGCAAGACAATCTCTCCCTCAAAATCCGGGACCGCCACCAACGTCATCTTTCTCAACATGGCCGGGGGCATGAGCCATCTAGATACCTTCGATCTCAAACCCGGCCAAGACGTTCAAGGCCCCGTCAAAGGAATCCCCACCACCGCAGACGGACTCCAGATCGCGAGCTACCTTCCGCAAACCGCAAAGATCATGAACGAGGTTTGCACCATCCACTCCATGCAATCCAAGCAAGGAGATCACGAGCAAGCCAGCTACCTCCTTCACAAGGGATACAACCAACTCGGCACCATCGTCCACCCCGCCCTCGGCAGTTGGGTCACTCGCTTAAAGGGCACCAAGAACGACACCCTCCCCGGTTACATCGCGGTCAACAGCCCCGCCAATATGATCGGCGCCGGATGGATGGGAGCAAAGTTCGCCCCCGCTGTCGTCACCAACCCCGAAAAGGGACTCGAAGGAACCACCCGTCACTCTTCGGTGAGCGAAGCCGATTTCGAACGCCGCCTCACCCTTGCCGATGCCATCAACAAACGCTTCCACCGCGAGAACCCCTCGCCCAACGCCAAGAACTTCGACACTCTTTTTGACGAAGCCGTCCGGGTGATGAAGAGCGAAGACCTTGCCGCATTCGACCTCACCAAAGAAGCTCCCGCCCTCCGCGATCGCTACGGCCGACATTCCTTCGGACAAGGCTGCCTCCTCGCTCGCCGCCTCGTCGAGCACGGCGTGCGCTTCATTGAAGTCACCCTCGGCGACTGGGACACCCACTACGATAACTTCACCGGTGTGCAAGCCCGTTGCCAACTCCTTGATTCCGCCTACGCCACCCTCATCAGCGACCTTAAGGAATGCGGACTTCTGCAATCCACCCTCGTCGTCCTCACTTCTGAATTCGGACGCACCCCCGAGATCCAAAAAGAACATCGCAACGGGCGCAGCCATCACCCCGGAGCCTTCACCAATCTCCTCGCCGGAGGCGGCGTGCAAGGCGGCATCACCTACGGAAAAACCGACGAACACGCCCGCGCCGTGACCGAAAACCCCGTCACCTTCCATGATCTCAACTCCACCATCGCCTACAGCCTCGGAATTGATCACACAAAAGTCCTCCACTCTCCCAGCAAGCGCCCCTTCCGCATGGCCGGCCCCGACAAAGAAGATGCCGGCCCAATTACCAGCATCTTCTCTTAGCTCAGGGAGTTCACTCTTCCGAAAAAACACCTCCCAGATAGGCCTTTTCAAAACCTCCACGTCCAACCCACCTTCGCCACCGCTTCTCTCGCCGTGCTCTCGAACCGACGATCTGCACCCACTCGGGCCAAGCTTTGATTCACGACACAGTAAATATCGTTTCCCGGCTCAACCGTCCATCTCACTCGGGCGTTAATCCCGATTTCTTCGGAGACATTATCGTATTGAATATCCCCCGTAAAAAGAAGATCGATCGTCGGAGTCCATTGCACCGCGCTGTTGACCACCAGAGTCTCGAAGTCTCCCCCCGGCAACTGATACCACGAGTTGCTTGCTGAAATTCTTGCGGCCCAAGACGGTCCCGGTTTCCAGAAGACATTCAAGTCTACTCCCTGCCGCTGACCACCCAGATACTGCCCTGCACTGACATTAATTTCTCCGCCCCATTCCCACGATGACGGGGTGCTGATTCCGCCAAAAAGCCTCGTGTAGTGGTAGTCGCCCACCGGGACAATCACGCCGTCCGAGATTTCAAAATCCTCCAGAAATTTCTCCCGCTCGTGGACCGCGCCGGCACTCAGACTGCCTCCCCCCTGCCGCTCGAACTCGACATCAAATTCATATTCCTCCGAAAGCACCCTCCACTCCAGATCAGCATCGAAGCCCGCGGAAAAATCGAAATCAATCTCGTTCCAAGTGCTTCCTTCCGGCTCGATCTCATAGGAGAAAAAAGAAGTGAATTCATAAATCCCCGGTCGTCGCACAAAACCCATCGCTGGATCGAGATCCTCACCCACCCGCTGGATTCCCAACCGCATATAGAACGGGTTGTTGGGGTAAATCGCCGTGAGTCCCCAGCCATAATCATTCACTCCGTCGTTCTCAGTCTGCATCAGCCATCCCAAAAGCTCCCCAGTCTTATCGTCCTGACCCCGCAATTGGCTGTCCTTCAAATGAAAATCCAAACCATATGTTCGGGCCACGCTATTTCCACGAGGATCGCCATCAGTAACAATCGCTCCCACTTGCGACTCTCCAAAGACATCATAAGTCACGCGCCCGGCAAAGACCTCATCCGCATTCAAAGTTCTCTGATCTTCGAGACCCACTCCGAGCAAACCCACATTCCACTTCCCGATCTTTCCCGTCAGCTTCCCCCCCATCAAAATGGGAACGCGTTCGCCGTCCTCCGACAACCCAATCGTCCTCGAATGAAACGGCAGCGGACTCCGCCGGATTCCGCCGAAGCGAAAGTAGCGGGCATCCTCCAAAAAAAAGGCACGCTTCTCGGGAAAGAAGAGCGGGAAGCGCGTCGTGTTCACCACCCGCTCATCAACTTCCGTATCGCCGAAGTCGGTTTGCCAGCTGAAGGTCGCCGTGACCGAAGGCGTGATGCGATAAAAGGCATCGAAAGAGGGCTCAATTCCTACCGCCCCCGTCCCGCTCGCACCCTCCCGCAAACGAGCGACAGCCGAAGGTCGCACATCCAGACCCAAACCTGTTTTTAAATCCTTCAAGCCCGTGATTCGGCCGGCGCCTTCCAGAGCATAGAGCGACTTTTTCCGCGTCGGCGAGGCCCAGCGCAATTTTTCCTCACTGCGACGAATCACCCGCTCCACATTGAAGCCCCAACTCGTTTGCTCAGGCTCGAAGGCGATGCTTCGAAACGGAATCTCGATCTCCGCGATCCATCCCTCCGCCGTCACTCTCGTCCGCGCATCCCAGATGCAGTCCCACTCCATCGCCGGTCGATTTCCCGCACGCACAATGCCGTCTCCCCGCGCACCCCCGGCCGCGAGTCCGAAAAAATACCCCTCGGTCCCACGCGCAAAGGGATCGATCACAATGCGCAAACGGTCATCCCCCGAGCCCGTCGAATCCCTTCGCCGATCCCGCGCCAAGATTCCCGCCGGAGTCCGGTCGAGGCACTTAATTCCCAAGTAAAGAGCCTCATCCGTACGCATCAGCAAAACCTCCGTCTGCTCCGATGGTGACTTCCCTTCGCGGGGCTCCACCTGCCCAAAATTGGCAATCCTTCCCGCCCTCGCCCATTCCTTCTCATCAAGTAATCCGTCAATCAAGGGCTTCGCCTCAACCTGCTTCACCCTCACCGAAAAACGCGCTTCTCCCGCGCACACCAGCAAAAGCAAAAAGGCCATCACGACCTTCCCATGATTTCTCTGAATCAAACAACTCCCTCTCACAGTACGACGACAGAACCCCACCAAATTGATCGCACTCCAGCAAACTCCAAGCTCGAAATCCTGTCTTCCTTTGACGTGGGATCTAAGTCGCCCCAAAAAACTCAGCTTCCCTCCACCTCTTCTGGTCCGCAACCCGATGACTCCCCACCAGCGGACTTTCGCAGGAGGCTCAGCAAAAGTTAATCGAGAAGGCGAACCGCTAAGCTAGCGATCACAAGCCACCGCATGCTGTCGCTGCTCGCCGAGTCCTTCCACTCCGAGTTCCACGACATCTCCTGCTTTTAGAACGACCGGCTCGGGCTTCAGCCCCATCCCGACTCCCGGAGGGGTTCCCGTGCTGATGACATCGCCCGGAAGGAGGGTCATGAATTGACTGCTGTAACTCACCACTTGTGGCACCTTGAAGATCATTTGCGCGGTGCTGCTGTTCTGAATTTGCTGACCATTGACCTTGAGCCAGAGGGACAGGTTGTGGGCGTCTGCAATCTCGTCACGCGTCACCATGAACGGACCTAAAGGAGCAAAAGTATCGCAGCACTTCCCCTTGCACCATTGCCCTCCTCGTTCGAGCTGCCACTCGCGTTCGCTGTAATCATTGTGCAAGGCGTATCCAGCAACGTGATCCCAAGCGTCCGCTTCTTCGACGTAAGAAACCCGCTTGCCAATGATGACCGCGAGCTCCACTTCCCAGTCGGTCTTTTGCGAGCCACGGGGAATCACGACTTCGTCATTTGGTCCCGCGATTGAAGAGGTGCTTTTGAAAAAGAGAATCGGCTCTTGGGGAATCTCAAGCCCAGCCTCCTTAGCGTGATCGGCATAATTAAGACCAACACACACGATCTTGGAAGGCCGCGCAATGCAGGGTCCGAGACGCTCCTTGTCGCTCACCTTTGTTGCGGTCGCCGCATTGGTATCCGACCACTCTTTGAGCCGCTCCAAGCCATCGCCTTCGAAAAATTCTTCATCGTAGTCCATGCCAAACGCGGAAACATCGATGCGGCTGCCATCAGGAAGTTGCAGCCCAGGCTTTTCATTTCCAGGAGTCCCAAATCGGATCAATTTCATGGTGTTCGAATTGTTAAGTGGTTGATTGAGATTCTGCGAGACGGGAGATGATGGCATCGACATCATAGACACATCCTCCCCAGGATCCGCCGCTGACATTCTGCAGCGCAGCCCAAAGACGGGTGTCATCAGGAACTCCGGGGTGCCGTTTCAAAGCGGAGTTACGATCCCGCTTCTGGAGATCATCCTCGCCCACGTAATCGACCGATCCCGTCATCTGATGACAGTCGATTCGCACGCGCACCGTGTCGCCGTCACGCAGCTTTCCAATCGGCCCACCTGCCCACGCTTCCGGGGAGATGTGACCGACACAAGCCCCGGTCGAGACTCCTGAAAATCGTCCATCGGTGATCAAGGCCACTTCTTTTCCCCACGACAAATGCTTGAGCGCGATCGTGAGCTGCGCCGTTTCCGGCATTCCGCAGCCGACCGGTCCGTAACCGATGAGGACAATGACATCGCCCTTGCGAATCCGGTCATCGCCTTGCGATTTCACCGCGGCGATCGCTTCCGGCTCCGAAGCAAACACTCGCGCCGGGCCCTCGTGAAGGTAGATGCCCTTCTCATCGATGAGCGAAGGATCGATGGCGGTTGATTTGATGAGAGACCCTTCCGGAGCGAGATTCCCGGAAGGAAAAGTCACCGTGGAAGTGAGTCCATTTTTGCGGGCCTGCTCCGGAGAATGAATCACCGAGTCGGGATCGATCGCATCGAGCTGGGCCAGCTTTTCCTTGAGACGCACCCGGCGCTCCGACGTCTCCCACCACTCGAGATTTTCTCCCAAAGTTCGACCCGTGACGGTCAGCACATCGAGATGAAGTTGACCCGCCTCCCGCAGATGAAGCATCACTTCCGGCACTCCTCCGGCCAGAAAGACCTGCACGGTGGCAAAGTGCTCCGGCCCGTTCGGAAGGGCATCGACGAGTCGGGGGATCGTGGCATTGAAGCGACGCCAATCATCGACATCCGGACGACGCAGTCCCGCCTGATGAGCAATTGCGGGAAGATGCATGATAAGATTGGTCGATCCTCCAAAAGCGGCATGCAAGGCCAGTGCGTTTTCTACCGAGGCATCGCTGAGGATGTCCTTCGAAGAGATTCCCCGCTTCTCCAATTCCAACACCGCGAGTCCGGATCGTCGCGCCATGTCCTTCCAGATCTCAGTTCCCGATGGGCAAAGGGCAGAGTGCGGAAGAGACAAGCCAAGTGCCTCGGCAATCACCTGACTGGTCGCCGCCGTCCCCAGAAATTGACAACCACCACCGGCAGATCCACAGGACCGACAACTGGCATGCGCCGCGTAATCAAGCGTGATCTCCCCTTGGGAAAAGCGGGCTCCAATGGTCTGAATGCGCCCGAGATCTTCACCGGTGTCTTCACTGAGCAAGGTCACCCCTCCCGGAATGAGAACGGTGGGAAGATCATGCATCGCCGCCAACGCCATCATCATCGCAGGTAGCCCCTTGTCGCAGGTCGCCACCCCGACCACTCCCTTCCGGGTCGGATGAGAGCGAATCAGCCGTCGAAACACCATCGCAGCGTCATTACGATAGGCGAGCGAATCCATCATGCCATCCGTTCCCTGCGTTCTCCCATCGCAGGGATCAGACACAAAACCCGCAAAGGGAACCGCGCCAGCTGCCGTGATCGTTTTCGCCGCTTCTTCCATGAGCAGACCTACCTCGAAGTGTCCCGTGTGATACCCCAGCGCCACTGGTGTTCCGTCTTCCTTACGAATGCCGCCCTGGGTCGAAAGAATCAGATAATCGCCACCCGCCACTTTGTCCGAGGACCAACCCATCCCGACGTTTTGGGTCCAGCCAAAGAGGTGACCACTCGGCTCGGTCGCGAGTTTTTCCGGGGTAAAAGGAAGCTTCCCCGACGGCCCGGGAGCGCGCGTCTGCAGGGTATAAATCTCCTCAACTCTGGAGTCGTAAATCAATCTTGTATCCATAAACAAAAATCAGCGACGAATTAAAACTCCGCCGTCACCTAGCATCGCTGAAACTATGATGACCCCATGCTCATCCAAGCAGAGAAAAAGTGCGGAAAGAGCAATTTCATCCGGCTCCGCCATACCGCCAATCGGTTGATACGTGCAACGAGCAGAATCACCTGTCTTTCCAGCCTCATAAGATGGAAGATTAAAACAACCCCACTCAAGGACTGGCAAGAAGGGCTTCCCGGAATCTCTCAAGATCGTCCCCGCATCTGTCTGACACCACAGCAATCACCTGTTTAGACGATAGAACCCTGATCCAAATGAAGTAAGCTTTCTTCTCCGCCCATGTCTTTCCAAACCAACTCCAGCACCCGACGGTCTTTTCTCAGAATCGGCAGCTCGGTGCTGGCGCTTCCCTTTCTCGAGAGCTTCGCCTCGACCAAAGCCGCAAGCGCGGCCCCATCGAAGCGCATGATCTTCCTCGGCGGCGGCTTCGGCTTCACCAAGGACACTTTTTACCCGAAGCAGGCTGGCCGCTTCGCAGAAATGGGCATGACCGAAGGCCTTGCTCCCCTCGCCCGGCATCAAAACGACTTCACCATGGTGACCAATCTCACCAATCTCGGCGCCTCCGACCCACACGGCGGTTCCACCTCCTACCTCACCGGGGCCAACGTCACTGGCACTCCGGGAAAACGCTTTCACAATTCCATTTCCTGCGACCAGCTCGCTGCCCGGCATCTCGGAAAAAACACCCGCTTTCCCTCGCTCATTCTTTCCGCGCATGAACCCGATGGCGGCCCGAACTCCGGCCACGGAAAGGGCCTCTCTCTTTCCTGGGACGAATCTGGAAATCCCCTTCCCGGAATCAAGCGCCCCCTCGACCTCTACCGCCAGCTCTTCGCCCATCCCGGTGATTCCCGCGATGAACTCGATTCGCGTTTGAAGAAGAAGCAGAGCATTCTCGACCTCGTCCGCCTCGACGCTTCCGGGATGAAGCGCACCTTGAGTAAAAGCGACCGCGAAAAGCTCGACGAATATTTCACCGGCGTCCGTCAGGTCGAAAAAGGTCTCGAGCGCCAAGCGCAGTGGGCCGACATCCCCAAGCCCCAAGCTCCTTTTGAAGCCCCCGCCGAAGGCATCACCGGCGAGGAAGCAATCCACCTCATGTATGACATGATCATCGTCGCACTCCAAACCGGCATGACCAATGTCGTCACTTACCGCCAACCGGTCTGCTCCCTCCTCTCCGGCATGGGCATCAAGCTCAAGGCCCACTCCCTCAGCCACTACGGATTTTCCCAACCGCGAATCGTCGCCTCGCGCGAACGCGATAAGAAATGCTCCGGCCTCTTCGCCCACTTCCTCGACCGCCTCAAAGAAGCGAAGGACTCCGATGGCTCCCGCCTTTTCGACAACTGTATCGTCAGCTACGGCTCCAACCTCCGCTCCGGTCACGAACTCAAAAACGTCCCCGCCCTCCTCTCCGGCGGCGGCGCCAAGGACATCAAGCACGGGCGCAATATCGTCCTCCCAAAAAGGGACACCCCCCTCGCCAACTACTGGCTCACCCTCATGCAGCAGGCCGGGATTGCTACCGACCAATTCAGCCACTCCACCGGCACCCTTCCCGAACTTCTCAGCTAAGCGATGAAGCGGACCCTGATTCTCGCCGGTATCCTGTTGCTCAGCCCTGTTTTCGCAGAGCAAAAGAACACCCGCATCTCTAAGGAAACCCTCAAACCCTTCCTCGAAACCTACTGCATCGAGTGCCACGGCCCCAAGAAACAAAAAGGTCAGGTGCGCTTCGATCAAGCGCTCTGGGAAATCACTGACAATGACAGCGCCCAGCGCTGGCAAGACGTCCTCGACCAACTCAATGGCGGCGACATGCCCCCCTTCGATGCCGACAAGCATCCCACCAACAAGGAACTCGCCGCCGTCCTCGATTCCCTCACCGGCTCCGTCAACACCGCGCGCAAGCGACTGACCGACCACGGGGGTGAAATTGAGATGCGCCGACTCAACCGCCGGGAATACGCCGCCACTATCCGCGACCTTTTCGGCTTCGAGATCCCTCTCCATAACATCCCGGAGGATGGCGAAATTGCCACCTTCGACACCGTCGGCGCCGAACAATTTTTCACCTCCGCTCACTTCGAAAAATACCTCGAGCTTGGACGCGAGGTCGCGCATACCGCCCTGCGTTACAACACCCAACCCTACCGCAAGCCCTCCATCGAACGCACCCAGCCCGAAGACCGGGTTACCAAGCGCATGCGTAAGGACCTCGCGAAAAAAGACCGTCAAAAGGCCCTCGTGGAGGCCGGGAAAAGCTGGCAGGCAGCCGGCTTCAAAGACGAAGGCGAAATGAAAATCCTCCTCCAGCAGTGGGACTCCCGCGCTGAAATGCCGCGCGCTTACCTCAACTATCCCCACGTCGATACCGGAGTCTACAACTCCAACGTCGCCAAGTGGTCCAACGCTACTCGCCACACCGACATCCGGGGCGACTACCTGATCCGCGTTCATGGCGGCATCGTGGGCGAACCGCATGAGCTCCGTAAATTCGTCCGCCTCTGGGACCGCGACCGCATCCACGGCACCTTAAAAATGTCCGGCACACCCGAGGAGCCCGAGTCCGTCGTCCTCCGCACCCGGCAACACATGAACTCCTCCATGATCTCCATACGAGTTCGCGAAAATGTGCCCGATTACGCCATCAACTCGACCCGCGGATACATCAACCGCCTCAAGGACCCCCGAAAACACCCCGCCCCCCGGCCCTCGCTCTGGATCGACTGGATCGAAATCGAAGGCCCCATCTACCCGGAGAAACGACCGCGCTTCGAAGACCTCCTCTATCCCGATCGCCCCACCGGAAAAAACAGCCCCTTCTTCAACAACGACCAAAAGGCACGCGAGTTCATCGAAAAGTTCGCCACTCTCGCCTTTCGCCAAAAAGCCCCGGAAGCTCCCTATCTCGACGCCCTTCATCACAACTTCGCAAATCTTCGTACTTCCGGAGTAAGTTATCGCGAAGCTATGGCAGAGATCATCGCCATCATCCTTTCCTCTCCCAGTTTCCTCTTTCTTCAGGAAGCTGAACCCGCGCAATCCGAACCACACGCCCCGCTCACCAATCGCGAACTCGCCATCCGCCTCTCCTACTTCCTCTGGAGCAGCCCACCCGATGACGAACTCTTTCAAGCAGACCTTTCCAATCCCGAGGTCTACCGGGAACAAGTCGACCGCCTCCTTACCAGCCCGCGCGCTGAGGCCCTGCGCGATGGCTTTATCAAGCAATGGATGCACCTCGACCGCTTCGATGCCATCACCATCAACACCCGCGAGTACTACCAATTCAACGAAGGCGTGCAACGCGACGCCAAAAAGGAAGTCCACGAATTCTTCGGCACCCTCATCAAAGAAAACCTCCCCATCAAAAATCTCATCGATTCCGACTTCGTCACCGTCAACGGAACTCTCGCCCGTCACTACGGGCTTCCCTTCAAAAACCCGATGGACGAGTCCTTCACCAAAGTCCAACTGCCTCCCGATTCCCAACGCGGAGGCCTTCTCACCCAAACCGCCTTCCTTGTCACCGGCTCGAATGGCGAGCGCTCCTCCCCCGTCATCCGAGGTGCCTTGGTAATGGAAAAAATCCTGCACGACAAACCCGCGCCCCCTCCTCCCAACGTGCCAGAACTCGATGAAGCCTCCGACAAAGCCCTATCCAATCGCGACATGGTTCTCATGCACCAAAAGCGAGCCACCTGCGCGTCTTGTCATGCCAAGATGGACATCATCGGCTTCGGATTGGAAAACTTCGACACCATCGGCCGCTGGCGCGATCATGAAAAAGTGGGCCGCAAAAACATCCTCATTCAACCCGCCGGCACCCTCCCCGGCGGAGGAAAATTCCAAAACGTCAGCGAACTCAAGAAACTCCTCCTGCAACACGAGGACGACCTCGCCGAAGAGCTCATCGAATCCCTCCTTGCCTACGGCCTCGGCCGCACCATCGAGTTTTCCGACAGCGACGATGTGGAAGAAATTCTCACCCGGATGAAGCCCCGTAACTACCGCCTACGCAGCCTCATCAAAGAAATCGCCCTCAGTCCTCTTTTCCGTCGAAAGTAATCAATCATTCGAATTTTAGGGTGGTCCAGCGCAGTGGAATGAGCGAAATCCAAGCCCAAGTTCCAAGAACCCTCCACTCCCCTGCGTGAGACAACTTCCAACGCACAATGAAACTCTCTACATTCGTCCTCTCCTTTTTAGGACTTCTCCTCCTCCTGAACTTAGGATTTTCCGCAAATGCGGACGAGCCTACGAGTGCAAGCTCTGAGAAACCCAACATTATCTACCTCATGCTCGATGAGTGGGGCTACTTCGAGTCCGGTCACATGGGGAGCAAGAAACTCCTCACTCCCCACATTGACCAGTTCGCCAGCGAGGGCATGCGCTTTACCAACGCCTACGCCGGTGCACCCGTTTGTGGACCCACCCGATGCGTCCTTCTGACCGGTCTCCACTCCGGCCACACTTCCATGCGAAGCAACAATGGCTTCGCCCCCATCCGCGCCGACGAATCTACTCTCGCCAGCATGCTCAAGGAGCAAGGCTACGCCACCGGCGGTTTCGGAAAATGGGGCATCGGTGGACGCGGCACCTCAGGCGTTCCCGAGAAGCACGGCTTCGATGAATTCTTCGGCTACTACGACCAAGTCCACGCCCACACTTTTTACCCCTCCTACCTCATCCGAAACAGTGAAGAGGTTCCCCTACCCGGAAACGACAGCCAAAGTTTCTACCAAGGAAAAACGCACGCTCAGGATGAGATTTACAAAGCGTCCCTCAAGTTCATCGAGGAGAACCATGCCGCTCCCTTCTTCTGCTACCTGCCTTGGACTCCTCCGCATGGACTCTGGGGCATCGACCAAGACGACCCCTCCTGGCAACTCTTCAAAGATAAGCCGTGGAAGGCCGGTCAACGAACCGACCAAGACGCCAAGGTCTACGCCGCCTTCATGCACATGGTCGACCGACAGCTCGGCGAAATCATCGCCCTGCTAAAAAAGAAGAAAATCGATGACAACACCATCATCTTCCTCTGCGGCGACAACGGAGGCCAAGCCTACTTCAACTCCAAAGAAGCCCCCCATGGGTTCTTCGGACCCAATCTCAATCCCGAAACTCAAAAGCGCTTCCGCGCCGGAAAAGGCTCCCTCTACGAAGGCGGCTTGAAAGTTCCCTTCCTCGTTCGCTGGCCCGGAAAGATCAAAGCCGGCAGCGTCACCGACCACCTTTGCTACTTCCCCGACATCATGCCCACCCTCGCCGAACTCTCCGGTGCCACCTCTCCCAAAAGCGATGGCCTTTCCCTCGCTCCCACTCTTTTGAAAAAAGGAAAGCAAGCCAAGCATCCCTACCTCTACTGGGAATACGTCGGCCAAACGGCCGTCCGCAAAGATCAGTGGAAGGCCTACCAATCAAAAAAGGGAACCTGGGAGCTTTACGACCTCTCACTTGATCTCGAAGAGCAAACCGATCTCGTCAAGCGACATCCGAAAGTTCTCCGGGAACTCATCGCCCTTGCAAAGGCTTCCCACGAGCCCATCCGCCCCGGCGAAATCTACCGCCGCGACCTCATCGAAAAAGACCGCAAGCAAGCTCCACACAAACGGAACAGGAAGTAGAAAGCTAATCGAGTCTGCTCTCCTTCTCAATCGCTCTACTCCCTAGCATCATCGAGCTTCCATCTGAAGAAGCGATTTTGCTGCGCCTGATCAAAGGTCATTTGCCAAGTGCTTCCTCTCATCACCGTGCTGGACCACGTTTCCAAATCACTGCTTTCCTCAAAACTCCACTCCACGTCTTGGGCGTTGGGGTTGACCGAAAAGGTGACCTCTCCGCTCTCCTGATCCCAAACCGGCAATGCTCCTCCTGTCGCATAATCCCAGAAGTTCGGTCGCCCGTCTCCGTTGTCATCATCCCACTTCCCCGCGGCTCCTGTTTCTTCCTGATACAATTCCCAAGTCCCTTCAAACAGTCGCGCTACCAACGCGCTTTCTCCGGTCGGAGCGGTCTCTCCCCAGGCAGGGACCTGCTGAACGGGAACCGCATTTCCTTCGGCCACATTGGAAGAGACGGCTTCATGATAACCCACCGCGATCAATCCTCCAGAGGCGGGAAAAATTCCATGGATCTGGGTGTTGTCCGCACAAATCGGATTACCGGAAGCGTCATGCGTCCACGCTCCCGTCAGTGCGGACGAATACATCAAGTCGGTGAGTTCCCGGTTGTAGATCCGCACGCACTGATTCCATGGATCCATGGAGCTGTTGTCCAATTTTTGATAGGCGTTTTGAGTCGTCACCATTTTCGGCGAGGTCGCCAAAATGAGGTAGGCGCGCCCTTGTGCATCCACTTCCAGCTCACCGCGTCGCACTCTGGTGGTGTTGAGATCCGGCCATCCGGAGTTGTGGCTGGGCCATGAGTCATACCTCACTCCCGGATAAGGGGCATGACTTTGCGGGCCGCGTTGATACCCCGCCACGTAGGTGGCATATTCCAATCCACCGTCGGGAAGCGCGAGCCGACCGAGCCAGGAAATGTGGATGTTCCCCTGCGTGCCGGTGAAGCGTTTTTGGAAACTGGTGTAACCCGATGATCTTCTAGCAATCTCATCGCCCACGCCTTCCCAAAAATTCTCAACATTGTTCCCGTGGCATCGCGCAAGGACAACGAGCTCGTCACGGACATAATCGATGGCCAGAGCATCGACGTATTGATCGGGCGTTGAAGTGAGACCTTCGGAAGTTCGATCCATCGTCCCGTCGCTGTTGGAATCGACATCCATGTCGATGACCCCATTCCCATTGTCATCCTCCCATTCGTGATAGAGCCGACTCCACCATGCCATCGCCCCATCGGCTTCATACTTGATCACCCAGGGTTCAAAATCCGGCAAGCCACTCGGCAAAACAGACTTCCAGTTGCACCCCAGATAAAACGACCCATCACGTCGATCCACCACCAAGGCATGGCAATCACCGACCGCTCCACCCCCGGAAACTTTGTATCCGGTATAGCCACGACCCGAACCATTTCCCGGCTGATCGTATGGCCCATCGAAGAGGACATCCATGGGCCATTTTCCTCTGCGAAGCCGGCCGTTTCCATCGGCCTCCACCGCTTCATAATCCGCCTGGGTCCATGACCGGAGGTCACCCCGACCCACTCTTTTGAGAATGATCTGATCCTTGTTGCTTGCGGCCACCCTCAGATTCGGGAGCGACTTATCATTGCCATCCCCATCATAAAAATTCACCGACAGCCAATCCCAACCGTGCGGCTCTCCTACCGTCACCGCCAAGAGGTCCGGCCCCACGTCCCAAGCGTGATCAGTCTTCAGCGAACCTCCCAAGCCAAACGTCTTTGCCCAAGCAAAACCCGACACTTCACTCGTAACAAAGTTCCCATCCAGCTTCCCCACAAACAAACTCGCCTCGTCATCTCCCTTGTAAGTCTTGTGGACATTTCCCGAGACATAGACCTCCCCGGTGGCGCTTCCCGGAACTTCGGTGGTTCGAATCCGCCAAAGGTTTTCCGCCGTGCCCTTCGGCAAAAAATAAGCCCGTTCCACGGATTCCAGATTGGCATCGAGCAGAAGTAAAAAGCCCAAGTAATTTCCACTCGAGTTCGGACTCTCAATCCCAGCGAGATTTCCCAGCTCAACCTTTGGGGCCGACACCCAATCGAGATCTTCCGCCCGTCCCGACATGAGATACTTTCCGTTCGAAAGCCTGACGACGTCATGAAAGCGCTCCTTCCCACTCCCGCCCGCGTAAAAGACACGATCCCGTGTCACTCCCATCGCCGACAACATCAGCCCGAAAAAAAGAATCCAACCAGTCGCCCTTTTCATCAGCTAGGAAATTGGCGGCATTTTCCCAAACGTCAACCTGATCGTCGGGTCATCACGCAGTTCCTTTCTACCAAACAGACTGGGACCCCTCTTTTCCTCTTCCAGTTCTCTTGCTCCCCTGCAAACTCCACCCGATGAAACTCATCACTCGGCTGCTCTCTTGTCTCTTCTTCGTTCAAAGTTCGTGCTCACTCTTCGCTGCTCAAACTTCATCTCAGCCCAACATCCTCTTCATCTTCGCCGATGACTGGGGCTGGGGCGATCTCTCCTGCCACGGCCATCCTTATGTCAAAACCCCCAACATCGACCGACTCGCCAAGGAAGGCACCGACTTCCACCGCTTCACCGCCGCCAGCGGCGTCTGCTCGCCCAGTCGCACCGCCGTGATGACGGGGCACTTTCCCGCGCGCTACAACATCAATGGTCACTTCGCCTGGGTCCCAAGCAATGCCCGACGCGGCATGCCCGATTGGCTCGACACCACCGCTCCTTCCCTTCCCCGCATTTTGAAAAGGGCCGGCTACGCCACCGCGCACTTCGGCAAGTGGCACCTCGCCAACAACATGATCCCCGACTCACCCACTCCCGCTGCCTACGGCTACGACACCTATGGCGCCTTCAACTGCTCGGGCGAGCAAATGCCGGTCCACGAAGACGCAACACACACCAAGGCCTTCATCGAAAAAGCCGTTGCCGAGAACAAACCCTTCTTCGTCAATCTCTGGGTTCACGAGCCCCACACTCCTTTCCACACCGTGCCGAAATACGAGTGGCGATTCCGGGACATGGAAAGCCGACCTGACCAAATCTACGCCTCCGTCCTCTCTCATGCTGACGACCGCATCGGCGAAGTCCTTGACACCCTCGATCGACTGAAGATCGCCCACAACACCCTCGTCATCTTCAGCTCCGACAACGGCCCCGCTCGCGCTTCCCGCCCCACCGAACTCGCCCTTCATTACGACACCGCCACCGGAGCCGGCTGGAACATCGCCGCCGCCAAAGGAATCACTGCCGGACGCAAAGCCTACAAGGCCTCCCTCTTCGAAGGCGGCATCAACGTCCCCTTCATCGCCCGCTGGCCCGGTAAAATCCCCGCTGGAAAAGTCGACAACGGTTCCCTCATCTCCGCCGTCGATCTCCTCCCCACCTTCTGCCACATCGCCGGAGCCAAACTCCCCGAAGGCTATCAACCCGATGGCCTCGATCAAAGTGCCGTCCTCCAAGCCAAGTCCGAAGCCAAGCTCCGCAGCAAACCTCTCTTCTGGAAATCAGGCGCCCGCAAAAACAGCGAAACCCACTGGGTCGGATACGCCGTTGTCCACCAACAATGGAAACTCGTCACCAGCCCCGATGGATCAAAAACCGAGCTCTACAATATCGTAGCCGACCCCTACGAAAAGACGGACCTCAAAGCCCAAAATCCCGAAGCCATGGCTCGGCTCACTCAACTCCTCGAAGACTGGAAACATTCGCTCCCCGAGAACCCCAGTGGCAAGGTCTTTTCCAAACTCCGCGAATAGAAAAAACCCCATGCCCATTCGCCCTTCCTACTGGCCCGAACGCGGGCAGCCCGAGCGCACCGAACCCTTCACGTGGATCGTCAAAGACGTCATCGCCGCCTCCTGGTGGCCCGATCCCTACGTCTTCGATATCTTCGATGAGAAAGGCATCAAAGCCGTCGTCAACGTTTGTGAATTCGACAACCGTGAGGATGTCCCCAAGCGCTTTCACTACCACTTCATCCACGTCCCTGACTACGGCGTCCCGAGCGACAAGCAGATCGACCAATTCCTTGCCCTCATGGACAAGCACCACGCGGCCAAGGAACCCGTCGTCGTTCACTGCGTCGCTGGCTGCGGTCGCACCGGCCAATTCATCATCGCCTGGTGCGCCAAGGCCGGCTTCATCCCCAAAAGGACCGACCCCGTCGACTGGATTCGCGCCCGCCGCAAATGCTGCCTTGAAACCAAGGCCCAAATCCAATGTGCCAAACGGCTGACCACCAAATTTCGGCGCTAACAAGCTTCCTCAACTCCCCTTGGGACGAAGCAATGATGAAAGGCCGATGGGCTTCATTGGGTAGGAAGAAGGCTTCACATGATGTTTCGTGCTCCCTCTTTTTTTCTTTTCTGCTGCCCGCTTTACCTCGCAGCCGCAGAACCGAATCAAGCGCTCTTCGACTCTCGTTTCGATAAGCTGACCAACGCTTACAAGCCCACTCCTCACACGGAGTTTTCCTCCAAAGGTCTCACCTTTCTCAAGGGAACAATTCTTGAAAGCAAAGAAGCTCCGGAAAGGCTTACCGCCGCGCTTAAGAAATCGAATGCGATCTCGTTGGCCGCTTGGATCACTCCCGCCAACTTGAAGCAGGCTGGGCCCGCACGGATTTTTACGATCTCGAAAGACTCGGTGAATCGCAACCTCACTCTCGGGCAGGAGGGCAATAAGATCAGCGTCCGACTGCGCACCTCCGCGACCAGCGCCAACGGACTCCCTGCGCTCGAATCCAAATCCACTCTCACAGCCCAGCGCACCCATATCGTCTACACTCGATCATCTGATGGCCAGGCGCGACTTTATCTCAACGGGCACCTCTCTTCTTCAGCAACAATCCAAGGCGATTTCAAAAACTGGGACCGCTCCCATCCTCTCGCCTTCGGAAATGAACTCACCAAAGACCGTCCCTGGCTGGGCACGATCCATGAATTCGCGCTCTACGATTACGCCCTCTCGCATAAAAAAGTGATCGATTTGTTCCGGGGGAAAAGCGATCCCAAGCCCGTCCTCACGGAAGCCGAAAAAAGACATCGTCGCTCGGAATTCCTCTTCCACTCCTACGTTGAACCTATCTTCTCACGCCATTGTCTGGAGTGTCACGATGCCGCCACTGCGGAAGGCGATTTCGATCTCTCACAAAAGCTCTCTGCCCTCGCCGATCCCGATATCATCCGTTCCGGCCATTTTGAAAAAAGCGTCCTTTGGAAAGTCGTCCGCTCCGATGAAATGCCCGAGGACCGCAACCCTCTTTCCGATCAGGAAAAAGACTATCTCAAGGAATGGATCGCCACCGGTGCCGCCTGGCCCGGCTCCATCATAGATCCCGCCGCGCACACGCTGCAGCTCAAACCCGAACACTTTCCGCGTCGTCTCACGATTCGCGAATACGCCAACACCGTGATGTCCACCACCGGAGTGAACATTCGGAAGGAAGCCCGCGAACTCCTCCCGCCCGACCTCCGTGCCGATGGCTTCTCCAACACCGCTTACAACCTCGGCGTTGATCTCAAGCATATCGAGGCCCACTCCCGCCTTGCCGATCTCATCGTATCAAAAATCGACATCGCTGAGTTCGCCCGCGTCTTTTCCAAGAACCGCAGCCTCACCCAAAAACCCCTCCGTTCACACATCGCTCAGATCGGTAAACACTTCTTCCGCGGCCCTCTTAACAATCAGGAAATCGACCTCTTCCAGGGCATCGCCACGACCGTCGGATCCGGCGGGGGCGACTTCGATCAAGCGCTGTCTTACATCGTCCGCGCCATGCTGCAGTCGCCCCGCTTCCTCTATCGTATTGAACCCGATAGCTCACCCGACGCCTACCAACTCGCCTCCCGCTTAAGCTACCTCATCATCGGCAGCTCTCCCGACAAGCAGCTCATGGAAGCCGCCTCAAACGGCTCTCTTTACCAGCCCGATGAAATCGAAAAGCACGCCCGCCGTCTTCTCAAAGACCCGCGCGCGATGTCACAAATGCTTCACTTCATTTCCGAATGGCTTCATCTCGACCGCCTCAACCATCTCAATCCCGGAGAAGAAAAATTCCCTCATTGGGACCCCGCTTTGGCAAATGACATGCGCCAAGAAACCCTCGCCTTCGCACAACACCTACTTTGGAAAGAGAAACGCCCTCTTGCCGACCTTCTCGATGCCCAATTCACCTACCTCACCCCCCGCCTTGCGAAACACTACGGGCTTAAACCAAACCCCCACTCGAAGGGAGACGAGTTCACCCGCTACGATCTCACCGCTCATCCCGAGCGCGGTGGACTCCTCACGCAGGGAAGTCTTCTCACCATCGGCGGCGATGAAGCCTCGATGGTCACGCGCGGTCTTTTCATCCTCCACAACATCCTCCGAGGCACCGTCAACGATCCACCTCCCACCGTCGACACCACACCCATACCCAGCGAACCGGGCCTCTCTCAACGCGCGATCGCACTGGAGCGCCTTGCCGATAATTCCTGCGCCGGGTGCCACTCGAAGTTCGAACCTCTATCCTTCGCCTTGGAGCGCTACGATGGCATCGCGCAGTATTCTCTCAAAGATCACCATCAAAACAAACTCCGGGAAGACGGTGAAATTCTCATCCCCGGCGCGCCCAAACTCGAGCTCTACCAAACCGCCCCTGAACTCATGGCTCTCCTCGCCAAGAGTCCTCGCGTTTCGGAAAACATCGCCTTCAAGCTCGCCCAATTCGCCCTCGGCCGCCCCCTCGCCACCACCGACAAGCCCCACCTCCAAGCTCTCACCAAAGAAAACCTCACCTACCAGGACCTCATCATTTCGCTCGCCACATCCCCACTCATTGCGGAATGATACCCCGCAAACTTCCTCCTCAACCTAAGCCGTTCAAATCTCATCGTTCGTGCTCAACTCTCAAATTTCCATGAATCGCAGAACTCTCCTCCGCTCCCTCGCCGGCACCACCATCGGTCTCCCGTTCTTCGAAGAAATGGCCTTCGCCAAGTCAGCCCAGACTCCTGAGATTCCGGTTCGCGCCTTCAATCTCTTCTTCGGACTCGGCATCCCGGCACCTCTCCAAACCGAAGGCTTCGAAGGCCCCATCGCTCCCCTGAAGCCGCTTGCCGATAAACTCCTCATCATGCGCGGGATCGATCACGTCCGCGCGGACGAAAACGGCATCAACGCTCACTTCGATGGCGCTTCCGCTGCCTTCACCGCCACCAAACCCGATGGCGAGGCTAAGTCCGGCGGTGCTTCCATCGACCAAGTTCTCCGTCACGCCCACTATCCCGACGGCCAACCCGCAGGCACGGTTCCCACTCTCGTTGCTGGCACGTTTTTCCGCCGCAGCCGCGTCAGCCGCTACGTTCATTCTTACAATCCCGATGGCACCGTCGCCGCCACGATGCAGGAACGTCCCGTCGACCTCTTCGCCCGTGTCTTCGGTCGCATCAAAGGCATCGATTCCGCCGATGCCCGCCTTCAGCGCAGTGTGCTCGATTCTGTTCTCGAGCAATACAAACACCTCTCAGGAAACAACTCTCCACTGGGGCAAACTTCAAAGGGGCGATTCAAGGACCACCTCGACCGCATCCGCGAATACGAGCAACGCGCGTTCCAGTTCGAGGTCGACAAAAACGCCCCGGACCAGCCACCTGCCTCCGAGCTCCCGCACGGCGGAAAGGCCGACCCCGGAGGACAAGGCATCGATATCACAGTCGAAGAACTCACCCGCGAATGGAGACTCATGTCCGAGCTCTATGCGCTCGCCATCCAGCCCGACCGCGCCCGCTTCGGCTCCCTCACCTTCCTCGCGGCTGGCGAGCGCATTCGCCTCAAAGGCGACTACCACTTCGACGGTAAAAAAATCTACCACTTCGATGACGCCGCCCAGCTCAACGCCTCCGGCGATAAAGGCTGCTCCCACGAATGGTGGCACCAATTCCGCGAGAACAAAAAGAACGAGCAACTCCGCGCCCACGCTCACTTCAAAATGCGCGAGCTCGCCCACTTCCTCAAGCTCTTGGATACCGACGATACCCGCGAAGCTAACGGCAAGACCCTTCTCGACAACCTCCTTCTCACCATCTCCACCGAGTCCGGCGATGGTCGGCACAACGACACCAAGCGAGAGCTCTCCGGCGTTTTCCACGCCACCACGTCCAATGGCGGCCGCCTCAAAACCGGAGGAATTCTCGATGTAAATTCGGAGGGACTCGACCTCTACAACACCCTCATTCACACCACCGGCACCAAGGCCAAGCTTGGTCCCGACAAACGCCCTGCAAAAATTGTTGAGAAGGTCATCGCCTGAATGATCACGACACAAATAATGCTCCGATACTTGCTTGGTTTTCTGGGGATGGTTTGCGCAGAAGCAAGCCCGCCCAATGTGCTTCTCATTCTTGTCGATGACCTCAAGCCCACGATCGGGGCTTACGGCGATCCGCATGCGGTCACGCCAAACCTTGATCGACTCTCGAAGCGTGGAATGCGCTTCGATCTCGCTTACTGTAATCAGGCAGTTTGTGCGCCCTCGCGCTTCACCTTGATGCTGGGATCGCACCCCACCTCGACAGGGCTCTACGGTCTGCGGAGTCATCTGCGGCGCAAACTCCCCGATGCCGTCACACTTCCCCAACACTTTGCCAAACACGGGAAATATCGCACCGAATCCCTCGGCAAGATTTTTCATATCGGGCATGGAAACCATGGTGATCCCGATTCTTTTTCCGTTCCGCATTTCAAAGAAAAGGTCATCGAATACCGCGATCCCTCTAGTAAGCCCTATGGGAAGCTCACTCGTGAGGAGGCGATGTTTCAGAATAAGAAAGCTCCGCCCGGAGGCATGAACAAGCTTCCTCGAGGGGCGGCCTTTGAGTCCCCCGAGGTGCCGGACACAGCCTACGCCGATGGCAGAATCGCAGCGGAGACGATTCAGCGCCTCAAAGCAGCCAAGCAGCGCCAACAAGAAGCTGGAATCCCCTTTTTCATCGCTACTGGTTTCGCCCGCCCGCACCTTCCTTTCTCCGCACCTAAGAAATACTGGAACCTCTACGATCCGGCCAAACTGCCTCTGGCCAAAAGCTCCAAGCTCCCAAAAAATTCACCCCGGGTGGCCCACAAACGCGGTGGTGAAATTCGCAATTATTTTCCCGTCCCCGACAAGGGCGAACCGGGAGAAATCAAGGAGGACCTCGCTCGCCAACTCATTCACGGATACTACGCCAGCACCAGCTACGTGGATGCCCAGATCGGTAAAGTTATTACCGCGCTCAATGATCTCGAACTCGCGGAAAACACCATCATCGTCCTCTGGGGAGATCATGGCTTCCATCTCGGTGACCTTGGCATTTGGACCAAGCACACCAACTATGAACAAGCCAATCGTATCCCGTTAGTCATCGTCGCACCCGGCACCACCAAGCCAAACACCAGCACCCGGCAACTCGCAGAAAGCGTTGACGTCTTCCCGACACTTTGCGAGCTCGCCGGACTTCCCGCCCCGAAAGGCCCCCAACCCATCGATGGCAAAAGTCTCGTTCCCGTTCTCAAAGACCCTGCCGTCCGCATCCGCGATCACGCCTACCACGTCTATCCAAAACAAAAAATCGGACGTGCCATTCGCACCGAACGCTACCGCCTTGTCGAGTGGGGTGATGAATACGAGCTCTACGACTATCAAAGCGATCCTCACGAAACTGAGAACCTCGCCACTCAAAAGCCAGTCGTCTTCGAAAAGCTCAACTCAATCCTCGCCAGCTACCCCCAGCCCAAAAAGCGCTAGCTTCCAACTCAACGCTCAACGCTCGTGCTCAAATCTCAAATTTCAGTCCTCTTCTTCTGCGCCCTGTGCTCGTGCTCACTGTTCGCCCTTCAGAATTCTCCGCGTCCCAACGTCCTCGTCATTTTTATCGATGACATGGGCTACTCTGACTTTTCCTGCTTCGGAGGAACAGTCGAGACACAGCATGTTGATCAGCTTGCCTCAGAGGGGATCAAGTTCAGCAACTTCTACGTCAACTCGCCCATCTGTTCGCCTTCCCGGGTCGCACTCACGACGGGACAGTATCCCCAACGCTGGCGCATCACTTCTTATCTCAACAATCGCCGCGATAACAAGCGCCGAGGAATGGCACAGTGGCTCGACCCAAAGGCTCCGACTCTGGCCCGGCAGCTTCAAAAATCCGGATATCGCACCGGCCACTTTGGGAAATGGCATATGGGAGGCCAGCGCGACGTCGCGAATGCTCCGGAAATTTCGAGATACGGTTTTCATCAGAGTTTGACCAATTTTGAAGGCATGGGGCCCAAACTTCTCCCTCTCACGCTGAAGCCCAACCCCAATGGCGGAAAGCCCATCGAAGGGCGTATTTGGCAGAAAGCGGAAATCCTGGGTGATGGTTTCCAATGGATGCAGCGCTCCAAAATCACCACTGGTTTCGTCAATGCTGCGCTCAAGTTCATCGATACCTCACAGGCCGAGCAGAAGCCCTTTTTCATCAACCTCTGGCCCGACGATGTTCATGGTCCCTTCTGGCCGCCCCTCGATAAATGGGGTGGCAGCAAGAGGGCTCTTTACAATGGCGTTCTCGATTCCATGGACGAGCAATTCGCCCGCCTCTTCGATCGTATTCGTCAAGACGAGCGCCTCCGGCAAAACACCATCATCACCATCTGCTCGGACAACGGACATGAGCCCGGCGCGGGCACCTCCCGGCCGTTTCGTGGCGCCAAGACCTGGTTGTATGAAGGTGGGATTCGCTCTCCCCTCATTGTTTGGGCCCCCGGGCTGATGCCTGACGAAAAGAAAGGGACCACGAACACGAGCTCCGTCTTCTCGGCGATGGATCTCAACCGCTCGCTTTACACCCTCACTGGCACGGAACCCTCCGAGCCTCTCGATGGCGAGGATCTCTCAAACACACTTGTCGGAAAAATGGCCGCCTCCCGCGAAAAACCTCTTTTCTGGCGGCGGCCGCCAGATCGCCCCGGGTTCAGTCATGGCTTGCAAGAAGACAATCCTGACCTTGCGGTCCGCGAGGGAGATTGGAAATACCTCGTCAATCTGGATGGCTCCAACCCCCAACTTTATCTCCTCCCAAAGGACACGGGTGAAACCAATAATCGAATCAACCAAAAACCGGACCTCGCTGCTCGTCTCGACAAGGCCGTTCGCGATTGGAACACCTCCATGCCAGCTGACCGCACCATTCCCTAGCCAGAGTCTTTCTAGTCGAGAATGTGAATCTCGACCCGACGGTTACGCCGTCGATTCGACTCATTGGTATTCGGCACCAAAGGCTCGGCATCGGCGACTCCGCGGGAAGTGAGGAGCCCGGCTTTGATTCCGTTTTGGGAAAGATACTCTTTGAGCGAAGCCGCTCGGTCTTGTGAAAGCTTCCGGTTCCTCTGCTGGGATCCCAGATCGCAGGTGTGGCCAACAATCTCAAATCGAGCGTTGGGAAACATTTTGCGCACTTCCTGCACATCACGAAGAACCCGGGCCTGTTGATCACGAACATCTGCCACTCCGAGCGCGTAACGAACAGGAGCGACCTTGGCGAAACGCACTTTGAGCGCATGCATTTGCTTTTTGGTGGCCTCGGATTCAAGGTGGAGTTTTCCGAGGTCCATACGCGCTTTTTTCAAATCAGCATCACGCTTGGCAAGCTGTGCATCGAGGTTCTTTTTTTCCTTTTTAATCTTCGCCATCGCCTCGGTCGCAGCCTGCTGGGCCTCCTGGACACTGGATTGATCAGCCACCGCTGTGATCGCCCTCTTAAGGACTGTTTCACGCTTGGAGAGTTCGTTCTGAAGACGGGTCTTGTCCTTCTCGAGAGCGACCACCTTGAGCAGGAAGGCCCGGTTCTTTTCGGTGACTTCTTTGAGCTTTGCCAAGTGCTCATCGGACACCTTCTTTTCCGCCTCAAGGGCACCTTCCAAGGAGGTGATCTCTTGCTGAGCATCGCGAATTTTAGCTTTGTTCACGGTCATGCCGCGCTCGGCCAAGGCGAGTTTCTCCGCCATCGTTCTATGCTCGAGAAGCTGTTTACGGAATCGCGCGATTTCTTTCACCCGCTTTTGAAGAAGGCCGCCGAGGGCACCCTTTTCGTCCTCCAATTTCTTGATCGCAGCTAAAAGTTCCTTGTTCTTCTTACCGGTCTGACGAAAGGCCATGAGCTGGGAATCACGCGTCTTTATGTCATCGAGGTAGGATTTTTGATCGGCCTCCAGACGCTGCACGGTGGTGGTAAGCATCTTGGCCCGGGCCGCTTCTTTTCTCAGCGATTCAATTTGGGGCCGCTGCTTGGCGAGGCGCTCATTGAGAGCTGATTTTTTGGTTTCAAGGTTTTCCACCAAGCTCGCCAGCTTTTTCCGATCGAGAGCAAGCTTCTTCAGTTCCGTGATCTCGGCATCCCGCTGCGCGAGCGAGGTCTTGAGTTCACGACTCGATCTTTCCAATCCAGCGATTCGGGCCTCGCAATCGGCGAAAGATTCCTTGGCTTTTCCCAACTGGGTCATACTTTCCGTTAATCGCAAAAGCAAGGCATCGCGCTCACCACGCAGTGTCTGCACTTGGGCCTGGAGCTCGGACCGGCCAATGATTTCGGTGCGGAGCATTTTCTCCACCTTCCGGGCTTCGATTTGCAAGGTCCGGACTTCGCCTAACTGCGTCTGCGCGAGCTTGATAGCAGCGCGCTCGCGGGTGAGGTCAGCCTTGAGATGATCGATCTGATTGTGGAATGCCTTTTTGAGAGCAAGGAGTTTGGCATCCCTGTCCGCGGTATTCTTTTTCTCCAGACGCTCCATTTCTCGAATCTTTGCCGCGGCCGCTACGAGTTGCTTCTCAAGACTCTTAACGTGCCCCCGCTGATCCGGAATCTGGGGTTTGGCAAGAAGGGCCGCGTAGTCAGTGTGGAGTTGATCAAAGTTTTCCAGAGTTTTGGAAAAATCCGCCTCAAGATTGATCACCAAGTCAATGAGACGCTGACGGTCTTTTCTCAGCTTTGCGATCTCAGGTGTGTCCGCTGCCATCGCTATTTGTCCAATCATAAAGAGCCCGGCGATGGTAAAAAAAGTCAGAATCTGCATAGCTGACCTGATCGTTGATTGGTTTTTCTTCATTATCAAGCTTGCGGTCTGAGCGGTGACAACCACGACCGCTCTTCAGCTTCTTCGAAGCAACGATCAATCCGGGTCAGGCTCAACTCCCAAGGCCTGTCCATGAAGGCGCCATCGGTTACCTCACTCTCCTCTCCGGAATGGAATATCTCATCACCGATCCAAAAGCAGCAAGGGTGATATTTCTGGCGACCCAGATGAAAAATTGCGTTATTCTCTCCCATGCGCTCCCTCTCCCTCTTGCTTATCAGTGGACTTCGAGCTGGAGCGATGATCTTTGCCGATGCCGCCGATCCGCCTGCCAACAAGCAGACCGCACCTACCGGGGCGTACGCAGATGCGGGATGGCAATTCGAGCTCCGCTACAAGGACTACCTCGGGACCATGATCTCGCCGAAGCACTTCATCACCGCAACTCATCTCGGTCAGGGAGGCTCACCGAATCAACCGTCTTTCTTCAATGGCGAGGAGGACATAGATTTCACCCTCAAAAACGCCGGACTCCGGGTGGGTGTGCCCGGAACCGACCTCTCGGTGTTTGAAATCTGGGAGACCTTTGACCACTACGCTCCGCTCTTCCAAGGCACCAACGAAGCAGGCAACGAGGTCCTCATTTGTGGGCGCGGATTGGGCCGAGGAAGCGCCCTCACTTCGAGCCTGCAAACCATCGGGTGGAAATGGGGAGATGGGACGACCTACGCAGACCGCTGGGGCGTCAACATCATCACGGCTTCCCGACTCAATAATGGAAACGATTTTCTCTACACCACCTTTGACCCCGATGGAGTAACTCACGAATGCGCTCTCACAGGCAATGATTCAGGCGGCGGATGGTTTATGAAAGAAAACGGCATCTGGAAACTCGCTGCAGTCACTTCATTCGTCGACGCCGCCCGCGACACCAATGACACCACTGGCGACAACTCACACTTTCGCGCAGCAATGACCAATGCACGCGGCTACTATCTGGGCTCGGATTCCCAAGGCTGGTTCTTCATTCCCGATAACCCGAATTCCTACAACAACCCTTCAGCATACTACACCAATCCTAATGATGCACGTCACTACGAGCGCACCCACAGTTTCGGAACCCGTGTCAGTTCCTACCTGACGGAGCTCAATGCCCTCATTCAACCTGCCATTGATCATGCCGCTCTCGATGGAACTGGTCGATTCCAATCCTGGCTCCGCAACGCCGGATTAACCTCGCTCAATGGTGCCATGGATGATCCTGATGGAGACGGCCATTCCAACCTTCTGGAATATTTTTCCAGCCACAACCCACTCGCAGATGATCAGACCCCTCTTCACGTGGAGCGCCTTCCCGGCGGCGATCTGCGATTCACCCTCATCGAATCACTCGACCTCGCTGGCCGTGGCTTGACCGGTGAGATTGAAGGGAGCAATGACTTGGCAAACTGGGGGCCCGTCTCCGACCTTGATGAACAATCCAACACCATCGATGCCACCGCCGGAAACCGGACCCGCATTCTCGAACTTGTCGCCACCGCTTCAACCAAACGCTTCTACCGTCTCAAAGTTACCCTATCGCACTAACAAGCTCCCGGGAATGGCGCACCCCCATTCACCGGACCGAATTTTCCGGGGAAGCGGGTGAAGGCGATTCGGCGCGGGCCCCTCCTTGTATTTCACTTAAACTCGCTTCCCTTTTCCTCAGCGCCCAAGCACGTGATACCGTACAAACAGCTTCTCATTCAAGAGAGGCACAGAGGCTCGTAGGGTCAGCACACCAAGTCCGTTACTGAGCTCGGTCAGTGATTCACGCCTGAAAGTTGGCTCGGCATTTTGCCAGCCTTGGAGACTGGTGCCGATCTGGAGTTCTCCGATGACATCCTCGGCCCGGAGATTCAAGGTAAGCGTCACCAAAACGCTACCATCATTTTGCAACTGAACCGTCGGTGCGACTCCGCCCGTGGCATAATTCAGCAATGCCAGAGAGTCTCCACCAGGGAAAGTCGAAGCATCAGAGGAAGCCGGGTTCCCACCGCTGGCACCGAGACGCCATTGTGTTGCTGCCTCATGAGAGGGCGCAGTGAGGGGATTAATGAGGACCAGGGAAGCACCTTCGCCATCTGCAGCTTCCGGCCAAGGTGAGCGATCATTGAATTCAAAATCCACAATAATTTCACCCGTGATCGCATTCACAGTGAGACGCTCGCCACTATTCTTGAGACCCGATTCATTTTCAAATTCACCCGCGAGCTGTGTCGCCGAAACCGAAGGGTAGCGCTCCTGAATCGCCCTCACCTTTCGTGCCACGAGAACCCGCTCGCCTGCTGCGAGAAGCCGACCGGTGGGAAAAGTAAAATCCACCCCGGCGGTAAAGTGCACACCTGAAAGATCGATGGTTTCCGTGCTGATGTTGAGGAACTCGATAAATTCAAAATCCTCCGCACTCGTGAAGCCCGCATTCATCTCTGTCACCGAGGGATCGGCTGGATGATAGTTCAATTCCGAAACAACAAGATTCCCAGAGCTTGCCGCGGTGCCCACGAGGTAGATCTGCTCCACTGGTCCTGACCACTGCCCGCCATCCAACGCTCGTGCGATGACGGTCGTGGTCTCAGTGATGGAAATCTGGGGCTGCTCTCCCACCGGCTTCTTTCCGGTAAGCGAAAAGTCGAAACTCAGGTCACTGCTTCCTGGCGATTCCTGGTGGAGTTCGATCGCCACCACATTTCCACCTTCCAGGAGATCTGCTGGATTCAAGATGAGAGTGGTCCACGCCGTTTCCTCTATGCCCACTTGTCCGTCGCTTGCCACGGTCTCAAAATCCACCACGCCCCCCGGCATGTTGAAGCGACCTTGCAGCACCCCGTTGAGATAAACCAAAGCCCCATCATCATACTGAATCTCCATCTCGAGTTCCTGAAGATCAGCGGCATTTGCGACGGTGAATTCCTTCCGGAAATAAGTCGTGATATGACGATCCGCAAAGTTTCCGCCAAAGCTCACCGTCGTGGTCACCCCATTGGAGTAACCCAGCGGAGCGGAGCCCCTGGCCCAGGCATCATCATTGAACGCCAACTGCGCCCACGGGGCGGTATCGCTGTCGCCTTGGTTACTGCCATCGTCGAGATAGCTCCACTGGTCCGCTCGCGTGATCAGTGAAACCTCTTCCAAACCAGTCGCGGCAAACCTCTCCGCCTTGGCATTGACGCCCCCTCCCGACTCACGGGGATCAGTGCCATCCGTGGTGTAATAGATGACTCCCTGATTTCCTCCGACCGTCGCTATCGAGCCATTTGCGACAATTCCTCCCGCTGGAGAAACGCTGGGCGGGCTGGTCATCTGTGAGTCAATCCAAGCCATGCGATCGGTCGTCCAATCCTTCATGAAATCAATCTGCCCCTGATAGTCTGCCGAAGCCGGAGAGAAGAAGAAAGTGAAGTTCGTGCTGCCCAGGTTATCCCATCTCGCGAAATTTCGAACCGCCGCAGCTTGCAAGGGATCAGATTGCGCATCCATACGGGCATGAAGTGCATCATCATCCAAAATCCCGGCTCGGAGCCCCTGCCAACGATCGACAAAGGCCTGCCAAAAATCCGGATCCTGCACAAGATCCCGCTCCCACTTATGTTCACTCACCGGAGTGTTCTCAAGGTATTGCCAACCCGAGTCCGTTCCCGTCGGCGAAGTGTTTCGGTTGTTCCGACAGCACCCTGTTCCCATCCCGAGGTTGTAGTCCCAAAGCGGCCCCTGTATGATTTTTCCACCCCGATCTTTAGACATGTAGGCACTGCGCATGTAGCCATCCTGATCGCGGGCAAGCTCGTTGATCACCATGATATTGGCGTAGGACGGGACATCGAGCACCGGCGCATATCCAGTGACTGGATCGCCCCGATCTTCACTCTTCACCCGGGCATCTACATCCTGAAGATAATTGGAAAGCCACTGCTTCTGTCCCGTGGTCGCCTCATCAGCGCCATCCGGGTCGACCAACTCCAGATTGGAAAATCCCGGGACCCGTTTAGAGGCCTCGGAGACATTCTGCTCCCACTTCATCATGTAACCTCCGGTAATTTGCGGCTCAGTATCGTCCTGTGGATCGAGCTTTTTCAAATCAATCCGGTCATTGGTGATCTTGTTGGTTTCACCCACAAAATACACCCCCACATAATCCGTCTCATAGTTGAGATCACCGCCATCGGTGTTTAAAAAAACCTCCACATGGCGCGTCCGTGGAGCATTCAATCCAATCTCCCGCCCCAACTCATAAGCGAGGGAATTTCGGATGAACGACTTGTCAACGAAAGGCGCTCCGAGAATGAAGTCTGAATCCGAAGGCATCCCGAGAAGCGCTTGATCCTTATCCTCGTTCTCCTGATTCCAAAGCTCGAAGCGATACTGCTTTTTGGCAAAGCCCGCCGAACTCTGACCCCTTACGCGGTAGCCCGCACGACTTGTCAAACTCGGTTCCTGAGTCAGTGCTGCTACCCCATCGACTGGTTCATAAACGGTGAATGTTGCCGCCCGCAAGCCCTCCACATTTTCACCTCCCGAACCCATGGTATCGACCACGACAATCGGGAGGTTCGAAGTGAAGCCCTCCAGGTTCGCCGCTCCAGCCATCTCGCCCGCCGGAATGTCACCGGCAGACAACTTCACGTAGTGCCTCCCCGAAACATCTCCGATGAGATTCGGCCCCATCACCCGAGCCCGCACCATCGTGCTCGCATCAATCGTGATCGGACCGGTGTAGAGCATCGAGCTCTCGTTCGGCACTGATCGATCCGTGGTGTAGCGGATATCCAAAACACTGTCGACGGACGCCAGCGTCAGCGAAAAATCATCCGTAAACGATGAACTCCCCACCGAAAAATCCACCTTTGCTTTCGTAAAAAACGGAC
The DNA here is from genome assembly GCA_049889835.1 of Akkermansiaceae bacterium. Classification (GTDB taxonomy): domain Bacteria; phylum Verrucomicrobiota; class Verrucomicrobiia; order Verrucomicrobiales; family Akkermansiaceae; genus SW10. The sequence continues at coordinate 53,700 of JBMHCQ010000024.1, forward strand.
CAACATTTGGCATTCCCGGAGATGGGTTTAACAAGAACCTCTGCTGCTCCGGATCACCCCACCGGCCATAAGATTTTCCAGGTGGATGTGATCCGCTCCCACTCCAGACAAACTGATCCACTACCGACGCCCCATCAGAACCCATTAACAAAATCTGATCCTGGTCGGCATTCAGCCTGAAGTTTGTGTGCAGGTTTTGCCCCAAGACGCTCCGATTTTTTCCCGTAGCAAACACCAACAACTCCCCGTTTGCCGGAATCATCGTTCCTGCTGGAATCTCCCACTTCGCAGGCATCTCCGGATCATCCGTGAGAAAGTATCCCCCGATCTCCATCTCGAAGGTGAAAGGATTTCGCAATTCAACCCAATCCGACCGCTCCCCATCTTCATCTACCAACGAGGTATCATCCGGATTAGCCAGCACTTCCGAGAGCACCGGATCCACCGTCGTAGGATCCACCGTGACCGTCACCATGGCCTGAGCAAAGCCGTCTCCGTTCGCATTCACAAAATAAGTGGTCGGTTCCCCTCCAAATGTCACCGTCGCAGTCCCATTCAGAGGCGACGGCCCGACTCCCGGAACCACGATTACCGAAGCGGCATCGGAAACATCCCAACTCAAAGTCAACTCCGTCCCCGGCGCGACTGCCAGCGCGGTGTCAGAAGTCGAGTTCCCATCCGAAACCGTGAAACTGTTAATCGTGGGAGCCGCCTTCGCGATATTGAACGCCACGAGGGCCAGAAAAACTGAAATTGCGCGCATGAAACTTAGTCATACAGAAACTCAGTTTGCTCTTGAAGGTTAAAACTCTCTATCCTACGCCAAAGATGACCTTCGACCTCGAAACGCTTCCCGCTTCCACCCGCTACAAGCTCCTCGCCTCCCTCGTAATGCCCCGACCCATCGCTTGGGTCACAACCATCGACGAAAACGGCACGCTCAATGCCGCCCCCTTTTCCTTCTTCAACGTCTTCGGCTCCAATCCTCCCATCGTCGCCTTTGCTCCGGGAAACAAAGACCGCGACACTCCGAAGGACACCGCGCGAAACATCCGTCGCAATCAGGAATTCGTCGTTCACATGGTCGATGAACCACTCGGCCAAGCCATGGTCGACACTTCCGCCACTCTCCCACATGGAACCAGCGAGCTCGACGCACTCAACCTCACCACTCTTCCTTCGGAAAAGGTCAGCGTCCCCCGCATTGCCGAAGCCCCGGTCGCCCTCGAATGCACCGAGCATTCTACCCTCGAGATCGGCACGAATCGCCTCGTCATTGGCATCGCCCACTTCATTCATTCCCGCGAAGGACTCTTTGATGATAACCATCACCTCAATCCCGGTATCTATCATCCCGTGGGCCGCATGGCCTCGCCCGACTGGTACACCCGCACCTCCGATCAATTCGAAATCCCCCGCCCCGATTAGGTCTCTCAAATCTCATCGTTCAAATGCTCTCCTTTGAAACTCTCGGCTCCGAAAATGCTGAACCTCTCATCTTCCTCCACGGACTTGGGGCTGGAAAAAGCCAGACCACTTCCGCCCTCACCGAGCTTTCGGATCATCGTGTCATCGCTCCCGATCTGCCGGGCCACGGCGACTCAACTGATTTCGACCCTTCCAAGTTCTCGTTTAACTACTTCGCCGATCTCGTGATCGAGCTGATGGATCATCTCGGAATTGAAAAAACGAACCTTGGGGGCCTCTCCATGGGATCCGGCATCTCGCTGAACATCGCCCTCCGCTACCCGGATCGCGTGAAGAAACTCGTCCTCCTCCGCCCCTCCTGGCTCGATTCCCCGCAGCCGGCCCACCTCGCCTTCGCCGCCAAGCCCGCCTGGCAAACGGAAGAGGAATTCAGCTCCGACCCCGACTTCCAGGCCCTCCTTTCCGAAAATCCCCCGGTCGCGCAATCCGTCCTCGCTCTCTACCAGCGCAGCGACAACCGCGTTCTTGAAAAGATGTGGAACGACTGCCCGTTTTCTTCCTTCGAAGATTTAGGAAACGTTTCCCATTTGGCACTTGTCCTCGATAGCCCGAGAGATGAACTTCACCCCGCTGAAGTCGCTCTGAAAATCCACAACGCCCTTCCAAACTCAGAACTCCATCACCTTCCCGCACGCTACCACGAACCAGCTGCCTACCAAGAATCTCTCAACCAACACCTCAACACTTTCCTCAAATGATCACCAAACGCCTCACCACCCAGGAAATCCTCGCTAAGCTTCAAGCCAAGGTCGAAGCTCGCATTCCCATCATGATTTCGTCCGCCGGTTCCGGCCTCGTGGCCAAGCTCCAGGAAGCGGCCGGGACCGATTGCATCAACACCTTTTCCGGCGCCCGCCTCCGCGCCAATGGCATGGGCACGATGTCGATGATGTGGCCCATCCTCGACTCCAATAAGCAGACGCTCGACTACACCCGCGAGGACATCATGCCCGCGCTCAATGGCGACGCCTTTGTCTGCGCCTGCCTCAACGCCAACGACCCTCTCAAGGACATGCGTATGGTCCTCCAGCAATGCAAGGACATGGGCGTTCAGTCCGTCTCCAACATCGGCCCCTCCATTTCCTACGTCGATCATGACTCCGAGATCTTCAAGGTCATGACCTCCGCCGGCATCACCATTCAAAACGAGATCGACATGCTCATCCTCGCGAAGGAAGAAATGGATATGGTGTCCATCGGCCTCGCCTTCACCGAAGAGGATTCCTACGCCATCTGTGAGCAAGCCAAGCCACACATCTTCTGCTACCACGCCGGAACCACCAAGGGCGGCATCAAGGGATACGATAACGGCATGACCATCGAGGAGACCGCCGAACAGACTGAAAAAGTTTACCAAAAGTGCCGCGAGCTCAGCCCCGATACCCTCCTCGTCGCCCACGGCGCCGCCATGGAAACTCCCGACGAAGCACAATACATGCTCAACAACACCAGCGGCCACGGATTCTGGACCGGATCCAGCACCGAACGCCTCCCCATCGAGCGCGCCGTCACCGCTGCCGCCAACGAATTCCGCGGACTCAACTTCGAGAAGTAAAAAGCACCAACGTCCAAAGCTCTCTTTTCAACCCAGGGTTCAACCCTGGGTTTTTTGTGCCCTCTTCGAACGGAGCCAGCCTTTCCAGCCTCTGCGGAATCCAAAAACCCTCCCGTTCCGACCCCAAAACACTGTTCAAAGGCTCCAGTTTTAGGCCTTTTTGCGATTTAGTTATTCACAGTCTGTCTGATTTCGCCGGTGGGTGGAGTTCATTTGTGTCCGGGCTCCTTTTCGGAGTCTCGCGTCCCCCCCATCAATCCCCCCCATCAACCTCCATTCCCCCCCTGGACCATGCCTTTGAGATCAACGGCCCGTTTCCAAAAAACTCCCCGCACGAGCCCCTTCGCAGGCCCCTTCGCCGGAAGCCTGATCGCCCTCGCCCTCGGGGGCCTCGCGCCATCACAAGCACTCGCACAAGCACTCCGCCCCCCTGATCCAGAGGCGGAAGTCACTCTTCTCAACCCAGACCTCCATGCCTTGGTCTGGCAAGGCCACCCCGGAAACACCTATTTTATCCAAACCGCTTCCGGGCCTTCTCCCGAGGGCACCCTCCGCTGGGAATACATCCCCGATATCCGGCAAGGAAACGGTCAGCGCATCGGCATGGGCTTTGAGATCGAAACCACCAACACCAACCAGTTCTACCGCTTCTACCGCCTCCAATACACCCAGCGAACGCCCGTCATCGACCACAACCTCGATGATTTTGATGGCGATGGCTTCACCAACCTCGAAGAGGTTCTCGAGGACACCAACCCCCTCGATGCCTCCCACCACCCCGCCATTGAGGACGAGGATTCTAATCCTCAAGGCGGAGGCTCCGGCAGTGGCGGAGGCTCCGGCAACGGAGAGGACTCCTCCGCGCCGTCCTTCCAACTCATCCACATCGTCGATGGCTTTTCCATCACCCATGTGATAAATTCACACAATCCCGTCCCTCCCTTCGCCATCTTCCGCAAGACCGATTTGCTCAACGAGCTCAAACTCGTCGCGGCCCCCTCCGGAACAATCCTCTCCTTCCTCCAAATCATCCCCAATGACGATTATAA
>JBMHCQ010000025.1:0-107022 GCA_049889835.1 Akkermansiaceae bacterium
GTTTGCGACGAGCGACTTTGTTTTCAGCGGTCATGTTTGGTTCTTGGTTGGTGTTTTGTTGGTAAAAACAACTTACCAGAACCACGTGGCCGCTGTCTCGTTGAAGACAGGGCCACTGTCAGGTGAATACTAAAACTCTACAGTCAGAGCTCCCTTTTCATCTAACTAGGCGTTGCAGTCGGACCCGCAAGCAGACTCCAATTAGGCCCATTTTCAAACTTTCTGTATAATAACCACATCTGGTCAGCACATTGCGGGCCGCTGAACTTGGGTGCTCCTCTTCTTTCCTCTCCTGAAGCACGGAGTCTTGGAATGACTCAGAAAGGAGAGATCGCCCTTGAAGGTTGCGCAGGCTGGCATCGTCGACAATGATCGACTCGCTGGACAAATGCGCACTGATAAATGGCTCTGGGCTGTTCGCCTTTACAAAACCCGCTCGCTTGCTGCGCACGATTGCGCGGCCGGAAAGGTGAAGCGAGGCGGAAAGAACCTCAAGGCTTCCACCGCTCTCAAAATCGGAGATCTGCTCGAAGTCCCGTCACATGATGGCTCCTACAAGCGCACCGTCGAAATCGTTGCTCTTCTTGAAAAGCGGGTGAAGGGCAGCCTCGCCGCGGAAGCGGTCATCGATCACACCCCGGCCGAGGTTCTAGCACAAGCTGAAGAGCGCCGGCTCGCCCATCGAGAGAACCGGACTCGCCGCAAGGAAGGTGATCAAGGTCGACTGACCAAAAAGAATCGTCGAAACTGGGAGAAAAATCGCTATTTTTAGCGGCGATGCGCATTCCGACTCTCATTCTTCTCTGTGGCGGCCTCCTTTCTGCAGATACCGTCAGCCCTTCGCTTCCAAAAAACATCACTCGCCCTTTTCTCAGTGGCGAGCTCTGGTCCAATCCCCTTGAGGACTGGGAACTCAACGACGGCGGCATTCAAAACACCCACTCCGGTGGAAATCGCAACGTCATTTGTCTTACCGCAGAGCTTGACCCTGAGGCGGAAAGCTTCACCAGCACGGTCGCGATCACCCGTCTTTCGAAGGAACTCAAAGGCAAGGGATACGTCGGTTTCCAGCTGGGTGTTCTCGGAGCTCAGGATGACTTCCGAGAGAGCGCCATCTACGGCGTCGGCCTCCCTCTCGGCCTGAATCACGACGGTCGCCTTTTCATTGGAACTCCCGAGCCCAATGCTCCGAAGGTCCCTCTCACCGACCAAGCAATCAACCTGCGCATTTCGGGGCAACGCAAGGTGGACGGAACATTCACCCTCACGCTGATCGCTGGTCGAGGGACGCAGTCGCTTGGCGAACTCACCCTCGACAAGGTTCATCCCTCCTGGGTCAAGGGCCTCCTCGCGCTCACCGCGTCCTCCGCGCAAGCTCGGATGATCGATCCCTCCAAAGAACGTGCGCCCACGGCTTATCGCGGTCCCGGTTTTGGCTCCGCGAGTTCTCCCAAGGAAGTCCGGCTCCTCCCCCACCCTCAAAAAGGTGGCGGCGATTTCCGCTTCCGCTTCACCAACTGGTTGCTTTCTGGTCCAGCGGTAAAAGCACATCCTCAACGAAGCTTCGGACCGATCTGGTGGACTACTCATACGGTCGATGACGAGAATGACCTTCGCCTCCTCGCTCAGCTCGCTCCCATCCTCCCCTCCAATGCGGGGGCCTCGAGGCCACGGCTTATTCTAGATATCGATGATCAATCCTTCGAGGGCACCATCGACCCCATTTCCTACACCGCGCTCTTTCAGGTGCCCTTTGGAAAGAAAAACAGGAATCGTCCCTACAAGGTGCGTTTCCTCAACGGTGCTGAGACTTCAGAATACACCGGAGTCATCCAAAAGATTCCCGGCGAGTTCACTCCACTGAAGGTGGCTTCGCTTTCCTGCAACGATTCCACCGGCTTCCCACACGCCCGACTCGAAGCAAACGTGCGCGCGCACCTACCCCACGTCATCACATTCCATGGCGATCAAATCTACGAGGGCATCGGTGGCTACGGTCACATCATTTCCCAGAAGCCTTCCTTGCGAGCCAATCTTTCCTACCTCCGAAAGTATGCCATGCACGGCTGGACCTGGCGGGACATCCTGGCTTCGACTCCCTCCATCACCATCCCTGATGATCACGATGTCATGCACGGAAACATCTGGGGCTGCGCTGGAAAGGCCGCCGACATGACTCAAAAAGGAACCGATGGAAAGCAGGACTCCGGCGGCTACAAGATGTCGGTCGAGTTCGTGAACATGGTCCACCGCACCCAATGCGGAAACCTCCCCATTCCTCAAAACCAATTCACCTGTGAGTCCGGCATCACCACCTACTTCACCTCCTGGAAGTATGGCAATCTCGACTTTGCCATCCTCGCCGATCGCCAGTTCAAGTCCGCACCCCGCCCGCTTCTTCCTGATGCCCAGATCACCAATGGCTGGCCCCAAAACCTCCAATGGAATGCCAAGACCGATGCTTTGGTGGAAGGCGCGGAGCTCCTCGGGCCACAACAAGAGGCTTTCCTCGCCAAATGGGCCGGGCAGCGAAGCGTTTTTAAGGTCGTCATTTCCCAATCCCCCTTCCTCGCTCCGCAAACCCTCCCGAAGGATATTCATCACGACAAGCATGTCCCGAGCCTCCCGGTGTATCGGGAGGGAGAATACGCTCCCGACGACGAGCCGAAACCCGACTTCGACACCAACGGCTGGCCGCAAGATAAGCAAAAAGTCGCGCTCAAACTTCTCAAAAAAGCGAACGCCATCCACATCGTGGGAGACCAGCACCTCGGCACCACCGGTCAATACGGCATCGAATCATACGATGACGGCACCTGGTGGATCGCCTCTCCGGCGATTGCCAACGTCTGGCCACGACGCTGGATGCCATCGGCAGCTCCGGTGAACCCGAAGCCCGAATGGCCCCGCCACCTCGGCGGCTTTGAAGACGGCTTTGGCAATAAATTCACCCTCCATGCCGTGGCCAACCCTTGGGATATCGACCGCGAGCCTGCTCGGCTTTTTGATCGCGCCGTCGGCTACGCCATCACCACTTACGATCCCGCCACCGGAAACGTCACCCTCGCCAACTGGCCTTACACCTCCGGCCCGCAACATCAGGGAGAGGACGCGAAGCCCTATCCCGGCTGGCCGGTCACGGTGGAACCCAATGAATAAGTTTTATTTCCAGTCTCATCAAACCTGGGTTCCAACTCTCCCCCCCGGTATCAAATCCGGGCGGAAAGTCAGCAGACCTGGACCGGCCGACCGGCACCGAGGGCGAAAGGTTCCTACCGCTCTTTTCTGATTTGGACTCCGCCGAGCCAATTCATGAACTCAAAGAGAAGAGGCAGCGAATCGAAGCGCCCTGTCAGACCACTGGTCTCCCCGAATAAGATGAGGGACGGACTTCAGTCTGTCTCAAAAAATGATACACAAATCTCAATGCCCCCGTGGAGTGAAGTCCACGCTCTCCGCTACTTCAACAAGGCCTGCAGTTCGTGAGTCTGCTTTTTACGGGGAGTCATGGGTCCGTTATAGCCGAGCACGCGGAAGCCTGTCGCCTTGAGCTTCTTCTCGGCGAGCACCTTTTCAAGAGCCTCCTTGGCCACTTTCATCGATTGTTCATTGCGAGACCCCATCCAAGTGTAGCTCAGCACCTTGGCCTTCGGAACATCACGGACTTCCACTTTTTCGCCGTCCCTTCCCTTCGTTCCCACCGTGGTGTCCTGATAAAGAAAACCCATTGAGACCATCTCCATTTCCCCGCCCTTTTCGTCCATCGTTATTTCGACGGGAGCAGTCATGGGGATGTCCTTCTTTTGGATGTGTCTGAAAAGAGTCCAGAAAGAACCATTCGAGCGATTACCGATCGTAAAAGCCGCGCGGTAGGCGGGATACTCTTTCTCGGCGACCTCATTGTAGGGACCGGGTTGCGGCCATCCTTTTGGCAGCGGAGCGTCGGATTGATAGCTCGGGTTCTCCTCGTCAGCAGCAGAACACGCGGTCAGGAGGACACAAGAAACAAGAAACAAGTAGTTCACTCTCTAACAGAACATCGATTAGCTATCCCGCAAGCGATTCATTTCTTGAGCGTTGAAACGCAGGAACAAGCGCGGCCACAAGGCTTCTTCTTGCGAGCCGATTTCACCAAGAGAATCAGGGAGACCACGACAATCCCGAGAGCTGCAGGAGTTTGCCAGTCCATCACATGAAGAAAGAGCCCAGTTGAAAGACCAGCAGCGCAGCCAGGTAGGCGAAGAGAGTCATCCCTCCGAGTTGGCCGAGGGCCCATTTCCACGAGTTGGTCTCGCGTCGCACCACGGCGGTGGTCGGAAGACATTGCAGCGCATAAATGTAGAAAATCAGAAGAGAGAGAACAGTGAAAGTGGTGAATAAGGGAGTGCCATCGGACTTTTTGGCGGCAGCGAGCTTGTCGCGCAGCTGACTTTCGGCTTCCTCATCTTCTTCATCAACCGCGTAGGAAATGGATAGTGAGGACACAAAAACTTCTCGCGCAGCGAAGCTCGTCAGCATCGCTGTGCCGAGGCGGGAATCCCAGCCGAGTGGTTCGACAACAGGCTCGATTACCTTCCCGGCCCTCCCCATGAAAGAGGCGTCACGCTGCACCAGGGGGTCTTCGGAGTCACTTTTCGGGTAGGTTTCGAGGAACCAGAGCAGAATGGAAATTCCCAGAATCAGCGTTCCCGCTTTTTTCAAAAAGGCCCAGCCACGATCAATGACCTGTCGCAGAATAAAACTCCCATTCGGCTTTTGGTAGGGCGGCAACTCCAGCATGAATTGAGGTGCCTCCACCTTGCCAAGTTTTGGTCGAAGAATCTTTGCCGCCAACAAGGCAGTGAGCGTGCCCAAGGCATAGATTCCAAAGAGAGTGAGTGTCTGATATCCGCTCCCGGTCACCAGCAGCGGCACCAACAGGAAATAAACCGGCAAGCGCGCGGTGCAGGAAGTCCAGGGCAGAATGAGAATGGTAGCGAGACGTTCCTTGGCATTTGGGATGGTCCGCGTAGCCATCACTCCCGGAATGGCGCAAGCATATCCCGAAAGAAGAGGAAGAAAGCTCTTCCCTGAGAGCCCCACCTTGTTCATCACACCATCCATCAGAAAAGCCGCGCGGGCCATGTATCCGGAACTCTCGAGGAGGCTAATGAAGAAAAAGAGAAGCAGAATTTGCGGAAGAAAAACCACCACCGACCCAACGCCACCGATCACGCCATCGACGATCAAATCCCGAAAGTCCCCTTCCGCGATCATTCCGCCAACCCAGCCGCCGAGCAATTCCTGGGCCGCCTCAACCCAACCCATTGGAATTTCCGCAAACCGGAAAATTGTCCAAAAAACGCCAAGCATAAGAGCGCCGAAAATCAACCAACCTTTGATCGGGTGCAGCGCTTGGGCATCGATCTTATCGGTCAATAAAAGCGTTTCCTCATCAGGCCGGCGGTAGCCATCCACCAAAAGCTCGGAAAAGTCATCCTTCTTTGTCCACTCGTGCTCGTCCACCGGAGGAAAGGGATGGCGCAGCGCCTGTTTGAGTGAAGTCAGGCCTCGCTCCGTGGCAGCGCAGAGCGGAACAAAAGTAACGCCAAAGGTTTCACTCAAAGCAGTGGGATCAATCCGAATCCCCTGCGCTTCCGCTTGGTCGATCTTGTTGAGCGCGACAACCACTGGAAGGTGCAGCTGCAGAACCTGCTTGAGGAGAATAAGATGCCGCTCCAGCGCCGAGGCATCAAGCACACAGACTACCAGATCGGGCTTCGCTTCATCCGCCTGCTCTCCATGAAGGAAATCACGAGTCACTTTTTCATCGGGCGCATTCGGCTCCAGCGAATAACACCCGGGCAGGTCGATGAGTTCGAATTGATGACCATGCGGAGTACGAAAATTTCCCGAGATCCGCTCCACGGTTACCCCGGTGTAGTTTCCCACCTTTTGGCGCTGGCCCGTGAGAGCATTGAAGAGCGTCGTTTTCCCGGCATTTGGATGACCCACCAACGCGATGCGGGCTTCTTGATCAGCAGTGCTCATGAATCGAGGAATCAGGCAGGAACCACTTGGATTTGATCAGCAAGTTCCTTGCTGAGCGCAAGGCGGGTTCCGCAAACGGTGCAGAGCATGTTGCGCCCGTTGGTCAATTTTTTAACACGCATCTCCTCACAGAACCCAATCTCACGAAGCTGGCGACATGCCTCACCGTTGACTTCACGGATTTGGAAATCACAGCCCGTGGCCGCCTGACTCAAGGTCAGGGCGGAATCACGTTCTAATTCTGCTGCTAGTAAGGACATCGTGTCTGAAGGAAAACAAAGCTTATTGAGACTCAATCGCAACAAGAAAACGTTCCCAGAGCTTAATTTCTGTCGAAAAACCATTATTTGTTGGGCAAAAAACAGCCGAAAGAGCTGTTCCTGCCAGATCAAAGGTCCACCGTTTTCGCACGGAGGGTCTTTGAAGCTGATTGCGAGAGCAAGGCTCTTACTGACCACTGACTCAGTTTTCTCAGCAAAGTTTCGCCTCCTCGTGCTCAAATTGTTAATCAAACCCATGCCTCTTCGTTGGAGTTTCTTTTTTGCTCTCGGCTGTCTCGCTCACGCAGAGGTTCCGGTCTCTGATTTTGTCCAGACCTACTGCATCGATTGCCACGAGGCAGGCACGGAAGAAGGTGGTTTGAATCTGGAGCAAGTTTCGGCGGACCGTATCGACCTCTGGGAGAAGGTGCTTCTCCGGATCAACACCGGACAGATGCCTCCTCCGGAGGAAGAATTCCGCCCCACTGCTGCAGAGAATCAAAAAGCGGTCGCCGCCCTGCGAAACTACCTCGATGAGCTTGCTCAAAAGAACCCCGACCCTGGCAATGTCCCCGCGATTCGACGACTCACGCGCACCGAGTATCAAAATGCGGTCCGCGATCTCTTAGAGGTCAATGTCGATGTCACCGAGCTCCTCCCAAAAGATGAATCCAGCCACGGGTTTGACAACATCACGACTGGATCGCTTTCGCCAACCCTCATGAATCGCTACCTCAAGGCCGCACAGAAAATCGCGCGGATCGCGGTGGGCGAAAAAATGCCCGATGCCGAATTGCGCGTCGTGAGAGTCGCGCCGGACCGCTCCCAACATGAGCACGTCGAAGGGCTCCCGATCGGGACCCGTGGAGGGGTGATTTTTGAACACCCCTTCCCGGTGACTGCGGAGTATGACTTCGAGATCCGCCTCGCGCGCGACCGCAATGAAGAAATTGAAGGCCTGTGGGGCAAACATGAAATCGAACTTTTGATCGATGGCGAAGTGGCCAAAGCCTTCTGGGTTGAACGTCCCAAGAACCGGGACCATACCAAGGTCGACCAGCATTTAAAAATCCGACTCAAGGTCCCCGCCGGGACCAAAAACATCGGGGTCACTTTTCATCAAAAATCGCTATCACTGTCCGACACCAAACGCCAACCCTACCTTGCGCAATACAACTACCACCGCCATCCCCGCAAGGCGCCTGCCGTTTTCCAGGTGAGCATTAACGGGCCACATGGCGAACAAACGGTGACTAACACGCCAAGCCGCCGTGCCATCTTCGGAGAGAAATCGGAATCCCACGAAGCGCGCATCCGCCATCTCATGCGGCTTGCCTATCGGCGCGCGATCACCGACGCCGATTTTGAAGCGATCCAGCCCTTCCTCGAACAAGGAATGGAAATGGCGATCAGTGCGATTCTGGTGAGCCCGCGCTTTCTTCTCCGTATCGAAAACTCCCCCACCGACTTTCCTTCCGGAACGGTTTATCGTCTCGAGAATGAGATGCTCGCGAGCCGTCTCGCCTTTTTCCTCTGGAGCAGCCTGCCCGATGACGAACTGCTCGGCGCCGACCTCTCCGATCCTGCCGTGCATGAAGCCCAGGTCCGTCGCATGCTCGCTGATCCACGTGCCTCCTCGCTGGTGACGAACTTCGCCAACCAATGGCTGCAACTTCGCAATCTCGATGCGGTAGCTCCCGATCTTCGCCTCTTTCCGGATTTCGATGATAACCTCCGGCAGTCGTTTAAGAAAGAGACGGAACTCTTTTTCCAAAGCATCCTCGAAGAAGACCACCCCATCGCCGACCTCCTGAAAGCGGACTACACCTTTCTCAACGAGCGCCTTGCGAAGCATTATCGTATTCCCCATATCTCCGGGACTCGTTTCAGACGCGTGGCGCTCGACCCCTCACATCATCGTGGCGGAATCTTGAGACACGGCAGCATTCTCACCGTCACCTCCTACCCCAACCGCACCTCACCCAGCATCCGGGGAAATTGGGTGCTCGAAAACATCCTCGGAACTCCTGCTCCCCCGCCCCCTCCCGAGATTCCTTCGCTCGATGATGTCGTGGTCGCGGATCACCTCCCCATTCGTCAAAAGCTGGCTGCCCACAGCCAGAAAAAATCCTGCGCCACCTGCCACCGGCTCATGGACCCGGTGGGGTTCAGTCTTGAGGAATTCGATGCCCTTGGACGCTGGCGTAGCAAGGATGTCGATGCCCTTGGCGGGCTCCCCAGCGGGGAAACCTTCACCGGAACCTCTGCTCTCGAGACCGAACTCGCCAAACGTCCTGAGCTTTTCGCTCGAACGGTGACCGAAAAAATCCTAACCTTTGCCTTGGGCCGCGGCACCACTCATCATGATGGGGCTGCAATCCGTGACATCGTTAGGCAAGCCGCTACAAGAGACTACCGTCTCAGCGACCTCATCCTCGGAGTCACGAAAAGTCTCCCCTTTACCCATCGCAAAACCCCATAGCAAGCCATGTATCTCTCAAAAAAAGCTCTCTCGCGTCGCGCTGTCCTCCGTGGATTTGGCTCCACGCTGGCTCTTCCCTTTCTCGATGCGATGGCCCCGGCAGCTACCGCGGCTCGGCTCACCGCTGCCGCACCCGTAAAGCGACTCGGCTTCTGCTTTATCCCGATGGGGTGCGACGTCACTCGCTGGACCCCGAAGTCCGGCCCGGAACTCACCGAGCTTTCTCCGATATTGAAATCTCTGGAGTCCGTCAAAAGCGACGTTTCCATACTTTCGAACATGGAACTCCAGCCGGCCTACCCCGGCACCCATGCCACTTCGAACTCCGCGTTCCTGAGCGCCGCTCAGGCCAAGCAGACCGAAAGCGCGGATTACTTCCTCGGCACCACCGTCGATCAAATCGCAGCGCAGCATCTCGGAAACGAAACCCAACTTCGGTCGCTTGAGATGTCGATGGACCTCATGCAGACCGTCGGTCAGTGCGACAACGGCTACGCCTGCGTTTATCAAAACAATCTTTCCTGGTCATCCCCCACCACTCCGCTTCCCGCCGAAGCCCATCCACGCCTCATTTTCGAAAGCCTCTTCGGCGAAGGAGGAACCGCCAGCCAGCGACGTCGCTCACTCGCGCAGAAGGCCAGTCTACTCGACTTCGTCGGCGACGACCTTTCCCGCCTCAAGCGTGACCTTGGAAAAGCGGACCAGAATCGCATCGACGACTACCTCACCTCCGTGCGCGAAGTCGAAAGGCGTATCCAAAAGGCCGAGGCTGCCACCCGCGACGGAGCCCTTCCCGATGCCGATCGCCCCGAAGGCGTTCCCGCTTCCTACCGGGACCACGCCCGTCTCATGTTCGAGCTCCAGTTACTCGCCTTCCAGGGAGACATCACCCGCATCACCACCTTCCAGCTCGCCCGTGAAACAAGTAACCGGGTTTACCCTGAAACCGGAATCACCGATCCACACCACCCTCTTTCCCACCACGGAAATGACCCCGCTAAGATTGAGCGGATGTCGAAGATCAACGCCTTCCACGTTTCCCTCTTCGCCGAATTCCTTGAGAAGATGAAAGCCACCGACGATGGCGCCGGCAGCCTCCTCGACCACTCCCTCTTCCTCTACGGAAGCGGCATGGGAAACCCCAACGTGCACGACCACCAAAAACTCCCCGTCATTGTCGCCGGAGGTGCCGCAGGTGGCATGAAAGGCGGGCGCCACATCGAGTTCGACGAGCCGACCCCGCTCGCCAACCTCCACCTCTCACTCCTTGATAAAGCGGGTGTAAAGCTTGAGAAATTCGGCGATTCAAGCGGCACAATCACAGAACTCGGGATTTAGCCCAGGGAAACCGCTGCCCAACTTTCGAAAAAAGACGAAACCAGCCGCCGCACTCTTGTGCTGAATTTTTGCGATCGAGCCAGACAAGGCATGAGAACTCCCATGAAGTCTCTTCTTCCCGCTCTCTTCATTTCATCGGCCCTTGCCTCCCCCCTGATCGAGTCCGCTCACGAGGATGATCTTGCCACGGCGAAAGCTCTCCTCGCCGAGGGGGCAGAAGTCACGCAAGCCAATCGCTACGGCGTCACCCCGCTTTCCCTCGCCTGTCGGAATGGAAATCCGGAAATGATCTCCCTGTTCCTCGCGGCCGGCGCTGATCCCAACCGCGCTCTCCCGGGAAATGAAAGCCCGCTTCACACTGCCGCCCGGGTTGGAAAAACCACTTGCCTCATCCGTCTCCTAAAACACGGAGCCAGAATTAATGCTCGTGAGCACAATGGCCAGACTCCTCTGATGTGGGCCGTTCACGCCGGTCATACCGCAGCGGTGAAGCTCCTCCTCGATCACGGCGCGGAATTTCAGAAACCGCTGAACTCCGGCTTCACCCCTCTTCTCTTTGCGGTGCGGCAGGGTCATGTGCCCGTTACCCGACTTCTTCTGAGCCGTGGGGTCGATGTCAACGCCGCCTTTTCCCCCAAACGACCCGGAGGAAAGAAAATGCGTGCCGACACCTCCGCGCTGATCATCGCAGTCGAAAACGGCCACTTCGAACTCGCCCACGAACTTCTCAAAGCCGGGGCTGACCCCAATGACCTCCGCTCCGGTTTTGCTCCCCTGCACATTCTCACCTGGGTGCGCAAGCCCGTCCGCGGTGATGGCGACGATGGACTTGCCCCGCCCGAAGGCTCTGGAAACCTCCGCGACCTCGACTTCGTCCGCGCCCTCGTCAAACACGGAGCTGATCCCAATCTCCGCCTCAAAGGGGGCCGGGGCGGAGTCTCCCGCGTGGACCGAAAAGGAGCCACTCCATTTCTCCTCGCTGCCGAGACCGCCGACCTCCCCTACCTCAAGATTCTCCTCGAACTCGGAGCTGATCCCACCCTGACCAATCACATGGACACCTCCCCCCTGATCGCTGCCGCTGGCATGGGTGTCGTCGCTCCTGGCGAAGAGGCCTCCGATCTTCCCTCATCGTTGGAAACCGTCAAATTCCTGATCAAGCAGGGTGCCGATATCAACCAAATCGACAAGCGCAGGGAATCCGTGATGCATGCCGCCGCTTACAAGAGCCGCCCGGAGATGATGCAGCTGCTGGACACCCTCGGGGCTGACCCCCAAATCTGGAATCAGAAAAACAAATCTGGCTGGACACCCCTCACCATCACCCGTGGATTCCGCCCGGGAAACTTTCGCCCCATCGAAACCTCCGAGTTGGCCCTCATCGGGATCATGAAAAAACACGGGCTCGAAATCCCTCCCACTCCCAAGCGTTAACTCCGCATCGTAGCACCGGATTCCCGGCGGTGGACCAGCGCTCTCAGCGCGGCAAGGTGTTCTCCCACTCGTGCAATTCGTAACCTTCACCCAGCCCACCGATTTCCTCGAGAAGTTGCGCGCACCGTGAGCGCCAATCCGCATAATCGGGCGGACCAAAAGGCTCCTTCGCGGAACGAGGGAACACAAGATACGTTACCGAGACATCAGAGACCGGCCGCTGATACGGGCTTGCGCTGGCATTAATCTCCTTTGCCAGCCGAAGACTTCCTTCTCCAATTTTAAAAGTCGGCCCGCCATCTCCGACAATCGCGGGATAGATTTTATTTTTGTAAATCACACAGCAGTAATCCCCCTTGTTCGGGCAATATGCGTCAACCCGGTCCAACAACATGTGTACTGGAATCACGATAAACGGATCATACTCTGCAATGAGATAAGACCGGTGCTTCAAATCATCGATTTTCGCCTCCAAGTCCTTGATGCGATTCCGCAACCAAGTCTTCCGCTCGGCAGTCGTCGCCCCTTCTCCAATTTCACGATTCGCATTCCCGATCCGATGCTTCAGCCCGGGAATCATCGGATTTTCGGTGGTTCCTACCTTTTTCCAACCGTAGCTCGTCGTCGGCTGATAGTTTGTCGACCGCGTGATGCTCTCCGGCATTTGCGGCAGACGATCTCCATCCGATCCATCGGAAACCACATCCATATCCGCCTGGATCAAAAAGACTTTCCGCTTCGAAACCGGGTGCTCCATCGCAAGCATGGTCTGGCAGTCGTAATAGTTGTGCTTCGTCAGCAGCTCGCCCAACTGACTCACGCGCGCTTTCATGCGCTCGGCCTTATGTTCGTAGAGAACCTGATGAAAGGGCGAAACCTCTGCGTTTTCCACCAAGCTTGGCAGCCCCGGAAGGATTTTCCCCAGCTTGGGATTCACGGCCTGAAGCTCATCGAGGGACTTCGCAGCCTTGGGAAGCTTCATTTCCAGCGAAAACTCGGCAGCGTAGGAACCGTCAAGGTCGCGCTCAATGGAAGCAAGCCCTCCGATAGTCTGCTCGACCTCCGTTCGAAAGGTGAAACCTTTCGCGGTTTGCGCCACATCCGCGTTAGCGGGCACCTGAAAATACGGAGGAGGCACCTTGATCTCTTTTTCCACCACCTTCTCCCTGACAATCACCTCTGGCTTTGGCGCTTGAAGAACCTTGGTTTGAGGAAGCTTGGCCAGTCCTAACTTCCGGCGCAGCTTCTCCGGAAAGGGTGAAAGGATCAAAAGCCCCAGCACGAGGGACAAGAGGAAGAAACCGATCGTCAACCACGGAAAACAAACGCGCTGCGGTGCCCGTGCCCGGACACCATCAATTTCATACTGCTCAGGGGGGGAAGCCATCAGCGGGAGACTAGCAAGAATCGAAAAAAAATCAAAAGAGCGATTCCGCGCACGTAAGAATCTTTTAAAAGCTGCGAATTCTGTCTTGCCAAAAATCTCTCAATCCCCCAGCGTCCCGCCGACCTCACCGGTCGGCGGGGAGTAGCTCAGCTTGGTAGAGCGCTGGTTTTGGGAACCAGATGTCGCAGGTTCGAATCCTGTCTCCCCGACCACTTTTCGCAGAAAAGTGGCCTCCCGTGCGAAGCACGCACAGGATGAGAACGCAGTTCGAGCCGGTGGGGGCTTAGAGACGCCGGGAAGAGAGGGCAGGTGCAAGGCGGCCTTGCGAATCCCTAGACGCTCTACTCAAGGCTTTGTCCTAAGAAATCCTCCGCCATTTTCTGAACCTTTGGGTCCTCAATGATCCCGCCCCATTCCAAGGCCATTTTCCGATTATTCGGACCTAAATTGCGCACAAACTGAAGAACTCCTCTCCCTGCGAAAATCAGACACTTTGGGAATAACTTTCTTCTGAAAAAATCATCTCGCTGTCTGGGGACGATTCAGCGGAGCGCGCAACCGTGACCGAGATTTGGGAGCAAAAGATGGGAGAAGTTCGCGATCCCTCCCAGTGCACGATCTCCCCCCTCCCCCCCGGAACCGAGCCTGCTTTCTGGGGTCTCAAGAACAGGGTCTGATGCATGACCCGAACACCGCGAGGGCGAACAGGCACTCCGTATGCTGTCAAAGCAGACGGAAATCGCAGTCAGGTCGAGGAAGGCGCTCCGCGTTCACCAGATGAGGCCGCTCAAGCCCTTGAGACCTACAATCGGGGCGGATTGACGGGAGTCGTTGGGATCTGCCCACTCGCCTTTTTCCGAAGACGGCTCCGGAGGTTTTGGATCACCTTCTGCACGGCGGCATCTGTCGAGCCCGCCAGATTACGAAATTCATGGGGGTCGCTCTGATGATCATAGAGTTCCACTCCCGCCGAACCCTCCGCCCACTCGGTGTAACGCCAGCGATGAGTCCGAATGCTACAGCCCATCGTCAGCTTTTTCAGCCGGTCGTCCGCCGGACGCAGGACCTGCGTGATCGCCTCTCCATGCCAGGTCGTTAAGGGATCATTCAAGAGTGGCGCCAGACTCCGCCCTGAAAGCGCGTGACTCTTCGGCCTTGGCAAAGCAGCGAGCTCCACCAGGGTCGGATAGAGATCGACAAATTCCACCACCCGCTTGCAGGCCACTCCGTTTCCCGAGGCGCGGGGATCATAGATCATCAGGGGAGCCCTGACCCCCTCCTCAAAGAGGGTCCGCTTTTGCCAGATTCCCTGATGCTCCCCGAGGTGGTATCCGTGATCACTCCAGAAAACGACAATGGTCTTTTCCGCCAGCCCCAAGTGCTCCACCGCCTGAAGGAGCCGCCCGACCTGGGCATCCACAAATGAGACACAGGCATAATAAGCCTGCAGAGCCTTCAAGCAGGTGTCCTGATCGAGGCTGTAGTGCGGAACTGGGTTGTTATGCGCAAAGGCTGCGGCAGGGATGTCTGCGCGGTCGTCAGCCGGCGCGTAGGGCAGACGCATCTCTTCCAGCGGATAAAGATCGAAGTATTTCTTGGGCGCAACAAAGGGGGTGTGTGGCCTGAAAAATCCGGCCGCAATAAAAAAAGGCTCGTCCTTCTTTTCGGTCATCAAGCGAATCGCCTCAGTCGTCACCATTCCGTCCGTTTGCTCTTCATCCGCGCCATCGGCCGCCAACCAGCTCAAGGCGCCACTGATCTTCCGATGAGGCTCGGCATTAAAAACAAGCGCCTCGTCGGTTTTGTCACGACCTTTCGGATTCACCGTTACTTGCCACGACGGCGCGTCATCGAACCCATCGGTCCCGATGCTCGCCGGCACGTTGTAGTGGTAGATTTTGCCGGCGCGCGCGGTGAAGTAACCCTGCTGCATGAAATGCTGGGAAAGGGTGATGACCTCAGGAACCTCCTCACGAAAATGCCGGTCGAGATCGTAAACTTTGATCTCATCCGGACGCAGCCCCGTCATCAAGGAGGCGCGACTTGGATTACAGAGCGGAATCTGATTGTACGCGCGATCAAATCGCACGCCCTTGGCGGCCAGGCGATCCAAGTGAGGAGTCTTGGCGATCAGGTCACCGTAGCAGCCGAGTGACGAGGCGAGGTCATCAACCGCAATGAACAACACATTGGGCCGCTCCGCAGCAGTCACGACTGAGTTCGCAAGAACTCCTATAAAAAGAAGGCGTCTGATCACTCGTGAAGGATAGCATCCCGGATCAAATCGTCGATTCCATTCAACAGCAACACCAGAAGTCATCCCCTTCTTGAAATCCCAACCTTTGGGCCGCCTGACGAATCGCCTCCCGTCCTCCGGGAGTGCCGACCGCAGCCAATTGAACAGCCTCCCGCCAACGGGAACCAAACTCATCATGAGAGACGATGGGCTTGCCCTGACACGTGCTTCCGATGCGCTTCGGATCAATATCGAAGAAGCCATGTACCTTCACCTCTCTGGCGAGAAGTTCCCGCGCGAGGATTTTCGCAATCGGGCCGGAGCCACAGATTGCCACCCCGCGATCACTTACAGCCTCCATCCCGGAAATCGCCTGAGCCTTGAGGACGAGCATCTTCTTGTGCGAAAAACGACCGTCCATTCTGGTGAGCCTTTCTTCGTGATCCCTCCAAGAATAGAGCTGATCCTTAACCTTCCCAAAACATTTCCCTTGGGCAAGAAGCCTCAGCCACAAGGAATAATCCTCGGCGAAACCATCATCCCAATATCCCCCCGCACCGACTAAGGTCTCCCGGCTCATCATCACGGTCGGCTGGACCACCGGGCTCTCCACGAATCTCTCACGAGCGAGCCGTTCAGGATCAGTCAACTGATTGACCCAATCCACATACCGCTGCATCCCCTCACCCAGCGCATGAACCAACTCGATCCCGCAGCTGACGACATCCCACTTCCCGGCGATCAGAGGAGCCAAGGTCCTTTCAATGCGCTCGGAATGACAGCGGTCATCGGTGTCCATGCGAGCCAGCCATTTTCCGGAAGCGCTCTCTACGGCGGCATTTAAAGCCCTGATCAGATGGGGTTCGGCGCCCAAATCAAGGAGGTGAACCCTCGGATCACGCTCTTTTTGAAAAGCCGCCCGGACAGCATCCGGACAGCCATTCAACACCGCAATGATCTCGAGCTCCCGCCAGGTCTGCCCTTTGAGGTCTTCCAGTGCGTCAAGCGCGCCTCGCGCACCGGGTCCAACCGGGAAAATCACCGAAACGAGATCCCTCATTCCCCCAGCCCTTCCCCGAACAATTCACCCTCTTCCGATACGACGAGGAGCAAGGGACGACAGCAAACCTCGCAATCGTAGTCCATCTGACTGCCGTAGTCTTCCGGAGCAATTTGCGAAACTTCAAACCATTCAAAACAAGTGGGACATTGGACCATCACAACTTCTCTCCGACGATCCCATCACCTCCCATAAAAACAACCACTTATCTCTCTTAACACTCTTCATGAGCACTGCCCCCTCACAAGAGCCTCCTGTGTCCTTTTGCAGAAATATAAGAATCGATATGAGTCATCTCAAAATCGATTTCTTGCATGCGAATCTTCAAGAAATACCTGCTCGCCTGAATTGACAGCAGGAACCCAATTTAATCGGTATAAACGCTTTGAAGATGAGCGGGTTTTATTGAATTCGAGCTCATCCGGCTGCGCGCATGATAGATTTCTTGATCAGAAACGTTTTGATCAGCAACGTTTTGAAAGCGGCCACTCATCCGTGAGCTAGCATTTCCTCCTCAATGCTGAAGCATCTTCCATTTATTCTGATTCTCCTGACCTCACCCGGACAGGCTGCAATCTCCTACAATCGCGATGTCCGGCCCATCCTTTCAGAGAATTGCTTCTTCTGTCACGGATTCGACGAAAGTAAACGCAAAGCCGACCTTCGGCTCGATCTCCGCTCCGCGGCCGTTGAGATGAACGCTATTGTCCCCGGACAACCTCATCAGTCGACATTGATCGATCGCATCTTCTCCAAAGATGAAGACGATCACATGCCGCCCCTGGACACCGCCTACCGCCTGACCGAGAACGAAAAAAACACCCTCGTGCAATGGATCAAGGAAGGCGCACAGTATGAAGAACATTGGGCTTTCCAAAAACTCACTCGCCCGGCAGTCCCCGGCTCTGATAAGGCCCCCATCGATGCCTTCCTCAAGCGCACTTGGAAAGAGCAAGGGATCGAACCTGTCACCAAAGCCGATCCCCGCACCCTTCTGCGCCGCCTCTCTTATGACCTCCGCGGGCTCCCCCCCACTCACGAAGAAGTGGCCGCATTCGTTGCCGACCCATCGAGCGCTCAGTATCAAAAATTCCTCGATCGCTGGCTCACCTCTACCGAGCACGCCGAGCATCAGGGTCTCCTCTGGTTCGACCTCGTCCGCCACGCCGATTCCAATGGCATGGTTTCGGATGAACCGATCGCCACCGGCCCCTACCGGAAATACGTCATCGAGTCCTTCCGTGACAACACGCCCTTCGACCAATTCACCCGCGAACAACTCGCCGGCGATCTCCTACCCGACCGCACTGATCGCACCCTCACCGCCTCCGCCTACAACCGCTTGGTCAAAACAAACTGTGAAGCCGGAGTCATCGAAAAGGAAGCCCTCTACCAGCTCAAAGGTGAACACGTCCGCGCCCTCGGTACGGTCTGGCTTGGCCTCACCACCGGCTGCGCCGAATGCCACGATCACAAATACGACCCCCTCACCGCCAAGGACTACTACTCTCTGGCTGCTTTCTTCGACCCCTTGATTGAGGCCGGGGTCTACGAACCTGGAGACCGCAGGGTCCCGCTTCATTACCTCCATCCCAGCGAAAGCGATTCCGAAAAAGAACACCAACTCGTCACCCGGATCGATGAAGTCCGAAAAAAACTCTACGAATTAGAAATCAACCCCGAAGCCCTTAGGCTGTGGAAAGCTGAAATCCTCGCCAAAGAGAAGGCTGAAAAGTCCATTAAAGGTGAAATCGACTGGTCCTGGTTCCCCGCCCTCCTTCCGGTCGCTCACATCACCGAGGGCGACTTCACCCAGACCAAAACTGGTCGCGAAGTCATTGCCCAACCAGGCGAGATTAAAGAACACCGCTGTATCGAGACATACACCACGGCAGGCGCCCACGACTATTTCGTAAACCTCACCATCGACTCCGACAACAAGCCCGAGTTCATCGCCCTTCAGCTCATCAACGGCGCCTATCGCCGCATGGGCTGGCATAAAGACTACTTCCGTACGTATTACTGGGGCCCCAAGGATCACCCGGCCGCTCTCAAGCACTTCCCACGCAAACCTGTCCGTATCGGTCCCCTCCCCAAAGCCGGGGAACTGCTCCGCCTCCACCTCCCCAAAGACAAACTGGGCTCCGCCAAATACGATGTCCAAGGCATGGCTTGGATTCAACAAGGAGGGAAAGTCACCTGGGGAAGTTCCGGTTACCCCACCTCCTCCCATGGATTTTTCACCCGGGAGCTCGCGGAATCGACCCTGCGATACTTCTGGGAACTTCCTTTCAACCGGGACGACCGTAAAGATTTCAAAAAGCTCATCTTTGCAGCCCTCAAAACCAAAGCTCCACGCCCCATTCACACCACCATTGTTGAGATGACCTTTCGGGAGCACCAAAATCCCGAGCTCACTGCTGAGCTCAACGAACTTTACCGCCAAATCTATCTCCACCGGCAGGGTGCGACGCCGAGCCTCGTCTCCAAAGTCGGTCCCCCTAAAAAGACCCACGTTCTCAGACGCGGAAACTTTATGGACGAGTCCGGCCCCCAAGCCCATCCCGCGATCCCCGAACGCTTCGGAACGCTGAGGACAAAAAACCCCACGCGTCTCGACCTCGCAAACTGGATCGTCTCGCAAGAGAACCCCCTTACTGCCCGGGTCTTCGTGAACAGACTCTGGCACCAATTCTACGGTCGGGGCATTTCAGAAACCCTTGAGGACTCCGGAAATCAGGGCGACTGGCCCAGTCACGTCAAGCTCCTCGACTGGCTCGCCACCGAGTTCCGTTCTGATTGGGACATCCGAAAAATGATCCGACTCATGGTCACCTCCGAGGCCTACCAACTTTCCTCGGTTCCCGGCTCACTCCTCTCCCAGACGGACCCCACCAACCGACTTCACGCCCGCCAGGGTCGGTTCCGCCACACTGCCGAGGAAATCCGCGACTCCGCCCTGCTCGCCGCCGACCTTCTTCAGCTCACTGAGGAAATCCCAAAGCAATCTTTC
Organism: Akkermansiaceae bacterium; assembly: GCA_049889835.1. Taxonomy (GTDB): domain Bacteria; phylum Verrucomicrobiota; class Verrucomicrobiia; order Verrucomicrobiales; family Akkermansiaceae; genus SW10. Next base: position 19,241 of record JBMHCQ010000025.1, read on the forward strand.
CACCCTTATCAACCCGATGCCTACTGGGAAAAATCCAACAAAATCATGTATGGCTCCCGCTATCAAATTTGGGACACCAACCAAGGTAATTCCCAATATCAGCGGTCCCTCTACACCTTCTGGAAGCGGCAAAACATTCACCCGGCAATGCTCGCCCTCGATGCCCCCACCCGCCAAGAGTGCACCGCCAAACGCCCCATCACCAACACCCCCGCCCAAGCGCTGGCGCTCTTGAATGATCCGCAATTCGTCGAAGCAGCAAACCACCTCGCCGCCCGGACCCTCACCACGCCCGGCGACAGCATCGACAATCTCTTCCTCTTTGCCCTCCAACGAAAACCCACCCCAGAGGAGCACAAAGAACTCACCGCTCTCATCAAGCGAATGACTACACACTTCAAGGACCATCCTGAAGAAGCCAAACAACTCACTTCTGTTGGGCAAAAAAAAACCACCCCGCAAGATACTCCAACCCACTCCGCCTGGATCACCGCCGCTCGCGTCGTCCTAAACCTGCACGAGTTTCTCACTCGAAATTAGACCGCTTTGACTACCCATGAATTTAATTTCCCGTCGTCAATTCTCCACCGTGCTCTCTGCAACTGCACTTTCTTCGCTTCTTTCACGAGACCTGTCTGCCGCTCCCATTTCTTCCCCTTTGGCCCCAAAAGCCAAGCGCGTTATTTACCTCTACATGGCCGGCGGCCCCTCGCAGTTTGAATCTTTTGATTACAAACCCGAACTGCAAAAAAACAATGGGAAACCCATTCCCGACTCCCTCACCAAGGGGGTCAAACTGGCCTTCCTTCAGCACTCTGCTCTCAAGTGCTTTGGTACCAAGGCCGCATTCAAAAAGTGCGGTCAATCCGGGCAGGAAATCTCCAACCTCCTGCCTCACCTTCAGGGAATTGCGGATGACCTTTGCATCATCCGCACCCAACAAACCGACCAAGTCAATCACGACCCCGCGCACGCATTCATGAACACCGGCACCGCCATCGCCGGACGACCCAGCATGGGGTCCTGGCTCAGCTACGGCCTCGGCCACGAAGCTGATAATCTTCCCGCTTTCGTCGTTATGCGCTCCGGCCCCGAAGGCCAACCGATTCCGCAGACCGCCTGGAACGCCGGCTTTCTCCCCGGCAGGCACACCGGAGTCGAGTTCTACTCGAAAGGCACACCGCTCAACTATCTCCAGTCGCCCAACGGTATCGCCCGCTCCACCCAGCGTGCTTCGCTGGATACCCTCACCAAGCTCAACCAGCTCCATCACGACCAAGTCGCCGACCCAGAAATCCTCACGCGTCTCGCGCAGTATGAACTCGCTTACAAAATGCAGGCCAGTGTCCCTGACCTTGCCGACTTCGCCAGCGAGCCCAAACACATTCGCGAGATGTATGGTGTCAAAAATTCCCCGAACGGCACCTTCGGGTCCAATTGCCTCATGGCTCGGCGTATGGCCGAGCGCGGCGTTCGATTCATCCAGCTTTACCACTCAGGCTGGGATCACCACGGCAATGTCGATGGCGGGATGAAGTCCCGCTGCAAGGACATCGACAAAGGAGCTGCCGCTCTCATCAAAGATCTCAAACAACGCGGGCTCCTCGATGACACCCTCGTCATCTGGGGCGGAGAATTCGGCCGCACCCCGATGTCCCAAGGGTCCGGGCGGGATCATCATACCAAGTCCGGCTCCATGTTCATGGCCGGCGGCGGGATCAAAGGCGGCGTCACCTATGGCGAGACCGACCCCTTTGGCTTCACCGCCGCCAAAGACCCCTTCCACGTTCACGACTTCCATGCCACCGCACTCCACCTCCTGGGCATCGAGCACAAAAAGCTCACCTATAAATATAAGGGCCGCAATTTCCGCCTCACCGATGTGCACGGACAGGTCGTGAAAAAGATCCTCACATAGCGAACGAATCCTTTACTCAGGAAGACCTAGTTCAGAAAGAAAGCTCTTTCGCTGAGCCAAGGACATCGGACTCTCATTGGCCTCGTGGACAAGACTCTTTTTCCGTTCCGATCGATCCCTCCAATCGATCGACCGTTCAACCACGAGGAGCACCGTCGTCGCCTCTTGGGACGCACGCTCGGGATTGAGATCAGAGAAGCGAGGGATTTTTCCTCCCTGCACAAAAAACGGATCTTCCCGAAGAAAGAGCCGTTTTGAAAACAGTCTTCTGGACGAAAAACTATCGCTTACGACGAACCAATCCGAAAAGAGCCAAGCCACTCAAAAGAGCAGTCGAGGGCTCAGGAATAGCGGTGACTGAATAGGTCCCTACTGGAACGGGCGAAGCGGCCGTTGCATTGCTTGTTTCACTATCAAGGACGTTTGTTCCACTAAAAGTCCAATCGGCTAATACAAACTCACCGGCCGACGTATCGTCTTTTCTGTAAGCCCAACCATCAAGGTATTCCCATGCCTGCCCAGTTCCATCTGTGTTGATGTCACCAAAAGTGTCGATGACTACACCAGATTGGAAAAGCTCGATCGCATCGTCCCCATTTATGGACATTGCACCTGTCGCATGGTCGGGGGCAAATCCGAAAAAATTGGTAAATTGTGTAGCTTCAGTTGCCACATAAATAAACGATCCCGCAACCGCTGAAACAGACGGAAACGTGAACTCCTCACCGTCGGAACCGCCACCGTTGTTGGCAGATCCAAGACCATAAGAAGAAAGATCAGGAATATTTGAAGTCACATACAACTCGACTCCTTTTGGAGTCCCGCCGCTGAGTGGCCCATCGTATGCGGCTGTGATCACTAGCGACGCCTGAGAGGCGGATACCGAACCAAGCAGTCCTATAACAATTAGGGAATAACTTTGCATCACCCCGAAATAAAAGCAGACGCCGGGCCAATCGTCGAAACAATTCTCTGTTACGTTATCGACATTAATTAAGAACTATTGAGTATCTCCCCGTTATGTTACGAGCTCTGTTGCCTCGCGCTGCGAGCTCTCGCATGCCGGTTTACGTAATAATCGGAACAGGCGAACGGCGGGTCCCCGAGGGGGCATTCGCTCTTTTCGAGGCGCTCAATCCGGCAGGACAGGCCTAATTCACCACCGAAATCGTAAAAGATGCCGCAGACAACGCAGAACACGGATCCATCATTTCCATTCAGTTTGTCAAAGGTTTATGGCCAATGGAATTCTTCGGGGGGAGACACGATGGTCTCTCCCTTCAACTTCAATACAAAAGCCTACCTCCGAATCAAGGGGCCCTATCTCCGCCTGACCGGAGCTCACTGACATGTTGCAAAAAAGATCCCGGCACAAAAACGGCTCCACCCAAAGGAGGAGCCATTTTGAAAAAACCTCCTGAAAACTATCGCTTGCGACGAAAGAGTCCGACGAAAGCCAAGCCACTCAAGAGAGCAGCGGAGGGCTCGGGGACTGGCGCACCAAAGCTGACATCATCAAGCGCAAATTCGTCACGCGCTCCACTGCCCGAAACATCATTGCCATCCCAGCGCAGAAATAAACTTCCTCCATCCGGGATGGATACCGCCACTGAGCCACTGTAGGCAACTCCTACGGTCCAACCCGCCGCATCAGCCAGTTCGGGAGAAACAAAAGAAGCTCCGCCAATCGGAATGAAGGAGGTCCCATCCGTCGAGTAGCTGAGGGCCAATGAATTTGCAGTAGGCTGGTCATTATAATAATACCCCGTGAATCCCAGCTCTACTGCCGTCAGCGCAGCTCCTGAGTCATTTGTCACTTCGAGCTGAAAGTATCCCGGAGTGAAATCACTTCCCGCAGGCTGAACTCCAAGGGCCACATTTCCCCCACCCACATCAAAGGCGTAAGCTCCCCCAGTGCCCACTCCTCCTGAAGAAGATCCACGTCTTTCAGAAAATCCTGGCCCGGAACTGAACCCATTTGCATCCCAACCCGTAGGACCGGCGGTCCCATCATATCCGGTGAAGGTCTGGGAAATGGTTGTCCCCGTGAAACTCACTGCTCCAAAACAAGCCGGCATCGAGAGGGCCACCGCGAGAACTATGATTGAATGATTCATATTGAGTCTAATTTGTTGTCTCCGAACTCTAGAAGGATCGTTAGCTCCTCACAACCCAAGCAGATGCCGAACCACAAAGCCACCTAATTTTTTGTGACTTTCCCCAAAGTATTTAAGGTTTATGAATTAGTAGTCGAAGACTTGCGGTCAACTGCTGAGTATTTAAGTTCTCCTCGATGGCAGTTTACGTGGTGACAGGAAGCGACGAGGGGCGGGTCTCCGAGGAGGCCTCCGCCCTTTTCGAGAAGCTCAAGCCGGAGGGAAGCGATGAATTCGCCAACGAAATTATCGAGGGCGCCGCAGACAATGCGGAGCACGGCTTCACCATTGCGGCTCAGGTCGCCGAAGGCCTGCAAACGATGGGATTCTTCGGGGGAGATAAGGTGGTCTGGCTCAAAGGAGCGACCTTCATGGGGAGCGACCGCACCAGCGAGGCTGAACGGGCTAAAGCCGGGGTCGAAAATCTCCTCGAAACTCTAAAGTCCGGACTTCCGGAAGGCGTAATATTTCTCATTAGCGCCACCGCCATCGACAAGCGTCGCTCATTCTATAAATGGCTTGCTAAAAACGGGGAGCTACGGAGCTACGACAAGATCGACGTTTCCAAGGAAGGCTGGGAGGACCAAGTCGCACATCTCGTCCAAACCAGCGCGCAAAATAAAAATCTTACTTTCACCGACGACGCTCTGGACCTCTTCGTCCAACTCGCAGGCGAGGAAACACGGCAGATTTTAAACGAACTGGAAAAACTCGACCTCTACCTCGGTGACCGTCGCGAGATCTCCGTGAAGGATGTCCAGCTCATGGTTCCACTGAGTCGCAAGGGCGTCATTTGGGAAATTTCCCGGGCCATCGAATCCCGACGTGCCACCCGCGCCATCGAACTCATTGACCAGCAGCTCACCAAAAACGAAAGTGCCATCGGCCTCGTCAAAGCGGCAATTATTCCCACGGTGCGTAATCTTTTTTTCGCCAAGCTCGTGGAACCATACCGCTCGGTCAATCAAGCCCCAAGCGGAGTTGTCGCAGTTCTCCCCAAGAAAAAAGACGGTGGAATCAACACCTGGGGAATTAAGATGGCCGCTCCCAAGGCGCGAAATTTCAAACTTTCCCAGCTTCAAAAAGGCCTCGAAAGCTGTCTCAATGCTGACCGAGTATTGGTCACCACCGGTCAGGACCACCGCATGGTACTCCATCGACTGGTGGTCGAACTCTGCGCCTAAAGCCCACCTCACTCATGAGAACCCTTCTCTTCATCCCCTTTTTCATCCTCGGGAGTTGTGCGCCCGTTCCGCCAGATCCCACTCCTCCGCCCGTCGTCGCGCCCACTCATACCGCGCCTCCCGTCGTCAAAACAGCTCCAGAAGTGACCCTTCGCAATTTCACGGCCAAGGACATCGTACTCGGCATCAAAGATCCGGAAACCGGAAAACCCACGATGTATTCCATTCCCGCACGTTCGAAACGTCGCATTGAGATCGCCGCCGGCACCTACTCCTGGGCCGCCACCGCAGAGAAGGCCGGCGTAAAGAAAGGACAAAAAAACTTCGCCAGTGGCCAAACGTATCTCTGGGATTTTAATCTCGATTAAAGAGTGAACGAGAATCTTGAATCACAAGCCCGGGACGCCTCCTTCGAGTTTCTCGCGATCTTTCTCGAAGGCCTCCCGTTCATTTTTCTGGGCACAATCGTCAGCGGATTCCTTGGCACTTATCTCCCTAAGAACGCCTTTGAGCGCTGGCTTCCAAACAACCGGACGCTTGCAATATTGATGAGCGGCGTGCTCGGCGCGGTTTTTCCGGTTTGCGAATGCGCCGTGGTCCCCGTCATCCGGCGCCTCGTCAAGAACGGCCTCCCTGTCTCCTGTGCTCTCACCTACATGCTGGCCGCACCAATCTTTAACCCGGTGACGGCGGTCAGCACCTACAAGGCCTTCAACGATTCCTACTCCGTTGCCGGGGCCCGGCTGGCAATGGCGTATGCCATTGCCGTTCTGGTCGGACTCGTGATTGCGCGAGTCGCGCACTCGCGTTTCTTAAAGCCGAGTGTCAAGGAAAGTGCGCACGAACATCATCATCCACGTAACCTCACTTCCGCATTGAATAATTCACTCCGGGATCTCATGGACGTCGGCCTCTACTTCACCATCGGGGTGGTTCTCACCGCGATGATGAAGAGCACGGTCATTGATCCCAATTCCGACTTTTGGCAGAACCTCGAGAGCAACTCCCTCCTCGCCACTCCCGCAATGATGGTCCTCGCCTTCATTCTCAGCCTTTGTTCCACCTCGGATGCCTTTATCGCCGCAAATATTGGGAATTTTAAATACGGGCCCAAGCTCGCCTTCATGGTCTTCGGTCCGATGATGGACGCCAAACTCATCTTCCTCTACTCCGCAGTTTTCCGCTGGAAATTTATTGCGATCCTGTTGGCGGCTCTCTTCGTGGTCACCGGAGCCTTCTCTCTCTTCGCGGAAGGAGCAATCGAAACGCTCTACGAGTTGGAAGTCAAAGCAACTCTGGAAAGGGAGGGTGCGCCATGAGTGCGATCGAAGCCCGACTTTTTGGCCTTCTCGCAACCATCTGGGGAGGAGTTCTCGTGTATTTTTATCACTCCTTTCGGATCAAAAAATACCTCGCTCCTGATTTCCATCACCTCGTCCTCTTTGGCGGAATTGGAATCATAATTCTCGGGCTCTTCCATCTCTGGAATCCAAAAGAAAAAATGAAGGAGAGCGGCTGCGAGCATGAACACGCGCTCGGACACCATGAACAAGAACATGACAGAGACTGTGCCGACTGCCATCATGAACACGACGGGCACGGACCGGTGGTCACTTACGCCCTGACTCTTCTTCCACTCGTGGGCGCCCTCTACCTCACGCAGGACAAGCTTTCCGACTACGGAATCGCCCGTAAGAGCAGCGCAACCAAAGAGACCTTGGCAAAAATTGCACCTCCTCCCCCCTTCACTCTCGAGGATCTTGAAAAGCGAGTACCTCGGAATGCGGAAGGTGATTTCCAACTCTCGATCGTAACCCCAAACTACATCGCCGGAGATCGTGAAGTGGAGCCGATCTTTGAAGGACTTCAGGTCGAGTTTGAAGGTCGTCTAGGAGATGTTCCCAAAAGCGAAGGCGGCTCCCGCAAGCGCATCTACCAATCCATCATCAGTTGCTGCGCGGCCGATATGTCCATCGTTGGGATTCCTCTCGAATTCACCGAAAACCTGCCCGCGATCGAAAACGGCGAATGGGTCAAAACCTGCGGTATCCTCACCTTCGAAACCCGCGACACCGATCGATATCCACTTTTAAAAGTCCGTAAGATCGAAGTCGCCGAAGAACCTTACTCCGAATTCCTCCTCCGTCAGTAATCCATGTCCTCCCTGAACGACCTTCGCGATCAGCTCCTCAGCAACGTCCTCGGCTCCACCAAGGCGGTCGATCTTCTCCTCATCTCGCTTCTTGCACGAGGTCACTCCTTGATCACCGGCCCTCCGGGAATTGGAAAGACAAGCCTCGCCCAGACGCTCGCCACCTCACTCAGTGGAAGTTTTAAACGCGTTCAATTTACCCCCGACCTCCTTCCTTCCGACATCCTCGGTTACAACCTGTGCCGTCCGCAAACCGGTGAGTTCGATTTCATCGCCGGTCCTGTCTTTGCCAATCTTCTTCTCGCTGATGAGATCAACCGGGCCTCCCCCCGCACCCAATCCTCACTTTTGGAAGCGATGAATGAACGCCAAGTCACCATCGATGGAGAGACGCGCATTCTTCCGGATCCATTCATGGTGGTAGCTACTCAAAACGACGCCTCATCCACCGGAACCTTCCCTCTGCCCGAACCGCAGCTCGACCGTTTCCTTCTCTCGATACCGATGAGCTTGCCGGATGACTCCACCCAACTTGAGATTCTCAAATATCACGCCCAACAATCACAAGCCCCTGCAGCCGAAGCAATCATCTCGCTCGAAGCCCTCCGCGAACTTCAGGAAAAATGTGCTAAACTCCCCGTCTCCGACACCCTCCAGCGCTATCTGCTGGCTCTCTGCCAGGCTGTCCGCACCGCGCTGGGAAATGATCACGCCGTGTCGACCCGCGCAACTCTGGCTCTTCAACGAGCCGCTCAAGGAGCAGCCCTTCTCGACGATCAGGATGCCATCCTTCCAGACCACGTTCAGAGCATATTCCCCCACGTTTTGCGTCACCGCCTCTTGGCCGAAGACGCTCCCGAGCCGGATCAACTCCTACTCTCCGCACTCGAACAGACTCCTGTTCCTTGAAGCCTCCCTCATTTGCGGGTAGGGTCTCTGTGTGGAACTTGTCCTGCGCCTCCTGAGGAACCTCTTCACCCTTGCTCTCATCGCAGCGGTGGCTGTTCTGTTTGGCGGTCTCATCTACCTCAACCAAATCGGATTTCCGGGGCAATATGGCGAGTGGGTGCGCAACGAGCTTTCCAAACGAGGGGTTGAGGTCGAATTTGAATCACTCCGCTTCAGCCTGAGAAAAGGCCTCGTTGCCACGAACGCCCAATTTTTCACCAAGCAGGGAGACCCCAAACCTTCGCTCACCGCGGACTCCCTCGCGATCGATATCGACAAATCCCTCGCCCTGAGAGGCCAGTTCAAACTTCGCGAAATCTTCGTCACCGGTGGAGAAGCCTTCATCGAGCTTGAAGACGATGAAAAAATCTTAGCCACCAAGATCAATGCCGAAGTCTTCATCCGTGATGAGGAACGCTTGCAGATTCGAAAAGCCAGCTGCTTCATTGCAGGCCTTCACGTTTCTCTGGATGCCGATCTCACCCTCCCTCAAAAGAAGGAACCAGATGGTGAAAACAAGCGACCGGTGGATGACAAGATTCTTCGAGCTGTGCTCAAGGAGCTGGCCCGGTGGAAATTCCCAGAAGATCACCCGCCTCAGATTTCCCTCAAAATTTGGGGCGATCTGAATGAACTCTCACGAATACGCACCGAATTCGAAATTGATGCCCACGACCTTGTGCGCAACAATTATGCGGTGGGATCACTCTCTCTTCGAGGAGAGCTGCGGGAGAACTTCGCCACCATCGAGGAAATCTTCCTTGCCGATGACAGCGGAGAGGTCGAGGGCGAAGCCCGCTGGAACATAAAAAAGAGGCAAGGCCGCTTCGAGCTGACCTCCAGCATCGACATCAAGAACTTCCTCGCTTCCAGCCTCGACTCCGCAATCATGGAAGATCTCAGCTACAACGAACCACCCTATGTTCAGATTAAGGGGGAAATCGTTCAACAGCCAGATCAAAAACTGAGCATGAGAACCCGGGGCTTTGTCGATCTCGGGCCGTTCCATTTTCTGGAGCATCGCTACGACAGCCTACAGAGCAAATTCTCGTGGAACGATGGGAACCTCTTCTTACAAGATTTGGAAGTTGGCGAGAATGACAAGTCCCTCACCGGTGACCTTCTTCTTGAAGGAGACCTCGTCCGATACCGCGTGAAATCTAATCTCCCTCTCACCGCCTTTTCCCCCTTCATTAAGCAAGACAGCCCCACTGACGGAATCATTTCGAGGTTTCAGTTCGACGAGGAATCCACCCTCGCAATTGAGCTCGAGGGGCACCTCAATCGCACTCATTTTCAAGGAGTCTCGGCGAAAGGATCCATGCGTAGCTCGCGCCTCACCTACCGGGGTATGTCTTTGCACGAGCTGTCGGCTGACTTCGTTCTTAATCCTACGAAAATCGAATTCTCCAATGTCAAAGCCCGGCTCGATGATCGCCAGGAAAAGGCCCGCCTGCGCTTTAAGGCACCAACATCCGGGCCGATTTCTGTCGATCGCATTCAGGTGGATCTTAATTCCCAGATCACTTACGTGAGTAATCTTCAGGGAACGTTCTGGCCGACCCCGATTGTGCGCGCCTTTGCCCCGAATACTGCCCAGTATTTGGAACAAACCTACCGTTTTCACCGACCTCCAACACTGACGCTCACCGGTGCCTTTTCCGGATACCAATCCAGACCTGAAGACACACACTTCCTCATTGCACTTCGCACCTCCGGGCAAACTGATTACCCCTTTCTTGGAGGACCTCTCCCGGCTCAGGATCTTCGCGCTGATATCACGATGGAAGGCCTCAATCTCAAGATCGAGCGTCTGAGTTTTGCCGCCCTGCAGGGTTTAGCGGCCGGTCAGATCAAGGTGCAAATCCGCCCGGACCAACCCGACACTTATCAAGGAGACATTCGGTGGAATGAAATCTCCTTCCCGGCCCTTTCAAAGATCTACCGTTTCGAAAAAGTGGAGAAAGGAACTCTCAAGGGACGTATCCAGTTCAACGGAGCAGGCGGAGACATCCGGAGCCTCAACGCGAAAGGCAGCCTTGAACTGGAAAACGGCAATCTCGTTTCTCTTCCGGTCCTCGGGCCGCTCTCACCACTCATGGCCGGGATCCTCGGCGACAAGCGGATGGGATATGAGCGCGCCAAGAACGGCCAAGCTCAGTTTGAAATCACTAACGGAGTATGGAAGACCGGGAACTTTCTGGCGACCTCGGAAAACATCGTGCTCACCGGCAATGGCTGGGTCGATCTCAAGACGATGAATATGGACATGACGGTCCGGGCCAATGTTCGTGGTCTTCTTGGCATCATCGCGCTTCCACTCACGCCTTTTCAGGGACTTTTTCAATTCCGGGGTAGCGGTCAATTCACCAAACCTCAGTGGCAAGCCGCCACCTTTACCGCTCCAGTCAAAGGAAAGATCGATCCCATTTTTCAGAAAACAAAGCGCTAACTTGGCCGTAAGAAACCGACGCCCGATCTAAGCCGGGTCTCAAGCTCATGCGTTTGCTGATTATCCTCTCATTCTTCGCCACTTTTGCTCAAGCTCAGTTCAAGGCGGGAGCTCCCATCGACTACCTTCCGCTGGCCTTCTACCCGGACCGCTGGACTGAAGGAAAAATCGATACCGAAATGGTGCCTTGGGAGGGCAAGCATATCGCCATGATCACGGTAGGTGAGGGGCTCGATGCCAAGACCATGGAAAAATTCGTATCCCGGCTCGATGGCGGCTGGGACGTTTATCAAAAATTCACCGGAAAGAACCCCCGCCTTTTCAAACACGTGAATCAAAAGGCCACAATCTGCGCTCTCCCGCAAAACCACCTCTCATGCGGATACGGTTGCGGATATGTCGGCGCGACCGGCATCGAGATGATCCATTTCTACGATGGCCACTTCCCTGCGTTCCAAAAGAACAACAAGGCCATCCCCCACGCCTATTACTACGAGATGGGGCGGAATTTTTATACCTACGGTCACAAACACAGCGTTTTCACCACCGGGTTTGCCGTCTTCATGCGCTACGTTTGCATGGACCAACTCAAAGGCTTTGATAGCGACAAGAGAACCCGCGATGTCATCAATCGCTCGATCGATGTCTACGCTCAGAGCGACCTGAAGTTCCTCAACACCTTCACCAACGCGATGGGCGGGCACGAAAAAGGAAATCGCCTCAAAATCACCCCAAGCGATCAGAATGTCATGTACGCCTCCGCTATGCTCAAGCTATGGAAGGAGCACGGCGACGACTGGCTCAAATCCTTTTACCAGCACCTCGACAAGGCCCCGGCCATCCCTGGAAAAAGCAAGAGAGGAGCCCGCGCCCAATGTCTCAACTGGTATCTCGCATGCTCTCTGGCCGCTCAGAAAAACCTCTCCAATGACTTCGTTGATCAATGGCGATTCGAGCTCACCGAAAAAGAGACCGCCGTCCTCGCCAAGGTCCGGTGGGACGCACCCCACGCCGAGATCAAAACGATCCTCGCCGCGCTAGAATAATCCTCGGCTCGAAATTCTCAAAGTTGGGTCTCCAAGGCTGCGATCACCCCCCGCGCTTTCGCCCGGGCAGCTTCAAGATCTGTCGAGCGCCCCAGTCCGACCGCCATGCGGCGTCTTCCCTCCACCTTTGGTTTTCCGAAGAGACGAAGTTGGGTGTCGGGCTCCATTAAAGCGTCCTCGATGTTACCGAAACTCACTTTTGCGGAAGTCCCCTCCACCACATGCGCACAGGAAGCGCTCGGCCCATGTTGATGAATGTTCGGAATCGGCATTCCCAGAATCGCCCGGGCATGAAGCGCAAACTGACTCAGATCCTGTGAGATCATCGTCACCATTCCAGTATCATGGGGTCGCGGAGAAACTTCCGAAAAAATGACCTCATCGCCCTTCACAAAAAGCTCTACGCCGAACACTCCATAACCACCAAGATTCTCGGTCACCTTGGCCGCCATCTCCTGTGCACCCGCGAGCGCGGCTTCCGTCATCGGTTGGGGTTGCCAGGACTCACGATAATCTCCGTCGACCTGAATATGCCCGATGGGCTGACAAAAAGAAGTGCCTCCGACGTGCCGGACGGTGAGTAAAGTGATCTCATAATCAAATTCCACAAAACCCTCCACAATCACTTTTCCCGCTCCCGCCCTTCCCCCTTCCTGCGCGTAATCCCACGCTGGCTGCACATCGGCTTCCGTCTTCAAGGTTGATTGGCCTTTTCCGGACGATGACATGATGGGCTTCACCACACATGGCAGACCAATCTCAGCAATCGCGGCCTGATACTCTTCGATTGTCGCAGCGAAGCGATAAGGAGAAGTCAGGCACCCCAATTCCTCGGCAGCCATGCGCCGAATCCCCTCCCGATTCATCGTGAGCTGGGTCGCACGAGCGGTTGGAATGATCGTCGCCCTCCCTTCATTCTCAATTTCCGCCAAGGTGTCGGTTGCAATTGCTTCGACCTCCGGCACCACCAAATCGGGCTTTTCCAGTTCAATCACCCGACGCAGCGATTGGCCATCCAGCATGGAAAAGACATGCGCCCGGTCCGCCACCTGCATCGCCGGTGCGTTTTCGTAGGCATCACAGGCAATGACCTCAACCCCGTAGCGCTGGAGCTCAATCACGACTTCTTTCCCCAACTCCCCCGAGCCACAGAGCATGACCTTTTTTGCAGTTTGAGTAAACGGAGTGCCGATTGTTGCCATCCCGAAGTCAAGCCTAAGCCCTCATTCAAGAGGAGACAAAAGATCGGCGAGTTATTCACTGCCTGACCGAATTTTTTGAAGCTCGCGCGAGGAGCATACTTGCAGGGAGATCTGCGTTCCCTGACCTTCCCGGAGTGCACTTATTCTTGGGATTTTCTGCACTTGGCTGGGGCACTCGCCCCCAAATACCTGCCTGATCACGAGGGCACCGAAACGCCCAAATGGAAAATACCGCTCAACTCGACACCTGAGCCGCTCAATTGCTTGAGCTGGATGGGGACACCGCCGAACTCTCCTGCTTTTTGCTTAAATCCTTTGCAGAGAAGATCATCCTCGATTTTTCCTCAGATCTTAACGGGTTGGAATTGGCGGCTCGCAAATTCGATAATTTCTTGACTCCCTGTTCCTGCGTCCCTATTCCCCGCGTCCCGCAAACTCTTTCATTCTATTATTATGGCTGCCACAGAAGTGATTCTCCGCGAAAAAATCCAGGGCCTCGGTGCCGAAGCTGACGTCGTCAAGGTGAAGGCCGGCTTCGCCCGCAATTTCCTGATCCCCACCGGTAAAGCTTATGAAGCCACCAAGGGAAACCTCAATCAGATCGAGAATCTGAACAAGGTTCGTGCCGCACGTGAGGCTGCCGAACTCGCCGAAGCCCATGAGCTTGCTGCCAAAATCGGCCGTCTCAAGCCCAAGTTCACTCTTGAGATTGGCGCCAACGGAAAAGCCTTCGGTTCGGTCACTTCCATCGACATCCACAAAACTCTTGAGGAAAAGGGATTCGAAATCGAGCGCACCGCGATTCAGCTTGATAAGCCTATCAAGACCTCCGGCAAGACAGACGTCGAAATTAAACTCCACCCTGAGGTAAGCACCTCTGTGACGATCACCGTGGAAGCTCCTGAAGCCACCGAGTGAATTAAGCACACCTCTTTTTTTGAAAGCCCGCTCGCCTTGTGCGTTCGGGCTTTTTTATGCCTGCATCGCCTCCTTCCCGCACCCTTGACCATTTGGCAGCTGCCCTTATCTTGACCGTCAATGAAGGCCTTGATCTCACTCCCCCTTGCCGTCTTCCTCGTTTCCTGCGGACAGAATGACATTTCCCCCGCCGATCCCGGAGCAGGCTACCTGGCCGGTTTTCGCACTCCAAATAGCGCCCTGCAACACAACGCCCCGGCCCACGCGCGCGGATATTGGGATGGCGACGGGGTGGAAGGCCCAGCCTCAATTATCATCAAACGCTCGGAACAGAAAGCTTACTTTTACAAGGGATCAGAACTCGTCGGGGTCAGCCCAATCTCCACCGGAAAGAGCACCCACACCACTCCGGCGGGAACATTCAAAATCACTCAGAAAAACAAAGATCACAAATCCTCCCTCTACGGCGTCATCCGGGATACCACGACCGGGCAAATCATTAACGACGATGCCGATATTCGTAAAGATCACGCTGGTCCGGGGCAGGTCTTCGAAAACGCACCCATGCCTTACTTTATGCGTTTCAATGGAGGTATCGGAATGCACGTGGGCCATCTTCCCGGATATGCCGCGTCTCACGGCTGCATCCGCATGCCCGAACCCATGGCGAAGAAGTTTTTCGAAAACGCCTCCATGGGAACTCCCGTCATCGTAAAGTAATAGGTCGATGCCCGCTCCCTTTCTCCCCACCCTTGTCAGACCTGATCGACCCAGGCTCTTGGAACCGATCGCCGATCCTGTCGCCCGTCACAAAAGAAGCTGGCCGGAAAGCCGGAAGACTCGCCTCTCCAGTCAGGAAGAGCTCCCAAGCCCGCTCGAATCCGCTCCCAAGGCTGCCCATCTCTTTATCTGCGCGAAAGCCAAGGCGGGACTCCCTCAGGAACTAGAGAGCAACGAAATCACCAACACCCTTGAAGGACTGGGATCGGAGCTCACAATCGATCCTCTCGAAAACTGATCCCATGCGTGTCGATATCCTCACTCTTTTCCCAGAAATTTCGCTCGCCCCGCTTGGCGAGAGCATCATCAAGCGCGCGCAGCAAGCAGAGATCGTGGAAATCCAAGCCCACAACCTGAGAGACTGGGCCACGGACAAACATCGCCGCACTGACGACTCCCTCTGCGGCGGCGGCCAAGGGATGCTCCTCAAGCCAGAGCCCATTTTCGCCGCAATCGAAGACCTCCGCACCGAATCCTCCAAAATCATCCTTCTCACTCCCCAGGGAAAGGTTCTCAAACAAGCCATTGCAAGGGAGCTCACCGCAGAAAGCCACTTGATCTTCATCTGCGGTCACTATGAGGGCGTGGACCACCGCGTCATTGAGGAGCTCGTTGATCTCGAACTTTCCATTGGCGACTACGTCCTGACCAACGGCGCGATCGCAGCCGCAGTTGTCACCGATGCCATCGTCCGGCTCCTTCCCGGAGCACTCGGCGACGAGCGCTCCCCGGAAGAAGAATCCTTTTCCGACCCCAAGCTTCTCGAAGCTCCAGCCTACACCAAGCCCGCCAACTTCCGCGGCCTCGAGGTTCCCGACATCCTCTTCTCCGGCCATCACGCCAAGATCGAGGAATGGAAAAAAGAAATGGCTCTTAAAAGGACGCGCGAGAACCGGCCCGACCTTCTGGACTAAAAAGCGAATAAAAAAGCAGCCCTGCCGAAACGACTCTCTCTCATCTTCTCGAATATGCTATCCTAAAGGATCCCAAATCCACAGACGATCTTAGCACTTTACTCACCCCTCTCTTCATCCCCGATGGTGGTCAAACCTACCTCGCCTTCACCTACCCAGAGCGCGACCCTACTGCGGAACTGACTTACACCCCACAGCTTTCTAACGAACTTCAAGCCTAGGGGGGAGGGCTCTGATCATCTCATCGAGATCTTTAAGATCCCTCAGGGTCATGGTTTCAACCAAGTTACCGTACGATCGATCACACCAGTTTCCGATCAAAATAAGGTATTTATCAGGGTCAAAGTCACCCGCATAACCCCTTGACTCCGGGACTCCTTGGAAGCCACTCCGAACGCAACAGAGGCAAAAGTGGTTTCAGAACACAAAAGGTTCTTTCGCATTTTTGTTGCACCATTCAGAGCTCCACCTTAGTTCCCTCCCAGTCGCCACGCACCGCGGGTATAGCTTAATGGTAAAGCTCCAGCCTTCCAAGCTGATCATGAGGGTTCGATTCCCTCTACCCGCTCCATTTTTTCCTTTGTAATCTGACGGCTCCTCAATTTCTCGCGGCTGGATACAGCCAAAGTGAGTGATGGCGCGGGGACTTTTACCGAATTCCTGCAGCTGCGCTGATCCTCGCGGGATTTCTCAACAGAATTCTTGCGCACTCGGCTCCCGAAAAACCATCCCTTCTAATCGGTGGTTTGAGCAAAACCACCTTGCCGCTATCAGCGACTAACCCACATGGCCCAATGCTTTTCCAAGCATCTTGAGGTAGTTATCCCGCTCCACCTCATAACCACCGAACTGACGCAGATGCTCGGTCATCCATTGCGTGTCGAGCAGGACCACACCCTCTTCGCGCAGCCAGTCCACCAGCTTTACGAGGGCAATTTTTGAGGCATCCGTTTTCCGGCTGAACATGCTTTCACCAAAAAAGGCATTCTCGATTTTGATCCCATAAAGCCCTCCCTGCAGACCCTCTTCATCCCAGCACTCCACCGAGTGGGCAAAGCCGAGATCATGAAGATCGCAATAACTCTCGATGATCACGCCATCAATCCAAGTCTCCTCTCGCTCGGCACAACCCGCCATGGTTTCACGGAAAGCGGTGTTCCAGCGAACCTCAAAGGGCCTCTTTTTCAAACTTCGCTTCAAGCCCTTCGGGATGTGGAAGCGCTCATCAAGGGGAATAATTCCGCGATGAGTAGGCGAAAACCAGTAAATCTCCCCATCTTCCGCCATCGGGAAAACCCCTTCGGTATAGGCACCGAGGAGAACGGAAGGAGGAATTTTTTCCACCCCGCGATTTTCACGGGACCAACGCACAGTTTCAATCTACAATTTCCCCCATGAAGATTGATCTGGCCGAACTCCCGGACGAAGGAAAAGAATTTGAGGGCGAAATTCCGGCTGAATTTTTTGGGATCGATGACAAAAACACCAAAGCGGCGTCACCCCTCGCTTACCACATCAAGGCACAACGCTTTGACAATGAGCTCTTAATAACAGGAGCACTGCAAGCCACCTTCGAACTCACCTGCATGCGAAGCCTGCATAACTACCTCCAGACCATTGAAATTCCGCAAGCCGCCATCAGTATCGAGATCGAGGATCAGAGCGTCATCGATGCTGCTGACGAGCTTCGCGAGGAGATTCTGCTAGAACTTCCGACAAATCCCCGCTGCGAAGATGGCGATGTACCGGGAACATGCGAAATAGATCCGAAGTATTTAGCAGTGGACAATCCTACCGATGCTGGGGTAGACAACGCCCCCGCGCAGGACAAGCCAAGCCCATGGGCCGCCTTGGACGCGCTGGACTCCAACGATTAACTTCAATCATTCTCCTCTAACCTTCCCAAGTCATGGCAGTACCAAAACGTCGCACATCCAAGCATAAGCAGAAGCTCCGCCGTGGAGCCAATCGCTGGCGTAAGCCACAACTCAAGACCTGCCCTGAGTGCGAAAGCCGCATCCCGGGACACATCGCGTGCCCATCCTGTGGCACCTATCGCGACCGCCAGGTTCTCGATGTGGACCTCGTCTAGTTTTTCTTTTGATCGAAAAAGGCGCGGATTAGGTTCCGTGCCTTTTTACATTCTCATTCCTCGATGAAAATCGCGCTTGATGCCATGGGAGGGGATCACGCCCCTGAGGTGAATCTCATCGGCGCCCGCGATTTCCTCGCCGGGAACACGGAGGTCGAAAATATTATTCTCACCGGTCCGGTTGAGCTCTTGAAAAAGGAAGCTGCCGCCTGTGGATTGACCGACCCCCGAACCACCTTCGAGGAAGCACCCGAAATTGTCGGGATGGAAGAATCCGGGGCCAAAGCACTGCGGCGCAAGAAGAAGTCATCCATTGCCATCTCGGCAGACCTCGTGAAGCGGGGAGAAGCAGGAGCGATGGTTTCCGCAGGAAACACCGGAGCAGCCGTTGCTGCCGCTACCGTCAAACTCCGCCTTCTCAAAGGGGTTGCCCGCGCTGGAATTTGCTCCTCTCTTCCCAACGAATTCGGTCTTTGCAACCTCCTCGATGCAGGAGCCAACCCGGAGGCAAAACCTGCCCATCTTGTTCACTACGCCATCATGGGGAGTGTTTACGCTCGTGAAGTCCTCAAGGTCGAAGACCCTCACGTCGGCATCATGTCCAATGGCGAAGAGGAGGAAAAAGGGACCACCTTTACCAAGGAAACGATGATCCTTATCAAGCACCTTGTGGACCGTGGCCATGCTCCGTTTACCTTCCGGGGAAATGTCGAAGGACACGATCTTTTCCAGACCAAACTCGATGTCTGTCTTTGCGACGGCTTCACCGGAAACATCGTCCTCAAAAGCTGCGAGGCGACTGCAAAAGCCATGGGAAAGTGGATGAAGGAAGAATTCAAAAAGAATCCCTTCCGGATCACCGGAGCACTCATGGGCAAGGGAGCCTTCAATGCCGTGAAGGAGCGCACGAGTTACGAAACGGTCGGAGGAAGTCCCCTTCTCGGAGTGAACGGAGTATGCATCATCGCACACGGTGGCTCGTCGGCCCTCGCGATTAAAAACGCGCTCCGGGTCGCTACTGAGTCGATGAAACACGAGGTGAACCCGAAAATCGAAGCCGCGATTCACGAGGCAACTCTGCCAGCCGAAGAATCTCAGGAAGCGTAAACAAAGCGATCTTCTTGACCTCCCTGAAATCTCCCGCCATCTTTCGTTGTCGATGAAAATCATCCCGCTTATGACCCGCAAGTCGATCGAGAAGGCCATTCTTCTCTATCTCGTCGCTCACATCATCGTTTTCTTCATTTACCTCGTGAAGGTTCTCCAGATGATGAGTATTCTGTAGATCAGAATTTCACCCAAAGAATTGGAAGGGCGTCCGACGGCGCCCTTTTTTGTACCCCGGAAGAGGCTTGCACGGGGGCTTGCAGCTTGCACGGGGGCTTGCAAGGACCAACGACCTATCGATCAATATTTGTAAAGACCGCCTGCACGTCTTCATCGTCCTCCAGCTTATCGATGAGAATCTCGATCTCGGCGATCTGTTCCTCACTGAACTGCTGGGGATTGGTCGGGAGGCGTTCCAGGCTCGCCTTTGAAGGCTCGACGTTCATCTCTTCCAATTTCGCGGTAAGATTTCCGAAGTCCTTAAAATCGCCATAGAGAATTCCCAGATCGCCCTCAGCCTCGAGCTCCTCCAGACCGGCATCGATGAGCTCCAGCTCCAGTTCTTCCAGATCCACGCCCTCAGTGTTGAACTCGATGACCGATTTCCGATTGAACATGAAGTCCAGCTGGCCTGAGGTGACCAACTCACCTCCGTTCTTATTAAAGGCAGTGCGAACATTGGTGTAGGAGCGGTTCGTATTATCCGTCGCACACTCCACCCAGAACAGCGAACCATGCGGTCCCTTGCCCTCGTAGCTGATTTCAGAAATATCACCGAGGTCTTTCGAAGTGGCACGTTTGATCGCCTTATCGATATTATCCTTCGGCATGTTCTCCGCCTTCGCGTTGAGAATCGCGGTCCGGAGCTTGGCATTGGAATCAGGATCGGCCCCTCCCTCTTTCGCAGCCATCGTGATGGTCTTGGCCAGCTTCGGGAAGATGCGAGACATCTTTCCCCAACGTTTTTCCTTCGAGGCCTTCCGGTATTCAAATGCGCGTCCCATATCGTTTCGTTTCTGAAGCCATCGTGCGCATCCCGGGAGAATTTTCAAATGCCAAAGTTCGCTTCCCTCAAAACGGAGAACGGAATAGTTTCCGGGACATGGCCAGCCAATCGAAAAATGCTCTCACTCCGGCGCTCCTATTTTTGTGGGGGATCTCGTGTGCCATCATGCTCTCGGAAGGAAGACTTCACCTCAAAGCGGTCAAATTTTTCCAATCTTTCGCGAGTGTCAGCCTCTTTGAAAAACCAAAACCCCAGGAGCTTCCGAAATCGACGCTGAACAGGGACCGCCTGATTCTTCAAGGTGATGTTTCGCAGGCCACCGAGACCGAACGCTGGGCCGCACTCCATGACATGGAACCCGGGAACCCGGTTTATTACGCGAACCTGCTGAACTCCATGGACGAGGTCCCGAATGACTTTGAGGAGAAGGTGACCGAGCTCGATCCAAACAACGGCTGGTTCCAGCTTTGGCAGGCTTCCCTGTCGGTGGACGATTTCTTGGAAAGCGTTCGGGAGGAGCGATCCGATCGAAAAAAACGCGAAGCCGAAGGAGCTCCAGCCCCGGTCATACGATATGATATCACCGACGAAGAAAAATTTGCAAAATCACTCTCTCTTCTCAAACAAGGACTCCAGGCACCCAAGCAAGACTCCTACTTCAGCGAGATGGCCGCTGAGCGGTTCGATGCCCTGCCGGAAGCCAACGGAGTTCTCGAAAACGCAAGAAATATTGCCATCATGAGTGAATCGTATTCCGGTATAACAGTCTGGAAAAACGCCTCCCAAATTTTAAGCGCTGCCATTCAGACCGCACAAACCGAGGAGGAGTTCTTCGAGCTCGAGTCCCTCGCTTTGGCTATGAAGACAAGACATTGGAAAGAAGTGCGAACCCTTGTCGATGGCCTTGTCTATCAGGCGACCAGCATCCTCCTCTCCGCGAACCTCCGGGAAACAGCAACCCGGATCGGCCTCGAGGAAAAGTCCGCCTTTTATCGCGATCAACACTCAAAATACCAGGCTTACAACGACCACAGAAAGCAACCCCGAAGTGATGAATTCACCCAGCTTATGCTACCGACGAGCCGACATTTTCTCTGCGATGGCTTATCCCGCGATGGCTTACTTGACCAAGAGTCCAATCGAGATCACCAGAGAAGAACTCAAACCCGCACTTCGTGCTGAGCGGGCCTTTGCGTCCCGCATCTTTTATGGCCTGATTGTTCTCATCCTTAATCTCGCAGCGCTCATCACCTGGCTTCGCAAACGGGACAAAGCCAACCCTGCCCTCTTCCAGCCTGAGGTTTCGGTTCTCGCACTTGGTGTTCTTCTTCCCTTTGTTCTTCTGATCGCCTTCCGCTACTTTTTCTCTTTCGGCATGCTCGATTATGGAGGTCGTCTTCTGGGATTTGGAAATTACCTGCATCCGGAGATTGCAACCCTCCTCATCCTCTTCGCCGTGCCCGTGTGCCTGCTTCGCAGCCGGGCCTACCCCGAAGAGTCACGAAAGAAAATCTGGTGGCCCGTAGCAGTCGCCGTGACTTCCTTGTTCTTCGCTGCCGCGATGATTCCGCTCGTCGACCTCAGGGTGACACCCATCCTTATTTCTGCTTCCCCGGTGCTCTCGGTCATCGCCCTGATCGGGCTTATTTTTCCTCGTTTAAAGCATCGTGATAAGTCGTATGACCTCACCAGCCGTCTCGCTCCAGCCTTCCTATTTTCTGCGGCCTTGGTGGGATTGTTCAGCCTTGGCCTCAAATATGAAGAGCATTTCTGGTTTGCGAAAACAGAGCTCATGCGACCCAGCCCCAATGGCTTCACTATCTTCGAGGATCAAGTGGTGGAGATTCTCAAAGCCGAACTCGAGGAAGTGGAAAAACCTTGACCAGATCTGGGGCAGGTTGCTCTTTCTCTCAGATGCGGTCTAAACCACTGTTCTCTTTGCCCTTTCTTAGAACACCTCTCATGTCCTTGACGAAGAGGCCACATCCAGAGACGTTTTTTATTTGATATGCTTCACGGGAGGAAAGTAGATCCTCTGTTCGAAGAGCACGGACTTGATCCTGACCGCCTGACCCGAATCTCTTTCGAAAAGACCAAAGAACTTCTTGATGGCATCGTCGCAGGGCTCTGAAACAAACACAGGCGAGACGCCTGTGCTACACCACTTCCCGTTTTGAGACCTTCATTTCCCCCTTCCAGTGTCGCTCGAAGTGGATGCGTTCCTGAATGCGTTTGGCTTTTTGAACGGATCCGTGCTCGATGAGGAGCATGGCACGGCCACTTTTGACAAAGGCTTCGTGGATGAGAAAGACCGGCTCGCGTTTGTGACGAAGGAAGCAATGGAAGGGCAAATCCCAGTGATTGACGTTCCAGAGAAAAGCGGCAGGAAGAAAGTCCCGAAGCTCCGAAAGAGCGAGACAGAGCTCGCGGAGGTTGGCCTCACCATGAATCTTGATGAGCTTTTTCGCCATCCTCTTGTTCATCATACGATCGAGATAACTCGCGAAGGGATTGAGACGTTCTTCCTCGGCTTCCTCGATGATGGCTGCCTGGTGCTGGGCCATGAGCTCGTGAAGGGTCTCGCGCTTAATCTCGCCGGATTCCCACTGGCGCACCAATTCGCGCGGGTTCGGGAACGGGGCAAGTTTCATCTCCGGAAAGACTAGCGCGATGAAGGAATTTGTCTACCTGCGGGAAAACACTTCCATCTAAAAATTAAGGCTTGCACGGTCCGCCTTGCCTTCGTTTTAAAAATATGTTCTTTTGAACATGTGAATCACAAAGATCCTGTTCTTGATCTGACCCAGCTTCGTCACTCCCTGAAGGAGAAATTTCCAACGGCTCATCGGGACTTCACTCCAGAAGTTCTTGTGGAACCAGAGAGCTGGCAGGCTGAAGATCTGCTGAACTTCGACCCCGCCACCGTCAATGAAGTTGTTTCTCCCGAGCCCGGACGGGGAATATCCTTGATGATTTCCCGGCTCTTGGATGCCGAGCGTGATCTTCCACTGGCCTTGGTGGACGGTCGTGATCAGTTCGATCCCGGCTCACAAGGGAACTCCCGTTGTGGGCGACTTTTCTGGGTTCGCTGCCATGATATTGGTCAAGCCATCCAGGCCACCGATCTGCTCTTGCGCGATGGTAACCTTCCGCTCGTAGTTCTCGATCTTCACCTCTCCCCGGAACGAGAACTCCGGCGCATTCCGCGCGCCTTATGGCATCGCTACAAAACGGAGGCCCGTCAGTCCGGCACGACTCTCGTCGTGCTCACGCCGAGCGTGATCGTGCCCTCGGCCCACGAACGAATCTTTGTTTCCGGTCACTTTACTCTCGAGCAAGTAGAGAAAGAACGCCCGACCTTTCAAGCTTCCCGCGAAAACACACGCGGGATTTCCCAAACCCGTTCCAGTTAATGTATGCCGCGCTTCATTTCCCTGATCTTGCCCTCTATTGTCTACTGACCAGAGACGCTGATCTGTGCACCCAACCCGCGGCTTTACTCTCGGAAGGAGAACGGGAGAAATCCCATCTCGTCGCGCTCAATGGACTCGCCCGGAAATCCGGACTCGCGCGTGGAATGCGCACCACTCATGCGCTCGCGCGCTGTGCCGATCTCGTCTTTCTGGAACGGGAACCTGAAACGGAACAAGCGACGATTCGACAACTCTCCGGCTTTGCGGAATCCCTCACTCCCGATTTTGAACTGACCTCGCCCGAAAGTATCCTGCTCGACCTCTCCACCATCGTTTTTTCCACCTCCCGGGAATGGACCACACAAACGCTTCGAGAAGCCGTTTATCTCGGACTTCCTCTTCAGATCGCAACCGCCCCCATCCCAGATCTCGCGCACCTCTGCTCCCTTTCACCCCGCACTTCGGCAAGCTTGTCCTTTGAGCCGAACTCCCGCCTGTTCGTTCCTGAAAAAATCGACCCCGGAGTTCTCACTCTCCCGGAGATTGTCTCGGCCGGGACATTCCCACTCCCTGATCTGGCCCTTCTGGATCTCTGGGGAGTGCAAACTCTGGCCGATCTCTCCGCCCTCCCTCGTCAAGGTCTCGCGGAGCGGCTCGGGCCGGAAGCCACTCTTCTGCACGATATTTTCCACCAGAAAACTCATCGCCTGCTCCAACTTAGCCGAGCGAGCACCAGCTATCAGGCGAAGCATTTTTTTGAAACTCCCGTCGAAAACTTCGAGCCCATTCTCTTTGTAGCCCGACGCCTTTTTCAAACCCTGTGCAATCGCCTCCGCGCCCATCAGCGGGCCACCTCGCTCATCGAATTCTCCATCGCTTATGACAATGGCGCGGGGCACTCCAAGTCCCTCCGTCTTTCCGAGCCCACCCTCGATCCAGACATCCTTCTGCGCACGCTTCACACGCATCTCAATGACCTCCGCGCTCCCGACCGCACAGAGGAATTCCATCTCAAGCTCGAGGAAGCCCTCCCCGGCCACAAGCAGCACGAAATCTTCCGCAAGGGACTGAAGGACCCTCATCAATTTGCCGATACCGTGCGTCGGCTGTCCGCACTCGTGGGACACGGTCGCCTCGGCATCCCCCAACTTCAGGACAGCCATCGCCCGGACGCTTTCACGATGTTTCCAGTCTCACTCGATTTTCAAAAGCCCGAGGAGATCCTCGAATCCGAACCCGTGGGCGATCTCCCGATGTCGCGCTTCCGCCCCCCCATCCCCATTCAAGTGATGACCGAAAAACGAGGACGTTTCCGGCGACCCCTTGCCGTTCTTACCGGCCCCCATCAGGGGAGAATTCTCCAGTGCCGCGGCCCTTTCCCCCTCTCCGGAAATTGGTGGGATCGACGCTGGCAGGAAATGCAGTGGGATGTCGAACTTGAGCAGCGACGCCTCTTCCAACTCACCGAAAAATCCGCTGGGGAATGGCTTCTCTCCGGAATCTACGGAGGATGAACCGATGGAACTTCTCGCCAAATCGTCCTTCTCGTTTCTCCGTGGAGCCAGCCCACCGGAAGCACTCATCGCCCGGGCCGCGGAGCTCGGCCACCGCTCGCTGGGCCTGATCGACCACATGGGTTTTTACGGATCCGCACGAGCCCATCAAGCCGCCCGGAAAGTAGGAGTGCGCGCCCTGGTGGGCGTCACCCTAGAGAAAATTCGCCTCGGAAAAAGCCAGCACGTTTTAGAGCAACTGCCCATCCTCGTCACCTCACGCACAGGCTATCGAAATCTCTCCCGACTTCTCACCCACTTGCACTGCTTCCCGAATGAAGCCCGTAAATTGCACGGTGATCTTTCCGGTCTGCACGCCGTGCTCACCTGCGAATCATTCTCAAAAATCCGCCGCGCTCCCCTTCTTCAGGCCACCATTGATTTGAGACATCATTTCGGAAATGGTAGCGTTTCCATCGCACTCCAGCGTCACTATCGTCGGGGCGAAGAAAAGGTCAATCGCTTGCTCTCCGATCTGGCCAGTCATCTCAAACTCCCGCTGCTCGCGACTCATACACCGCTTTACGCGCGCCCACAGGACCGACTCCTTACCGATGCCTTCACCTGCTTGCGTGAGCACTGCACACTCGATGACGCAGGACGACATCTTGAAATCAACGGTGAACGCTTTTTAAAGTCACCCGCCTCACTTCATTCCCTTTTTCGTGATCACCCGGAGGCGGTCAGACACGCGCACGAACTCTCGGAACGATGCGAGTTCACGCTGGAAAACCTTGGCTACCGCTTCCCACGTTATCGGGACCCAGACACCGGATGCCTCATGAGCGAGGACGCACAAAACCGTACCCTCACCGAGATTTCCCGTTCGTTTCTCCCCCATAAAATTCCCCACTTCACACCCGCGCACCGCAAACAACTGGAAGCCGAACTCAGAACCATCGCCCATCTCGGGTTCTCGGGTTACTTCCTCATCGTCTGGGATCTCGTGTGCTTTGCCCGCTCCCAAGGTATTCTATGCCAGGGCCGGGGATCAGCCGCAAACTCACTCCTTTGCTACATCCTCGGCATCACCAATGTCGACCCCGTCACCAGCGGTCTTCTCTTTGAGCGCTTCCTCTCGGAAAATCGCACCTCATGGCCGGATATTGATATCGATTTCCCCTCAGGAGAACGTCGCGAGTCCGTCATCCAATATCTCTTTGAAAAATACGCTCCCCACGGAGCCGCGATGACCGCAAACGTGATCACCTATCGCCCCCGCTCCGCCTTCCGGGAAATGTCCAAGGTCCTCGGCTTCCCCGAAACAATTGCCCATCGCTTCACCGACCTTTGCACCTCACCCAAGGTGAGTGATGTCACCCGCGAACATCATTCCGATGAACTTTCAATGGATCACTACTACCCGCGCGATCAGGTGCTGGAACTCGCCGCCACGATCGAGCGCTCTGGCATTCCGCGGCAACACCCGCGTTTTGAACCGCTTTTGAAGCTCTATCATGCCATTCTCGGCTCCCCCCGCCACCTCGGGCAACACTCCGGAGGCATGGTGTTTTGTGATGACGGACTCGACCACATCGTCCCCCTGCAACCTGCGACTATGCCCGGACGCACCGTTCTGCAATGGGACAAGGACGACTGCGAGGATCTCGGCATTGTCAAAGTGGACCTCCTCGGACTCGGTATGCTCGCCGCGATGGAAGACTCGATCCGCCTCTGCGAACAGCGGGGAAAACGCATCGATCTGGCGCGTATTCCAAAGGACGATCCCGCCACCTACACCATGCTGTGTGAAGCCGACACCATTGGCACTTTTCAGGTCGAATCCCGGGCCCAGATGGCCACGCTTCCCATCATGCGGCCACAAAAGTTTTACGACCTCGCCATTGAAGTCGCCATCATCCGTCCCGGCCCCATCGTTGGAGATCTCGTGCATCCCTACCTCAATCGGCGCAACGGTCGCGCTCCCATCGACTACATTCACGAAAGCTTTCGCCCCATTCTTGAGCGCACGTTGGGAGTGCCCCTTTTTCAAGAACAGGTCCAGAAAATGGCGATGACGATCGCCGACTTCTCCGGCGTGGAAGCGGACCAGCTTCGCAAGGCCATGGCCTTTAAAAAATCCGACGACCGCATGCGCGAAATTTCCGAAACAATGTGTTCCCGCATGGAGGCCAAAGGCATCTCACGCGATGTTCAGCATCAAGTTATTCAGTCTATCGGTTCCTTCGCGCTCTACGGTTTCCCGGAGTCTCATGCCATTTCCTTCGCCCTCATCGCCTACGCCTCCTGTTGGCTCAAGGTCCATCATCCCGTCGAGTTTTACTGTGGTCTTATCAATAACCAGCCGATGGGTTTTTACTCTGTGAACACGCTCATTCAAGACGCCAAACGTCACGGAATTCGAACCAAGCCAGTCTCCGTGATCCACTCCATGATTGAAAGCACTGTGATCGATGACCACGCCCTGCGCCTCGGCCTTCAAGGTCTCAAGGGCCTTCGCCAAGTCACTCTCGAGAAACTCGTCAAAGCGCGTTCTCAAAAGCAATTTTTCTCTCTTTCTGATTTTCTTGCCAGAGTCTCTCCCAACAAGAAGGAACGTCGCATTCTCTCCGCTTCCGGCGCTCTTAATGAACTTCCGGAGGTGACTCACCGGCGTGATGCCCTCTGGAAAGCCGAGCTCCTTCCACCCGATGATCTTTTCGCTCAAAGCGCTCCGATTCACACCAAACCGCTTGCGATGATGTCGCCCTCTGAACGCCTCGCCGCAGATTTCTCCATTCAAGGATCGACTGTCGGGCCACATCCGATGCGCCTCTGGCGGAAAGATCACCCCGAGGAAACTTCCACACATTCCAGAGCTCTCAGCCACCTCTTACACGGAACCCCTCTCACCATCGCTGGCATGGTCATTTGCCGTCAGCGCCCCGGCACTGCCAAAGGGCATTGCTTCATCTCACTCGAAGACGAATACGGCATCATCAACCTCTTTGTCCCCCGTAAAATCTTCCATCAATATCGCATCGTCATCGTCAACGAACCCTTTCTTTTTGTGACAGGTCACCTCCAAATTACCGAAGGGAACAAACCCACAATCTACGTCAATCAGATCGCCCCACTGAACAACACAAAGAGAATCAAAGTCTCCTCCCATGATTTTCATTAGCTTGAGTCTGACCAAGTGGGGATTGACCCCATTCCGGGTTTCTCCCACATTCCATGTCATGTCCTTGGCAATTTTTTCCGCGCTCATTCTTCTCACTCTCGCCCCCATCCGAGCCGAGATTGAAAACGAAATTCCCTGGGGAATTGAAACTGTCGCCGGAATTCGCTCCGGATACGTTTATCGTGGTATCGAACTCGCGGACACCTCGCTCGACCTACAAATCGAAGCCGAGATTTCATTGTCAAACGATACGAGCCTGAGTCTGGGAACTTGGCACCTCTCGGAAAGCAGCGGAAATTTTTCTGAATCCGCCGTCTTTCTCGATCTTCATCACGAGCTCAATGAGCAGACTCAAATCGGAACTTCCCTCACCTCTCGGAACTTTCGAAACTCCGTCCTCGAGAGTGGATTGGATTTTGGTGTGTTCCTGAACCGCCGAATCAATGATCTCTGGGATGTGAAAGCCGGAGCCTACTACGACACTGGTAACGATGCCTTCTACGCTTCAACGGAAATACGCTGGCGCAAGCCCATTTCGGAAAAGACCTTTGTCTCTATCGACAATGGAGTGAGCTTCGTCTCGAACTACCTTGATCGTGAAGGGTTCAACGAGCTCTACGGCCGACTTTCATTCACCTACGCCATCTCTGATGCCTCGGCCATCACTCCCTTCCTCGGCTGGAGCATGCAACTCGACGACTCAAGAGCCACCGATCCAGTTTTCGGCGGAGTGTGGTTCGAGTTTATCTTTTAGAAAAGATTACCCTTCATTCGATTCACTCGGCCTTGCCAGCCTTTGCAGGCTTCTCCCTCGGTGTTCCTTGACGGTGACGAGGACTCGCTTTCGCGCGAAACTCCTTTGAATGTAACAGACCATCGGAATCCTGATCAAGACGATCGAAGCTCTTCTTGCGGGATTTCTCAGGAATTTTTTGCACATGAGGCATCTCAAGAAACTCCCTATATGACAGCTTCTCATCCTGATTAATGTCGAATTTCCGAAAAATCTGGCCCGGACCGGGCCCTCCCGGGCCATACCCCTTGGGACGATCCTTTGGATCAATCACACCATCCTTATTCCGGTCAAGTCGGTCAAACAAACGCTTGCGAGACGTCTCATTAAGCCTCGCAAAACGGGGGTAAGCTGCAAATTCCTCCTTCGTAATCCGACGATCCTTGTTTTTATCAGCTTGACGCAAAAGCTTCCCAGGATCCGGGAACGAATACTCCTTTCCTGCCGGTTTGATCTCTTTCCGCGTAATCATACCATCGGAATTTTTATCCAAACGGGCAAAGAGCCGGTCACGGACACTCTCCTCGAGACCTTGAACCCTGCGCGCTTGGTCGAATTCCTCCCGAGTCACCTTGCCATCTTGATCCGCATCAAGATTCTCAAAAAACTGGGAAGTATGAGCCTTTTCGCGCTTCTTTCCCTTCTCTGCTTCATCCTTTGACACCCTCTTTGCACCTTCGCCCAGAGCGTAAGAAACAGAGAGGATGAGGGAAATGACAGATAGAAAGCGCATTTGATGCCACCGATCAAACCATGATCCGAAGAAAAAGTTGCACAAAAAGTGCGCTTTTCCTTCGACCAGAAGACGGGACCGGCCCTAGGTTTCTCGCCAGATGGACATGCTGACTTCGCTTCGTGCTCCGGACACGACCCTTTCATTCGAGTTTTTCCCCCCAAAGGATGAAGATTCCGCTGACGCCTTGTTCAAGACCGTACATGAGCTGAACCAGTTTCATCCCTCCTACGTGAGCGTGACCTACGGCGCCGGAGGAACAACCCGCGAGCGTACCCGGGCCGTCGTTCAGCGCATCATCCGGGAGGCTCAAATCCCGACTATCCCCCACCTCACCTGCATCGGACATACCCGGGATGAGATGACGGAAATCCTCGATCGATATGCCGAGGATTCTGTCAAAACGATCCTCGCCCTGCGCGGTGACCCGCCGAGGGATCAGCCCAATTACGACCGAAGCAAGGACGAGTTTAAGTTCGCCTCCGACTTGGTGCGCTTT
The DNA here is from genome assembly GCA_049889835.1 of Akkermansiaceae bacterium. Lineage (GTDB taxonomy): Bacteria > Verrucomicrobiota > Verrucomicrobiia > Verrucomicrobiales > Akkermansiaceae > SW10. The sequence goes on from JBMHCQ010000025.1 coordinate 49,231, forward strand.
ATCAAAGAGCATCCCCATCCATTCAACGTTGGAGTCGCGGGCTTTCCCGAAGGCCATCCGGCCACCCTCAATCGACTCACCGAGATGGATTACTTCAAGGAAAAGGTTGATGCAGGAGCGGACTACATCTGCACCCAACTATTTTTCGACAATCACGATTTCCTCGACTACCGGGACCGCTGCGCCCTGGTCGGAATCAAGATCCCCGTCGTGGCAGGCATCATGCCCATCACCACCCATTCAAGCATGAAGCGAATGGCGGAGCTGGCTGCAGGAAGCCACTTTCCCGCAGCCCTTCTCCGCGTCTTGGGAGCAGCGGGCGGGGAGAGATTAGTAGTCAGGCAAGCCGGGATCGACTACGCGACAAGACAATGCCGGGAACTCATTGATGAGGGTGTCGCTGGTCTCCACCTTTACACTCTGAACAAAAGCGGAGCGACCAAGGAGATTGTCAAAAACCTCTCGGTTTAGGCGACCTTCTACTCGGATGAAGGAGGCGTATTCACTTTAATCCGACTATCCTCCAAAAGGCGGATCGACTCTTCCGTCGTGATCTTTGAGAAGGTGGACTGGAATTTTAACGGTAACCAACGCAAACCTTCTTCGTCAGCCGGATAAAGCTTAACGAGACTCGGGTAGTCTGCCACCGCATCTTCCGCAATCCCAAAGGATAAGTCCCCTTCGATCCGGTGGACATTCATTTCATAACGCAAGCGCTGTGCCTCCAACTCCTTGGGACTGAGACTCTCGCTTTCATTCGGGGAAGCATCGACCCCGGCATCTTCGATCTCAATGTCGAAGTCATTCACCTTTCCTCCGCCTGCCACCCGCTTAAGAGTCATGCGATCATTTTCCAAATCTAGAGCAGATGAAGTATCGGTCACATCTGGATTGACGCCATTGCCATAGCCTTCGGTAAGCACGATTCCCAAGGAATCTGCAGCTTCTTTTTGAGTGGGTAATTTCGAAACAAGGTCTCCTTTAAGCTGAATCAAGTTGCCAGATCGGAGATCCAAATCATTGATTTCCATCCTCCCTCCTTCTGTTTTGAACTCAAAACTGACTTGGTCAAAATCCACCCTTCGATAGCTTCGACTGATATCCAAAACCGACATCGTTTTAAGAATTTCCCATTTCTCGCGAAACGTCACCAGATCGGCATCCTCTAAATTCACCTTCCCTGACATCACGATCCGACGGTTGGTAGAGCCAGTAATCGCAAGTTCTCCAGAAATATTGCCAGACATGAAATCACGGACACGCACCCCCGGCAGCTGAACAAGAGAATCGATTGGAAGACTCCCCATCGTTCCAGAGAGATCGAATTCGGGGAAACCAAGTGTCCCTCCGATAGAGCCAGAGAGATTGAGAGTTCCCTCGGCAAGTTCGAGATTCAGCGTCTTGACCTCAACGCCGGTGGATGTGACCAAAAGCTTCGCTTCAATCAGATTCAAATTTTGCAACCAGTTTTGAGAAAACTTCCCACCCTCTAAAGTTACATTCCAAACCCCGTCCGTAAAATCCGCGCGCAAAGAAGTCCCCTCAATCGCGCCATAAGTCAGTTTGGAATATCCCCAATCCACATTGAGTTTTTCAATCAATATGGATTCCAACGGCCCACCCTCAAAAGTATCCAAGATTACTTGATAAGCAGCAGACATCTCCTCCTCCTCCCCGCCCGCCTTGAGCTGAAATGAAGCTCCAGAGATCGTGAGCTCACTCGGAACCCATCGCTCAGAAATTCCAGAAAGAAGATCGAAGGGCGCATTCATGTTTCCGATCCGCCCCTCGATAAAGAAACTCTCTTCGCCTCCCAAGAGTTCAATCTCACGGAATGTCCCCTGACCACGGGCTCTGCTAAAGTGAGCAATTACGATTTCCTCTGTTCCAAGAACCTCTGCAATCTGGTCACTCAGTTTATCCCGGTAGCGATCGGTGCTGGAATGGCGCGCCAGGAAAAAATATCCAATTGCCACAACAGTCACCACGAAAATAGCAAGCTTGACCAGCAGGCTGCCTAGCTGTTTTGAAATCGAGTAATTCCCAACAATACCAGCGTATCGGAGCTGGAAAATAATCCCCTGCTCTCCGATCCATTCTGAAACACGGTTCTGATACTCGTTCAGCCGTTCTTCGTCCACCGATTGGTCCACGCCAAATCCTACGGATTCTGTGAGCCTTTGGCAAAAGAAATTAATCGCCTGTATTCCTTGGTTTTCCCTCGCCGAAGCGATTCTCCTCCGTTATTTCCTGCGCCGTGGAAGACGCTGATTACAAAGTGAGCCTCGAGATTTTCGAGGGCCCGCTTGACCTCCTGCTCTATCTCATCCGGCGCGACGAGGTGGATATTTACGATATTTCGATCGAGCGAATCACGTCACAGTATCTTGAATATGTTGAAAGTTTCAAGATGCTTAATATTGACTTGGCATCCGAATTCATCTCCATGGCGGCCAATTTGATGTATATTAAAAGCCGCACTCTTCTTCCCAAGCAGGTCCAGCCTCCCGAAGACGAGGCCGATGAGGATGACCCCCGCTGGGAGCTGATTCGCCAGCTCATTGAATACAAGAAGTTCAAAGACGCCGCAGGATTCCTGGCTCGCAAGGAGATCGAGCAAGAACAGGTGTTTGCTCACAGTCCTGAAAAGACCAAAAGTCCTCTCGATGAAGAGCCAGTACCACTTGCGGAGGTCTCAATTTTCGATCTTATTCGCGCCTTCCAAAATGTGATCAAGCGCTTCGAGGAAACTCGGGACTTCGGCGATATTGTCGATGATCGGCACACCGTGAGCGATAAAATCGAATTCCTGCTCGATAAGATCCCTCCCGGCGGCTCACGCAGCCTTCAGTCCATCTTCGAGCAAGCCAGCTCGAAGGTCGAAGTGATCGTCACCTTCCTTGCCCTTCTGGAACTGATGAAGATGAACCAGTTCTGCGCACGACAAGACCAGCTGCTGGGCCAAATCGAGATCGAGCGCACCGCCGCACCTTGAATCCAGGTATGAAATCAGCTCCCCGAAAAATCGCACTCTTCGGGGGCACCTTTGATCCGATTCATCTGGGGCACTTGGAAATCGCAGCCCGGGCACGCGATGAGATGAAGCTCGACGAAGTTGTTTTCCTCCCCTGCCGGCGCTCCCCGCACAAGGACACCGGCCCCATCGCCAGTGACCGGAATCGGCTTGTCATGCTGAAAGCCGCCACTTCCGACCTCCCTTGGGCTACGGTGAGTGACTTCGAATTCCACCGTCCCGCTCCCTCCTACACTTGGGAAACAGTCGAAGCCTTTCAAAACAGCCTCCCCGTCCCTACTTCCCTTTTCCTGCTCATCGGGCTCGATCAATGGGAGGCCCTTCCTCGCTGGAGTCATCCTCACAAAATTGCCGCCATCGTTGAATTTCTCGTTTTTGGCCGCGATGGAAACCCTCAGGTCCGCGAAAACTACCGCGCTCACTTTTTTAAGTGCGACCATCCCGCCTCCTCAACAATCATCCGCGCAGATCTTGCTGCTGGACGACCGGCCAAATGGCTCCCAGCGGCCGTCGAAAACCTGATTTTAGAGAAGGGCTTCTATCTTCCAATCCGCTGACTTGCATCCTGAGATTTCCTTCGCTATCCTTCCCCCAACAAAAGCTTATGAAAACACTGCTTCCCCTGCTTTTTCTTTCTGCCTGTCTGCTCTCGGCTCAAGAAGCCAAGCCTGAGGAGGAGAATGCCACTCCAGAGAAAAAGGTCTACCAATATCAAATCGATCTCGACAATCTCACCGCTGAGAAGCGCAAGGAGTATTACACCAAGCTTTTCAAAGCGCAGACCCTCTTCAATCAAAAGCGAATCTTCGAAACCCTTGCGGAAATTAACGAAGTTCACAAAATCTACGCTAACGACCCTTCTTCGCTCAATATCAAGGGAGCCTGCTATGTGGAATTCCGGAATTTTGATAAAGCCCGAAGCGCCTTCCAGCAGGCACTCAAAGCACATCCCGAGAATCCCAACGTCCTTTTTAACCTCGCGGAAATTTCTTTCGTCACGCATCGCTGGGAAGACGCCCACGACCGGCTCAATGCCCTCTTGCAAGAAAACGCGGACCCAACAATGTCAGAGCTCATCAAGTTCAAAATTTTGCTCTGCAAAATCAAACTTGGAGCCATCGAAGAAGCTCAAGCTCTCACCAAAGAAACGAGTTTCCTTGATGACTCTCCCCTGCACTACTATGCAAACGCAGCGATGGCTTATTCCAACGATGAAGCTGCAGCAGCCGAAAAATGGCTTGGACGCGCTTCCGGAGTTTTTAGGAATGCCGGAAAAATCGCGCCCTGGCAGGACACCCTGATCGAGTTCGGCTACATCAAGAGCTTCTACGGAGGCGATCTCGAGGTGGAATAAGCCTCAGCTACCGATCTGCGCTAATTTGATCCCGTAGAGCTTGGCGATCTCCGGAGCATCAGAGGCCCTGTAGATCTCGCGATAGTAGATTTCCCTGATTCCGTAGGCGCACAAGGTTTGCATGCATGCTGTGCACGGCATGGTCGTCGTCGCCACCAGCTTGGCCTCACCCCGCTTGAAAAGGCTACAGAGGTTCACCTCGGCATGCAGCATGAATTTCTGACGGGCGTCGCGATCATCCCAAAAACCTTCAGGGGCATCGAATCCCGGAGCGAGCCCATTGTAGGCGGTGGCAATCACACGATTATCCCCATCCAAGGCCGCCGCTCCCACCTTGCGAAAAGGATCCTCGGAACGAAGGCTCGCGACATCCGCCAAAGCCATCGCATACTCGGGAATAGACAAACGGTCCTCGCTCATGCGCTCACCATGCGCAGCCTTCTTCATCGATGTCCAGCCAGCCTCACTCCTCTCCTCTCAAAAAAATCACTCGCCGCACTAGCCTCGGGATTCTTGGAGCGGGAATTCTCAGCGCGGCTTGGGCTTTTGGCATTGAGCCAGACCATTTATCCATCACTGAGCAAGATCTTTCCCTCCGAGATTGGCCGCATGCGCTCGCTGGCTTCCGAGTCGCCCACCTCACAGATCTCCACTATCGCCCGGGGGCGGATGACGAACTCACCGAAAAGCTCATCAATGCGGTCAATGCCGCTCAACCCGACCTGGTTTTGATCACCGGGGATTTTGTCATTCAGGATCCTTCCTCGCTCCCTGAAATTTGCCGCCATTTAAAAAAGCTGAAAGCCAAGCACGGAATCATCGCTTCCCCCGGCAATCACGACCGTTGGTACTGTGGAGACGCTCAGCTCTGGTCCGAGTTTCGCAAGGCCGGAATCTCTTACCTTAAAAACGACAGCACCACCCTTTCCATCAAGGGAGAGCGAATCTTCCTTCCCGGGCTGGACTCCATTTGGGGCGGAGACATTGATGTCTCCCGCGCCTGGAAAAACCATCGCCAGCGTGACCCTGTCCTCGCTCTCGTTCATGAGCCTGATGTCTTTGATCACCTTTGCGATAAACGCCCCCTCAGCCTCCAGCTCTCCGGACACACTCACGGAGGCCAATGCCGGGTGCCCCTGATCGATTACGCACCCGCGAAAGTGAAGTTCGGTCGCAACTACCTCTACGGTCACTTTTTGAAGGACGACGCCCAACTCTGGGTCGGGCGTGGCATCGGAACCGTTGGCCTTCGTATCCGCTTCGCTTGCCAACCGGAACTTACTTTTCTGTCTTTGCGGCCATCCGCTTAAGAAGTCGATCAAGAGCTTCCGGATCGTTCACCGGCAACTGACAGGTTTCACCCACGCAATAATACGCCGTGGCCTTCCCGGCCACCGGCTTGAGACCGGCCGTGAACGCGTCCATCGCACCTGCCGATCCCAGAATAACCCGTTTTGGCTCCCAATGACGAGCCGCCACCCTGAGGAGCTCCTCCTTCCCCGCATCTCCGGCAATGACAAGCCGTCCCGGTTTCCCGATGAAATAGTCCAGCGATCTCAACATTTCACCCATTCCCGTCGCTCCGGTTTGCTTGATAAGCTGAACGCTGGACTTCAGGGTCTTCTCCGCCATTTCCCGATAGGCCTTTTTCCCCGTCATCGCAGCCAGAATTGCAAACTCCCGGGCAGCCACAGAACTCTCAGAAGGCATGGCATTGTCGAACTGCCCTTTGAGTCGGAGCACAATGTCCTCACGCTTCTGGCTCTGATAGAATCCGCCGTTTTTCGAATCGTAAAACAATTCCGCCGCCCCCTGAGCCAATTCATCGGCAAACTTCAGATAACTCGGATCCAAAGTCGCCTCGTAAAGAAACCGCGTTCCCCGCAAGAGGTAAAGATAACTACTCGCCTGCCGCGTTTCATCACGTTCTCCTTCACGCCAGCGGTGCGACAACTTGCCGTCGCTCCACAATTTTGACTTCACAAAAGCATGGCCCTTTTTAGCAGCTTCCAAAAATCTTGGTTCATCCAAAACCCGGCTGGCGCGCGCCATCGCCCCGATCATCAGACCATTCCATGACGCCAAAATCTTATCATCCGTTGGAGGCGGAATTCTCTTCGCCCTGATTACCGCAAGCTTTTTACAAATGGCCTCAATCTTCGCCCGCCGATCTTGATCAACCTCAGATCGCTGAGTTTTAAAATGAAGAACATTCTGATTCGGAAGAGCCTCCGGATCGCTGAAATCGATAAAATTCCCCTTTTCCGTTACCCCAAGGATTTCCTCGGCTAACTTCACTTCATCTGCGGTCAACACTTTCTTCAGTTCCTCCAGCGTCCAACAGAAATACTTTCCTTCCTTCCCTTCGCTCTGAGCATCCTGCGCACAATAAAATCCGCCCTCCGGATGAGTCAGACTAGCAAGGACATACTCCGCAGTGGCCCGCACCGCTAATTCAAAATCTGCTTCCCCGGTGACCTGCAAGGCATCAAGATATAAATCCATCAGCTGGGCCTGATCATAAAGCATCTTCTCGAAATGCGGTATTCGCCACTCACGATCCACTGCATACCGGTGAAATCCACCTCCTACCTGATCGTAAATCCCGCCATTGAGCATCCGACGACAGGTCAGAAGCGCCGCATCCCGGACCCCCGGAACTTCGCTTTGCAACATCACTTGAAAAGTGCTCACCTGGGGAAATTTTTCGCCCTGCCCCAAGCCACCCCAAGTCTGATCCACTTCGCTCAAGGTGGCTTTTAAGCCATCAACGATCAGTTGACGCTGAAGAATCACGTCGCCCTCGGCTTGCGCCAGTCCATCATAATATTTCTGAATCTCTCCCACCCCTGCGGCGACTTGCTGAGCCACCGCATCTTTATCTTTCGCCCAGTGGCCCTGAATTTTTTCGAGAACCGTCATGAATCCCGGCTGCCCATCCCGGTCCTCGGGCGGGAAGTAAGTTCCACCAAAGATCGGCTTCAGCTCGGGCGTGAGAAACATGTTCAGCGGCCACCCGCCATTCTGCCCGGTCATGGCCTGTAACGCGGTCATGTAAACCTGATCCACATCAGGACGCTCCTCGCGGTCGAGCTTGATCGAGACAAAATTCTCATTGAGGTATTTGGCAATTTTCTCGTTTTCAAAGGATTCCCGCTCCATGACATGACACCAATGGCAGGTCGAGTAACCCACGCTTAAGAGAATGAGCTTTTTCTCAGACCGGGCTTTTTGAAACGCCTCCTTGCCCCATGGATACCAATCCACCGGGTTATGGGCATGGAGTAAAAGATAAGGGGATTTCTCCTTGGCCAACCTGTTTGTAGGGAATGATTGCTCCCTTTCCCCCACCGCGGATGCGGCAAAAAAAACCGTTCCCAGTAAAACCCCTCCAACCTGCTTCATACAAACAGCTTAAACCGCACGATTTTCCTGACAAGAACCTCCCGTTAACAATTTCCCCAGAGATTTAAAACACTGATTCAAAGGATCTTGAAGCCTGTTCACAAAAAAGATGACTTTTGTTTGAGCAGACCGTGGCGACGAGAGTTTATTTTGGCGGCAAATTGCGGCGTAGCCGCAATTTGCATGGAAGGGTGAACAGCAGTTGTCAGCTTCGTTACTGGACACAGCTTTTGTTCACAGTTTGGGAGTTGATTAGCTCAGCCCCCGGGGTATTTTCAGCTAGAGCTTTTTTTTAACCTCACCTCCCTCCAGCTGACTGTGTCACCTCCCGGGAATTTTGCACCTAGAGCCCTCAATCATCTCCCTGGCGTATCGTCTTTGACTGATTCACCATTCTGTGATTCCTGCTCTTGCGGAAGATCCCGTTTTTTCTACGGCATCAGGCTTGCCCCCGTTCCTCGTTTCCCTATAACTCTGCCCTCCCATCACGAGGGCCCTGATCCCTCACTTCAACTTTTGTCATGATCGAAAACATCCGCAAATACACCGGCCTCATGATCGTCGTGCTGGTTCTTCTCTTCATCGGCCTCGTCTTTTTAGAAAGCAGTGCCCAAAACCTCACCTCCGGAGCACCTGCCATGGAAGTCGACGGTCGGCAAATTTCCAAAAAAGAGTTTACCCGTCTTTCAGAGAACACGCTCCTCATTCCATCCAAGCTTGGAGACAGCATCATTCCACCGGATGCTCAGAAAAATCCCCTCACCAGCCTCATGGGTGGTCGCATGGCTTTCACCAGCAGCCAACTTCTGATGGGAGCCAATGCTGCTCTCGCTCAAGACACGCCCGATCGCTTCCTTGCCAATCGCCTTGCGGTCCAAAAAGCTGGTCTCGAATACGGCGCCACCCCTGGCCCTGATGAAGTGGAAGCCTTCATCGAGAATGTTCTTTTTGTCGATGCAGATGGAAATTTCGATGCGGAAGAATACTCTGAATTTATTGAAAACCGCATCGGATCACTCGGCATTGGGATCCGTGGATTCAATGAATATATTCGTGATCTCCTGACCGCTGGAAACCTCGCTGAGATCGTCAGCGGCGGGATCGAAGACGATCCTGCCACAATCGAGGCTCTCTACCGAAACGGAAAACAAACCATCGACGCGCAGCAGATCACTCTCGAGTCGGCCACTTTCCAAGCTTCACAAAAGCCGACCGAGGAAGAGATCAGAACTTATTGGGAGGACAATCAGGAGAGATATAACACCGATGAGCGCCGCAGCGTTTCTTACGTCTTCTTCGAGCCTGACTGGGAGACCGCCCTCGCAAAGGCAGAGAAAGAAAAGAAAAAAGCCGAGGAAGTAAAAAAAGCTCAGGAAGAAGCGGCCAAAAAGCTCAAAGAAGAGGCCCGCAAAGCCGAAGAGGCTGCCAAGAAGGCGAACGAAAAAAACGACCCTCCTGCAGAAACTCCAGCCCCTAATCCTGCCGAAGGAGCTGAGGGTAACGCCGGAACGCAGGGCGACCCCGCACCACCAGTCGCACCCACTCCTAAAACACCTTCAACCACCCCGGCAACTCCTCCCGCTGAAACCCCGGCCAAGGCTGCCGATCCCATCAAAGCTCCGGAGCTTACAGAACTCACCGCCAAAGACAAGCTGACTCCAAAGCAAAGACAGGACGCAATCAACGCGCTCAGAGAACAGGTCAACACGTTCTACGTCCCGCTCGTCGATGCTTCCGGCCAGACTTTTGAACAAGTCGCCAAGGAGCAAGGCCTCAAGATCGTTACCACCGAACTCTTTAGCAAGGACGACGCACCTGAAATTGTCAAAGAACGCACCACCAACGACCGCCGCGGGACAATTGCCGACATCATCTTCACCATCGCACCCGAGTCCAAAAATGATCAGCGGATCACCGCTCCTTACTCCACGGGGGATGGACAGTTCATTGGGAAACTCGAGGAAGTGGAAGCGTCCCGCCCTCTGACCTTTGAAGAAGCCAAGGACAAGGCCACCGTTCACCTGAAGGAAGAAATGGCGCGCAAGCAGCTCGCTACCGAGGCCGTGACCATTCGCGAAAAAATCGAAACTCTCATCGCTGAAGGAAAAACCTTCGAAGAAGCAGCCAAAGAGCTAAAGCTGACTTATCAGAAACTCCCCGGGTTAAAAATCCAAAGCCGTCAATTCACCCCTCCCGCCTTCGCCGCCGCCCGTTACACCGATCCAGGAACAATCGCAAAGACCCAGTTCATCCCGAACGAAGAATCTCCGGAACGCGCCCTGATCGTCTACGTCGATAAGCGGGAAATCGTCGTCGACGAAGAATACAAAACAGGCCTCGAGAACACCGTCGAGGGTCACAACACCGCGATTCGCTTGATCGTTTTCCAAAATTGGCTCCGCGAACGATACGACGAAAACGACGTTAAATTCTTCGAAGAACAGCGTTAGACATGTCCGATCCCGCTGCCAGAGATACTGCTCTCGAGCGGGGTCATACCCATCTCGCCCTCGGCGAACTCGACGAAGCGGAATCCGCCTATCGCGAGGCGACTGAAGCCGACCCCGAATCCTTTGATTCGTTTCAGGCCCTCGGCATGGTTCTACTCAAGCAGAAGAAAGTCAAAGAAGCCATCGGCTGCGGAATCCAAGCCACCCTCCTCGAACCCGACGACCTCCTCGCCTGGACCGGCCTCTCCCAAATGTATGTCCAGGACGGACAAATCGCCGAAGCCGAAGCCGCTAAAGCCAACGCCAGAATCCTCTCCATGGGAGGGAAAGTCTCGCGATTAAAATCCTAGTTTTTCCCGATGAAATTCATCACTACCGCCATCGACTACCCCAACGGTAAACCCCATATTGGTCATGCCTACGAGAAGATCCTTGCCGATGTTCTCACCCGATACACCCGCCTCAAGGGCGAAGAAGCTTACTACCTCACCGGAGTCGATCAGCATGGGCAGAAGATGATGAAAACGGCCGAGGCCGAGGGCGTCAACGTCGCCACCCTCACCACGAGAAATACCAAGGGCTTCCTCAAGCTCTGGGAAAAGCTCGGACTGGAATTCGATGGCTGGGCCGAAACGACCGACGACCGGCACAAGGCCTGCGTCCAAGCCATCCTCACCGAGCTCGAAGCCCAAGGCCAACTCTACAAAAAATCCTACGCCGGCCACTATTCGGTCCGTCAGGAGCAGTTCCTTACCGACCGCGACCGCAATGAAGAAGGCAACTTCGGTCCCGAATGGGGCGAAGTCGTCGAAATCGAAGAGGAGAACTGGTATTTCAAACTCTCCGACCACGCCGAGTGGCTGAAGAGCACCGTCGAAAACGATCACCTCAAAATCATTCCCGAATTCCGGAAGCAGGAAGTCCTCAACGCCGTTGAACGCGCCGGCGAAACCGATCTCTGCATCTCCCGCCCGAAGGACCGCATGTCCTGGGGTATCCCCCTCCCCTTCGATCCCGATTTCGTGACCTACGTCTGGTTCGACGCTCTTATCAACTACATCTCCTTCGCCGGATACAAGAAGCCCGTGGGCTCCGACCTCCCCGACTTCGACACCCTTTGGCCCGCCGATCTCCAGATCATCGGAAAAGACATCCTCGTCCCCGCGCACGCCATCTACTGGCCCTGCATGCTCCACGCCATGGGCTTCGAGGCCGAGCAAATGCCCACCCTCCTCGTCCACGGATTCTGGAACGTGAAAGGCGATAAAATGTCCAAATCCATCGGCAACATCATCGATCCCGACGAACTCGCCGATAAGTTCGGGCCTGAAACTCTCCGCTACTACCTCTGCCGTGACATCCGCTCCGGAAAGGACAGCGACTTCGACCTCGCCCGCCTCGTCATGCTTTTTAACACCGAGCTCGCCAACGACCTCGGCAACCTCCTCAACCGGTCCATCAACATGACCAAGGGCTTTTGCAACTCCACCATCAGTGACACCAACACCGATGACGAGAGCGATGCCGCCCTCCGCCAATCCCTTGCGGACTCCACCGCCGCCTACCAAAAAGCGATGGACGCCTGCGAAGTATCCGAAGCCCTCCTCGCCATCAACACCCACGTCACCCACTGCAACGGCTACCTCGAGCGCAACAAGCCTTGGGAAATGAAAAAGGACGAAAGTAAACTCCCGCGCGTCGGAGAAGTCCTCTCCCACACCGCCGAGTCCTGCGCCCACCTCGCGGTCCTCCTCAAACCCATTCTCCCGGAAGCTGCCGCCAAAATTTTCGGACAGCTTAAAAAGGAAAAGCTCGCCGAACTCACCCTCAGCGAACTCCAATGGGGCCTCCTCGAGGCAGGCCACCAAACCGGAAAGCCCAAGCCCGTTTTCCCAAGGATTCAAGTGGAGAAAGCCAACTGATTTAACAGACCCTAAGATTTTCCCTTTGCCAACGCCTCTCTTTCCGTAAGTCTTCGCCCATCATGGCCAAGCCTAAAAACGCAATCTCCCCCACCCGCACCGAGAACTTTCCCGAGTGGTATCAGCAGGTCGTCCGCGCCTCTGATCTCGCCGAGAATTCCGAGACCCGGGGGTGCATGGTGATCAAGCCCTGGGGATTTGCGATTTGGGAAGCGATTCAGCGCGATCTCGACTCTCGCTTTAAAGCCACCGGCCACGAGAACGCTTACTTCCCCCTTCTCATTCCCCTTTCTTATCTCGAGAAGGAGGCCGAACACGCCGAAGGCTTTGCCACTGAGTGCGCGGTGGTCACCCACCATCGGCTGGAGGCCGAAAAAGGCGAAGACGGTAAAACCAAGATGATCCCGACGGGAGAACTCACCGAACCCTATGTCATCCGCCCGACTTCCGAAACCATCATCGGGGCTGCGTTCTCCCGCTGGGTTGAATCCTACCGCGACCTCCCCCTTCTGATTAATCAGTGGGCCAACGTCATGCGCTGGGAGATGCGCCCGCGCCTTTTCCTCAGAACAGCCGAATTTCTCTGGCAGGAAGGTCACACCGCTCACGAGACGAAAGAAGAGGCGATCGAGGAAACGCGTATGATCCACCAACTCTACTCGGACGCTCTCCGCGACCTTCTCGCGATTCCTGTCATCATGGGAGAGAAGACCGAAGCCGAGCGCTTCCCCGGAGCCGACATGACCCTTACCGTCGAGGCCATGGTGCAGGATAAAAAAGCCATTCAAGCCGGAACCTCCCACTACCTCGGGCAAAATTTCGCAAAAGCTCAGAAGATCACCTTTGTCGACCGCGAGAACAAAGACCAGTTCGTCCACACCACTTCCTGGGGAGTCTCGACCCGTCTCGTCGGAACCCTCATCATGGCGCATTCGGATGACGACGGCCTCGTCCTTCCTCCCCGGATTGCACCGCAGCAAATCGTGATCATCCCCGTCACGCCCAAGGAAGACACCAAGCAGGAAATCATCGACGCCTGCCACGCCCTTGCCGAAGCCCTCCGACTCGAAAAATCCTACGGCGGAGAAGCCCTTCGCGTCAAAGTCGATGACCGCGACCTCGGCGGCGGAGTTAAAAAGTGGGAGTGGGTCAAAAAAGGAGTTCCTCTTCGGGTTGAGATCGGCCCGCGTGACCTCGCCGAGCGAAAAGTTTGCCTTCAGCGCCGCGACCAGGCGGCCAACGAAAAGAGCTTCCTCGCAAAAGAAGACTTCCTCCGCGATGTCGAGGAAACCCTCGATGCCGTTCACCAGTCCCTTCTTGAAAAAGCACGCTCCCTCCGTGAGGACAACATCACCGAGTGTGACGACCTTCCTGCTTTTGAAGCTCACTGGAAAACTGAAGACCCTGGCTGGCTCCTGACTCCTTGGGCAGGAACACGAGAAGAAGAGGAAACTCTCTCCAAAAAGCACCGTATCACCGTCCGCTGCCTCCCTCTCGATCAGCAGGACGAACCGGACGCTCCCTGCGTCCTCACCGGCCAACCCACCAAGTCCCGCGCCCTTTGGGGTCGGAGTTACTAAGGTCTGACTCCCATCCAAAAGAGCCCCCTCATTTTTCCGACAAGACAGGCTCTCTTTCTGCGTTATAAATCACTCAGATGATTCGGTGGTTCACGCGCAATGATATCGCGGCAAATTTTTTGCTGATCGCGATCCTGCTTGGGGGCATTTTTACCGCTTACAACAAGATCACCCTCGAGGTGAATCCGTCGCAGGACTATCCTGAGGTCGACATCAAGATGACCTATCGCGGGGGGAGCCCGAAAGATGTCGAGGAACACGTCATTCTCCCCATCGAACGCGTCCTAAAAGACGTGCAGGGAATCAAACAAGTCCGCGCACGCGCTTCGCGAGGCTCGGCAAACTTTGATATCACCCCAGAGAAAGGAATGGATCTCGAGGAACTCAAAGACGAGATCGAGGCTCGGGTGAATCAAATCAACACCTTCCCCGGAGAAACGGAACGCCCCCGGATTGAAATCCCTCACACTTCTGACTGGAGAGAAGTGGTCACGGTTGCGGTCACCGGCGATCTCAGCGAGATGGAGCTCTACCGTCTCGCGCGGCGCGTCGAGGAAGACATTCTCAACCTTCCCGATGTCTCCCGCACTGATATGCGTGGCAATCACCCCCTCGAAATCGCAATCGAGGCTGATGACGAGAAGCTCCGCGATCACGGCCTATCCATACAAGATCTTGGCAATGCCATCCGCCGTTCTTCAGTCGCTCTTTCCGCGGGCTCGGTCCGCACCACTGCAGGATCATTCATGATCAGGACCGATGGGCAGGCCTACGATCCCGAGGAGTTCGGAAAAATCGTCGTCACCTCCGCCGATGGGGCCGAACTCAAAATCTCTGACCTCGCAACCCTGAGTGATGGATTCGACAACAAGGAAAACACCCTTCGATTCAATGGGAAGAAGGCACTCTTTATCGACATTCTTCAGGCACCCGGTGAGAGCGCGATCAAGATTTCGGATTCGATTCGGGACTATATCAAGGAATCCGAATCCCGCTTCCCGGCCGGAATTAAGCTGGAACTTTGGGATGATGAATCCGCCCGGATTCGCGGCCGCCTCTCTACTCTTGGAAATTCATTAATGATGGGCGGCGTGCTCGTCCTCATCGTGCTAGGCCTCTTTCTTCGCCCCATGCTTGCCCTCTGGGTGGTGATTGGAATCCCGGTCAGCTTTGCCGGTGGCGTGATCATGATGCCTTACTTTGGTCTCACCGCGAACACGATGAGCCTCTTCGGATTCATCATCGTCCTCGGGATCGTGGTCGATGATGCTATCATCACCGGGGAAAATATCTACACCCGACTCCGTGACGACCTCACCCCCCTGGATGCCGCAGTCAAAGGAACCAAGGAAGTCGCCACCCCTGTCACCTTCGGGGCAATCACGACGGTTGTCGCCTTCGTGCCACTCATGTTTTTCGACGGCTACTGGTCCACCTGGACAACGCAAATCCCCCCGGTGGTCGCGAGCGTACTGGTCTTTTCGCTGATCGAATCAAAGCTCATCCTTCCATCCCACCTCAAGCATCTGCGCACGCATCGGAACACCCAAAAACTCGGCGCCTTCGCCCGCTTTCAAAAAAAATTCGCTGACGGACTTGAGGCCGCTGTTCGCAAATATTACGCCCCCTCGCTCCGCCTAGCCGCCAAACATCGCTACAGCACTCTCGCGATTTTTGTCGCTCTTGCAGCGCTTTGTTTAGGAGTACGAAACGGCGGAAAACTGGGCTTTGTTGCCATGCCCGTTATTGAACGGAACATCATCAGCTCCCGTCTCTCGATGCTTGGTAACACTCCTTTTGAAAAAACGGATGCGGCCGTGCTTCACGTTGTCTCCAAGGCAGAGGAAATTCAACGGGAACTGATCGACCCCGGCACCGGAAAATCTCTCATTCTCAACATCATGAGCGATTCCGGCTCAGGCCGCCACGGCCGGGGAACAGACGCTGAACGAGGAAGTGTCTACATGGAAATTCTCGCTCCCGACAAGCGGAGTGAGCCCGGCCCGAGCAATGATGAAATCGTCCGCATGTGGAACGAAAAAGTCGGCAAAATCAAAGGCATGCGGGATTTCCATGCTTACGGAGCATTCGGAGGCCGTCGCCGTGGTGGTGATGACATGGAGTCCCTGGAAATCCAGCTGCGTGGTCCGGCCAGCGAAGAAAAAGAACTCATCGCCGAGGAAATCGAAAATCTTTTCGAGAGCCACCCCGACATTGAGTGGGCGCATGCCGAAACCGAAGGAGATCGTCAGGAACTTGCCGTCAAGCTCAAGCCCGCTGCTCTGGAGCTTGGGATCACCCAGCGCGATCTCGCTCGCCAGATCCGACAGGCTTTCTACGGAGAGGAAGTTCAACGCATTCAGCGTGAGGGTGATGAACTCCGCGTGATGGTCCGCCTGCCCGAGGAAAAACGGGAATCCCTTCATACCTTTGAGCAACTTAACGTGCAGGCCCCCGACGGCACGAACATCCCCTTCAGCACTGTCGCCGCAGCGGTATTTCAGCCGGCCCCCGGATCAATCGAACGCATCAACGGGGCGCAAGTCAGCGAAATTTACGCCGGGCCGAAATCCCGTGAGGTCGATATTGTTTCCATCGCCAAAGAGCTTGAGCCTCAGATTTCCGAAATTGTCGGACGTTCCTCAAACCTCGGTTGGGTCTGGGACGGATACATCAAGGAAGATCGTGAAACCGGCAACCGCTACAATTGGCTCTTTGGAGGACTCATGGTTGCGCTCTACGCTCTTCTCGCCATCCCCTTCCGCTCTCTGCTTCAGCCTTTTGTCGTTCTTCTTGCCGTTCCCTTTGGAGTCATTGGCGCCTACGGAGGTCACTACCTCATGGATGTCACTCCGTCTTGGCTTTCCGTCTTCGGAATCATGGCCCTCGCCGGAGTTGTGGTGAACGATTCCTTGGTATTGGTCGACTTCATTAACCGACGTCGCGAGGAAGGGATGGCGCTCAAGGAGGCTGTTATGATCTCCGGAGTAAAACGATTTCGCCCCATTTTCCTGACCTCGATTACGACCTTTGTGGGATTAGTCCCCCTCATGTTCGACCGCGCCCTCCATGCCCAGTTCCTGAAGCCCATGGCCATCTCACTGGGATACGGGATCCTCTTCGCAACTGCGATCACGCTGTTTCTGATCCCCGCGGCATATTTGGTTCTTGAAGACCTCAAGCGCGTCTTTGGTAAAGCCTTCGGCTGGTATACCAGCCCCTTCAAAGAGGACTAAATTGACTTCGTTTGAGCCCGTCGCCTTCGTCGGTCGGAGAAAAAACCTGAAATCTCTTGAAGGTGCTCTCTCTCCCAAAAATCTGGGATTAATTATAAGGGAAGTGAAATTTTTAACATTTGTTAAGGATTTTTCTGGAAGTTTTTAAATTATGTGAGTAAGTTCTTTGAGTAAGCAAAATCCTTCATCCGTTATGGCTACCACTACTCAACGCAAACAGCATCTCAATCTCGTTGAATCCCAAATGGAAATGGCACCGACTGCACCCGGAATTTCCACTGATTTTGAGGGCAAACTCGAGGACGCTCAGCAACAGCTCGAATATCTCCACCAACAGCGTGAGAAACTCGAGCGTCAAAAAATCGCTCTCGAAGAGCTCAATCAGCGTAAACAGGATTTCATGCACGGTCAGGTCGACCTCACAGAAAAGCTCTCCAGCGCCATCAACTCGATGGATCGCGAACTTTTTGAATCCAAACAGGACATCGAAGACATGGAGCAGGCTCGAGTTTCTTTCGCCACGCATCTTCAGAGGATCGAGGCCCTCAATTCAGACTCCTGGTCGAAGGAAGAGCTTCGGGATGAACTTGAGAAAGCGATTTCCATCCTTAAGCGCGCTGATGATGAATATGATCAAGCTGTCTCCCACTTCTCGGGAGCACATCGTGGCAGTGGAATCTTCGGGCCAAGCACAGGGCGCAATCCGCGTGCTGCTGGTGGCGATTTTTCGACAATGATGAGAAACGGCCTCGCCTTCAATCTTCCGGTAATCATCCTTGGCTCTGTAGCTCTTATGGTATATCTTCTTCGCTAGATAGTCATTATGGCTTTACTAAAATCCAAACTCCACGAGCCTCCGCCTGTCGAAAACGAGGCTGATGTGATTGCTTCGCGGATCGCAGATTTGGAACAGCTTATCGAGGAAGCTCCCCGCCAACTGGAAGAGAAACTGGAGTTGGAACGCACCATGATGCCAGCTCCGGACGACCTTGCGGACCGGGATCGGGAACGTAAGTTCTATGCCGAGCTCTCCCGTGGCGAACTCCAAAACGAGCGCCGCTACCGTGCTCGCAGTACCGTTCTTTTCACGCTCACCGTCACCGCCACCCTCTCAGTCTGCTGGTGGATCTACGCCGAGCTTCAGCGCGCTGGAGTCTTAAATTTCTGAGCACCTACTTGATTCTCAAACCTCCGTGCATGTTTTATCGGGGGTTTTTTGTGCCCTCAGAAAAAGCCAGCCGAGAAGCACTTCGGTGTCGCTTCCCCAGTATTTGAGCGCCCCTTGATTTTAAAATCCAGAGGCCGACTCGTCCAGTTCTTGTGGCCATTCCAAATGAGAATCCAAGATAGGTTTGTTGAGCGAAATGAGCCATTGTATCCTCACCGCATGACGGAGCTTGTGCTCAACGAAGAGATCTACCAACGTGTCGTGGTCGAGATGATCCCACGTGCTTCTCAGTTTCTCTGGATCGTCACCGCAGACATCAAAGATCTCCACGTTAAGAAGGGGCGTCGCTTCGTCCCTCTTCTCGCAATTTTATCCGATCTCGTGAACGAAGGCGTTGCTGTCCGTCTTTTCCATGCCAAGGAACCGGGGCCTCGGTTTCGCAGGGATTTCGACCGCTATCCCGCTCTCATCACGTCCGATCTTTTCGAGCGCATCCTCTGCCCCCGGATTCATACCAAGGCCATCATCATCGATGGCAAGGAGGCCTTTATCGGCTCCGCCAATCTGACCGGTGCCGGGGTCGGCGCCAAAAGCCCACTGCGTCGAAACTTCGAAGCCGGATTTATCTCCGACGATCCCAAGCATCTCGAACCTCTTCTCGAATGGATCGACCAACTCTACCTCGGCGATTTTTGTCAGCAATGCGGTCGTCGCGAGCACTGCCCTGATCCCATTGCCTGACCGAAGAGCCGCCTACTTTGCTTCCAACTGCAGAAACTGATTCAAATCTGTTTTTTTTAAGCCCGGTCCCCGCAAGAATGGGATCAGGACCGGACGAGGCATCCCGGTAAGATGATCAAACCGAATCGGGTAGCATTCTCCCTCTTGGATTTGAATCTTCACCCACTGCTCCGACTCGTCGTTCGGCGTGTCAGAAATCAGCTTCTCCGCGCTCCCCCATAGACCGTTTTGATCAAGATCGAGATAAAGGCTCGCGTGCCCACTTTGGGTTTTCAGTCCAATTTCATATTCCCCTGTTCCGGGAGCGACGAAATAACTCGTCGTCATTTGCCCCCGGATATCGACATTCCGCATCAATCCACGCACCATCGGCATCTCGTATTCCTTGACGATCTTCTCCTTTGGAAACCTCTCAAGATCGGGGACCGGCCGCTTCGTTTTACGTGGCAAGTCATATTCCACCACCTTCACTCGCATCGGCCAGTTGTTGTAGAATTGCCAAGTCGTCCCATCGACCGCCTGTCCACCCTCGGTGAAAAGTTGAGCACGGAGACTAAAGCCACCCGACTTTTCAAGGTCCTGCTCGAAGGCCTTACTTTTCACCGTCGGTCTCTCAGCCGGAGGAAAACGCATGTAGCTCATCTGATCCTGAAACCCTCCTTCGGTGAATCGAATCGTCCCCTTAAGACGAGTGCGGTTGATCATATTGATCTTCACCTTTTCCCCTTCGTAGGAGCGATACATGTCAAAAACGGGCTCTTCAGAGCCTCCCTCCCCGGGAAGAATCGCCACCGGCTGCACGATGGGGATGATTCTCGACTCCACGGCGCGATACCTTCTTTGAAACTCCTCAAACGAATCAGTGTTGGGATTCCACAAGCGCTCCGCAAGCACCGGAAGTCTTTCTCTCAGTTGATTCATCACACTTTGCTCCGCTTGTTCCCAAAAAAGCATCTGACCGCCGATCACCTGATCTTCTTTGCCGATCGAACTCACCTTCCATTCCGCCTGATTTGAAATTTCATAGACCGGGCGACCGGGCTCCCAATGCATGAAGGTATTCTTATCCCACTGGTAGAGATCCTGCGGCGTGAACTTTCGCCCACCACTCGAACCTGGATGAAAAACTCCACTGCCAATCCCGCCCACAATATAAGTAGGCTTCCAGGAAGCATTGACGATTTGATAACCGTTTTTAAGAAGATCCCACGGAGCATTGTAGGTGGACTCCCAGGCGACGACGATGATTCGATCATCTCCGGCGGGAGGGAGTTGCTCCACAGGCGCGCCATGAAATCCCTCCCAAACAAGTAGGCGTTTCCCACGCTTGCGGACATGCTGGTTCATCGACTGTAAAAATGGCACCAGCGCAGAACCGGCCGCACTTTCATCTCCCCCGATATGGAAATAGGGAGAGGTGTGAAAGACCGCAAGCATGTCATCGATGATGGCGTGAATCCGTTTGTAGTTTTCGGGCGAAGCCACATCAGCATCATTCTCATCAGGAGATAAATAGTCAGCCTGCTTCAAGCGTGACGAGTGTCCGGGAAGATCGAGCTCCGGAATAATCGTCACGCCCCGTGTTTCAGCATATGTGACAAGCTTCACCAATTCCTCGCGCGTGTAGGAATAATTGTTTTTTACCTTCGAAATAATCGGCTCAAAAGGAAAGGTGAAATGCTGATCATCGGTGAGATGCAGCTGGAGATATTTAACTTTGTAGAGTCGGCACAAGCGGACGACATCTTTAACGACACCAATCGAATGAGGCATCCGTGCAACATCAAGCATCATCGTCCGAAAATCCGCTGCCGGGTGGTCCTTTACCCTTAAGGCCATGACTTTGGATTTCCCATCCCGATCCTGATCCCGGATCGCTTGCAGAAGAGTCGCAGTTCCATAGGAAATTCCTCTCATAGAAGAGGCCGTGACTTTCACTTGATGTCTCCCCGAAAGGAACAAGTAAGCTTCCTCGTGTTTGAACTCGCCTTCGGCAGCGACAATTTCCAGCACCACATCTCCTTGGTCGCCCTTTCCCGATACGACCGCAGGGCGCAGCCCAGTCAGAATTTCAATCTCACCAGCCAGAGCCTCGGCATGATCCCGCAGTGACTTTTCACCAATAACAATCCGGGTATTTTCCCCAAAAATAAAAAACCCCGAGCGTAAACGCTCTACTTTGTTGGGCTTGGGGACAAATTCGGGGACATCCATTTCGCTACTAAACAGAAGACCAGAGACAGCGAAGAAGAGCGAGAGCAGAAGATGATTCATCGTGAATTTGATACCTTTCTACTCCGCTGGCCGGAGTCATCTATCGCTCAGAAAAAAACGTACCGCCCTAGGAATGAGAAGCCTATCGCCAATTGTGCTTCGGGTAACGCCCAGCCAAATCCTTTTTCATCTGCGCGAAACCTCTCTCCCAAAATCCCGGCAAATCCGTTGTGGTTTGCCAGGGCCGCTGATTGGGAGCGAGAATTTTGACCACCAGCGGATACCCATTCGCAATCACCGGAGTCTCTTCGACATCGTAAAGACGCTGAACCTTCTCCTCGATCCATGGGTTACTTCCAGTGGCATAGTTCACCCGGGTGTTAACCCCGTTCGCCAGCTGGATTTTCTCGGGGGCAAAGGCCTCCAAAGCCTGTTTCTGGGGAGCCGAAAGCCACTCTTTTAAAATCGGCCAGGGCTCGCGGTCCCGTACTTCTTTGAAAGTCACCGCGCCGGCACAGATTTGGGCAATCGCCATTTCCCGATCGTCATCGGTGAATCCGGGCAGCTCCAACTCCGGCATCGCTTCACTCAAAAAACTCAAGCGCGCAATCCAACGATCCACTTTCCCGTCCCATTTTTTAAGCTTCAAATCTCCCGTGATCACTTGTTCGGCGAGAAGTTCTCCAGCGAGATTGGGATCAACTTCCCCACCCCGTTTTTCCTCAAGAACCAATCCGCGGAATGTGCGCTGGCGCACCGCGACCACACGTCTTGCGAGTGCATCAAAAATCACGCCGCAGTCCTCCGTTGTCTCACCTGGGAAAAGCTCTTCGAGCCAATCTTCTTTGAGAGCCACGCAGCGTGAAAGCCGCACTACTCTCTCGCGTCCCTCCACTTCCATCATGTCCGCTGCCAGAAATAGCGGGGACTCCCGTGCGATACTTTTCCCATCCATTTTACCGCGCCGTTTCCCAATGACATCGCAAACTGAAGTCCCGGCATCACGACGCACCGCCAGCCGATCACCGAAGGCCAGGAGAAGAGCCCTCGCACACTCTTCACCCCGCTGCCGAAAATCCGGCTCTTTGACCACGGATCCCCGCTGGACCATCATCTTGGACAACTGCTGGAAACTTTTCCAAGTTTCACGAGCGCCGCGTGCGAGAACTCCGAGAGCGCTGCAGGCTCTCGATTGAAAATCCGCTTGCCGCGCAGCCACGAGCGCAAGCCACTCGCCTCCAAAATCGTTGACCCAACCCAGCTCCCCTTCGAGAAAATCAGCCCACTTTGGACCCCGATCTCCTTTTTGAAAAATCCCTTCTCCCTGAACGCAAGCCGCCACAAAAAGCACCTCTCCTAGACAGCCGAGTTCCGCACCTGCGAGGACCATGCGGGCCAAGCGGGGATGCATGGAAAACCGCGCCATCTCCTCACCTATGCTCGAAAGCCCATCGCCGGAGACCGCCCCCAGTTGCGCGAGTAAAGTCTCTGCCTCCTCCTTCCGGTGAGACTCCGGCTCATCAAGCCAGCGAAATACTTCAAGCTGACCGATTCCCAGTCGCTTTAGGAACAGGGCCGCTTCCGCGAGATCAACCCGACGCACTTCGGGTACTTCGAATTCTTCACGACCTCGGTGATCAGACTCACTCCAAAGTCGCACACACTTTCCCGGCCCAGTTCTCCCTGCCCGACCCGCACGCTGTTCGGCTGCCGCCTGAGAAATTTTGACAATCCGCAGGGAATCAAATCCGCGATTGGCGTCATATTGCGACTGCCGCGCAAGACCTGAATCCACCACCACTTTCACCCCATCAATCGTGACGGAAGTCTCGGCAACATTAGTCGAAAGAATGACTCGCTTGGTATCATCTCGCTGAATTGCAGACCGCTGACGTTTTGGATCCATCGCAGAATAAAGTGTCGCGATTTCCCACCCCCGCATCCACCCCGCTTCATTGAGGAGCCGCTCGCACCGCCTGATTTCAAACATCCCCGGCAGGAACACCAGAACTCGATCGCCCGGCCCCAGCTCCTTCACTTCACCACGAATGGCGCGCGCCACCCGCTCCCAGAGTTCCTGATTTTGCGGAGGCCTCCGCGTTGTAACTTGCGCCATTCCCTTGTACTCGATTTCAACCGGAAAAAGTCGCCCGCCCGCTTCCACTACTTCGCAAGGTTGGAGGTATTCCTTCAACCCCCCGATTTCAAGCGTGGCCGACATCACCACGACGCGCAAATCGGGCCGAAGAGTCTCCTGCAGATCAAGAACACGTCCCAGCGCCAAATCCGATGACAATCGGCGCTCATGAAATTCATCGAAAATCACTGCTCCAACATCCATCAGCTCCGGATCATCGAGAAGCATTCGCTGTAAAACCCCGTCGGTGAGATAGAGGATTTCGGTCTCTTCCCCAAAGCGGCTTTCAAAGCGCACCGCATATCCCACGCCTCCCCCACAGCGTGTTCCTTCCAATTTGGCGACGTATTCTGCGAGGAGGCAGGCCGCCATCCGCCGGGGCTGGACCACCAGAACCCGACCCTTGATCTCCTCACGAACCATCCCGGGAACGGTCGTGCTTTTTCCCGACCCGGTCGGAGCCCTTAGCAAAAGCCGCCCCGATTCCTCCCGCACCGCAACGCGGATTTCCCCTTCGACCTCATGCACCGGTAAGCTCACTTCCTGAGAAAAGCAGCCCTCCACTTAACCTGCGAGGGGAGATTTTATGAAATTTCCCGCTTCCACCCCTCGTTTCATCTCTTGCTAACCTGCCCGAACACCCCTATCCTACCTCCTATGAACACCATCGCAATCATCCCATCCCTTGGAGGCCAAGAGATGATTCTCATCTTTCTTGTCATCCTTCTTCTCTTTGGGGCCAAGAAGCTCCCCCAGCTTGCCCGAGGAATGGGTAAGAGCCTCGGCGAGTTCAAGAAAGCCCGTGAGGAGTTCGAAGACGAGATCAAGAAGGGTGCTGATGAGGCCGAAAAAATGGATACTAAAAAGCCCGAAGACACCGAGTCTCGCGACAGCTAATGCCCTTTTCACGTTTCAGAGTATTTCGCAACGCTCCGCAGATTGTCCTCGGGGCGTTTTTCTTGTGCGCCATTGGATCGCTTACTTCTTGCCGCAAGCAGGAACCCAAAGTCACCGTTGAAAGCATCTCCATCGAGGAAAATTCGTCTGCGGAAATTCCCTCTTCTTCTCGTGAAAAGGAAGCAGTCACCTTCAAGGAATCGCCTGAAGGTCGGGTCCGCTTTCTTTCCTATAACATCAAAAACTACCTCACAATGGAACGTTACGTCCGAGGTGGTGGCCGCAAAACCAGCAGTAAGCCGGAGGAAGAAATTACCGCTCTCGTGAAGATCATTGTCGAAGAAAATCCCGATGTGCTTGGCCTCTGCGAAATCGGAACCATGGACGATCTTCTCGACCTCCAGTCCCGCCTTAAAAAAGCCGGACTCGATCTTCCTCATTTCGAACACGCAGGCGGAGCTGACCCCACCCGACGTCTTGCTCTTCTTTCCCATCTTCCAATCATTGCTAGAAATTCTGCCAGTGATCTCTCCTACGAACTAGAGAGCCAGACTTTCCAGATGGGTCGTGGGATTCTTGATGTCACTCTGGATCTTCCGGGTGGTCCGACCCATTTCATCGGCGTTCACCTGAAATCAAAACGCGAAATACCTGAAGCTGACCAGGCCATGATGCGGCTCAATGAGGCGATGCTTTTACGGAGGCACTGTAATGCCATTTTGGAGAAAGATCCGCAGGGAAGAATCATCGTTTATGGAGACATGAACGAGACCAAGGGAAATGCCCCCATCAAAACAATTCGCGGAAACCAGAAGTCCGACCTCTTTCTTGACGACGTATGGGCCAAGGATTCTCGACGCGAAGTCTGGACCCACTACTGGAGCTATCAGCAACAGTACGCCCGCTTTGACTATGTTTTCTTTTCCCGCGCAATGAAGCCGGAGATGCGCTTCAAGGAATCTTACGTCGTCGACCCCATCGATTTCTTCGACGCCTCAGACCACCGAGCCATCATGGTCACCATCTGCGAGGAGTAATCGTCTTAAGCCACGACGTTTTCCAACGTTCCAATCCCTTCAATCGTGATCTTGACGCAGTCTCCCGATTGCAGGGTAAAGTCCGGCCCAGGCACCACGCCAGTTCCGGTCATAAGGAAGACCCCATTGGGAAAGTCGAGCTCGCAAAAAAGGAAGTCCACCAACTCCTCCAGTGATCGCTTGAGCTGGGTGAGATCAGTTTCCCCGGCGAACATTTCCTGCCGGTCTCGCACAATGTTGAGCGTGATCTTGGCATCATCTGCGAGCGACTCCCGTCCCAACAAAATTCCCGGACCGATGGCACAACTCCCATTGTAAACTTTCGCCTGCGGGAGGTAGAGCGGATTCTCCCCTTCGATGGAGCGCGAGCTCACATCATTGCCAACAGTGAAGCCAAAAATCTCCCCCTTCGCATTGATCGCAAGCGTCAATTCTGGTTCCGGCACATCCCAGGATGAATCCTCCCGAACTCGAATCCTCCCGTCCGGCCCAAGCGCCCGATATCCCATCGCTTTGAAAAACAACTCGGGCCTCTGGGCATCATAAACCAAATCATAAAAAATATCTCCACCCGCTTTCTCAGATTCCTCCATTCGCGCTGACTTGGAGCGCAGGTAGGTCACACCCGCTGCCCAGATCTCGGTATCCGCTGGTACTGGAGCACCGAGAGAATGATCCCTCGACTCCTGTTTTTCACCCACCAGATCATTCGGAGTTTTCGTACCACGGAAAAGAGCCTCCAAGCTACCCTGCGCGAGAAGTGTCTGGCCTTTCTCATCCTCCAAATAATCGCCGTGCTCCGTGCGGAAAATCTTCATAGACCCAATGAAGCCAAAACACCGGCAATCCGTCGAGCAGCGATCACGGTGAAGCTCTGGTTCCTCGATATCTCTCTGATTTCCAGCAAATCCGCCGCTTGTAATTGTTTATCACCAAAATTGACCCTTTATTTGTCATACAATTGAAGGAATAGTCCCAAGGGAGCCTCTCCAGCTTGCAGCGCAATCTCAGAGAGGTAACTTGCTTGAACACACAAATGAACAACATTCTCGCCATTCCTCCCCTCTTCATTGGGTCACTCATGGCTTCCGCGACGGATAATCTGGTGTCTTATTGGGCTCTTGAAAACAACCTGAATGATACCGCCGACGCTGGCTCTTCGACCGATAACGGATCTTGGGTCGGAGCTTCAGACTACGATCCCGGAAAATTCGGTCAAGCGATCGAGACCAAAGGGAACACTTGGGTTTCAGTTCCGGACAGCGCCGACCTCCGAGGCAGTTCGAACACGATCTCGATCTCATCCTGGTTGAGAGTGGTGACCTTTGACCAAAGCTGGCAAGCCCTCATCGCAAAAGGAGAAAATTCCAACTGGCGCATTGCACGACGCTCGGGAACGAGCGAGATCGCGTACGCAGGAGGCGCCGGTGACATCAGTGGTGGGAGTGTCAATGACGGGGCATGGCACCACGTCCTCGGGGTCTCCGAAGCCGGAGTAAGCACCCGCCTCTATATCGATGGCGTCTTGGTCGATACCGGAAGTGCTCCCAATATCACCGATTCGGGCTTGGACCTTTTGATTGGAAATAACCCCGAGCGGACAGGCCGGGGTTGGAAAGGACTGATCGATGATGTTGGGATCTTCAATAAAGCGCTTAACCCTCACGAGGCGGCTGCCATCTACACTCTCGGAAATGACGCTGCTTATGGATTCAACTTGGAGCAAATTAACGATCTCATCCAACTCGCCGCAGACCCAGCTGGAGATACCCTTCAAGTCGGAAACTTCACCTGGACCTCGGTCGATTCAAATCCCAACGATGGGCGCGCCTTCGTGCAACTAGAAAACGCCGGAGGAGGTGTCGCCGGTTCAAGTGGGCCCACCATTTTTTCCTTCACTGCGGATCATGCCACCGTACCTCCCGGAACTCCGATCACCGTGAATTGGCATGTCGATGCCGATGCGTCCAACCTTATCATTCTCGCACCAGGCGTAGGAAACGTAAAGCCCCAGACCATCAATGATAGGGGGAGTTACACCTTCACCTCCGGATTCACGGAGAGCACCACGATTAGCATCAGCGCCATCGGCAACACGGGCACCAACAGCCGTGAAATCCCAATCACCATCACGAATCAGCCGATCATTGAATTCTTCACTGCGACTCCAACCATCGCCTCCCCAGGCGATGCTGTGACCATTGAGTGGTCCACCCTGAACACCACATCGGTCTCACTTGATGGTGCACCAGTCGCAACCAGCGGGTCCTTTGTCGTCAACCCAACTTCCACGACGAGTTACACCCTCTCCACCACCAATGCGAACGGTATTACCAGTCAGGATCTCACCATTCCCGTGATCATCCCAGGAGAGCCCATCATCTCGGAATTCCTCGCGGTCAATGACGGCGTTCTTCTTGATGAAGACAACGATGCCAGCGACTGGATTCAGATCTCAAATTCCACCAATGTCGACAGCGTTATCAACGGCGAATACTACCTCACCGACGACAAGGACAATCTGCAGAAGTGGCAGATCCCCAGTCAAACCTTGTCTCCCGGTTCTTCCGTGCGTTACTTCGCCTCCAACAAAACTGGCACCGTCGAACCGCATATTAACTTCAGCCTCGCCAGCGAGGGAGAATACCTCGCACTGGTCAAAGTTTCCGGTGGGGTGACCACTATTCTCTCCGAATTCGATGAGTATCCCGACCAGTTCACTGACATTTCC
Source organism: Akkermansiaceae bacterium (assembly GCA_049889835.1). GTDB lineage: Bacteria > Verrucomicrobiota > Verrucomicrobiia > Verrucomicrobiales > Akkermansiaceae > SW10. The sequence continues at coordinate 77,137 of JBMHCQ010000025.1, forward strand.
TACGGTGTTCTTCCGGACCTCGCGACTTACGTTTACTACAAGGTCCCGACTCCGAATGACGTCAACACCGGAACGACTTTTGTGGACTACGTGCGCGACACTAATTTTTCAATCGGGCGGGGCCTCTACACCACGGCTCAGACGGTTGCCGTTACCAGCAACACCTCGGACGTGGCCATTTACTACACAACAGATGGTTCCGAACCCTCCCCCTCAAATGGAACTCTTTACACCGGCCCCCTGACTTTTAGCGACACCACGGTACTACGGGTGATCGGGACAAAAGAGAGTTACATCCCGACCAATATCGACACCAATACCTACATCTTCCCGGCTCAGGTCGTCAACCAGCCATCCAACCCTTCAGGCTGGCCCGGCGGAAGCGTCAACGGCCAGGTAATGGACTATCACATGGATCCCGGCAGCGCGGTAAGCTCCAGTGAACAGGGTGTGATTGATGCCCTCAATGCCATTCCGACCTGGTCCATTGTCACCGACCAAGATAACCTCACGGGATCTGCAAACGGCATCTACGTCCGGCCCGGAAACCGGGGAATCGCCTGGGAACGCCCGGCTTCAGTGGAAATGATTCTTCCTCCTGGCTACATCAGCCCGGATGGCCATACAGAAGGCTTTCAGGCCGAGGCTGGTATTCGAATCCGGGGAGGAGCCTCTCGAAGCACCAGCAACCCCAAACACGCTTTTCGCGTTTTCTTTCGCCGCGAATACGGGCAACGGAGTCTCAATTTCCCTCTTTTTGGAAACGAAGGTACGGACGAATACAAGGGAATCGATCTCCGCACGGCTCAGAACTACTCCTGGTCTTTCAAGAGACCTGGTAGTCTGACGGCAAACGGCGATAACAGCTCGAAGAACACCTTTTTGCGCGAAGTCTTCGCTCGTGACACGCAGCGAGATCTTGGCGAACTCTACACACGTTCCCGCTACGTCCACCTCTATCTCAACGGGCTCTACTGGGGCCTCTTTATGACCCAGGAGCGCTCGGAGGCCGAGTTCGCCGCTTCGTATCTGGGCGGGAGTGATGACGATTACGACACGGTCAAATCAGCCGGCTCCAGTGGTGGCTACCAAACCGAAATGACCGATGGAAACAACGGAGACTGGATCGCAGGATACGAAATTGCCAAACTAGTGGAAACCGCTTCCCCGACAAGTAATACAGCCTACTTTCAACTCCAAGGTCTCAATAGCTCCGGAGTCCGTGATCCGAGCCTCCCGATCCATATCGACGTCGATAACCTCATTCACTACATCCTGACCGTTTTCTACAACGGTTCTTTCGATGCCCCCCTCTCAACCTTCATTAACGCATCGAATAACTGGTATGGAGTGCGGAACCGCTCAACTGACGATACCGGTTGGAAGTTCTTTGCCCATGATATGGAACACAGTCTGGGGTCTTACTTCACGGCCCGCCAGGACCGTACCGGTCCTTTTGCTTTCTCCAATCGCGACTTCAGCCGCTCCAACCCGCAATACATTCATCAGTTTCTGATGACCAACAACGAGTATCGCCTCCGCTTTGCAGACCTCACTCACAAACACTTCTTCAATGGCGGCGTCTTTGATGATTCCAGTGTCCTCGCACGCTTTGAAGAGCGCGAGAATACCGTCAATCAAGTCATCGACGCAGAAGCGGCACGTTGGGGAGACTCAAAACGTTCCAGCAATCCACTTGATCGCACGGAGTGGGCCCTCGCAGTGGCGCAACTCAAAGGATGGACGGATGGACGGAACGATGAGGTCAAAGCACAACTCGTTGCCGATGATCTCTATCCGACCACCGAACCTCCGGTCTTCAACCAACACGGCGGGCAGATTTCCTCCGGCTTCATCCTCACCATGACCAACCCAAATGGTGGTGGCACCGTCTACTACACGACTGACGGAAGCGATCCTCGGAACATAGGTGGCGGCATCAATGGTTCCGCCTCCTCCGGAGGATCAGTTGTTCTTAACAGTTCATCCGAAGTCAAAGCCCGAGTCCGGATCAACGCCTCCGATTGGTCCGCTCTCACTTCGGCGGAATTCCTCACCGCTGGTCCTCCTGCAGCAAATCAGCTCGTCATTTCCGAAATCAACTACCATCCCTACGATCTCACGACTACAGAAATCAACGCAGGCATCACCGACGAGGATGAGTTTGAGTTCATCGAGATTCACAACACCAGCGCTAGTCCAATCGATCTCTCCAATGTCTCTCTCGGAAATGAAGTCGTTTACAACTTCTCCGATATTCTCGAGCCCGCTGATCGTGTCCTTCCTGCTGGTGGACGAATCGTTGTGGTCGAAAATTCCGCGGCATTTGCCGTCCGCTACCCCGGAGTGGCTCATGTCGGCCCTTGGACCGGAGGCCTTTCAAATAACAATGGCACGGTTGACCTTCTTTTGAATGGAACCACCCTTCTCTTCTCGGTTTCATATGATGACAATAACGGTTGGCCTGAATCAGCAGACGGTGACGGACCAACGCTTGTTCTCATAAATAATGCCACGCCGAACGACCCTGCCTCATGGCGACTCAGCACGACCGAGGGAGGCAACCCCTTGAATTCGGACAGCGAACCCTTCATTGGAAATGCCAATAGTGATGACAACGGAAATGGAATCGATAATTTGATCGAAGGAGTGCTTCGGGATGGGGCTGGAAATTCTGTTGCACCGGAAGTCACCATTCAGAGTTTTGACGATGGCACTGGTTCCAAGGATTATCTCTACCTCAATTTACGCCGTTACCTTCCCGTAGATAATGCCACGGTTGTCGTCGAGCACGCCGGCAACCTTTTGGCATGGGACGACGCCGCTGTTGAGCTCGTCAGCTCCACTCCGGCAGGCGATGGGTCGGTGTTTGAAACCTACCGCTACACCGTTCCAGTGGCAGATGATGAGAAGCACTTCATGCGCGTGAAGGTGGTTCTTGATTAGGAACAACGCTTACCTTCTGAGACCTCCGGTCGCTCTCAGGGAGACCGGAGGTTTTTTGTAGAGGGAACTCCTTCCCTGACTCCATTCATCCGGATGAGGCGCGGCCTTGTTATTCTTTTCCCAGCTTTGAGACCAAACGATCCGCTGATCTTCCGAAATCTGATTTTCGATCAATCGCAAGAATTTCCCGTGCAAGCTCGAGCGCGGAATCAGGACGGGCTGAGTATTCGAAAGCCGCCATCTTATAGGAAAGAGCTTGCTGTCGTTGCGCTCCCTTCGGCTGATGGGCAGCCAGATAGGCATCGACCCTCTCAATCAAGGCATCAAAAGAACGATGGTTGAAAAGGTCAGGCAGAGATCGCTCGATCCGAGCAAGAGCCTCTTCCGATCGACGCGCTTTTAAAAACCCAAGGGAGCCACCGCTATCCAGCCTCTCCAGCTCCGACACTTGATCCGGGTAAAACTCCAGTAACGAAGCGCGCGGCAGCTTTTCGAGAATGTCAACGATCGCCTTGGCACGAGCCAAGCCTTCGAGCTTATCAGCCTCCTCGAAAGCCGCATCACGGGAAATGCGCTCAGCACGCATTGCGAGGATATGGGCGGCATATTCTTCCGCAGAAAGAGGAAGCACACCATTCTCTCGATAAAAAGGACGTCCCTTGAAATCGAGATAGATTGCCTGAGGCCAGGTTTCGACCCCAAATCGATTCGCCAGCTTCCGTTGAGCCGCCTTTTTCTCCTTCGGCAAATTGCTTCGCAGGGGCATATCAATCCTCACGAGAAGGTAATTCGATGCAACCGCCTCCTGAAACTTTTTCCGCGAGAGAACCTCACGGTCAAATCGCTGACACGATTGACTCCAGTCTGAACCTGTGAAAACCAAATAGAGGTCTTTCTCCTCCTCTGCGGCCCGGTTTTTCGCCTTCTTAAGATCAGTCAGCCACTCCCCAAATCCGGAAGCAGCGAGACAGAAAGAAAGGAGTAGAACCTTACTGATCACCTTGGGTCTTCTTGGCTTTTTGACGAAGTTCTTTGGCCTTCTCATGAAGGTCCGTTGCTTTCTTCTCCAAATCTGAAATCTCCCGCTTCCGCTTCTCCATCACGTAATAATTCGCAATCACTTCAGAAAGAATCTTCTCCTTCTTAGTGAGACGAAGTTGCTCGGCACGTGCCTTCTTGGCTTCTTCCACGCGCTTGGCCTGACCTTCCTTGAGAGGTTTCAGCTCTTTTTCAAGGGTCGCGATTTCTTTTTCGCGCTCGGCAATTTTTTTGGCCGCTTCATTTTCAGCAGCGGTGGCCTTCATTGCAACTCCCTTAGCTTTCGCAAGATCAGCCTGGAGATTTTTGAGATCGTCTTCGAGAGTTTTGATATCGTTCACCACTGCAACTGGCTTGGAGACCACCGGTCCTCTGGGCTTCGCTGGCTTGCGAGACTTCCCGGGAGTATTGGCCCCGGACTTTTGGGCTTGCGCGACCTTTTTGTCACGATCCTTCACGTTCGCGATCACTTTTTTATAGCGCTCCCCGGATTTTCCAAAATTTGATTCAGGCGCAAGCTTGACCATGGAGTCGATCGCCTTATTCGCCTCCTCATATTTTTTCTGACTGACGAGGGCTTGCACCGCATACATCGAAAGACGCTGGGCTTCCTCTCCTTTTTCCCCAGCCGCAGCCTCACGAGACTTTATCACAACTTCGTCATACTTCTTGGCTTTAAAAAGCGCACTGTAGGCATCGCGCTCCTTTTTAAGGGCTTCCGATTTTTCAATCTCACCCACCAATTTTGTCTCTCCTTTTGGATCGGCTTTTTTGATCGCGTCGAGCTCGCCTCCGTAATGCTCGCGTAGAATTCCCTGCGGAAGGAGTCGCAACCCTTTTTCGAGAGCCTTGGCCCGAGGCACTCCTTTCACCTTAAAAGCCTCGGCAAAGGCGGCATCACGCTTACTCAGGAGTTCCCGCGATTTCCCAAGAGTCTCCATCATGGCCTCAGTTCCACCTGGACGGTAGCCCGTGTATCCATAGGGACGACCAAGCGGATCAGTCAGTAAAACGGTCGGATATCGAGAGACTCGGTATTTTTCGCGGAGTGATCGAGAGACTGCGTCAGCCTCCTCAGTCTTCTTGGGAAAATTGAGAACCTGAATCACAAAATGTTCTTCGAGCTTCTTCCTCACCCCAGCATTATTGAGAACTTCTTCTTTGAATTTTTTACTAGGCTCATGCCAGTCCTCTCCTGCAAAGACAAGGAAGACACTTTTCTTTTCCGCGGCGGCCTTGGTTTGGGAATCTGTAATCTGGTGGGCGGGGCAATCGGCGAGGAGAGCCCCTGGGGCCGCCAAGGAGAGAAGAAGAGAAATGGTGAGAGATTTCATACTGAAATGAACTGGTGACTTTAAAAAACTCGCCCAAGTGACGGAGGCCGTCGAGGGGAAAAATAACCTTCTCTTGGCGCCCCCTAGCACATCAAAAAGCGGCCAAACCCGAAAAACTTGCTGGAGCTCACCAAAAAGCTTGTCTCCTTAGTAAAGTGAATTTTGGTCGCCAATGTAAAATTCTCAATGCTGATAACGACCTAACCCCGGGAGCCCAAGCCAAAAAGCAGGCCGAGATACCTGCCTTTCGCGAGGTTTTTAATAATATTGATCATCAACGAGTTTGATTCCCAATCTTTATCAGTTGCTTAATTGGAACGAAAAAGCCCGGCTGGAAATACAATCCGGGCTTAAGCGAAATTAGAATAATTTCGGCACCTAGGGCTGAATCACGGGCTCTCTGGCGGGCTCAGGAAGCACCACTTTGTGCATTTTGCTTTTGATGACACCTTTTTCATTCGGCACGTCGTTCTCAAAGAAGTAGACGCTCACACGTTCATTATCATAAAGGTCGATCCCGTTTTGAGATTGTTTCACCCATTTATTCCCCAGTTTGACTCCAATAGGAACAATTGTGGAACCACCCACTTTAAATCCGTCACTTTTGCCAAGAATCTTGACCTGGCCAGCTTTGACCGCAACCGATTTGCCCTTTTCACCAACTCTTACTACAGCGTCTGCCCTGGTCATGTTCACGAACCGAATCGTTTCTTTTGGAAAGGCACTCAGGTCATCGCGGAAGGCCCGAAACCTGACCTTCCCCCAATCGCGCTTCGGAGCAGCTGGATCCCGAAAGAAAACGACCGTAGAGGGTCCCTTGAGACCGGGAACAGCAGTCCACTCCTTCCCCCGCGCTTCCTTCCCCTCGTAAAGCTTCATGGAGGCCCCACGAGGGACTTCCAAATAAGGGGTCATGCGCTTGAGGCGGAGGTTCGCTGCCAGAGGTTCAGCTCCGTTTGATTGGGGAGCCACCATGATGTTTCGCGGAGGGATTGCCCCTTCTGCAGCTTCCTGTTCTTGGAGAACATTTCCTTCCTGTTTAATGATGATCGGTGGATTCATCCCCAAAGGGAGAAAGCGCACAAGCGTCTTGGGACTGTCTCCACCTTCTTGAGCTGAAAGAGGAGCCAACAACGGAATTGCAGTGGTCAAAATGAGGAGTGAAATCTTAAACATCTTGAACATAGTGTCTTGCTGCAATCGCTTTCGAGCAACTGTAAATTGGGAAATTTAACCCAAATCAGGGTTTTAGACCTCGTCTTTTCCGAGCCAGCGGAACCCGACAACCTTAAATCGGCGTCCAAAGTCTACCTCATCTCCGGTTGGGGCAGCAGGGTTGATTCCCCCACCCCGAATCTCATCTGGATTGACAGGCTCAGGAGTGCGCTGAAGCGTCGCTTCACACCAAGCGCGGGCGAGCACCCTGCCATTCACATCACGTGATTCTCCGTAGGAGCGTATGGTGAAAGTATCCGAACGAGCCGAAAGGCTGGAACCAATCACCCCGAGAACGTCTCCCTGAGTCAGGTAGCCTGGAATTCCCCACGCTTGTGATTTGGGCTTCATGGTGTGGTCAATTTTGGTGGCATCCTTCATCTGGATTAATGCGTAGTCAGGAAGATCGCTCTCACGATCTTCAATCTCCAAAGGAGGCTGCTCATAACTGCTGTTCACTCCGGACTCAGAAAGTGCGGTCTCGATGGCTCCGGCACGAGCGAGCTCAATATCCGGTGAGAGGCGGCGGTTCACAAAATCCGCCATCCCGAAGAATGGAGCGCGTTTCTTCACTTGCGCCACAATCTCCTCAGCAAGACGCTGGACCTCGGAATCAGAGAGCTCACGGTTCCCGGTCAGACTTTCAATCGTGACTCCTTCATTTCCTGCCATATTCCCATCAGGTCTCAGGAATCGCGGAAAAACGGCCTCGCTGCTATCCTCGACTTTAACATCCTTGGTGGAGGACAAGAGAGCTTTCCAAGCTTCCACACTCGTGGAATTGACATCGAATCCGCCCTCAAGACTGAGATGTGCGGCCGCACGGAAGAAGTCATTCAAGTCATCGAGAACCGAGGTCTCAAGATCAGGACGGTCAAAGAGACCCAGTCGACTGTTAGCCAACGCATTTTCGACCGGATCATCCACAAACCGGGCCATTTCTCTGCTGCGACGGCTCTTCGTTGGCAGATTACTGGAGATGTGATACGTATCCCAAAGGTTAAAGTTGACTTCATAACTCATGTCATAAACCACTGTGTCGGTTTCAGGAACAAATCCAATGAGTTCGCGGTGTAAGGCGGGGAAATACTCCCGACCATCACGTCCCCCGGAGCGATCACCCATGGAGGAGCGGTTCCAACCACCCCCATTATTCAACCCAAATTCGGACATATCAGGGCTGGTTCCAGTCATTTCGACCCGTGGGTCAGCAAGGGAATTCCCGATGGGATAGGTGGGATGCCAGGCATATTCGGACAACTTCATGTTACGCAGGTAGGCAAGGTTGGGGATTCCAATATTCTCGGAAGGGACCTCAAAGAGAACAACTGGCCCTTCGTTGAAAGGACTGTTGGGCGGACCGAAGGGGAACCCGGTCTCCTTTCCTCCCTGACTGATTGGAAGGAGAGCATCCCAGGAAACCGCGTCATCGGGAAGATCGCGCATATAGTTTCCGGAAAAGTAAGGCGGCTTGTCCCCGACGTTCTCAAACGGAGTCCGAAGTGAATACGATGCTCGCACATTCCAGTTCCCGATACCGGCCGTCTGCAACATGTTGGTCATCTTGCCAGCAAGGCGTGTCGTGTTGGCGATATTGGAAGGATGCTCCTCCCACCAGCGGAGGCGGAAACCATCACGGGTTCGGGGATTTGGATGTCCGTTCGTACCGTTCTTGCGAAGAGCGCCCCCTTGGACGGGAATTTCATAGACAGGGTGCGTGACACTGTTAGCCCAGCGGAGCGGAAGCTCATCACCACCACCAGCCTGGAGAGAAATATTACCCACCGCAATCATGGGAAAGAGGTGCAAATTACCATCGCGCTGGTTACTCCCGGGATTACCGTGATGCCAACCGTGGTTGGCACGACTCTGCCCCGTGGCGTCCTTCAGCATGAACTGGAAGTTATCGCCACCGGACTGGGTGCTGTTTCCACTACCAGCAGGCTCCTCGCGGAACGAAATAGGCTTACTGACGTTGATCTTGGAAGCATCTGTCCACTCGTTGTATTGGCGAATGCAGGAAGACCAATCAGTGGCTACTCCAAAGAAGCGGTCCTGTGCCTTATTCCGGGGGTTTGGATCGACGACCCGCTCTACGGTGAGATACCGATCCGGGCTTGCCGCATTGTAGGGCGTGAGAAGGTTGTTCATGTAGTTGGTCTTACTGTAGTCGCCACGAAGATTTCCCTGACGCTGCGAACGGTTCAGATCGACCGTATAGACAAGAGTCTCGCCGGGCTCCATTTCCACAAGATCACGGTCTCTAGCGCTTCCTTTGCCCGAACCTGCAAGGAGGAAGAAGCAGTTGCCATTTCCTCCGGGATTACCTCCACCAAAGCCAAGATACATCATCTCCTTTTGCCCGTCTTCAAAGGTGATTTCCACCTGCTTGTTCCCATTGACAAACATTTGCATGATCATGGGAGGAACTTTCAGTTTAACATTGTAGGGGTTCCAAAGGGAGACACGCGGATAAAGACAAATGATATCAGACCACATCGACTTTCTTTCACCGTTCACGGTCCGGCTGGTCCGGCGGGTAGCGAGGTTGTAGTAGAGTGATGCCTCGACAACCACCGGAGCCATCGTGACCTGATCAAGCTGGGTGTGTTCCACCCCGCGATTGGGCTCACCACTCTCCCCGAGAAGCCGGTCATAAACATCCCATCTCTGGTCCCGCCGAAACTCCCCGAGCTCGGGAAGAAGGTCTTTTTCACTCTTTAAATCAAGCTCGTCCGTGCTGACTCGGAACTTTTTAGCCTTTGCGTCAGCCATCCAATTTTTGAAAATCCCAAACTGGGGAGAACTTTGCTCGAATCTTCCCGAGGCAATGCCCTGTAAGCCTTCGTAATTGGAATTCGGTGGACCAACGAGACGGTCAGTTTCAGAGAGTCCGATGTAGTTCAAATTTTGAGAGCTCACATTCTGAATATCACCAGTTTCGGTGAGGAAAACCGAAAAGTCCTTCTGGAGTCCACCGTCCCGAACGTTGGTCAACACCGAACGGGAATGAGCCGTGATGTCGTGATAGAGACGCTTCACATCCTGGCGGTCCGCTCCTTGAGTCAACTCAATTGTCCCGGCGGAAACAATCCGACCTGCTTCATCATCCGAAATATCACCGATCCCGCTGATGGCTTCCTCCCCGTTATCATTGGCATGGAAAATCCGCTGGAAGCCCTCTTCACTCTGTGGATTGGGCTGCTCGTCCGCATGGCGATCTACAAGGCTCAGATTTGCCTTGGCACTGTTGCTTGAAATCCAATAAGCGTAGCGCCCGACCGCCGTATAAGACACCTTCCCGTCCGGACGACGTAGCTCACGCTCAACATTCACCGCTTTGACGCTCACAATATCTTCCGGATCATCAACTGAGCCAATGCTTACAATATCCAACTTGTTATCGGTGAAATCCCCTTTTTTCTCGGCATCGTCTGCCTCGTAAAACTGTCGACCTGCTTTGAGTGCGCGACGACGACCTCCCTCATTTCCGCTCACCAGCCAAGTGCTGATGTTTGCCTCACGATCCCAACCCTCTGAATAGCGACGATCTTTCAAGTCGCCCTTTTCCGGATCGCGCTCCCATGGAGTCAGCTCGTCAGGGTCCTTCGGTCCTTTAAGAGAATTTCCTGAAGCCTCACCCCAGTTGGTCGACCATACTCCGAGCCAGTGGGGTTGATTCACGGAGCTCCTGCTCACTTCCACCGAATCCGGAGTGTCATCAAGAATGGTGGCAGTTGCACTCACGCGTTGGTCAGGGCCCATTTCGCGCTGCAGTTCACCGATCGCAATCATAAGCGCAAGCCGCGCATTGGCTCGTGCCTCTTCTTCAGCCCACTCGATCCGACTCGAACTGACAGTCACGGCCGAAAGCGAGAGGAATGCAACGGCGATAAGAGTCAGCAAGATGAGAACTGAAATTGTGGCAATGAGGGCGAATCCACGGCGGAGAGAAACACTGGTCTGCGCTTTCATGATGAACACTATGTAAACACATTGTGCTTTCATGGCAATCGGGAATTTAGGATTTTCACCCAAAAATTCACCAATTAGTCAATTTTAAAAAACTTAACAAACTGACAATTAGGGATTTAAAGAAAATAAATTCAATGTAAATACATTTTCTCAGGGTCACATTTTTCCATAGGATTTCTTAAATAAACGCCCATTTTGGGTGCATTGAAGGCGGTTCTAAAGAAGAAAACCCTCGTGCTGAAGCAGCTTTGTCTTGATTTCGAGCCCTCCTCCGAATCCCACTAATGAGCCGTCCTTACCGATTACGCGATGGCAGGGAACGATGATCGAAATGGGATTCGCTCCATTGGCGAGCCCCACGGCACGGACGCATTTGGGATTGCCAATGGCCTCCGCGAGATCTCCATAGCTGCGAGTTTCCCCAAAAGGAATTTTTGAGAGCTGGCTCCAAATACGGCGTTGGAAGGCACTTCCTTTGGCATCGAGAGGGAGTTCGAAGGCTTCTCGCTTTTTCTCGAAGAACTGCTTCAGCTGCTTCGCCGCTTTTTTAAGAAGACAATTTTCGGGATCTTCGCGAGGAAGAGTTGAACGCTCGACCCGATGCCCAAAATAGAGTCCGGAAATCCCCTTCTTGGAAGCCAGAATCACGAGATGTCCCACCGGGCTCCCAACTCGAAGACTAGCAATACTGTGATCAGGGGCATGGGCTTTCTTCTTCTCCATCGCTCTCGGCTTGGCTTGCTGATTCTTGGTTCCAGATTTCGTCCGTGATGAACCGAAATATTTTTCGCTGCGATATCGGAGCCAAACCCGATGAGTTTCGGGAATCTCCGATTTTTCCTTTTTCGTCAGCGAGTGATAAGACTTGAGCGCCCGTTCGCGCAGTCTTCGGCAAGCCGCGTTTTCGTGAGCATCCCATCGCCGCCTCGCTTCCTGAATGAGCCGGGTGGTTTCCTTCACAAGCGGTTTCCGAAGTGACATGTTTAAGATCTACCCCGCTCCTCCTTCCCTGACAAATCAAGGTTTCTCAACTTTCCCAAAAAAAGCCCCCCCTTTGAATCGATTTCCGGTTGGCAGGTCGATCACCCTGCGACCGCGATCCTTCAGCGCCGCTGATACCGAGTTTTCACTTCATTTGCGCGAATGCGAAGTCAACGGGAATTATTTTTTCAAAAGAGATCGCTGGTCTGGGAATCCCGATAGTTTTTGAGCTTAGACGCGCTCTAGAAAAAGAGTGATGACGTAAACCGTGTCATCCTCCTCATCCGAGTCACCAAAGTTCGTAATCTCTCTCACGATTTTCCATCCCGCTTTGGAAATCAATTTCTCAAGCTCCCCATCCGCGAACACTCGGATTCTTTGTTGAGTTGTGTCCTCACGGATCACCTCTCCGTTTTCGTTTTTACAAAGGTATCGGTGTTGCCGCTTCAGAACACTCGCCTGATGGTCAATGAAATGCCGGGTGCGCATCTCTCCCTTTTTACCATCCGGAAGTTCAAGAGCGCGATCATGATACCAATACCCTTCCGGTAAATCCCCGCTCATTTCGGCCCAAGGGAAAAACAGACTTACGTAAAGCCGTCCTCCCGGACCCACCAAATGGGCCATTTTAGTCAATTGCTTCGCCGGGGAAGCCATCAATTGGAAGGTGAAGCCCGGAACGACAATTGCCCCCCAGTTTCCCTCGGAAAAATCATCCCAATCCCCTACCCTTACTTTGGCTTTCGGAAATTTTTCGCGTGAGAGTTTCACCATTTCTCCCGAAATCTCCAATCCAGTCACCTTATATCCTTTCTCGACCAGAGGCCCTAACAAACGTCCTGACCCACTTCCGACATAGAGAATCTTCCCGGAAACTGGACCCAGAAACTCCTTTAAAAAAGGCAGCTCCGAGGGCGCCTCTTCATCCTCCCAGAAGAGATCATGCCACTCTGCCTCTAAGCCGTGATAGCCAGCGTTCATCATGATTCGTTCCGAGTCGTATCAGGCATCACCAGCGAGTAAATCGTCGTGCCTCCCTCGATTTCCTCATCTTCGGCAAAGACCGGACGCAGTCCCCTTTCATCGTCGTACTGAAAAAGAATCATCGCTTGCTCATGCGTGTTCCGAAAATCAGCCAGCGTGAAAAGATCGGTAAGCAAGGTCGCCTTCCACTGAGCCCCCCGACCCACAAATGAAGACAAAGCTGGAAAGGTCGGCCCGTTGTGAAAACAAAAGCGCCCCCGCAGATGCCACGCTACTGTTCGGGTGTGATGATCATCGTGATCCGCTGGAGTCAGCTGCCAGACATTGACCTTGCCGAAACGATGCTGAAACTCTCGCGCCGCCAGCGAATTTACCTCATCGTTGGGCGTCACCGCGACCAAATGCCCCAGACCGGAAGTATCGAGTTCCTCCTCAGCGTATTCCGAAAGAATATTTGCCCGAACCGCGCGCAGACCCGCCATTCTGGCAGCGGCAACATTTTGAAATCTCGTGTCCACCAGCATCACGGCATGCCCCTCATCCTGCAGCCCCCTGGCCACCAGCCGGGTCCAGCGATCACAACCCGCGAACAAAATCCCGTCCGGGTTCTTTTCCGCCAGCCCAAGCTGACGAGCAAGAGGCGCCGCCAGCAGACCATAGAAGGCCACCGTTCCAAGAATTACGATAAAGACGATTGGAACCAACTCCCCTGCCTGCGAGGCAAGCAAAGCCAAGTGTGCATCACCCGGATGATGCTCTGCCAAATGCTCAAGCTCCAAAGCGAAGACCGAGGTGACGGCTGCCGCCACGATTCCCCGTGGTGCGAGAAGGGAGAGGAACAGCTGCTCTTTGAAGCTGGTTTTATCCGAACCAAGATTTGCTACAAACACCGAGAGAGGACGCGCTATCAGGATTAAGCCCGCCAAGAAAAACAAGCCCCTTTGCCAGACCGCTCCCAGCTCTGCAAAACCGATACGCCCGGATAACATCAAAAATAAGAGCGAAATAATAAGCACCCTCAGGTTCTCCTTGAACTCAAGAATATGTCTGACCGAAACCCGACTCTGGTTCGCCAGAGCTACGCCAAGAATAGTCACCGTCACCAGACCGGATTCATGCATCAGCATGTTCGACCCAGCGAACCCCATCCCCACCACCGCGAGAAAAAACATCGATTCCAAAAAATCGGGGATGAGATGTCTGGCGAGAAGAAACTCCACCCCTTTGGCCAAGCCATAGCCTAAACCTCCTCCAATCACGATGGTCTTCAAAAGAGCCCACAAAACATGATCCCACGTGCCACCGATTCCTCCGTTCTGAATGATAATGAAAACCAGCACTGCCAACACCGCGCCGATCGGGTCCACGACAATCCCCTCCCACTTCACAATCGAGGCCACTTTCCGACGCGGTTTAATCAGTCTCAAAAGCGGAGCCACTACCGTGGGCCCCGTCACCACCAGAATCGCACCCAGAAGGCAAGCAACCTGCCAATGAAATCCCAGAGTGAAGTGCGCCAAGATCGCGGTCACAAGAAAAGCCACCATGACGCAACTCGTACATAATCTCAGGACGGGCGCACCCGCTTCGCGGAGTTCGGCGAACTTCAGAGTGAGTCCTCCCTCAAAAAGAGTGATCGCCACAAAGAATCCCACCAAACTCAGCAAAGCTGATTCATCCGCCAGATAATCATCAATCCGGGTCCCCGAAATCTGAGAGAGCGCAAAGCCAAAAACCAACAGCAGTAAAATCGAAGGAAGCTTCAACCGCCAGGCAACCCACTGCGCGATTGCCCCCAAGCCCAAAAGACTTGCGAGATACACCAACAAACTCATCGCGGGACTTTAGCGGCTGAACCCACTTCGCCAAGCCGAGATCGAGGAACTCTCCCTCAAAACTCCCTCCACATATCCCCGTTGAAAAAAACCCCTTGGGACAAATCACCAACTTTTCACCCAAACTAATGGTAATTCTTTGATTTTTCCTCAAAGATCCCAACTGATGACGCCATCTATCCAGACTATCAGTAAAGGTTTTGCCCTCGCCGGCACTACCCTCGCCCTCGTCTCCTGCGGAAACAAGGATCAAGAGGCCGCCGCCGATGCGGTTCTTCGGTTTTCTGCCATTCCCGACACGGACACCACCGCTCAGGCCGAAAAGTTCAAGCCCGTTGCCGACTTCCTGGCAAAGGAGCTCGGGGTCAAAGTTGAGTTCGTCCCCTCCGCCAAGTACAGCGCCTCCGTCGAGAAGTTCTCCAATGGCGACATCCAGCTCGGTTGGTTCGGCGGCGTCTCCGGCGTGCAGGCCCAACAGGCGGTTGAAGGAGCACAGACCATCGTCTGCGGTGAGATCGATCTCGCCTACAAGTCCTACTTCATCGCCAACAAGGGCACCGGACTCCAGAAATCCGATTCCTTCCCGGCTGCCATTGCAAATCACACCTTCACCTTCGGAAGCACCGGTTCCACTTCCGGCCGCGTGATGCCCACCCATTTCATCATGCAGGAAAGCGGCAAGAGCCCTGAAGACTTTTTCACCAAAGGTGCTCCCGGATTTTCCGGCGCTCATGATAAGACCGCACAGCTGGTCGCCGATGGCACCTTCGATGTTGGTGTCCTCAGCTACTCCGCTTACGACAAGTTCGTTGCCAAACCCGAGAATTCCGAAGCCGCCAAGAGGATGTCCATCATCTGGGAAACTCCTGGTTACGCCGACTACAACTTCACCGCTCACCCTGCTCTGGAAGGAATGTTTGGCGAGGGTTTCACCGAAAAACTTCAGAACGCTTTGATCGCCTGCAAAGATCAGGCCGTTCTCGATGCACTCCGCCGCAAGAAGCTTATCAAGATCAACAACGACACTCTTAACGACATCGCCAAGGTAATGAAGGCCGTTGGACTCAAGTAAGGATTTCGTGAGTTTGATCACAGTCAAAGACGCCACCCGGCATTACGGCGCGACCTCGGCCCTCTCTGGGTCCGGGGTCTCGCTCTCTTTGGAAGCGGGAGAGAAAGTCGCTCTGATCGGGCCATCCGGAGGCGGGAAGACCACCCTGCTGCGCCTTCTTGGTCTTCAGGATCGACCCAGCTCAGGTTCCGTCGAAACGCTCGAAACAAACATTGATTCCAACTCCTCTACCCTGCGTCAAACGCGTTCAAAAATCGGAATGATCCCGCAGGATCTCGGACTCGTCCCAAACCTTCGGATCATCCAGAACATCGTTCTCGGGCGAAGCGGCACTCGAAACATCTTCCGCACCATGCGGGACCTCTTCATTCCTTCGAAAGCCGATCGCAAAGAGATCTTCAGCATCCTTTCCCGCCTCGGGATCAATCAAAAAATCTACCATCGGACCGACACCCTCTCCGGTGGTCAGCAACAGCGCGTTGCGCTGGCGCGTGCTCTTTTCCAAGGCGCCAAAATTCTCCTCGCCGACGAACCCCTCAGCGCGGTCGATCCTGCGCGAGGACGTGAGGTCCTCAAGCTTCTCACCGAGCTGAGTGACAAGTATCAACTCACCCTCATCGTCTCCCTTCACCAAGTAGAACTTGCTCGCGAATTTTTTCCCCGCATCATCGGACTGAAAGACGGTGAGGTGTCCTTCGACGGTTCCCCCGCTGACGAAGATATCAGCGCACTTTACCAAACCAGCGAGTCATGAAATCCGGCTGGTCAATGAACTTTGGCCGCCGATGGCTCCTCGTCATCCTCGCCCTCGTCTTTGCTTGGACCGTTACCAAGCTCGGCACCAGCTTTGTCAATCTCTCAGAATCCGCCGATCCGTGGTCGACCACCAGCCGCTTCTTCTCCGCTGCTTTCTCTCCCTCCTTTACAGACCAAAACCCCACCCTTCCTGAGGGAGCGGAGCCCTTCCTCAGCCGTATGTTGGGCGACCTCACCCGAACCTTCCGCTACGCGATCATTGCGATGTCGATGGCGGTTCCAGTTGGCCTCATCTTCGGACTCTTTGCCTCCCAACTCTGGCTTCCCAAGTCCCGGGCCCGGCCGTTCTTTCAAGCCCTTCGATGGACCATTCGCATCGGGCTCTCATTCGGACGAGCGATCCACGAACTCATCTGGGCTATTCTCTTTCTCGCCGCCGTCGGAGACTCACCGCTCACCGCCTGCCTCGCCCTTGGTTTCCCGGCGGCCGCCATTTTGGGGAAGGTCTATTCCGAACTTATTGATGAACAGATCCGCTCCGCTCAAAATGTCATCACCTCCTCCGGTGGCAGTGGAGTGCAGGGATTTATCGGAGGCATCCTCCCAAGCGCGCTGCCGGACATGATCAGCTACACCTTGTATCGCTTCGAATGCTCAATCCGGGCTTCTGCGATTCTTGGGTTCATCGGAATCGAAACCATCGGCCTCGGCATCAGTCGCTCTTTTGAAAATCTCTACTTTGGCGAGGTCTGGACCCAGCTTTACGTCTTGATCGGTTTGGTGGTCGTTGTCGAAGCGCTCGGAAATCTCGTCCGGAAACGCCTTCGTGCCGGTCCCCAGAACAAAATCCAACCCGGAGTAAGTCCGGAGGTTGATAGCCGCCCCCTCGAACCGACTCTTAGAAAACACGCGCCACGGGATCGCATCACCCGCTCACTGGGGCTCGCCGGAGTTCTCGGGATCCTTATCGCATGGAATTTTGGCGATGTCCTTTTGCGACCTGCCATCCTCGAAGGGCAACGCGCCGATCGTTTGTCCCGTTTTTTCGCGCAGCTCACTCCCGATCCCGTCGCCCCCGAAGATCCCGTACCCACCTGGGAAGAGCGCAATGAAGCCTGGCACACGGGCTCCCATCAACTTCTCCCATGGATCGCCGATCTTTGGGCCGACCCGGGCCGGGAGGCTCTCGTCAACACCTTGGCGATGTCGATCGCCGCCGTCATTCTCGCCGGTACCGGAGCGTTCCTCCTGCTTCCCTGGGCCATCCGGACGCTCGCCTCCCAACGGCCGCTCGATTTAGAAACTCGATCAGGCTTTGTTCGCCCCATTCTCGGATCTCTGACACGCGGATTTTTCATCGTCACCCGTGCCATCCCCGAATACCTCCTCGCCTTTCTTCTCGTCGGAATTTTCGGGCCAAGTGCCTGGCCGCTTGTCTTTGCTCTCGCGATTCACAATGTGGGAATCCTCGGTCGGCTTTGGGGGGAAGTGGCCGAGAACCAACCTGCCTCAATTCCCCGCCAAATCCTCACCCTTGGCGGAACGCGTCTTCAATCCTTCCTCGGCACCTTGCTGCCCCTTTCTCTCAATCGCTTTATCCTCTTCTTCTTCTACCGCTGGGAATCCTGCATACGTGAGGCCACTGTTCTGGGAATGCTGGGGATCGCTTCCCTTGGCTATTACATCTCCCTCCGCCAGGCTTTTTTGCAATATGACCAGATCATGTTCTTCGCCCTCCTCGGGGTTGCTGCGGTCATTACCGGCGATCTTCTCAGCGATTGGCTTCGATCGAAATTGAGGGATCGCTAGGTTGCGTGGACAAGAGTTGCAGTTGCAAAAGTGGCGCTCCGAGTTTAGCGCATTTTCGTGCGGCCACTTGAACGACGTCAGGAATTCCTTCTTCAGAAAGGTTATCTGATCGTGCGCGGTTTTTTCTCAGCCGAGGAAATTGCTGAAGTCGCCACTGCCCAGGATGCTTTCTATCAGGGCGGGTTCGACTCCGAACCCGAATTTAGATGGCCCCTTCCCCGGCCTTGCAACGCGCGCTCACGAAAGCACCCATACGCTTCTTTTTTCCTCTCTCCACTGGCGAAACTTCTCCGCGATGGCCGCTTGGCGAAATTGGTGAAAGAATCTCTCGGGACGCCCTCCATTCGCTTCTGGCACGATCAGCTACTTTACGAAGAACCCAAGCCGAGTGCGCCACTCGACTACCATTGGCATCGCGAAAAATCCCGCTGGCTCACTTGCGCCGCGTCACAAATGGCAACCGCTTGGATCCCGCTTACCGAGTTCACTCATGAGATGGGACCGATCACCATTGTTCCTTCAGGGAAGGAACACCCCGCCATGAAACGCATGGTTTTGAGGGCTGGTGACCTCGTCATCTTTCCGGCGGACACCCTGCACGGAAACCCCCCAAACTATGGAGACAACCCCCGGCGAGCCGTCGCCGCTCATTTCGCTTCCGGCGATCTCCACTACCGAAAAGCAGGGAAATTCAAACACGTCAACGAACGCGTCGTGAGAGAAAAAGATGGGCTTCCAGATTTCACCGACGAGCGAGTCTGCCCACTCTTGGAATGGTAGAGAGCCGCCTCTTGCGCACCAACCTCCTCTTTGCAATCGAAGGTTTGCGCCAAACCCACCCTACCTCCATTCCCGTGCAAAAGCCGCTCAACTAGCTTGCAATCTTGCCATCCTTGATGGTGAACACTCGGTCCCCGAGTTCTGCCAGCGAATCATCGTGGGTCACCACCACCAGCGTCGCGTTCTGTTCCGCGACAACCTCAAGAAGAATCTTCATCACTTCGTCGCCATTCCGGGAGTCGAGATTCCCCGTCGGTTCGTCGGCAAAGATAATCGAGGGATTATTCACAAGGGCCCGCGCGATTGCGACACGCTGCTGCTCCCCGCCGGACAGTTCGGCCGGAAGGTGATCCGTGCGTTCTCCCAGCCCGACTCGTTCAAGCGCCTTGCGGGCGGCTTCCCGGTCGCATTTTCCCCCAATCATTCCGGGGACGAGCACATTCTCGATCGCGGTCAGCTCGGGAAGGAGAAAGTAGTTTTGAAAAATGTATCCAATTTTTTCATTCCGAAGCCGGGCCTGCCCTCCGGAGGGAAGCCGGTAAAAGTTGGTATCAGCAATATGTACCTCACCCTCATGCGGCTGCTCAAGCCCGGCGAGAGTATACATCAGGGTAGTCTTTCCGGCACCACTGGGCCCACACAGAAAAATTTTTTCGCCCGCCTGAATGTGAAGATCGATCCCGCGCAGGACGGAAACTTCTTTTTTGGCAAGGTGGTAGGAACGGTGGATGTTTTTTGCGCGAATCATCGGCCTCCAAGGTTCTCCATGGTTTGAAAAATCGCGGTCATCATCAGATAAGCCATCGACCCGATCAAGAGCGCCATCACCAGAAGAATGACCGGCATGATCAGGGCCATGATGCGCTTCAGGGAGTTATCGAGCTCCTTATCGAAGCGGAACGAAGCTTTTCGCAAGGCCTGATCAATCTTTCCGGTTTGTTCCCCCACGGAAACCATATCAATCAGAAGCGGGGTAAAGATACCTGCCTTGTTCATGCTCCGCGACAGCGAGCGACCATCGCCCACTTGCTCGATCATCTCATCGAGATGAGACTGCAAATGAATGTTCGGCGTGGCATCCCGGGTCAGCTCCAACGAGCGAAGAAGCGGAAGCCCGTTTCCGGTGAGGTTCGCCATCGTCTCGAGAAACTGAACGTAAAATCGGCTCATAAATGCCTTCCCCACCAATGGAATTTCCAGCTTCACGCGATCCCAGGTGGGTTGGTTGGCGGGATTGTCTTTCCACGATTTGAAGAAGATCAGCGCAGCCACAATGACGAGAATGATCACGATCCACCACTTCGAGAGGAAGGCGGTCAAGGCCATCAAAACCTTTGCCGGACCAGGAATTTTCCCACCCGGGGTCGATTCAATCAAATCGGTCAGCTGAGGAATCAACTGTGTCATGAAAACGAATGCCACCCCGATACCGGCCACGAGAAGAAATGCCGGGTAGATCAGCGCAAGGATCACTTTTCCCTGCAATTCCTGAAGAGCGACGAGATAACGGGCTTGGCGATCGAGAATGGTATCAAGGGCTCCGGAGGCCTCACCCGCAGCTGCCAGAGAACAGTAAAGCGGACCAAAACTCGGGCTCACTTTCCGAAGTGAAGCCGAGAAGCTGTTTCCGTCACGTACCATCTGGCGGATTTTTGTGGAAACCACCTTGAGTGAACCCAGCTCTTCCCGATTTTCCATCGAACGGAGTGCCGGTTCCAACTGCAGACCAGCCGCGAGCATATCGGAAAGTTCTTCGGTGAAGAGGACGACTTCCGCCTTCTTTAACTTCACCGGTCCGTCGGGGATTTCAGCCTCCTGCGCCGAAGCAGCTATGGCTCCGGAAGCCCTGGCACTCCCTGATGAAGCTTTTTTCCCTTCCGCCTTCGTAGGACTCCCAGAGGCCTGGGTGAGTTTCACAGGTTGAAGACCTTTACGACTCAGCTGGCGCAGTGCTTCCCCGCGATCCCCCGCCGAGAGTTCGCCAGTGACCACGGCACCGCCAGTGTTGAGAGCTTTGTATGCGAAACTTGCCACGGGATTTCAGAGTTATTCGCTTGAACCAACGAGGTCAGACGCAGTCACGGAAATGACTTCTTCGACGGTCGTTTGACCTTTGAAAACCTTATGCCAACCATACTCACGCATCGGGACATAACCATCTTTGACTGCCTGCGCTTTCAAATCAGGAAGCGGTGCTGCAGCGGAAATGAGGTCTTCCATTTCCCCACCCACCACGGCGACTTCGTAAATTGCAAGTCGCCCGGAAAATCCTGTGTTGCGGCAGTGATCACATCCCACCGGCTCATAGGCCTGCCCCACCAAATCACGCGGAATATCAAAACGCTCGCGCTGCTCGGCGGATACTTCGACCGGCCTTTTGCAGGTGTCACAAAGTTTCCGGACCAGTCGTTGAGCAAGGAAGGCCCGAACCGAAGCCGAAACGAGGAAAGGCTCCACTCCCATATCGACAAGACGGCTGATCCCGCCAAGAGCGTCATTGGTGTGAAGGGTTGAGAATACGAGGTGACCGGTTAGCGAGGCCCGGATTGCAATCTCAGCGGTCTCGAGATCTCGAATCTCCCCGAGCATGACAATGTTTGGATCCGCACGAAGAATAGAACGGAGACCAGAAGCAAAGGTCAGACCGATCTCACTCTTCACCGCTATCTGCATTACTCCGGGGAGTTTGTTCTCCACGGGGTCCTCGACAGTCACGATTCGAGTCTCCGGTTTATTGAGTGCCGAAAGGAAAGAATACAAGCTGGTCGACTTACCGGAACCAGTGGGACCGGTGATCAAAATGATCCCGTTGGGTAGATCGAGAAGTCGCTTGATAGGATCGAGCACGAAGTCTTCCATCCCGAGCTTGGCGACATCAAATTTTTCCTGGTTGAGAAGTCGAAGAGAAACACTCTCACCCTCCACCGTGGGGACGGTAGCAACACGAACATCGATCGACATTCCCTCAAACTGGAGGTTGATCCGGCCATCCTGTGGAAGTCGGCGCTCGGCGATATCGAGCTTCGACATAATCTTAAGCCGGGCGATCACCGAGCTTTGCAGGGCCTTGATCTGATCCGGAACCGCGATATCAACCAAAGCCCCATCGATCCGGTATCGGATTCGTAAATTATCAGCGAGGGGCTCCACGTGAATATCAGTCGCGCGCTGCTCAAGAGCCTCACGGATGATCTGGTTCACAAACTTCACCACGGAAGCCTCTTCATCCTCAATCTCATCAATGACGCTGGCTTCATCTTTCCCCTCGAGGTTATCGAGGTCCAGGTCCCGACCTTCGAGAAGCTGCTCGAAGGTATCCGCTCCGACGCCGTAGAGTTTCCGGAGAGATTCGTGAACGCGCCGGCGTGAGGCCATGTGCCAAACGATCGGAAGTTCGATCGCCTGAGCAGCCGCCTGCCGGGCAACAAGATTCAGCGGATCATAAGTCGCCATGAAAAGGCGGGCATTTCCCCCCTCTCCCTCGACCGAAATCGGAAGGACCCGATACTTGAGCGCGATCTGAGGACCGCACTCGGCCCGCAGTGGCAGAGGGCTTTCAAAGTCGGGAATTTCCGCGAGCCAATCCATCCCGAGTTCCTCAGCCAAATGACGCATGTAGGGTTCTTCATCGACCAAATCGGAATCGAGAACATCATCCACCGGTGACGCCTGACGGAGAGAAGCCTCAGTGACAACTTCTTCGAGTGCAGAAAGGTCGGGACAACCTGTTTCCCGGGCAGGTTTGATCAAAAGCTCCGTCATGTGTGTGCAGTATTGATAAAACGTGCGAAGTGGGAAGTTCTGTCTGTGGTTTTTCCATCCTGGGAAAAGTTTCGATTTTTGCCCGGATTTGAGACAACCTTGTGCTATCTTCCGACCCGATTGTTTATCAATCAAATCGTTTCCATGAAATCCACTTCCTTCATCACCTGCGCCCTCGCCGCTATCGCGCTCGCCTTTGCGTCCTGTAAGCCCGAGCAAAAAACCGAAACAACCGATGCTACCCAGCCCGCATCCGATACTACAAAGACCGCAACCGGAGCTTCCGAAGCCCAAACCGTTTCCCTCAAGGTCACCGGAATGACTTGAGGGAGCTGCACCTCCACCGTGCAGGCTGCACTGGAAAAAGTCGAAGGAGTCAAGTCCGTCACCGTCACCCGCCCTGACTCTGCAAGCGTCACTGGCTCTGCCACGGCGGAGACCTTAATTGCTGCCGTTAATGGCATCGCGGGGGGGAAATACAAAGCCACCGCGCACTAAGCCCCCCTTTCACCTCTTCAAACACTCTGTTTCTCAGGGAACAGGGTGTTTTTTCTGCCCCAAAGCGATCCTTGCTTCTCGTGGGCGAGTGGGTTAGGAACCGCGCGTCATGCCAGTCGCGACACCAGAACAATACGCTCAGATGCTCGATGCCGCCCAAGAGGGAGGCTACGCATATCCCGCCATCAACATCACCTCTCTCGCCACCGCGAATGGTGCTCTGAAAGCCTTCGCCGAGGCCAAGTCCGACGGCATCATCCAGGTCTCCACCGGTGGTGGTCAGTTCGCTTCCGGCACCGCGGTGAACGATGCCGCTTTTGGCGCCATCGTCCTCGCCGAAGCCGTCCACACGCTCGCTGAGAAATACGACATCCTCGTTGGCCTCCACACCGACCACTGCCACCCCGAAAAAGTCGATTCCTTCCTTCGTCCCCTTCTCGACGCTTCCCGCAAGCGCATTGCCGAGGGCAAAGGCCCTCTTTTCCAGTCTCATATGTTCGACGGTTCCGTCGTCGATCTCGATGAGAACCTCAAGATTTCCACCGAGCTCCTCAAGGAATGCGCCGAGCTCGGCATCATCCTCGAAGTCGAAGCCGGCTGCGTCGGCGGTGAGGAAGACGGTCACGACACTTCCGGCCTTCCAGCTGAAAAGCTCTACACCACTCCCGAGGACATGATGCAGGTCTATGAAACGCTCAACCCGCTTGGTCGTTTCATGTTCGCCGCCACCTTCGGGAACGTGCACGGCGCCTACAAGCCCGGCTCCGTGAAACTCAAACCCACCATTCTCCGTGACGGACAAAAAGTTGTCACCGACAAATATGGTGCCGAAGCTGAAATGGACCTCGTCTTCCACGGCGGTTCCGGAACCTCTGCTGAAGACCTTCGTGAGACTCTCGATTACGGAGTGGTGAAGATGAACATCGATACCGACACCCAGTATGCCTTCTCCCGCCCCATCGTGAATCACGTCTGCGAGAACATTGAAGGCATGCTCAAGATCGACGGTGAAGTCGGCAACAAGAAGAACTACGACCCCCGCAGCTACCTCAAGAAAGCCGAGCAGTCCCTCTGCGACCGCATGAAGCAGGCCTGCGACGAGCTCTTTTCGACTGGAAAGAGCATCTACAACGCGTAGTCTCCCGCCCAGCGATTCAAAAACCTTTCCCAAGGCCCGCTCCGTGCGGGCCTTTCTTTTAAGCAGCCATGTCCGACTCCCCAAAAAAATCCAGTGCTCCTGAGCAGGAAAACCCGCTCGCCAACATCATCCTGAACGTTCTCGCCCCGGTGCTCATCCTGAGCTACTGCTCGAAGGATGGAAACAGCGTCTGGCACCTCGGACCCTATAAGGCGATGGCTCTCGCGATTGCCATCCCGGTGATTTACGGAATCTGGCACTTCATTCAGCACAAGAAATTCAACATCTTCTCGGCGGTCGGCTTCGTAAACGTTCTTCTGACCGGCGTGATCTCGATCTACCTCTACTCGGTCGACAGCCCGGAAGCCCGGGGAAAGGCTCCGCTTTTGTTCGGACTCAAAGAGGCCATCCAGCCTCTCATTCTCGGATCCCTTTTCCTGATCACCGCGAAAAGCAAAACACCTCTCTTCAACACCTTCATTTATAATGACGGAATCTTTGACCACTCCCGCATTAACAAGGCGGTGAAGAAGAACGATCGGCAAGAAGAGCTCGCCCACTTGCTTTGGAGGTCCACCAAGCTTTTCTTCGGCTCCTTTTGCCTCTCTGCCGTGATGAACCTCGGACTCGCTTTCTACTTCATGGGCAGCCACGCCCTCGACCCTGCCGATGAAAACTGGACCCAGGTCTACAACGAGCAAACCGGGAAAATTATGGGCTGGGGCTTCCTCGTCATTGGGGTTCCCCTTCTCGTGATCGGAGGATTCATCCTCTCCAAGCTCATCAAAGGCCTCAAGGAACTCACCGGCCTGGAGACCGAAGAAGTGATGCAGGCACGCTAGTTGTTAGAGTCGGTGAACCTTCACCCTTGGGTAGGCCGCAGGGACTTCACCTCCGACGGACAGAATGGTCGCGAGGCCGTCAGCGAGCCAGGCTTCATCGGCTTCCACCGCCACAATTTCCTTTGGCTCGGGACTCAGTCCGGTTGCGGGATTGATGAGATGATTGGCTTTTCCAGTCGCCTTCAAACGCTCCCCCACTCCACTGGACACCGCCAGGGCACGATCAATCGAGAGGGATTTCTCCCCAACTTCAACCGACCACGCCCGCGAATCCACCACCCGATACTCTCCGAAATTGACGAGGGCAGATTTGCATTTTTCAGTCAGGAATTCCGCGACCCGATCCGTAGCGTATCCCTGCACGATGGCATTGAGATCGAGCGCAAAGCCCTTCGGCATGCGAATCTCTTTTTTGGAAAACTCGACCTGCGAAAAGTCGACCAGCTTGCGTCGCTCTTCCGACTCAGTCGGGTCTGGATCACGCCCTGCGGCATATTTTTCTTTGAGCCAGAGTAAGTAGGAACGAATGGTCGGGTCGAAAAGACCATCCGACTCGCGGTAAAGCACCCGCGCTTTTTCCAGAAGATCCAGGAGAGCTTCCGACGGATTCCCAAGCACGCCGCTCCGATTGAGTTTCGATAGCTCCGAGCCTTCCTCCCAAAGTGAAAAGATCGCTTCCAAAGGACGCACATGATCGAAGGCTTGATCCGCCAGCTTAAGCGCGAAATCGATTTCAAGGTTCTTGAAATCAAGATGCACCGGGATCCCAAAAAAGACACCCTCTCGCCTCACTTCCGTTTCTTTCGTCCCACAGGACGACAAGCCGGCTCCGGTGAGGAGAGAAAGCAGATGCCGACGGTTCATGACTTCCGTTTGGGGAAAAGTCGGAGTCCAAGCAAAGTGAGGATAATTGCCCCTACGGCCGTGAGATCAGTGATCACCCAGCCGGGCCAGCCGAAAAGACTCCCTGAATGTGCATCAAGGATGACGCGGGAGAGAGGCATAGAATTGCGTTCACGGATCGCTTCCGCGAGTTGCGTTTTGACATCACCTTCAATGAGCTGAAGAGGGGGAGCGGAAGGTTCCAGCGTGGTCTTTTTAAAAGAGAAAAAATCCTCGGACAGCAAATGAACTCCCGACTCGGTTCGAAGAATGATTCCCTCGGAGGAGCTTCCGAGAGCCTTGATCGGGAGAGGCGGCAGTGAGAGATCATCGAGCTCGAGCTCCATCTCTCCCGTTCCGTTGACAACCGCAATACGTTCATTGGTAGCAATGACAAGTTGGTTTTTAAACGCCACCGCTCCCACCAGTTCTCCGTTTAAGACGAGCTCCCCGTGATCGAGAAAAATCAGACCACCCCAGGTCGAAACAAGTCGATCTCCTACCATGATTCCTCGCAGGTCCCCTTCGGGAACTTGATTGTAGTGTCGCAGCACCCAGCCAGTGGTCACCTCGGCATCATGAAGGCCGAAACGATCCGCATGATTGAGAAGAAGTCCGGTCGCCGAAAGCCAAAGCAACGGAAGCGCCGCCGCAAGACCTAGCCAGCGATGCCATTGGCGGGCAAAACGACGTCGGCGCGTGGAAGGCGCTGGTGGCGAAGGGGAATCGGTCATTTAATCGAATCCAGATACAAAGCGAGGCGGGACAGCTTGGTCAAGGCCCGCACCGAGAGAGTCGCGCCGGCGACATTTTTGATACCACGATCGAGCTGATTCTCCGCGCGCAGTTTCGCTCCCGAGAACTGTCTCGTAAAACTTGTCCGTGCCACCTCCATCCCGTGGGATTCCCGATAGATCAGAACTTTCACCGAAGAGATTTTTCCCCCTGAAACGACCAAGCCGGTCGTGATGTATTCCGTCTTTCCAATTTCTTCCAAAATAAAAGCCGTTTTCCCGCCGACCGTCCAATAACGGATCGCGCTCGTTTTGTAGCGCTTCCCGAGAATGGTCCGGACGTTTTGCTGTTGAGAGGAGCTTAATCTCACCGCCTGGGTCGCCGGGATTTTTCCGAGACTTCTGGCGATAAACTCCGAAGGTTTCTGGTAGATCCGTTCACCCGCAAAAGCACTGCCCCCGAGAAGGAGCAGTGCCGTCACGAAAAAGACGCCGAAGCGTTTAGAAACTGTAACCCACCCCGAAGTTGAGGGTTTTGGTGTTTGATTTGCCATCTTCCTTGAGGACGTTGTAGTCGGCTTTCAGCACAACATTGTCAATTGGCCAGTAGTTCACCCCGAAGGTGTATTCGTCGTTTTCCTTGCGGGTGCCCTTGGCATACTCGTAGGAACTGTAGCGACCGAAAACACCCAGGCGGCTGCCGTTGTCAAAGCCCCATGTGTAAGAGGGCTCGAGGAAATATCCCCACTGACTATTTGCATCAGCAGCCTCAAAGGAAGCGCCATCGATATCCCAGTGTGCCACCAAAGCACGCATGGCAAATCCGCCGACATTGTATTGCGCAGTCGCACCAAGAAGAAGCGCTTGATTATCCTCGGTATTACTTGAGGAAATATCACTCTGGAGCTGGGCGAAACCACTCAGGCTGAGACCATCGTTGGCATAACGCACCCGAGCGGTGGCAGCATAGTTGGTCGCATCAGCTTCCGCGACCTTTTGACGACCGGAGCGAATGCTGAAAGCACTTCCACCTGTCGTAGGAACATCAAGAGCGGAGTGAATGGCTACGTCATATCCGAAACCATTGTCAAAGTTTTGGGTGTAACCCGCACCCGCTTCCCACCAAGTGGTCGGGATGATATTCTTCTCCACATTGTTCCGCTCCACCCCGAAGAAGGTTTCCGGCTCGTGGACCTCATTGAGGAGACCCACGGGAACAAGGAAAAGACCAGCTTTCGCGTAGCGACCCTCATCGAGATCAAATTCGATATAAGCTTGCTCCAACTCAACCTCACCAGGCTTTCCATCTCCAGAAAGAGAATGCTCCAGTTCAAATTCGGAGAAGAGCTTGATGCGATCGGTAAAGCTGTGATTCACAAAAAGAACCCAACGGTGAAAATCAATCTGATCCTTATCACCGGTGTTGAGATGAAGTTCGCCATATCCACCGATGCTTGTCTTCTCCCACCAGCCTGCTCCAGCACGGGAACCCCCGATGAAAGCGGAATCAATACTGTCAGCAGGAGCAACGACTGCCGTGGACGGATGGTCGTAAGAACCTGCAGTTGGCTCCACCCGCGTCACTGGCGCGGAAGAAGCCTTCTCGCTGTCCAGTTTTCCGTATCTCTTCTCGTAGCGATCGACTTTGCTTTCGAGCGCTTCAAGACGAGCGGCCAATTCTTTCAAGGTCGTAGCGGAAGAAGAAAGGCTTCCCGACAGAAGGAGAAGTGCGGATAAGGTGTGATGAATTCTCATGAAGGGGAAGACTTTATTGAGATTGAGTCTCATTACCAAGTGAAAATATTCCTCTTTTTTTATTTTTACAATAACTCATTGTTTATGAGCGCTTAATGCTCATTTCTAATTCTAACTCCCTCGAACAAATCGCTTTTCCAATGAGAAATTGGCTAAAATCTCTCAAGAATCTCAGCAGATCCGCCGAAAACGACTTCGGACTTCCGCTGAGGCTGGAAACTCGGCAACTTCTTCACAAATCCGATGACTTATCAGCTCAAGGACCTCTTCTTAAAAGGCGGTGGCTTCATGTGGCCACTGCTGATTCTCTCGATCATCTCGATGGTGATCATTCTCGAACGCGTGATCTTTTTCGCGCTGCGACGCTACCGCGTGAGCAAGGTTCTTTCCCAACTGAAATCAGGCCAGTCTTCAACATCTGGAAATAATCCCCTTCTCAACTTCGCGGCCGCTTACACCGCAGACTGTGAGCAGGGAGAAGAGCACTGTCAAAACATCGCCGAACGTGAAGCCTCCCGTCAAATCGCTGGGCACGAGCGGGGTCTCCGCATCCTTGCTCTGATCGCTGCGATCTCTCCGCTCATCGGTCTTCTGGGGACGGTCTGGGGAATGGTGATCGCCTTTTCCAAGATCGCGACTCTGGGTGAAACCGTTTCGCCAGCCGATTTTGCCGATGGCATCTGGACCGGACTCCTCACCACCGTCGCAGGACTCCTCGTTGCCATTCCGGCGATGGCGATGGCCAAGATTTTTGAAGCACGCGTCGATAAGTTGGTGCGTGATTTTAATGAACTCAACTCGCACCTCCGTGAGTGGTTCTTCACTTCCCAATCCTAAACCATGGCCATCGTTCGCACAGGTCGCATTGATGCCGGGATCGACATGACCCCGCTCATCGACGTGGTGTTCCAACTCCTCATCTTCCTCATGGTGAGCAGCCAGTTCATCAAGCCGGACCAGCGCGTCGAACTCCCGGTCGGCCCATTGGCAAGCGCGCCTGTCGATCAGGAATTCGAAACCCTCACCCTCACCATCGCCGCCGACAACTCGCTGCTTCTGGAAGAGAGCGAAACAACGCTCGGAACCCTGGCCAACGATCTCCGCGATGCCATTTCACACAGTGGAATCACCTCTTTGGAAATTCGGAGCGACCAAGCAGCCGACGTCGGCGTTTTCACTCAGGTGATGGAAACCGCGCTTGATTGTGGTATCATCGACCTCGCCTATCATAAAAAAGATGCCGCTCCGGAATAGTCAGATTCTCGTCTGGACCTGCGTTGCGCTCCTCACCCTCGGAGTGCACGCGGCGGCCCTCTACCTTGTCCATTTTCCGGGACACAAAGCTCCCGAAAAGATTACTCCTCCGGTCCGCCTGAACCTGACGCTCCTGAAGCCAATCGCCACTCCCGAGCCCAGCCCTGAGCCTCCGGTTCCGCCCCCCCCCCCCCCCCCCCCCCCCCCCCCCCCCCTAGCCCCGCCGGCGCCGGCGCGGGTGGCCAACAACCCCCCCCCGACCCCCACGGCCCCCCCCCCCCCCCCCCCACCCCCCC
>JBMHCQ010000026.1:0-64789 GCA_049889835.1 Akkermansiaceae bacterium
CAGTTTCAATGCGGCAGCAACTCAGACCGCTCTCACGGGGGTAGACCTCGTCATCATCGGGCGCTCCCTCTCCAGTGCAGCATACTCCAACGGAAATGCTGATGGATACAATGGCCTTAACATTCCCGTGATTAACTTTACGAGTTACACCGCGCGAAATCTGGGGAATCGAATGGGGTGGCACAATGGGAGTGCTTCGGCTACCCAGTCGATTCTCGGAGATGAGACCACCATCACTGCTGCAGGTGCGGCGATTCTCGGTATTCCTGAGGGGACTTATGATTTGTTCGACACCAATCAGGGCGGAGATTTCAATGGCCTTGGCACCGGGACTTTTGGAGACGGTCAGATTCTTGCCACCATCGGAGGTGATGTTCTGGCCGCAATCTGGGAGACAGGTGACGCTCCTGGCGACCCCACCGCTGCCGGAGTTGCGACCTTCCCCGCGCCTCGTCTTCTGATGAATCTCGATGACGATCCTCGTCCTACCGGTGAGTTTACGGCCCAGACTCCTCTCGGCCTTGAGCTAACCGTGGGAGCGATTGGCCAATTCGGCGGTCTGACCGCAGTTCCCGAACCTTCTTCCGCGCTTCTTGGACTGGCAGGACTTGGCCTTCTCGGGCTTCGCCGGAGGTAGTCAGACTACGAAAGACAGAATTTAGAACGAGCGTTGGTCCGAGTGGGGCAACGCTCGTTTTTTATATGCTGCCTCCTGTTAAGCCGCCTCATAGTTTGACGCTTCAATCATCACGCTGGCAAGAGTGGTGTAGGTGATGGTCCAAGCTTCCTTGGTTTCAGAAGTAAAGTCATCAGCGAGGCCTTTTTCCAGAGTATCCAGAAGGGCGGCACCCACGGTGTCGTAGTGGCTTTTCTTCACGCCGTAACCCACGTGTCGTTCGCCGAGTTTCTGCACGGCGGGGACAAGTTCTCCGAGAGAGTCCAGCCCTTTGACAGCGGCGCCGATCATGACCATGAGCTTTTTCCCCTGCTCTTTCATATCGCTGTTGGCAAACATGGGCTTGAGGTCAGGATCGAGCTCGAAGAGTTTACCGTAGAAAAGCTCGGCTGCGGTTTCGGAGATGGGCTTCACTTTTTCCCAGGACTCTTGGACGAGAATTTTCTGTTCAAGAGTAAGCGGGTGGTCTGCAGGATGTTCTTCTGACATGGGTTCTTCGACGGGTTTCTCTGGTTCGGTAGGTGGGTCTTTCTTGCCGAAAAGGTTCTTAAAAAATGACATTGTTCTGTTGGGTTGAGTAAATGGTTACTTGGGTGCTTTGATCATAAAGGTGACGGCATTTTTGACCTCTTCGTCGGTGAGCGATGGGGTGCCGCCACGTGCGGGCATTTCGCCGTCGTAGCCATCAAATCCGTTGATGGCATGGTCGAAGAGAGTGGCCATGCCTTTGGTTTCACGCTCGGCCCATTCTTTGGCTTTGGTAAGAGCAGGGGCACCCTCCTCACCTTCATTGTGGCATCCGGAACACTCCGCCATATAGACCGCTTTACCAGCGACCAGAGCGGCGTCTGTCGGTTCCCAATCCCAAGGATGCTTGGGCTCTTTCTTTTCCTCGGGAGCAGCTGCTTCCTCGGCAGGTTCTTCCGATTTACAGGCGGTAAGAAAGAGACAGGAAATGCCAGCAATGAAGATGAGTTTCATGAGCACAGTCTACAAAGTTAGTTCATTGGGATGCGGATCACGATGCCTCCCATGACATCGTTCTTCTTGAACTCAGGGTAGGAGGGTTTCCGGTTCTCGTGGTCGTTGTGACACTCCCAGCATGCTGGAGCAACAGCCTTGTCCGGGTAGATCCCGACGAAGAATTTTTTCCCGCCGATCTCTTCTTCACCGGTCCACTTTTTCCCATAGAGAGGATTCTCCGGATCAGAGACGGCTTCGAGACCCTCCTGAACCTTGGGAGTCTTCTTCTTCGCGTTCTCGTAGTTCAGTGGCCAGACCGACTGAAGCGAGTAGGTGAAGTCAATGGCTTTATCATCGATGCTATCAACTTCCTCGGCTCCTTCACGGAAGAACTGGGCAGGAAGGAGAAGGGCCTTTTCAGACTCCCATTCTTCATGCGCCTTGATGACCCCCTCCTTTTTGACAAGGCGGTTGACGATCTTCTGGGCATAGACCTTACGGTCTGACTTCAGCACTTGGTAGAGTGCTTCCGCCACTTGCTCGGCGGGATATCCTTCTTCGGCACTGGTGGTTTCCTCGCTGTCTGATCCACAGGAGGTGAGGAAAGGCAGGCATCCAAGGGAGACCAGCCATAGGCTATGTGTTAGTTTCATCGCTTTTCTTGGTTATTTTTTTTCTCGTTGGAGAGTTTTATGAGGTAGTCGCGGATCGCTTTTGTATCTTCATTTCCGCGAGCAATGGAGGCATCGGCCGTCCACTCGATTCCCGGATGCTTTGCGCTGGGATTTCCGGTAAAGTTGGCTTCGATCAAGGCAGGATCAGCAAGGGCATCCATGCTGAATTGGAGGCCGTGGCAGTGGCTGCAACTGCTCCGAATCATTTTTTCGTTTGGCCTTAAATTGGCGGTGTTGTCGTGACTGACGCGATAGCCGCCGTTGTCACTCTCGATACGCGGCATATGACAGGTCGCGCAGGAGGCTCCGGTCGTTCCTCCACTCCCGCTCCAGAGGAGGAAGTGCTTGGAGTTGGTGTAGTTCTTCGTGTGCGGATCGTCGTGGCACTGAATGCAGGAGTTGTAAGCGGCAAAGGATTTTGGCTTATCCGGTTGGTGGCAGGCTGTGCAATCCATCGCCATGTGAGCGGCTGCAGATTTCATGGGGATGCGGGCAAGTTCAGGTCGCATGGCCGAGAGGTTCTTAAAGGCTGTCCGCATGCCATGTTTCCCCTGCTTAAAATCATGCGTCTCCTGGTCGTGGCAGCTCGCGCAGGTCTCTGGGGATGACCAGGGATCAGAGCAAGCGGCGTCTGATGCCAGTGGAGGAAGAATGGCATCTTCCAGCATCTTCGGCTCTCCGTAGTGCTTGAGGAGATAGCTCGGTGCCAGAGGGGTGTTATCGTGATAGTTGTGACACCCGGCGGTGTGGCAGGTGTCGTAGGCGAGATCCTTGTGTGAATCGAGATTCTCCAGGGTCACTTCGTGACAATGAGCACAGTAGTCCGCTGGAACGGTGACTGCCATTTCGCCCGTAATCTTTTGATTATGTTCACTATGGCAAGTGATGCAGTTGAGAGCATCAATGTGTTCGGTGAAGATGATGTTTTCTGGATTCTTAAACTTTCGAATCGGGTGAGAGTCCGAGAACTTCTCAAGGGCTTCTCCATGGCAGCTCATGCAAGCAGACGAAGGGACACCGGAAGACGTAAAGACGTTCTTCTTTTTCTCATTGGTATGGCAGGCGCTGCATTCCATTTCAATTTGATGGTGACCATCGGTGGTGCGCCCCGGGAGCAAAGCTGTCTTGTCCTCTGCTTCGAAGAAGAGGTAGTAGCAGTATCCGCCGATGGCAGCAGTAAGGAGCAGCCAGAGCAGAAAGGACTTGGACTTGATTATCCACCTGAGCATGGGGTTAGTAGAGATAGACGGAGAGAATGTGAAAGGTGAGGAGAACAGGGAGCGGCCAGAATAAGATCAGGTGAGCACGCGTGAGGAATGGGCGTAGGATCCGTGCTTTCTCTGAGTTTCCGCGGGCTTCCATTGCCGCCACAATTCCTGCGATAGCGCCCAACAAATTAAGGGCGACAAAGACGAACATGAGCCACCAGTTGAGATTTGAGCCAAAGTGAAACCCGGTGTGCATCCACAGCGCTCCAAGGGAAACGAGGCCGAATACGGCATGAAAAAATCTCCAGCTGGCAAACTTTCCCCAAGTGAACCAAGCCAGTCGCTTTCTCAGTGAAATCAACAGGCCTACGATAAAGATCGTCATCAGGGAATATCCGGTGATCTGCTTGATGAGATTGTCCCTCCAGAGCTGATCGATTTTGTAGGAGAGAGATTCGACTGAGGAAGCCATCTCTGCCGGAGGCCCGACGATTGAGTAGCTCACCAAGCCCAAGGAGAGAATGGAGGCAGTGAGCAACCCGATAACACTCTTCTTGGAGATCGAGGTAGTCGGGCTGGCCCCGCAAAGCTGATCCACCAGTGGACGACAAGATCCACAGATGGTAGATGCTCCAGTGCACGACGCTACCCGGTCCGGATCGTTTTGGCAGTTTGTTAGGCAGGCCATGATGGCCCCTTTGGACGTCCCGGTGCAATTGCACACCACCCGGCTCTCAGACCAAAGCGCCGGGTCTTCAATCTTCGCGCCTGGAAAAAGAACGCCCTCCTCGGTAAAGTATCGCTCTTGCTTGGAGGTGATCTTCTGGCCTCTGGAATACGCTTCATGAACACGCCCGTTTTCGTCCCATGGGCCAATGGCAAGAGCGCCGATCAGCTTGCCTTTTCTTCCAATGATCAGGCTCCGATAGGTCTCTTCCGTAGAGAACTCCACCCGACGTCCTTCTTGCAGGGGTTCTCCGATGGTGACGACATCCACCCCCAACATCTTGAGACGTGTCGACATGTCGAGTGGTGCCAATGCCTTGACTTTCTTGCCAGCAAGGCGCTTGGCAAGATGCTTCGCCATGGCGTTTCCTGGAGCAACGAGTCCGTAAGTCCTTCCGTGGAGGAGGGCGCATTCGCCGATGGCATAGATGTCAGGATCTTCGGTCTCTAGGTCGTCGTTCACCACGACGCCTCCGCGCACCCCGACGGGAAATCCTGCGGCTTCGGCGATTTCGCTGTTTGGCCGGATCCCTGCGGAGATGAGAACGAGGTCGGTCTCGATGTCTAACTCATCGTCGAGGGTAAGTTTGAGTGTCTCATTTTTCCTTTCAATCTCAGTGCTTTTCACACCAACGTGAACCTTGATCTCTTGCTCTTCCACACTCTTGGCAAGCAGTTCACCTGCGGACTGAGTCAGTTGCTGGGGCATCAAGAAATTTGCCCGCTCGATGATGGTTGTGCTGAGCTTGAGCGACTGCAGTGCTTGGGCTGCTTCGATCCCCAGAAGACCACCTCCAACGACTGCGGCGGATTTCTTGCCAACTGCTGATGAAATAATTTCATCCAGATCATCGATCGTGCGGTAAAAGAAAACGGCTGGGTCGTCAGCACCCTGAATCGGGGGAACAAATGGACGAGAGCCCGTTGCCAGAACGAGAATTCCGTAGGATTGTCTCTGCCCATCCGAGAATTCAAGCTCTTTGGAGTCACGATGAATCTTCTCAACGCGAACATCGGATTGCAGAGAGATATGGTGTTCAGCGTACCAATCCCGCGATCGCAATTCGAGAGCCTTATGGGACCTGTTTTCGACATAGGTGGAAAGCTTCACCCTATTGTAAGCGGTCTTTTTTTCTTCCCCGAAAACGCTGATCGAAAGGCGTTCGTGTAAACCTGCCGCAACCAATTCCTCGCAGAACTTAGCCCCCACCATCCCGTTTCCGACAATGACGAGATGAGACCCTTTTCTGGGAATCTTTCTGCGCGAGGCCGATCGGTTTTTCGGAAGGCTGTGATACTTGGCTGACATGTGTCAGATCAATTGCAGCATCCCAAGAGCCAAGCCCATCGAGGGAAATTTCATCTGTTGGATGAATTAGATCACTGCCTTAAAAAGCGATCCACACAATGCGCGGTGTTCATTTTTTGAGTGAACGTTCTTCATCGATTACGAGTCGGAAGGAACGACCACAATGCGGAAGCCAATGTTGTGGGCGCGGCGGTTGGGGTCCCTGCTGTAGCGATATGCCGAGCGACAACTGCTTGCCTTCCGGTCCCATGCTCCTCCACGAATGACTCTCCCATCTCCTTCCTCTGGTCCAATTGGGTCGGCCGTGGAAGTAGGAGACTCCTCGTACCAATCAGAGCACCATTCGTAGACGTTTCCATGCATGTCGAAGAGTCCCCAGGCGTTGGGGGAAAAGCTTGCGACCTTAGTTGTTTTCTCGCGGTATTCTCCCAGTTCTTTGGTTCCATAAGGCATCTTTCCGTAAAAGTTTGCCATTTCGCTGGTGAGAACGTTTCCGTTGGAAAACACCGATGAGGTTCCGCCGCGGCAGGCATATTCCCATTGAGCTTCAGTTGGTAGGGAGTATTTCATGTCCTTGGGAAGAGCCCCTGACTCGTGCTCTTTTTCTGTGAGCTTTTTACAGAACGCCATCGCATCAGCCCAATTGACATAGCACATCGGCTGTTGGTCCCCGATTGCTGAAACCTTGCTGGACAATTTGGCCCCGCGGCCTGCGGGGCCTCTTTGCTGGTTGATTAAATCTTCGAAGGTGGTCTCCATTAAGTCGATCCATTGTTTTTGGGTGACCTCGGTAGCAGACATGAAGAATGTCTTGCTGATGGAAACTTTCCTTTGTTTTTCGTCAGATTGATGGCCCTTCTCCGACTCCGGACTTCCCATGAGGAAAGTTCCCTTTTCGATTTTAACCATTTTCATTCCGAGGGAATTTTCGGTTGGAGAGGCTTCACAGAAAAATCCAAAGAGGAGAGAGTAAAGAATGAGGTAACGGGTCATTAGTTCATCGCAGCAATCGATGCACCTTTCACCCTTGAATTCCACTCATGTTCATAGAGACAAAAAAACCCCACCTTCAAAAAGAAGGTAGGGTGGAAAGTAAGGTTTTCGATTTCTACTCGTTATTATCAAGAGCTTTGTAAACGAGTGCTCCGATGATCGCTCCAACAATGGGTGCAACCCAGAAAACCCAAACTTGTGAAAGGTAGGGGCCTCCGGAGAAGACGGCAGTTCCGAGACTGCGGGCTGGATTGACCGAAGTGTTAGAAACCGGGATGCTGATTAGGTGAATTAAAGTCAGGCAAAGTCCGATCGAGATCGGAGCGAGTCCTGGAGGGGCGCTTTTGGAAGTCGATCCCATGATGACATAAAGAAAGACGGCAGTGAGCACGACTTCAGCGATGACCACTGCGCCCAACGAATAGCCATGAGGAGATTGCTCTCCGTATCCGTTCGAAGCGAACCCTGCAGAGGCATCGAAGCCTTCCGCTCCAGAAGCGATGAGATACAAGATGCCCGCTCCAGCCATTCCTCCGAGGACTTGTGCCACGATGTAGGGACCGAGTTCTTTGGAAGAGAAACGCCCTCCCATCATGAGGCCGATCGAGACGGCGGGGTTCAGGTGGCAGCCTGAGATGTGACCAATCGCAAAAGCCATGGTCAGGACGGTCAGGCCGAAGGCCAGCGAGACGCCGAGATAGCCGATTCCGACTCCCGGATGACCGACGGCCAGAACGATGCTGCCGCAGCAAAGAACAAGCCACATGGTGTTGATTAATTTAGCACTGAGTTTTTTGCCAAGTTAGCTCAAATTTTTTGGGGTTTGATTTTCGATACCTAAGAGATTCTTTCCACTATTCTATCGCAGATAAGGTTTCACTAGGAAGGTCTTTCAAGATGATGCTGGATTGAGAGAAAGAATCTGATTCTTTCGTATGGTATCTTCTGAAAAATAACGACATTTCCTCGACAAAAGGGGCGCATTTCCGGTGGAGTAACGGTGTCATGAATCGCCGTCAATCTCTCGCCACCCTTTCTTCCGGAACCGCTGCATTTTTCACGGCCATGGGTTCACAAGTTCAAGCCGCTCATCATGCTGCTGGGAAAGATGCCAAGTTCAAGCACTCGGTATGCCACTGGTGTTTTGGAAAGATTCCCCTCGATAAATTTTGCACGGAGGTGAAGAAGATGGGAATTGAGTCTGTGGAAATCCTTTTCGAAGACGCTTGGGCAACCGCCAAGAAGCACGGCTTGGAGTGTGCCATGGGGCGGATCCGACCTCGTAATAAAATCGGAACCATCCCGAATAACTTCAATCGCACCGAAAACCACGATACTCTCTACGAAATTTACAAAGACTGCATTCCCAAGGCGAAAGAGGCAGGAAATGTCCCTCAGCTCATCGCCTTTTCGGGGAATCGCAAGGGAATGGATGATCTCACGGGTTTGAAAAACTGCGCGGCCGGATTGAAGCGCATCATGCCGATCGCCGAAGAGCATGGGATTACGATTTCGATGGAGTTGCTCAACTCGAAGGTCAACCACGCGGACTACATGTGCGATCGCACCCAATGGGGAGTCGATCTCGTGAATGAAGTGGGATCCGATCGCTTCCGACTTCTTTATGATATCTACCATATGCAGATCATGGAGGGCGATTGCATCTCAACCTTCACCAAGCATAAGGATGCCATCTCGCACTACCACACTGCAGGGGTTCCGGGGCGCAACGAGATCGGCGATGACCAGGAGCTCAATTATCGTGGTATTTGTAAGGCTCTCGCGAAGATCGGCTACACGGGTTATCTGGGACAAGAGTTTGTGCCGAAGCACGATCCGCTGACTTCACTCAAAGAGGCGGTCGATATCTGCACTGTTTAGTGACTGGCTTAATACTGGAGGCCTATTTCCGAGGTCTCTTT
This sequence comes from Akkermansiaceae bacterium, assembly GCA_049889835.1. GTDB lineage: Bacteria > Verrucomicrobiota > Verrucomicrobiia > Verrucomicrobiales > Akkermansiaceae > SW10. The sequence goes on from JBMHCQ010000026.1 coordinate 8,472, forward strand.
GAAAGTGATTTGAGATAAAAATCAGAATCATCAATCGTAGGATTGTGGCATATGGGGTCAGCTGCTCTTAAAGTTCATGGTGCTTGGGCCATTGGCTTGGTCGCCGCATTTGTCATCGGATCTCATTTCCCATTGGATTCCACTTCAAAAAGTGAGGCGGAATTGGGATCTGGAACACAAGAAAGTGCGGTGAGGGTATCCAGTCGTGGTTCCAGCTCGAACGCATCATCCGGGGCACTAACACGGGCTAAAAACGGATTTCAGACCTCCGGGGAGGCGCTGACTGAGGTGTTTCCCAAGAGGCTCGATGCCGCTGATTTGGACTCCCTGGCGATGGTGGCGTTCACGGAGCCCAACCAGGTTATGCGGCGACTGGCTTTTGCCAAGCTTCTGGCATCGGTCACGGCTGAGAATGCTCCGCAGATCCGTGAGCAGCTGAAGGAACTCGGAGCAGGGGGGCAGGAGCTTCGGGATTTCAACTACGCCTGGGGAGCCCTTGCGGGTAGAGACGCTTTTAATATTGCGGCGCAAGGGAATAAAAGAGACCTCGAATCGCTTATCAGTGGGTGGGCCGCGGTCGATCCCGATGGTGCGATCGCGATGCTCGATCAACTTCCGGACGATCTTCTCGGTGAAAAGCGACGGCTTGAATCTGGGCTTGTGGCGGGACTTGCGGATCGGAACCAGGATGAAGCAGCCGACTTTGTGCAGTCGCTCGCTGATACCGGAAACGAAAATGCGAGACGTCACATGAGCACTGTGGTAGGCGAGGTGCTCCGTTCGGAAGGGCACGAGCAGGCTTCAATCTGGGTCGAAAGACTCACCGATGGACCACTTAAAGGAGTCGCGATGGATCGCATCGCGGGGCGATATGTTCGTGATAATCCGGAGGCGGCCTCGCGCTGGATCGCGCAATTTGCCTCCGAAGAATATGCTGCGGAAGCAGTCCGGGAAGTGGGTAAGGAATGGGCGGAGAAAAATCCCATCGCCGCCGTGACCTGGCTTGATCAGCTCCCGGAAGGAAAAGGGCAGCGGGATGGATTGAACTCGGCGTTTGGGGATTGGGAGGATTCCGATCCCGCCGCCGCTGGAAAGTATCTCAACAGTATGACGGATTCGCCAAAGCGGGACTCCGCAATCAGCGGGTTCGCAATCGGGCTGGCTTATCAAGAGCCCGCCACCGCAGTGGCATGGGCCAATGAGATTTCCGATTCGGGTCTCCGAAACAGCGCCCTCATACAAACGGGGCAAACGTATTTTCAGCGCGACCCTGAAGGGGCCAAAGCCTGGCTGGCGGCAAGTGGACTACCCGCCGCCCTGCAAACGAAGATTCAGGAAGCTCCGAGACGCCGGCGACGGTAGAAGCGACTCCTTTTCTTAGGCATCGATCTTCCGGTAAGCGGCCATGAGGGCATCGAGGCCTTCCTTGCCCTTTTTGCTAGCTCCATGCTCCATTCCGATGACACCCGTGAAGTTTTGTTCGCGGAGGAATTTGGTGACGGCGGTATAATCGAGCTTTCCAGTGCCCGGCTCCTTGCGGCCCGGGGAGGCTCCGTATTGGATGTAGGAGACTTGATCCCAGACGGCTTTCGCGTTCTCCACGAGCTTTGCGCCATTGCCGATCTGGCCTTCGTGGAAGAAGTCAGCAAGGAGCTTACAGGACTTGCGGTTGGTGAGCTTCGCAAGGAGATGCCCGTCGGCAAAAGAACGGAGGAGAGGCTCCTTTCCACCAATGGGATGGGAGAGAGGCTCAAGAGCCAGGATGATCCCCTGGGCTTCGACGAGGTCGCAGCACATTTTCATGGTGTCGAGAGAGGCTTTGATCTGGTCCTCGCGTGACATCGATTCGTCTCGCACGCCGGCGAGGAAAGTCATGTTGGTCTGCCCGGTTCGTTTCGCGACTTCGACTCCCTTCATCATGTCCTGCTTGATTTTGGCAATCTGATCTTCGGTCGGCTTGTTGAACATCGCACCTTTTCCGTTACTGATGACCGCGACCCCGAAGTCCATCTTCTTGTCCTTCATAAACTCGGCGACCTTTTCCTGCATCCTGGCTGATTGCCGGAAGAAGCCGTTGTCCTCCCAAGCGCGGAAGCCAAGATCGTAGGCGAATTTGAGTTGGTCGACGTAGTCCGCTTTCTTGCCCGGTCCGGTCGGGAGAAGGCCAGGGTGCGGGGCAAATTTTGCTTTAAAAGGAGTGGCAACTTTTTTCTGTCCGTGATGGTTCGCAAAAGCTGGTGCAGTGGCAAGAGAGGCGAGGGAGAGGCGAGAGAAGTGACGTCGATTCATAAAGCTGATCTTTTTACAGGTTTTGAAGGGGGGATATTTCACGATTCATCGCCATCCGGCGATGATATTTTGACGACTTGTGATTCAACGGAAGGAAGCTTTCGCTATGACGAAGGAGAAGTGCGTGGACTTTCCCCTTCCAAGCGGGCGAAAAACTCTCATATTCAACTGATGAAAATCCTGCGTAAACTTGCGATTATTCTGGCCTTGGCCTCACTTGCCCAGGCCGGAGAAAAAGTTCTCAGCTTCAAAGGTGGAGATGGCCCGGGAAAAGGGAAGCACCTTGTGCTCGTCTCGGGTGATGAGGAATACCGAACGGAGGAATCAATGCCCATGTTGGCCAAGATTCTTTCCAAGAAGCATGGCTTCGATTGCACCGTGCTTTTTTCATGGAGTCCGGATGGGGCCTACATTGATCCGAACAATGCGGCGGGGGTGAAGGGATGGGAGCATCTCGATAAAGCGGATCTCATGATTATCGGCACGCGCATGCGCACACCAACAGCGGACGAAGCCGCACACATGACCGAATTCCTTAACGCCGGAAAACCAGTCATCGGACTCCGCACCTCGACCCATGCCTTTCACAAGGAGGGAGACTTCGGAGGAATCAAGTATGGCGATTGGGGTCGCAAGATCGTGGGAGAGACCTGGGTGAGCCATCACGGGAAACACAAGGTTGAAGGAGCACGGGGAGTGATCGAGAAAGGACAGGAAAATCATGTGATTCTCAAGGGCGTGAACGATGTCTTCGGTCCCAGCGATGTCTATGGTGTGATTCATCTTACGAGGAAGGATACGATTTTGCTCCGCGGCGCAGTTACCAAGACTCTTGATCCTGCTTCCAAGAATGTTGAGGGAAAGCAGAACAAACCGATGATGCCTCTGGCCTGGCTTCATCCTTATTCCTCACCGGATGGGAAAGCGACTGGCACCACCTTTTGCACCACGATGGGTGCTTCCGTTGATTTCCTCAGCGAGGACCTTCGGCGTCTGATCGTCAATGCCTCGTATCATCTGACCGGATTGAAGGTGCCTGAGAGTGCTGACGTCAGCTACCTCGATCCTTTTTATCCCAGCTTTTACGGCTTCTGGAATGGGAAGCATGCTAAGATTTGGAAAGAGCGGAACCTGGTCGCGGAAGACTTCGGACTGGGGAAGGTGACGGGCACCGTTGATCCTCCGGGAACACCTGCATGGCCATACCGTCCTGAGCGGAAGTGATGAACTGGTCCGAGTTTCTGAGAGAATGGCAGGCGTCGGCCGAGGAGCAGGGCTTCAAAGTGGAAGTCCTGTTGGAAAAATCCGGCGGACCCATTCTGGCTTGCTCGAAAGGCTCGTCAGACCTTCCTGCCGTCTACCTGTCCTCGGGGGTCCATGGTGACGAGCCATCAGGGCCTCAGGCATTGCTCGGCTTGTTGAAGGAAGGATGCTTTGGGGATGGCTTTCACTGGCTGATCTGCCCTGTTTTGAACCCAAGCGGACTCAGCGCGAATACGCGGGAGAATGCCGAGGGCATTGATCTGAATCGCGATTACCACCATTGCGAAGCAGAGGAAGTCTGTGTGCACATCAGTTGGCTGAAGAAGCAGAAAGTTCCGGCACTCTTCCTCTCGCTGCACGAGGATTGGGAGAGTACGGGCTTTTACTACTACGAGATCAACACCGGAAGTGACGGGCCGAGCCACGAGGGAATTCTTGCGGCCGCCGCTCCTTTCTTTCCCCCGGAACCCGAGGAGGAGATTGATGACCATCCGGTCACCAAGCCCGGTTGGATTTTTCATCCCGACCACCCGGATATCCCGGAAGGTTGGCCAGAGGCGATCTATCTTTCGCGGATGGGCTGCCCCCTTTCACTCACCTTCGAAACGCCCAGCAGTATGGAACTCGAAAAACGTATGGCCTGTCATCAGGCGGTGGTACGATATGCACTCGATCAGTTATAAACCGAACTTCTTTCTGGAGTTGCCGAAACGGAGTGTCCAAGAGTTCATGGAGGCATCCCCCCTGAGATTGAAGAAAATGTCGTGTGGAAAGGCCGCTCTTCACAGATTGTGAATTTCTGGCCGTTCGTAATTTGCTCCCTGCTAATTACGCTGTTTCTTGCTCTTTCGTTTTTTTTCATTTGGCTGATTCTGGGAGTCTTGGTGCCGCTGGCATACGGCGGATGGCGCTGGCTTTCGACCCGATGCCGAATTTTTGAATTCACCAGCGAGCGACTTCGAATTTATGAAGGAGTTTTGAATCAGGAGATCAATGAGGTGGAGCTTTATCATGTGAAAGACACCAAGATCACCAAGCCATTTTGGCTCCGTATCTTTGGTCTCGCCAACCTTGTGCTCGATACCTCCGATCGTTCGTGTCCGGTGGTGGAAATCGCGGCGGTGAGTCGCGGGACCGCGATTCGTGAAAAGCTTCGGAAGCAGGTCGAAATGCTGCGCGACCGGAAGCGCGTCCGCGAGGTCGACTTCGAGTCTGGCGGTGGAGACGATATGGAAGGAATGGATGGGATTGACGATTTTGAAATGGTCTAACCCATGCTCCGCCCTTATTCTCCATTCATGCAAAAGTGGCTCCCGCTCATCGTCTTTGTGATTATTCTCGGGGTGTCCCGCATCATCGGGGCACTCAGTCCGGACTCGATGCCCAATCTTCAGCCATACGGGGCCTTATTTTTCTGCGGAATGGCGATGTTCGGGGTGCGCTGGATTTGGGTGCCGGCGGTGGCGTGGTTTCTGAGCTACCCCCTCACCAGCGCGATGAACGGTTACGGGTGGGACGCGCAGTTGTTGGTCGTTATCGCCGGATTCGCTTTGATGGTGGGACTTGCGTATTTCTTCCGTCAAAAGTCCGCTGCCACAATCTTTGTCGGATCGGTGGCTTCAGCGATTCTTTTTTACCTTGCCACCAACACTTTGAGCTGGGCGCTTGAGCCCGCTTATGCCAAAACGTGGGGTGGCCTTGGCCAAGCTCTGAGCACCGGTCTTCCCGGCCATCTCCCGACCTGGACCTTTTTCCGCAATGGCCTGATGGCTCAGGTCGTCTTCTCACTGGTCTTTCTGGGGGCGTATCAGGCGGTCAAAATCCACCCGAAGCAGAAAGCCGCAGGGGCTTCTGTCTGAGACGAGTGGTTTGAGGCCTAAAGCTCGACCCACTTACCCTCGTGATGGGACTGCCAGGATTTCTCGGCGAGATCAACACCCTTGGCTCCTTCGCGCAGGGTCCAGGGGAATTCGGTATCTTCGGCGAGGTGTTGAAGGAAAAGTTCCCATTGAATTTTGAAGGCGTTATCGCATTCTCCGGGATCGATGACGTCCCAGTTGGCGTAGTAGTCGATGGGGCTGTCGACATCCGGATTCCACACGGGCCGCGGAGTGTTTTCCAGGCTTTGGGCCCAACATTTCCGAAGGCCGACAATGGCGGAACCTTTGGTGCCATCAACTTGCATGGTGAGAAGGTCATCGCGACGGACGCGGACGTCCCATGAGGAGTTGAATTGGCAAATCACACCGGTCTCGGTTTTGAAGAGGGCGTAGGCTGCGTCATCGGCGGTGCATTTGTAAGGCTGGCCGTCTTCGCCAACGCGCTCAGGAAGGTGCGTGGAGGCGTGAGTGAAAACAGAGGTGATGGTGCCGAAGAGATTATCAATGACGTAACGCCAGTGGCAGTGCATATCGATGATGATGCCGCCGCCATCTTCTTCACGGTAGTTCCAGCTGGGGCGTTGAGCGGGTTGGTTCTCATCGTGACCGGAGAAGACCCAGTAGCCGAACTCGCCACGGACGGAGAGAATCTCGCCAAAGAAGCCTTCCTTTTTGAGTTTCTTAAAGGCCATGATTCCGGGGAGCCAGAGCTTGTCTTGCACGGTGCCGTTTTTCACGCCTGCAGCCTCGGCGACTTCGGCAATGCGGAAGGCTTCGGAGGCTTCGGTGGCAGTGGGTTTTTCACAGTAGATATGTTTTCCTGCGGCGATGGCTCGCTCAAGGAAAGGAATGCGGTAAGGAGTACCAGAGGCATCAAAGAAGAGCTCGTAGTAGGGATCAGCGAGAACGGAGTCGAGATCAGTGGTGAACTTTTCAACGCCGTGTTCTTGGGCGAGGGCGCGGAGTTTATCTTCATTGCGCCCAGTCAGGATGGGATCAGGCATGAGGAGTGTGCCGTCGGAAAGAGTGACGCCGCCTTGCTCACGGATAGCGAGAATTGAGCGGACAAGGTGTTGGTTAGTGCCCATGCGTCCGGTGACGCCATTGAGGATAATGCCGATTTTTTTCATGATTTTGGAAGTGTTAAGGTTTTCGGGCTTGTGCTGGGAGCTTTGAGCTGCGAGCGAAGAGCCTTCAATGTGGAGGGGTTTTTTGAGGGGTGGAAATAGAGTCCTTGGATTGAGCGTTTCCGCTGGTGGGGCAGCGTGGGCTCTAAGCTCCTCGCTGAAGCTCTCAGCCGAATTGGATATGCTTAGTGAGCTCGATAAATGTGATCGTAAGAGTGAAGAATGGTGTCCAGAAATTCGTCTTGGTCTTTGGCCCACCATTTGGAGGAGAAGATTTCGACTTCCCGAAGTCCATCGAAGCCAGCTTGGGACATGAGCTTGTCGATGTGGTCAAGACGGATACAGCCTTCGCCCATGATGCCGCGATCGAGAAGGAGGTGTTCTTGGTCGGGTTTGAAATCGCAGATGTGGTAAGCGTCTAGCCAGCTATTCTGGGCGGCAATTTCGATCTGCCGGGCAAGATCGAGTTCCCACCAAACGTGGTAGACATCGAGAGCGATTCCAACATTGGGATGGTTGAGTTCGGCGCAGAGTTTGTTCGCGACTTGAAGAGAGGGAATGCCAGAGCGGTCACCTGCGTAAACGGGGTGAAGAGGCTCCACGAGAAGGCGAACCCCGAGGGATTGTGCGTGGTCGGCAATGGCGCCGATGCCATCACGGATCTGGTTGTAGTTTTCCTCTGGAGTTTGGCCGGGAGTGGCACCACAGACGAGGACGAGCGAGGGGAGTCCCAGAATCTCGGCTTCCTTGAGCGCTTGGCGATTTTCTTCGAGCGCCTTGGCGCGCTCGGCTTCAGTTTTTCCGGTGAAAAAGCCGCCACGGACGAGGGAAATTCCAGTAAGGCCGGCATCCCTGATGTGTTGTGAGGCGGAGCAAAGGTCTTCCCCTTCAAGGGTTTCACGCCAGATGGAAATACCACCAATGCCGCGTTTGGCGTACCCCTCGATACATTCGCTCAGTGACCAGAGTTTGGTGGTGAAGGTGTGGACGGCGAGGTCGGCGTAATTGTTCATGTGGTTTTTCCGGGGAGAAGGGTTCCGGTGATCTTGGTTTCGAGAGGACCGGTGGTTCCCTCGACAAGATTGCCAAAGAGTCTCCGGCCCGCCTCTTCGGCCAGGGCGTGGATGGAGAGATCACAGGAAGTCAGTGACGGGATGGTGAGCGCGCGGATGGGGGAGTTGTCACAGCCCGTGATGGCAAGGTCATGCGGAACACGGAGTCCGACATCGCGAGCGTGTTGACTGAGAAGAGAGCCGATGACGTCGTTTACTCCCACGAAGGTCCGGTAGCCAGCGGAGTATTTCTTTTCAAGATCAGCAGCGGAAAGCTTGTCTGGCTTTTCGAGATGCCAGTGGTCTTCTGCGGGATCGAAGGAGAGATCATTTTCGAGTGCTCCTTCCGAAAATCCGTGGAGTCGGAGCCGGGTGACTTCCTCGATTCCACGGTAACTAACGAAGCAGATTTTCCCTTTCCGATTGCTGAGATGCGAGGCGATCTGACGCATGGCATCCGCGTGTGCGCTTGAGACCGAGGGGATTCCCCGTGCCGTTCGATTCAGAAGAATCACACGGGGACCGGCTTCCCGGATTTCATCAAGAATGGCTTTCGCCGGGCGGTGGAAGGCGAAGATGAATGCTTCGGTATCGCCACTTTTTTTATGTGGAAAAGGCGAGAAATCCGGTGAGCTGGTCTCGACGATGAGGTTCAGCTCGGCAGGTGCAATCCCGCTGCGGAGACCATCGACGAGATCATTCAGACTGTAAAAAAGACGTGCCGTGCGGTTATTATTCTCCGGAGGGAGAATGAGCTTCATCGTGAAGATCGCCCGCTCGCCCGGGCGTTTGGTTTTCTTTCGGTTGTAGCCAAGGGCGTCGGCAGCTTCCGTCACTCTGGAGATGGTTTTGGGCCCAATGAGGGAGGAACCCGCGAGGGCCCGCGAGACGGTCGCCTTGGATACGCCAGCTTTTTCAGCAATCTCCGCCATGGTGACGGTCTGGAGGGCGTTACTCATGTTTTAATAACCGAGGCGCTTCACGCAATCGGCAATGATTCCTTCCTCCCACTCCGGGCGGCGTGGACACTCTGGGTGTGGCTCACTGGAGGGGATGCGTCCGAGAAGGTGTTGGAAGACGGCGCAGGAATGCTTGTATGCTGGGACAGGACTTCGGAATGCCACATTGCCGAGATATTGAAGGGCATCATTGAGCTCGTGGTAGGCTTCGTTTCCCTCTTCCCAGAGACGGTCTCGCTCAGCGAACTTTTCCGGGCAAAAGGCGGCGAGTCCAAGGAGGTAGTCGGAGCCATATTCGATCATGTCGATACCAAGATCATTGCCGGTGTAGATACGGAAATCGGGGCGAATCTCATCGCGAAGAGCGAGTCGCTTGAGCTCTTCATCGCGGCTGAGCGAGGAGTGTTTGATTCCCTTGAGACTTGGGATTCTCATCAGGCCCTTGATGATTTCTTCGGAGTAGATCATCCCATTTGGGGCGAAGACTTTTCCGAGCTCAAAGCCGAGGACGGCTTCGTACGGAGCGCAGATCTTAGAGTAGAGATCGATGATTTCAGCCTCGCTCCATTCGTGAAAGCGGGTTGTTTGGAATACGATGGGAGTTCCGCCGCGTTTGGCGATTTCATCCGCGCCGCGATGGTAGAGGTCAAGCAGATCCCCTTCGAGGCCTTCGACAAATACTCCGGCGATAAAGGGCTTGTCGGGGCCCAAAGCTTCACGGGTCCAGTCGAGGACGTCGTTGCGTTCGGCCTCGGTGAGATAGTTGGCATAGCCAGTGTCCATGTTGACCGCGCACTTCAAGCCTGCAGTCTCGGTGCGGCGGACGTTTTCCTGAAAGGCATCCTTAGCGATCCTGCCATCGGCTTCGTAAGGAAGGAGGCAGGCGGCAATACCTTCGATTTGTCGACCAAAGGCCCGTTTGGAGGCGCGAGAAACGATGCTCATGGAGGAGAGGTAGTTGCATGCAACAAATCCGCAAGCGATTTTTTTGCCAAGTTCGACCTTGTGGACTAGCCTGCCTCCATGAAGCCGCTCATTGTGACTCAAGGCGACCCCGCGGGCGTGGGGCCGGAGCTGGCGATGCGTTTGCTGGCATCTCCTCTGGCAACGGAATTTCCGATCAAAGTGCTTGGGTGCCGACGCCTTCTTAAAAAAGTGACGGACAGGGTGGGGTTGGATTTTTCAGCGGAAGAGATCATTGATCTTCCTCTTCATGAAACGATTGAGCCGGGAGCGATTTCCGGAGAGGCGGGAGCCCATTCTTTCGCCTGTCTCGAAGCGGCGGTGGAAGCGACCCAGCGGGGAGAATTTTCTGCGGTGGTGACAAACCCCATCCACAAGGAAGCCTGGAATCGAGCGGGGATTCACTTTCCAGGGCACACCGAGTATCTTGTTGATAAGACCGGAGTGGAGAGCCATGCGATGATGCTGACTTCGGCTGAAATCACCTGTTCGCTGGTGACGACTCACGTGGCGCTGGCCGATGTTCCCCGCTTTGTGAGCAAAGAGAGGATTCTTGAAGTGGCGCGGCTGACCTATGAGGCGATGAAATCGATTCGCGGACGAGAACCTCGTCTTGCGATTCCGGGATTGAATCCGCATGCGGGTGAAGGAGGAATTTTTGGTCGAGAAGAGATCGAGTTGATACAACCCTGCCTGGACGAGCTCCGTGCGGAAGGGATTGAGATTTTGGGACCTCTCTCGCCTGATACTTCTTTTTTGCCAGAAATTCGCAAGGAGGTGGATGCATACGTCTGCACCTATCATGATCAGGGGCTCATTCCGCTTAAAACGCTGGCATTCGATTTGGGCGTCAATGTGACGCTGGGCTTACCAATTGTGCGGACCTCAGTTGATCACGGAACGGCCTTCGATCTGGCTTGGACTGGCAAAGCGAGCCCGACTTCATTGTATGAAGCGGTGCGGCTTGCCGCTTCTCTGGTGTCATGAAAACTTTGATTTCAATCCAAATCAGGCCGGTCGAATTCACCTCTATTGTATTGTGAGCAAGAGCACCTTCTGTCGAAAACACTCCCTTCAGGTCGCAGGGTTTTTGTTCAGGGGATTCTGTCTCGGCAGAAGAAATGATCTTTTTTCGGATGGCCGAATGCAGGTGGATCCTGTGAAGCCGTTTCTACGAATCGAGTCTGCTTTGGCGGAATAAAAAACGACGACTCCGCTGGGAGCCGCCGTTTCTCGTGCGCTGGGTGCGCGCGATTTTTTTATTGGGAGACGACCACGCGAACGAAGATCTTCTCCTGGAGTGAACCAGTGACGCTGGCTTCTACGGTGGTCGTGCCGGCTGCCGGAGTATTGGACTCGGTGTCAAAGGCAATAGTGACACCTCCGGGGCTGGTTTCTCCACTGCCATAGTAGTTCTCAAGGTCGGTGGACCATTGGTAAACGGGAGCGGAGAGGTCTTCAGCAGGGCTGTCATTCTGCGGGTGGGTGAAGAAGAACGAGCTGAAAGCGCTATCGATGGTGATGCCTGCAACCAGACCAGCACTGCTCACCGATGGATCGGTTCCGAAGAAATTCTCCAGTCCATTCGGGGAGCCGTCGTTGTCGGGATCATCATTGAAGCCGGTCTCTGCGCCCACGCCGGGGAATCCTTCGATCCAGCCTGCGTAGCCGGTTGCCCCGCCTTGTGGTGTCACCACATTATCGATACCGATGGTGGACTCAGGCCCCCAGAGAGGGACGACCTTGAGTCCGGTTGTGCCTTCGGGAACGAAGATGTTGAAGGTGTAGGTTTCCCAGGTGGAGCCATCTCCAATGAGTTCGGGGAAGAGGTCACCGGTGGTGCCTGCATCAAGGCCATCGACAAAGTATTCGATCTTCAGTCCGCCAATGTTGTCTCCGGAAAAAATCTTCATATCCATCTTAAACTCATAGTCTCCCTCCTCGGTGATTCCGAAGTTCGCGATCGGGGTGATCGATGCGTTGTTGGCAACGAGGACTCCCCAGGAAGCAGTGTTGGCGAGCTCGGCATAACCACCGGGATTTCCACCGGTCTCGGGGAAGGTAAAAGTGGTTAATCCGTTGTCGGAAAAATTTTCCCAGTTGGCTCCCCCGTTTTCGAAATCGAAGTTCAGAACGGCGGGTGATGGTTTGGAAACGGTGGAGAATCTGACGTTGTCGATCGCCACGGATGAACCCGGTCCCCAAAGGGGAACGACCTTAATGCCATTCACGCCGAAGGGGATGGTGACATCGTAGTCATAGCTTTGCCAAGTGGAGCCATCTCCGATGATTGGGGCCCGAAGATCACCGGTGTCACCAGCCGCGGCACCGGAGTTGTAAAATTCCACTTTCATGCCGCCCATTTCGGTGCCAGAGAGGAGCCTCATGTCCTGGCTGAAGGTGTAGGTGCGGCCAACAGACAGACCGAGCCCTTCGATTGGGAGGATTCCGCCGCTGTTAGCCACGATCACGCCGTATCCGGCTCCATCGTTGGTCATTACAGCATGTCCGTCAGGATTCCCGCCACTGGTTTCGTAGGTAAAGGCCGTGTTCGGCGCTCCAAAGTCCTGCCATTTATTACCTCCTTCTTCAAAGCTTCCGTTGGGAATCTCTGCAATTTCGGGGACTTCGATGGCAATGGTCTCAAAGCGAACGTTATCGAACCCAACCGAGGAATCCTGACCCCAGAGAGGGACCACCTTGATGCCAGTTGCTTCGGAAGGAATGCTGATTTGGAATTCGTAAGTTTCCCAACTGCTTCCATCGCCGATGAGCTCAGGACGAATGTCTCCGGTGCTTCCAGAGAGATTACCTCCATTAAAGAAGTCGACTTTGAATCCTCCGAGATTCGTTCCTGCGAGGATCTTCATGTCTTGCTTGAAGACGTAAGCCTCCCCGGCCTCGAGCCCGATGTTGGCGAGGGGAAGGATCGCCCCATTGTTAGTGACCATCACCCCCCAGCCACCGCCGCCGGTATTATCGATGATTCCGAGCCCACCCGGATTCCCCCCAGTTGCTGGGAAGTTGTAGACAAAATCTCCACTTCCGCTGGTCTGTTCCCAGTTGACGCCATCCGCAAGCTCGAAGTCACCATCGATAATGCCGCTAGGACCTTGAATTGGGCTGTCGTCCACAAGAACATTGTCGTATCCAACCCGGGAATCGGCTCCCCAGAGGGGAACGACTTTGATGCCTTCCGTTCCGGATGGAATCGCAATTTCGAAGTCATAAGTCTCCCAAGTGGAGCCGTCGCCAATAAGGGTTGGAAAAATATCGCCGGTAGACCCGTTGAGGGCTCCGCCTTGAAAGAAGTCGACCTTGAATCCTCCAATATTATTGCCGGACAGAATCTTCATGTCCTGACTAAAGGTGTAGGTTTCTCCTGCAGTGAGCCCCAGATCGACCAAAAGAATTTCAAATTCGTAGTTGGCGACCCAGATGCCCCAGCCACCGCCGCCGGTATTGTCGATGATTCCGTGATTTGCGGGATTTCCTCCGGTGGTCGGATATTCGTAGGTGAAAGAGCCGTCTCCATTGATTTCGGCCCAAGCGTCGCCACCGTTGTTGAAATCACCATTGATGATCGGGACAGGGGCCGCGATTAAGCTGGCAGCTGGTAGTACGGCCAGTGGAATTGTGAGGATTCTAAGAGACATGGGATTGATTAAGATTAAGTTGCATAAAATTGCGATGCAACTTTATGCAACTTAATCCATTTTGCGTCTTCCGCAAGAGAAAACTTGCAAAGAGGAGCTAGACCCACGTCCGCAATGGGAAGAACCATGAGTCTGGAAAGCTCGAGTGGGAAACTTCCCCTGTCAACTTCGGTAGGCTCAATGGGCTCCTTCAAAAGTTCAGGCATTTCCCGTAAAAAACGAAAAAGGACCTCCAGCAAGCTGACGAGGTTCTTAAAAAAATGGAGCGGGTGAAGAGATTGCCCTCGGTCACTCTGCTCCCTCACGCTGTCTCCGCTTCGCTTCGGCTCGAACTTTTTAGACCTACGAGAGTTCGAACCTCTTCAGCCATTTATCAAAAAACCCCGCCAGCAAGCTGACGAGGTTCTTAAAAAAATGGAGCGGGTGAAGAGATTCGAACTCTCGACATCGACCTTGGCAAGGTCGCGCTCTACCACTGAGCTACACCCGCGTGCTGATTTGCTTTTTAAAGCACGCAACGAGGACTCTTTGCCATTGGCTCCGGCTCCCGGCAAGAATTTTTTGAAAGGAACGCAAAAATTTTTAAGGGGACTGAAGAATGCGGAAATCTGACATATAATTAAGAGTTCTTAACAATATTGCCGTCGTTAAATGAGCGCTCTCTTGTGAAGATCTCCCTTGAATTTCTGGTTTTTCAAATTCCTCGGATGTTGGTTTGAGAGAGTTTTTAAAGATTAGCTAATCTTTGCATCGATCTTTTGGGAAAGGATGAATCTCATCAAACGGGGAGTGCTTTTTTCTTTCTGAGGCTCAAGTGGCATCCACAGTTCCCAGGAATCCCGGCGGTGAATTTATGCGTTGTATCAAGTGTGGCTCTCTCGAAGACAAGGTAGTCGACTCGAGGAGTTCCAAGGACGGCACCTCAATCCGCCGCCGCCGTGAGTGTCTTTCCTGTGGCTCCCGGTTTACGACATACGAGCAGGTCGAGCGCACCGAACTTCGCGTCATCAAGTCCGATGGCACCCGGGAGGCCATCAACCGTGAAAAGCTGTTCCGCGGTCTCGTTAAAGCCTGCGAGAAGCGGAAAGTCTCGATGGATCGGATTGGGCGGGCAGTTGATGAAATCCTTTCCGAGCTTCATAAAGACCACTTGCTCGAGGTCCCCTCGAAGACTATTGGAGCAAAGGTCATGGACAAGCTGCATGCGATCGATCCTGTGGCCTACGTCCGCTACGTGTCTGTATACCGCTCCTTTGAAAATGTCGGTGAATTCATTCGTGAGATTCAGGCCCTTGAGAAGCGGTCACGAAACGATGTCTTCCAACGAAAATTTCTTTAACTGAATGATCTGTCTCGTCGGTAATCTTCCCGTTCTCCAGGTCGGCCACCATCAGGTGGTGGGCTATGGCACGGAGTGGATTGACGAAGCGCTCAATCGCGCCGCCAACGAGTGCGATCGTGATGATTTTCCGTTCATCGATGAAATCCGCGACGGTGTTCTGCACTATCTGGAGCACCGCTGCCCCTTGCGGGTCTTGCCTCTCGATGATCTCTACCAGCGGATGGAAAGCATGCTGCATAAGATTGGTTGTGATGCCATTGCCAACCAGCTCAAACCGTTGGCGCCGCCGGTGAGAGTTTCTTTGGCGCGTTGGGCCCGTGAAGCGGGCAATGGTTTCGAACTCGTCTTCTTTTGCCTTTTAACGGAAGATCTCAACACTCTTGCGGAATGTGGGGCAGAGGTGATCAGTTTCAGCGACATTCAGGAGAGCGCAATGATCTTGCGTGGGAAAAAGAGTTTTACCAAGGATTGCGCCAAACTTGCGCTCGAGATTATCGATTTTGTTGAGAACTTCCAGACCGATCGCACCGTGGCCGAGCGCCAGATCGAGTTTCATGTCGAGTCGAAGGAACCCAAAGATCTCTAGGAGATGAGCGAGCGAACCCTCTTTGAAAAAATCATCGCACGTGAGATTCCGGCCGACATTGTCTATGAGGACGATCTCTGCCTTTGCTTCCGTGATATCTCTCCGCAAGCGCCAACCCATCTCTTGCTCATCCCGAAACGTCCGATTCCAAGAATTGCGCAGGCATCGGCGGCTGATCAGGAAACGCTCGGGCACATGATGCTCAAGGTGGGTGAAATCGCGCGATCCCAGGGATTCGCGGAAGATGGATTCCGAACCGTGATCAACAATGGAGCTCACGGAGGCGAAGCCGTTCCGCATCTTCACCTGCACCTTCTTGCAGGTCGACAGATGCAGTGGCCTCCGGGCTAGTTCGCGAGCTTCTGATAAGCCAAAGTAAGTGCATCATCTCCGCCGACATTTCCTGGGAAGATGACGTAGGCGAGGCCGGGATGGCGGGTTTCATTTCCAAGCGTCCAAACCGGGACGCCGGGGAGGATTTGGCCGAGGACGTTTGCCATTTTGATGCCGAGCGCATCGGTCGCGATATCCGAAGAGGTGATGCCGCCTTTTGCGATGAGAAAGGCGGGGCGGGAAGCGACCGATTGCACGAGGGAAACGAGGGCCCGGGAAATCGATTGGGAGGCGAAGAGGTTTTGATCTTCGTTCGCCATGTCGATACGCTCACGGGAGGTGAACAAGATGGCAGTTTTGCCTGATTCAATGGTGTGGTTGAGTTTCTTTGATAGAGGATAGAGGGTGTCGTCGGGGCTCTCGAGAAGGGAGGGAATGTGAAGCTCGAGTGGGATGAGGTCAGGATTGTTTTCGAGCAAGTGGGTGAGCTGCAGGCTTGTTTTTGGGACGTGGGAACCCACGACAATCAGGCCTCCGTTGGAATTGTCTTCGAGGTCCTGAAGTTGCCACGGTTCGAGCGGGGGACGGCTTACGATGCCGGCAATGGATTGCACAAAAGAGGCGGCGGACCGAACGAGGAAGCGGCGCCCACTCTGATGAAGTGCAAGTGAGAGGACATCGAGATCCTTGATCGAGGCCGCATTGACAATACAGGTGCAGGAGTTTGGGAGAGAGGCAAGTTTTTCGCTCACGTCCCCTGAGCGGAGTTCGGCGAGCGAGATGCTCTGGACATCGACTGCCTCACCGGATTTTTCCGCGAGGTAATCGGGGAGGTAGGAGTGGGAAAAGGGGAAGGCGTTGTCTTCTGCGAAGGGAGTTTCGTGAGCTGGGGTGGCGACATCACCTTCGATCACGTAGTGGGTGTCATCGATGGTGACGCGACCACCTGCGGCGAAGAAGGGGATGAAAAGGGTGGGTGCGTTTGGGATTTCAAGCGCTTCGCGAAGGACATTCGTTTCCAAAGGAAAGTGTCCGCGCAGGGTGGAGTCGGAACGAGAGATGACGATGACATCATCTTCAAACTCCATCAGCACTCTGCCGAGTTGCTGATGGAGTTCAGTGGTCTGCTCAACGGTCAGGGCGCGGGAGTTGGTGAGGAGATAGAGAACGGGTGGGGCTTCATCGATGGCATCGCGGATCGCTTGCGGCGAAAGGTCGGTGAGGACGGGAACATCGAAGACGGTTTGGGTGCCGGTGGGATCGTCATCAAGCACGACAATCGTCTTCTTCGACTCGATGAGCAGGTCGTGAATCTGTGGAAGCAGGTCCTCTGAAAACTCGGGTGGAAGCGGGGAGAGGAGTTCGTCTTTCGTCATGTCGGGAAGGTGGGGCTTTTGCGCCGGGCTTTCCAGTTTCAACTGAAGGTGATAGTCCTAGGACTGATGAAGACGATGAGTTTGGCGATGCTTGCGCTGGTCCTCCCGCTGCAAGCAGATCGGGTGAAAGAGCTGGATGCCTTTTGGGTGGAAGTGTCGCGCTCGGTCAAGGAAGGGGACTTTGAGGGTTACAAAGCAACCTGTCATCCGGATGCAGTCCTTGTTTCCGGGAAAAAGAAGACCAGCTACGCGATCACTCAGGCACTTGAAGGTTGGAAGGAGGGCTTTGAGGATACCAAGGCGGGGAAGATGAAGGCCTCAGTGGAGTTCCGTTTCTTCAAGCGCGTGGGGGATGCCACGACGGCGCATGAAACCGGGATGTTCAAATACACGAGCAGTAAAGGAGAGGGAATACCGCAGACCGCTTACATTCATTTCATCGCGCTGCTGGTGAAGAAGGAAAAATGGCTCGTCCTCATGGAGAACCAGATTTCCGAAGGAACGGAACAAGAGTGGAATCAGCTCAGAGACTAATCCTTCATGAAGCCCACCACCAATCTCGCGACCGCGCAGACGCCCGATGGCAAAACGCTCCTGCTGCAAGAGCATGACGGTCATCATTTCCTGAAAGTCGATGGCGTTCCGCTCATGAGCACGACGCAGTGTCTTTCCGAGCAAACCATGGCAGAGCTAGCCTGCGAGAAGCTCGGAAAAGCGCCACGCGTTCTTATCGGCGGATTGGGCTTTGGCTTCACCTTGCGTCGCGTGCTTGAGCTGGTGCCGGAGGATGCCGTGGTCGAGGTGGCAGAGCTTCTGCCGATCATCGTGGAATGGAATCGCGAACACCTCGAGACGGTCAATGGGGCCTTGCTCGATGATCCCCGCACCGTGGTGGATGAGCGCGATGTCTTCGAGATCATCCGAAAGGGTGGGCCTTGCCGATACGATGCTATTTTGCTCGATGTCGATAACAGCCCTGATCCGCTCGTGCAGAAAGGAAACGCCCGCCTTTATGCCCGAAAAGGGCTGCAAATGATCGCCAAATCCCTCCGCCCCGGAGGCCGCGTCATTTTCTGGTCGGCGCATCCGGACAAAGCCTTCGCCAAGTCGATGCAGCGGGATTTTAAGAACGTCGAAGCGATTCCGGCCAAGGCTTATCCGAAGGCGAAGCGGTTTACGCATACGCTATTTGTGGGGAATCGGTAATTGCTACTCCGAAGGAGGCGGGGAAATCGTCGTTTTGAAAAACTCGCGCGAGCTCTCGGGATCATCGGGATAGCTCACGCGCTCGCAGCCTTCTTTTGCGGGTGTGATTGTCGGTGCCGTTCCCATCGCCAGCCAACCCAGGAGGTTGGTGCTGCATGAATGGTTTCGGGTGAGGCCGAGTTCTTGGGCATCGGATCGGAAGAGGAAGGAAAACTCCCCACTTCATGGAATGCTGCTCAGCAAAAAGAAGGGAGGAAAGCTCACGAGAAACAAATTATCAAATCGTCATTCATTAGCAATTAGTTTCCATAATGAAAGGAGATGACGCTCATTTGTTAGGCGAAAAGCCAAGTGAACGCTTGCGTTTTTCCTGTTCCAGAGGCAGGGAAGGGGTGTCCACATGAGTGCCCAGTCCATTCGAGTCGCAGTCGGTGCCGATCACGGCGGAGTAGAGTTGAAAAATGCCATCGTGGAAGCGTTGAAGGACGTGGGTCACGAAGTGGTTGATTACGGAACGCACGGGACCGATTCGGTGGATTATTCGGACTTTGCCAATGAGGTGGGACGGGCCGTTCATGAAGAGCGGGCCGACCGTGGAGTGCTGGTTTGCACTTCGGGAGTAGGCGTTTGTCTTGCGGCTAATCGTTTCCGCGATGTCCGTGCAGCCAATGTCCGCACGGTGGAGGAAACCAAGATTACGCGCTCGCACAATGATGCCAATATTCTCTGCCTCGGAGCCTCCGTTGTTTCCGTGGAGGTTGCCCTTGAAATGGTGAGCACATTTTTGAATGAGGAATTCGCGGGTGGCCGGCATGAGGAACGCTTGTGCAAGGCTTCGGGAAGTCGGCTCGCGATGACAGACTCGGAGGTTTTCGATGCCCTCGTGGGTGAGGAGAAACGCCAACGCAGTCATGTGGAGCTGATCGCTTCGGAAAACTTTGCCTCGCCTGCTGTGATGGAGGCGCAGGGCTCACTCCTCACCAACAAGTATGCCGAGGGTTATCCCGGTCGCCGCTGGTATGGCGGGTGTGAAAATGTCGATGTTGTCGAGGAACTTGCCATTGAGCGTCTTAAAGAGCTGTTCGGAGCGGAGCACGCCAATGTGCAGCCGCATTCCGGTTCTCAGGCGAACACGGCGGTTTACTTCGCGGTGCTCGATCCCGGCGATAAGATTCTCACCATGGACCTCGCGCACGGCGGTCACCTCACGCACGGACATCCGGCGAACTTTTCGGGCCGTCTCTACGATGTGACTCACTACGGCGTGAGTGCGGAAGACGAGCGGATCGACTACGATGCGCTTGAGGCACAGGCCAAGGAAGTTCAGCCCAAGCTCATCACTTGTGGAGCTTCCGCTTACTCCCGCGAGATCGATTTCGAGCGCATGGGTCGGATCGCCCAATCGGTCGGCGCTTACCTTTTTGTCGATATGGCGCACATTGCAGGTCTTGTGGCCGCCAAGGTTCATAACAGTCCGGTTCCCCATGCTGCCTTCGTCACCTCGACGACCCACAAATCTCTCCGAGGCCCTCGTGGTGGGATTATTCTTTGTAAGGAGAAGTATGCCAAAAAGATCGACGGCCGGGTCTTCCCCGGTGTTCAAGGTGGACCACTCATGCATGTGATCGCGGCCAAGGCGGTATGCTTTGGTGAGGCACTCAAGCCGGGCTTCAAGGAGTATCAAACGCAGGTCATCAAAAACGCCCAGGCCTTTTCGGCGAAGCTGGCTTCTCTCGGCTATCGCATCGTGGCTGATGGCACGGATAATCATGTTTTCATGGTCGATCTGCGTCCGGTGGGTCTCGATGGTTCCATTGTTTCTGATACCCTCGATAAGGTGGGGATTACCGTGAACAAAAATTCGATTCCTTTTGACGAAGCAGGCCCCATGAAGCCCAGCGGAATTCGCATCGGAACTCCAGCGGTCACCACGCGCGGCATGAGAGAGTCTGATGTCGAAACGGTCGCCGAGCTGATGCACGAAGCGCTCGAAGCTCGCGACGACGAGGCAAAGCTGGCTGAAATCAAAGAACGGGTCTTCGCCTTCAACGCCGCATTTCCGCTACCTTGGTAAGGGCTCTTCTTGTTTCAGATGACGCAAAAGGGTGAATGTGTGCTCACTGGTTTCCGGTGAAAGCACCGGGATTGCCAAGCAAAGCGCGCTCGATAGCCGGGTTGGGGAAGATGCGCCTTTTAGTGAGCTGCGGGGGGAAAGTCTGCTTGTCCGAAGATTGATCTTATGAGTCAAATTCATCCGGCAGGGCTTGCGGTTCCTTGCAAACGATGGCAGGAAAAGACGTGAGCAATCCTTTTCGAGAAGAACTCGTTTCACGTAACCAAGCCGAGCCCTGCACGGTGGTGATCTTCGGGGCGACCGGTGATTTGACCCATCGCAAGCTAGTTCCAGCGCTTTATAACCTCGCGGTGGATGGCGAATTGCCACCGGGAGTGAAGATCATTGGTTTTGCGCGCCGGGACTGGGAGGACGACTTTTTTCGCGAAGGGCTGGAAGAGCTTAACAAAAAGGTCTCACGCACCGGTCATGATGAGGAGATCTGGGAAGGATTAGCTTCGGAAATTTCTTACCATCAGAGCGAGTTCCAGGATGATGAGGGATACGCTCGGCTGGCCAAGCGGCTTGATGAGATCGACGAAGATCGTGGAGGGAAAGGAAATCGCCTCTACTACATCGCGAGCGCGCCGGAATTCTTCGACGATATTTTGCTGAACCTCAAGAAAGCCGGTCTTAATCAAGAGCGCGAAGGCTGCTGGTCTCGCGTGATTGTTGAGAAGCCGTTTGGAACGGATCTCGCCACGGCCCAACATTTGAACGAAGTGGTCAATGGCACCTTTGAGGAGAAGGACACCTACCGGATCGATCACTACCTTGGAAAAGAAACAGCGCAGAACATCATGGTGCTGCGTTTTGCGAATGCCATTTTCGAACCACTTTGGAACAAGGAATACATCGATCATGTTCAGATCACCTGTGCCGAGCACCTTGGCATGGAGGGCGGGCGTGGAGGATACTATGATAAGTCCGGAGCCCTTCGTGATATGGTCCAAAACCACCTTCTTCAACTTCTGAGTCTCATTGCGATGGAGCCTCCTACCGATCTCTCCGCTGACGGAGTTCGGGATGAAAAGGTGAAAGTCATTCGCTCTCTACGAAAGTGGGATACCCCTGAGCTTGTTGCTCAGAACGTGGTGCGAGCCCAGTATGCCGCAGGTCATGTGAACGGTGAGCCTGTTCCCGGCTATCGCGAGGAAGACCGCGTCAATCCCGAGTCTGAGACCGAGGCATACGTGGCCCTCCGTTGCATGATTGATACCTGGCGCTGGTCAGGGGTTCCGTTTTACGTTCGTGTTGGTAAGCGCCTTCCCAAAAAGGCGACTGAAATTTCCATTCACTTCAAGGAGACCCCCAGTGTCCTTTTCAATGCCACCCCCGGTGGAGTTCCGGATGGAAATGTCCTCGTAATCCGCATCCAGCCGGATGAAGGGATCTCCCTGCGAATGACTTCCAAACTTCCCGGTACCACTCTTCGGATGGAGCCCGTGAAGATGGACTTCCACTACGCGACTAGCTTTGGAAAAAGCAGTCCGGAAGCATACGAACGCCTGCTTCTTGATGCGATGGCGGGTGATGCTACGCTCTTTGCGCGTCGTGATGAAGTTGAGGGGGCCTGGTCCTTCATTGATGACATCGAACGGGCCTGGCATGGGAGCTCCAACAAGCCGCCGATGGCTGACTTCCCTGCAGGATCGTGGGGGCCGACCGAGGCGGAAGAAATGCTCCTCGGAGAAGGCCGGAAGTGGCGGAGACTTTAATGGAGAATCATGAGCGCGATCGCAATGGAAGGACTGGGTCAGCCCGTGGAAGTGGGCCAGATCGATGGTGAGTTGAAGAAGCTCTGGGAAGCTGATGATGCGAACACCAACGCTTCGCTGATGAACCTCCTCATTTACTCCGAGGACCCACACCAGCTGGTCCCCAATTCTGAGATCGCACAAAGCCTGACTGAGGAACACGCCTGCCGTGCGATGCTCATCGGGATGGATCGGAAAAATACGGAACCTTCCGTGGAAGCCTGGATCACCGCGCACTGTCACCTTGCGCACGGGAAAAAATCAATATGTTCCGAGCAGGTCAGTTTTCTCCTCAGTGGTCGCGCGGTAGGGCGACTTCGAAACACTGTGTTCGCCCACCTCAACAGCGATCTCCCATTGGTGTTCTGGTGGCAGGGAGAGCTTTCGGATCTCTTTGAGGAAAAGTTGTATCAACCACTTGATCGCCTCATTTTCGATAGTGCCGCATGGAGCAATCCAATCGAGGGATTTTCCAAAATTGAGCAAGCCCGGCAGGACGTTGGCTGTCACATGGTCACTCAGGATCTTGCTTGGACGCGCAGCTTTTACTTCCGGCTCGCCTTTGCGGGAATCTTTGATGATCCCGCCGCGCAGAGCGCGTTTCCTTCGATCAAAAAAGTGACTCTCAAAGCGCGTCAAGATCAGCGGACCACCGCGCTTCTCACCATCGCCTGGATGGCGGAAATGGCGAAGTGGGTGCGTTTCAGCGGACTTCATTTTCAGTCTCAAGAGGGCCTCGATATCGAGGTCGATCTCCAGCTCGCCGACGACGGCCCGGCCCTTACCGAACTCATTGTGGAAGGCGATGACTTCCTTGTAAAAATCACCCGTGAGTGGGAAGCGAAGCATCTTTGCCAGCATATCGAGGTCGGCTCTCATCGACTCCACCGCATGGTTCCCGCCGATCCGGAGTCGCCTCGTGAGCTCGTGGCCGAGCAGCTCTCACGTGGAGGCAAAAACTCGCTCTTTCTACGGGTGCTTCCGGGTTTTCTGGAGCTTCTTTGAGTAAGCCCACACCAGTCCTGACAATCGGGTCACCTTTCCTACGTTACTGAGATTTAACGAGTCAGCGTCTTCCTTTTCCTCATCACTTCGCGATGAGGTGGTACTCTGCCATCGATAAAAGCACCCTTTGCTCTAAGCGCATGGGTTAGCAACCGGCAGGGTGAAGCTACCGGCTGCAACGCCACCGCTCATTTGGCTGAATGAGTGCTCCTTTTCCGGCTACGGACGAGGCGGCTCAACCCGGAAGAAGAGCTTGGTCGCGGTTGGATCCGGATTATCGAAAGTGAAAGAAGTGGTTCCACTTTCACCAGTGATGCCATCGGCGACTTCGGCAGGCCAGTTCTCTAGGTTTGCGGAAGCGAAGATGCTATAATTCGCGCCTTCGGTCGAAGTCCAGGTGAGCGTGATCTCTCCGTTGTCACTGACAATCGAGGTGATCAGTGGAGGGCCACCGCCTCCAAGAAGGGCTTCGATGCTGGCTCCCGAGCCATCGTTGTAAATAGAGAGGATTTCCTCCTCACTCAGGGCGCGTCCCCAGATTCCGAGATCATCGATCTGGCCATTCCACTCACGGTTTGGGCGCTGTGGATTGGATCCGATGAAGAGGTTGGGAGTGGTGCCTTCCGCGACGTTCTGAATGTCAGGAGCATTTCCGGTGGTGACGAGCACTCCATCGACGTAAAGAGAGACTTGAGCTGCATCAGGGTCAGAAATACCGACCACGTGGTGCCATTCGCCATCATCCACGATTGGGCCCACTCCAGCTCCTGGAATGTCCGGAGCACCACCCGCATACCCGACGGTCGACTCATTAGAGCGTCGCGCTATGCGCCACTGGCTGGCTTCACCATGAGCGATGAGGGTCTGCCAGTTCGAGGTAAAGGCGGGCACTTTGATCCACGCGGAAACAGTCAGCCCATCACTGTCTCCACGGAGCGTGTCGATGCTGGCCTGGACTTCAACGTATCCAGTGCCGCCATTCTGAGTGAGGCTGGAACCGAAGAGGCCATCGGCAGCGTAGTTCACATCGGTGTCTGGTCCGACGAACTCACCGTCATCAGCCACTGCACTATCGCTACGCAGGGTGTGCGCGACATCGCTCAAGGTATCATTGAAGGTCCAGTAGGAGAGCAATCCTGCACCGAGTCCAGTCGGTCCATCGTTTGGATTGTTCGGATCGCGACCCACCAGCAGCTCGGCACCGTCGGGTGCACCGTCGTTATCGGTGTCAGGATTATTCGGGTCAGTTCCGGTGGCGTTTTCATCCACGAGGGTCCCGGTGTTGTCTTCGCGGTCATCACGGATGCCGTCGTTATCAGTGTCCTCAAGGAGAGGGTCCGTTCCGGTATCAGTGGTATCGACATAAGTGCCGGTCTTGGTCTCGACGTTGTCTTCAAGAGTGTCCCCATCGGAGTCCTTGTCATCCGGCTCGGTTCCATTGGTGAATTCGGACAGGTTGGAAAGAGTGTCTTCATCGAGGTCCAATGCCCCATCGTCTGTGGTTGGGTTGAGTCCATTGGTGACTTCATATCCGTCCGGCATGGTGTCGGTATCACTGTCTGCCACATTGGGATTGGTGCCGGTGTCATTGGCATCGACAAAGGTGTTGGTGTTGGTCTCAACGTTGTCCTCCAGACCGTCTTCGTCGGAGTCTTTTTTCAAAGGGTCGGTTCCTCGGTCAACTGTGCTGACCCAAGTGCCGGTCTTGGTTTCGGCTCCGTCGAGGATGGTGTCGTCATCCGAGTCATTGTCGTTCGGGAAGGAACCGCGCTCGAATTCCTGGATGTTGGTAGCTCCGTCCATGTCAGGATCTCCACTTGCTCCGTCGTCTCCGTCTGCGGAATCGGGATTGAGCCCGTAGAGCGTTTCCCACTCGTTCGGTAGTCCATCGAGGTCTGAATCACCAGAACTCAGAAGATTCGAGAGGGCGACTCCGGCGACTCCGGCATCGTAGATTTCAGTCACTTCCGCTGCTGTCAGCGCGCGGTCCCACATGGCGACATCGTCAATGAGTCCATGGAAGGCTCGGCCGGTTCTCTCGGGGTTACTTCCGATTGCCAGAATATTCTGATTGTTTGCGGCATTTCCCGCATCGCTGGCGTCGATGGAAACAGTGGGGTCATTGAGCCCTTCACTGGTTCCTTCAAGCTGCCCAT
Source organism: Akkermansiaceae bacterium (assembly GCA_049889835.1). GTDB lineage: Bacteria > Verrucomicrobiota > Verrucomicrobiia > Verrucomicrobiales > Akkermansiaceae > SW10. The sequence continues at coordinate 33,535 of JBMHCQ010000026.1, forward strand.
CGATGTAAAACTGCGCAAAGCCGCCATCCGTAGCGGTGATTACGACGTGGTGCCACACCTCTGGATTTGGAGTGGGTTCTTCGAAGGTTTTTCCCGATTGGATATCGGTGGTTCCTGCCACCCCGGCGAACCTCACTGGCGAGCTCAGCCCTTGGCGGGCGATACGGTAGTCCTGACCTTCTCCGTGAGCGATAATGGCCTGCCAGTTTCCGGTCCAAGAAGATGCCTTGAACCAGAGGGAGAGAGACATATCAGAAGCGGTCCGGTCGACATCGTCGGCCACGCCACCCGCTGAGGAAGCAGCACTATCAGGAACAGTGATGTCGTTTCCATCGCCACCCGGGAAGCTGGCGGCCTGGCCGAAACCGGTTTGGCTGGAATCGAAGGTCACGCTTCCGTTGACCGTGCCGTCATCTTCAGTGACGCCGGTGGTATCGGGATAGTCCGAGGCGGTGTCCTGGGCATTGCCGTCGAGTGGCCAATAGTTGAGCAAGCCAGTTCTCAGCTGGGCCTGTGCACTGAGCGTGAGCGCGGCAAAAGTTGCGGCGCAAAACGCCGTGATTGTGGGTTTTCGTAATTTCATTGTTTGTTATATGAGGAAATGAAACCTACAATCCCAAAGCGCTTTGTTGTAGGAGAAAATATTTAAATCGAAAATACACCGAGTAAAAGTGCTCTCAATCAATGAGTTAAAAAGATTCCCTGACGAATTAAGACAAAACTAAGCCTGTTTGCGAAAACCCTCGCGCGCCAGAATCTCAATGTAGATCGCTTCCGGCTCTTGCGCTGCGACCTCATCGATCGCTTTCGGCAGCTCCTTGGGTAGAACTGTTGTCGCGGACTCCGCATCAGGACCCACTCGACAGTCGAAGTCCCAGTAGTCGACTCCCTCAGGGAGTGTTTTCCTCCGCTCACGTTTGAGGTATTTTTTTACCTCACCCTTGATCACTTCGATGACTCGGGCGGGAGCATGATTTCCAGATCGGGTGGGGAAGGACTTCTTCATGATCTTGTTCTTAAGCCTGAACGTGTATTTGTCCCGCTTAAACGACGTTTGGTTTGAGGTTAGATTGCTGTTTCTTCGCTTCGGATTCCTCTGGGCCGGAGTTTCTAAAACTTTACAGCTTAATTTTGAAGCTCAGCGCTTTCGCGAGAAAGCTATATTTATCGACGGCTTGCTCGATACGTTTACTCGTGGGAGTGCCGGCGCCGTGGCCGGATTTTGATTCGATGCGGATGATTGTTGGAGCGGTGCCTTTTTGCGCGGCTTGGAGGGCGGCGGCGAATTTATAGGAGTGGGAGGGGACGACTCGGTCGTCGTGGTCGGAAGTGGTGATGAGAGTGGCGGGGTAATTCGCAGGTTTGCAATTGTGATACGGAGAATAGCCGAGGAGGTATTTGAACTCGTCGGCGTTGTCATCGGGGAAGCCGTATTCGCTCTGCCAGGCCCAGCCGATGGTGAACTTTTGGAAGCGGATCATGTCCATGACTCCCACCGCAGGAATGGCAGCGCGGTAGAGTTCGGGTCGTTGGACGAGACAAGCTCCGACGAGGAGACCGCCGTTGGAACCGCCGTGGATGGCGAGTTTTTTGGAAGAGGTGTATTTTTTTCTGATAAGATGCTCGGCGCAGGCGATGAAGTCATCGAAAACGTTCTGCTTTTTGAGCTTCATTCCGGCTTGGTGCCATTCGTCGCCGTATTCCCCGCCGCCGCGAAGGTTTGCGGAGACGTAGAGGCCGCCCATGTCGAGCCAGGCGATGGTGGCGGGGGAGTAGCGCGGGAGAATGGGGATATTGAACCCGCCGTAGGCGTAAAGGAGGGTGGGATTCTGGCCGTTTTTAACGAGGTTTTTTTTGTGGACGACAAACATGGGGACTTTGGTGCCGTCCTTGGACTCGGCGAATATTTGCGAGGTCTCGTAGTTGTCGGGATTGAATTGGGTCTCGGGTTTTTTCCAAAGGGTGGAGGTGTTGGAGGCAACGTTGTATCGATACACCGCGCCGGGAGAGGTAAAGGAGTTAAAGGAGTAAAAAGTCTCGGTGTGGGTCGACTTTCCGGAGAATCCTCCTGCAGTTCCGAGGCCGGGGAGCTTGATCGAGGTAAGCTCGCGGCCGTTGGTTTTAAAGCGGCGGATATCGGAGCGGGCGTCCTTGAGGTAGTTGGCGATCAGGGTGTCGCCGACGTAAGAAACGGAGCGGAGGGTTTCGGCCGACTCTGGAATGACGGTGCGCCAGGTGGAGGGCTTGGGGTTCTTGAGATTAATCGCGACTACGCGTTGGCGCGGGGCTCCGAGGTCGGTCTGGATGAGGAAGGTCGATTCGATGTTCCCGATGAAGGAGTAAGAGGCGTTAAACTTGGGGAGGAGTTCGACCACTTTGGAATTAGGCTTGGAGAGGTCCTTGTAGAAAAAGCCGTTTTTGGTGTCGGTGCCCTGGGAGATGGTGATGAGGAGGTAGCGACCGTCTTCCGAAAGATCGGCATAGAGTCCCCATTTTGGGTGGTCCGGGCGTTCGTAGATGATCTTGTCATCGGATTGGGGCGCTCCGATCTTGTGGAAGTAGATCTTTTTATGGGTGTTTTCGGCCATCATCTCCTGACCTTTTTCGGGAGTGGGGAAGCGGCCGTAGTAAAAGCCGGAAGAATCCTTGGCCCAGGTGGCGCCGGAGAATTTGGACCATTTGAGGTGGTCCTTTAAATCCGTTCCGCTGGCAATCTCGCGGACTTTCCACTCGACCCAGTCGGATCCGGATTTGGAAATGGAATAGGCCATGAATTTCCCATCGGGAGAAATATCGTAGGACTTGAGCGCGATTGTGCCATCATCGGAAAGCTTGTTGGGATCGAGTAGGACTGTGGGCGTTGCATCGAGAGACTCGGTGACGTAGAGGACCGATTGGTTTTGCAGGCCGTCGTTTCTTGAGAAGAAATAGCGACCTCCGATGAACTGGGGAGTGCCGAAGCGTTCGACATTCCAAAGCCGGGTCAAATGCGCGTTGAGGGTGTCGCGACCGGGGATGCTGTTGAGGTGCTTCTGGGTGAGGGTGTTCTGCTCTTTGATCCATTGCCGGGTCCGATCGGAGTTCAGGTCCTCAAGCCAGCGATAGGGATCGGCGACTTTGACGCCGTGGATCGTTTCGACGGTGTCGACCGGGTGGGAGTTGGGATAGGTGATTGAGGTATCCTTGGCGACGACGAAAAGGGGAAGAGCAAGAAGTGAAAGAGAAACGCGGACCATGATGGCGAAAGTTAACCGTTGGGTGGGGCGATGCAATTGAGCATTTGATTTCATTTCTAAAGAGGTGAAAGGGAAAGGATTCTATCACTACTAAAGGGCGATTATTCTCATAGAAAGCAAGCAAGTGAAGGGCGGTCCTCACTTCTGCAGCCTGATCAAGTGGCGTGACGGAATGAGGAATTGGCAGAGGTGCTCGAAGAGCATCTGGGCCTCTAAAGCCCAAAGAAGGATCCTTCCAGAATATGATCCGGTTTTATGCGCTGTGCTTGGCATGGCGTGACTTCAAAAAGTCATCGAAATCCTGTTACGCCAGCACGGGGATACGACCGTCCGGAGTGAGTGACTCGGCGGGTGGGCCTTCGAAGTGGTCGCGAATGAAGCGATCCCATTCGTCGCGTGTTTTGGCTGAAAGCTGTTCTTGTAGTTCCATTTCACAGCTCCCACACATCATGCGGGGGAACGGGTCGAAGACCATGGTGCTCTCGAAGGCCATCGCAGCGATGGAATACTCCTTGAGATGTTGCACCGCGATACCACAGGTGAGGCATTCCTTGAGCCAATCGGTGTGGTGATCATTTCCAGCGAGTTCCGTCGAGCGCGCATCGAAGTCGACGCGGGCGAGGTGGAAGGCTTCGAGGTTTTCCCGGGATTCTTTCGAGAAGGATTGCACCATTTCCATGTGGCAATTCTGGCACATGGCATATTCGAAAATACACTCCGGTCCGCGATAGCTCTTGCTGATGATGTGCGGGACGTCCATTTCGTTGAAGGGCATCCGGCAGTGAAGGCATTTCACAAAAGGGCCCTCGAATTCGATTGAGTGGAAAAGGCGGGGGACATCGCTCACGGAGGGAAAATAGTTTGTTTCTGGGATGCGTCGAGCCGTGAGGAGGGAAAATTGGTGAGATTTTGGGCCGGGAGGAAGTATCGAGGATGATAAAGTGATCTCGTTTTTTCCATGGATCCGCCTCCGAAAGGAGCTAGGTTCAGTGAGAGGCTATGAATAAGTTACTCATTCTCCTGCTTTCCGGGGGCTACCTGCTTTTTTTAGGGTGGATTCCCGACCCGCTTCCCTTTCTTGATGAGGGTGTTGCTCTCGCCTTTTTTATCAAAACCCTCAAGGACCTGATTTCGGAGCGAGGTGAGCGCCGCACGGGTTCCTCGGCGGCCCAGAATGAAGACGGGCCAATAATTGATATTGATTAAGCGATCCTGTTGGAAAGACTCGCCACACACCTTTCGTAGACTCATCGAACAACTCATGTCTGAAGAAACTCAAACACCCGAAGAAGCCCTTGAAACTCCCAATGAGGGAAAGGTGGGGCTGATTTTTCTCTCCTTGTTCATCCTTGTTCTCGTCGGGGCTCTGGTTTTTCTGGGCCTGAAGGGAGGAGAAGGAGAGCTTGGAAACTTTCTGACAAACGACGGCATCTACAATGAGGTCTTTGGAAACATGCACCCACTGGTGCTGCACCTTCCGATCGGGATCGTGTTTCTCACCGTTGTGATGGAAGGCCTAGGCTGGATTTCCTTCGGGAAATACCGCCCCGTGACAACAGTGGGCCTCTTTCTTGCCATTCTTACCGGTGCCATTGCCTGTGTGACGGGATTTGTCGATATGCACATGGAATACAACCCGCAGTCCGAGACTTGGAACGACCATATGTGGGCCGGAATTGGCTTTGTGGGTGTCCTCAGTCTGGCGTTCCTCTCCCGGATTTGGAACCCTGAAAAGGGTGGCCGGAATCCAGTATACGCGATCCTTTTGCTGGCAGCTGCCGGAGTCATGGGCTTCGGTTCTCACATTGGTGGTGAGGAAATCCACGGAGAGCTCGGGCTTGAAAAGGCTTGGAACGAGTTTACTCAAAAAGGAGAGGCTGTCGCTGACAGCGATGAGGACAAAGTACCTGTCGTGATCAAGGCGCCCAAGGACCGCCTAGCTTACGCTGATGTTATTGTTCCGATTATCGCAAACCGCTGCCTCAAATGCCACGATCCTGCTCAGAAGGTCAAATCCGGTCTTGAGATGCATACGTGGGAAGGTCTGATCAAGGGTGGTGACACCGATCGCGCGCTTGTTCCAGGCGACGTAAAGAAGAGCTACATGGTGGAAGTGCTTTTCCTCGATGAGGATGACGACATGTTCATGCCTCCTCCGAGCAAGAAGCGGGAGCCCATGCCAGATCATGAGCGTGAGATTATCAAATGGTGGGCAGGTGCTCTCCCCAAAAGTGACATCCTCGAAGATAAGACTCTTGCTGAGATGGGTGCTCCTGCCGAAATTCTCGAAGCCGCTGCAAGGCTGGTCCCTCCCGAGCAACTCGCGGAGATGGAGGCTCAAAAGGCTGCTGCTGCCAAAGCGATGGAAGACGAGCAAAGGAAGAAGCGCGAAGCGCTCGACTCGGCTCTCGGTGCACTCAAGCAAGACGAGCAGCTTAAGAACGCGATCAACTACGTGTCCCAAGACTCCACCGATCTCGAGTTCACTGCGGTGAGCCTCCGGAAAGAGATGAGAGACGAGCATTTTGAGAAACTGGCACCAGTTTCCGAAGCTCTGACTTCCTTGCGTCTCGGAGCCTCTTCGGTGAGTGAAGCAGCGCTGCAGGCACATCTTGGCGAGATGAGAAATCTTCGTCAACTCGACCTGAACCAAACTGGGATTACCGATGCGGGCCTTGATGTAGTGGCAAGCTTGGAAAACCTTGAGTGGCTCAATCTTTACGGCACGGCAGTGACTGACGCCGGGCTTGCGAAGCTCAAGTCCCTCACGAAGCTCAAGAAACTCTACCTTTGGAATTCCAAAGCCACTCCGGTAGGAGCCGATGCGCTCAAAAAAGAGCTGCCAGAGCTGGAAATAATCTTCGGTGCGAATTAACACCTACGTTTCAATTGATCAAAAGCCCAGTCACTGCAGGTGACCGGGCTTTTTTAGGTTCATAGGTCGGGCATCGGAGGTTTCCAAGTCCCGGATGTCGGGTTAGACTGCCTGCGCGATGGCGCAGAAGAACGATGAGCTCGAAAAGTGGGCGATGGACGTGATCACGGGAAAGGCTCGTGGTCTTGGCCCCTCGGCTCTGCGTATTTTTCTTCGGGGAGTTGCCTTTCTTTACAAGGCGGGGGTGAAAACGAGGCTCCGCTTTTTCCGCAAAGGCTGGAAAGAGCAGCATGACCTCGGAACGATGGTGGTGAGCATCGGAAATCTGACTATGGGCGGAACGGGCAAGACTCCAGTGGTTGAGCGTCTGGCGCGTCAACTCAGTGAGCGAGGGAGAAAGGTGGCGATTCTGAGTCGCGGATATAAGTCGGCCGATCTCAAGGAGCCACAACATTGGGAGCACCCCGGGACGGGAGTTCAAGTTACCAGTCCGCCGAAGATTGTGAGTGATGGCTTTCAGGTTCATCTGAAGGCAAAGTATGCCGGTGATGAGCCCTACATGTTGGCAAAAAATCTCCCCGGTGTGGCGGTTGTGGTCGATAAGAATCGTGTTCGTGGCGGTCGCTTCGCAGTGAAGGAGCTGGAATGCGATACCCTTTTGCTTGATGACGGAATGCAGTATCTCGATCTCGCGCATACGCTGGACCTTGTCTTGCTTGATCAGGGAACTCCTTTTGGGGTGAGCGGTATTATTCCGCGGGGCACGCTTCGGGAGCCTCCGAAGAATATTCGGCGTGCCGATTACGTCTTCATCACAAAATGCGACGGTTCCTCAAATGAGAAACTCCGTAAACGAATCTCACGTTACAATCCCAGTGCGGAGATTATGGAATGCACGCACGGCCCCAAACACGTCCAGGGCGTCTTCCATGACGAAATTTTACCGCTCGAAGAGATGGACGGAAAATACGTTGCGGCGATCTCGGGAATCGCGATGCCTGAGAGCTTCGACAAACTTCTCCGAAACATGGGGGCCAAAGTGCTTTTTCACACCACCTTTGCCGATCATCATGCTTTTACGCAAAAGGATATCGATCGCTTTATGCGACGGTGTGTCCACCGCGGAGTCGATCTGATTATCACCACTGAGAAAGATGCGGTCCGTTTCCCGGTCCCGAGTGAGGCGGATGTCCCGGTTTACTATCTCCGCATTGAGGTGAAAATTCTCGAAGGGGAGGAAGTTTGGGAGCGTTGCGTCGAGCGGATTGCCCAGCGAATCCCGAAGGCCGCTGAGGATTGGACCGAGGAACGTTTGCTGGAAGGCGACATTGTGGCGTGAGGACGCTGATTGCTTTTTCTGCGCGCTCTTCTCCAAGTGGAGAAAAAAATGGCGGGGCTGATTCCACCCGAACCTTCTGCTCTTTTTGGATTCGATGAACTTTCCGATGAGCGGAACACGTTGCGCTCCATTGCCCTTGGCGTGGCCCGGAAGAGCCTCAAACTGCGAGGCGAACTCGGGGGGAGCCAAGCCCGAGGCGGGCGAATGGGCTAAACCACCTTTGCCGACTTATTGATAAAAGTTCGCGAGTCGGTTCAATTCGTGCTCTCTTCCTTCCGTGGAAGACACTTTGGGCCGCCCGCTCCGCGATCTCCGGATTTCGTTGACGGATCGGTGTAACTTACGTTGCCGCTACTGCATGCCAGTGGAGGTCTTCGGTCCGAATTATCAGTTTCTCCCGCGCTCTGAAATTCTCACTTTTGGGGAAATTGTGCGGGTGGTTCGCGCTTCGATTTTGCTTGGCGTGCGGAAGGTCCGCCTGACCGGTGGCGAGCCTTTGCTGCGTCGTGGAGTGAAGGATCTGGTGGCAATGATTTCCTCGGTGGAAGGGGTTGAAGACTTGGCTCTCACGACCAATGGAATTCTTCTCGGTCATCATGCCGAGGGGCTTCGCTTGGCGGGGCTGGACCGGGTCACGGTGAGTCTTGATGCGTTGAATCCTGAAGTCTTTGCGAAGATGAACGGAGTTGGCGCCAAAATTGAGCGCGTCCTTTCCGGAATCTCAACCGCTCAGACCTTCGGTTTGCCTGTTAAGGTAAACATGGTGGTGCAACGCGGAATCAATGAGGATGAAATCCTTCCCATGATCCGTTGGGCGCGTGAGCAAGGTCTCATTGTGCGTTTTATCGAATACATGGATGTCGGAGAAAGCAATGGCTGGAAGATGGAGGAAGTTCTGCCTTCAGCCGAAGTGGTTCAAATGATTCGAGAGGAGTTTCCGCTTGAAGAAATCGAAGCGTCCTATCGGGGGGAGGTAGCCAAGCGGTGGAAGTTCTCCGATGGCCGGGGAGAGTTCGGCGTGATTTCTTCGGTGACCCAGCCCTTCTGTGGTGATTGCTCGAGACTTCGCGTTTCGGCGGAAGGAAAATCGTATCACTGTCTCTTCAGTGGAAAAGGTCGCGCAGTGCGCGAGGTGTTGCGTTCGGGAGCGGGTGATGAGGAACTCGCGGCTTTCCTCGCGGGAGGTTGGAGGAAGCGGGATGACCGGTATTCCGAAAAGCGAGGCGAGATCTTCCGGGACAAGGCAGAGATGAGTTATCTCGGAGGTTAGTCTGGCAGGGCGAATTGCCCTCATCTTTCAAATAAAGAAGACCATTCCGGTGGTTCCTTGATGGCCAAAGAGCCCTACCGGTTGAGAGTCCTGCGGCTTTTTTAATCCGTTCTCTTTTGTTTCTCGATGAGCTGCTCCCGGAAGAAGTCGCGGATCTCGCTCACGGGGATGGCGAGGGTTCTTTGGCGCAACGCGCGGGCGATGTTGAGCCCGAGTAAATCTCCGTCGACATCGAGAAGGGGAGTGCCCATTTCTTTGGCGGTGATTCGAGTGTCGTGATAAAGGGCGAGCGGGAAGTCGGAGCGACGTTTCGAGATGGGTCCGCCATTGGCAGTGAGTCCGGAAAGGGAACGATCACGCATTTCGGCGCGACGGTCTCTCTTGTTGGCAGATTTGGCCGGGCGGGAATCGAGGATGAGAGGAATGGTGATCTCTTCTTCTTCACGCCTGACTTTGAAGGTCACTTTCTGACCGGGAGCGAAGCTGGAGAGTTGCTTGGTGAGGGCGTCAGGCGTTTCGATCTTTTTCTTGTTGAATGAAGTGATGACGTCACCTTCGAGAAGTCCGGCGATGTCGGCAGGGCTGTCGAGTTCGACCGAGGCAATAGTGGGTTTATCCTGATCAGGCGATAGACTGATCCCGACGTAACCGCTCGGCTGATCGGGGTCGACATTGTGCTCGTATCCGATGGCAGGAGCGACGCGTGCAGGCTGGGTGATAACACCGGGAGTAAGCGTTCTTTTTCCGGCGGTGAGGGTGAGAGCTCCGACCTTTGCTTCGTTTAAGCGAAGTCCCACGGGCTGAAGGCCTTCGAGGTCGCATGAGATAAGCGCGATATCGCGAGTCTTGTCGACACCCACTACCCGCACGGGCGAAGTTTGATTGCCGAGGCGAATCTCGAGATTCTTCAGATCTTCAATCTCGCTCGCTTTGGTGATGAGTTGTTGTCCTGAAACAGAGGTGGCGTGGATGAGAAGCTCGTCGCCTTGATAGATTTGCGCGACTGAATTGCGCAGCTCTTCATTGAGTTCCGCGAGCGAGGCGTGGAATTCCTGCTCAAGATCACGGATCGAGGGAGGCGAGCTGGCGGCGGTGTTTCCGACCATCATTGGGATGAGGCCGGCGACAGGTGGAGGAAAGTGTTGCCGGGCCGGTGGAAGTTCGGGCTTGAGCGAAAGCGTGCGTCCATTGGCCAGGGTGAGGGAGAGTGAGGCGGGTTCTTCGAGCCTGGAAAGTGCTTTTCCAAGAGAAGTCGGGGAGGTGATCGGAGTGGCATTGAGCTTGGTGATGACGTCGTCTTTTTTCAACCCGGCTTTTTGTGCGGGGGAATTTGGAAGCACTTCAGAAATCAAAGCACGAGAGGATTCTCCAAGAGCGAGACGAAGTCCGAGTCGGGGAGATTTTGGGGCGTCAAGATCGGGTTCCCATTTGTCGAGCCAGTTCTGCATGTGGTGCGGATCTTTTAAAGAGGGACGTGCTTTGAGAGCGGCGGCTTCGGTATCATCAGCGGGTCGGGCATCGAGTTCTTGGAGATACCGCTCTCGAAGGCTTCGGTAGGGTTCGTCGAAGTAGTTTTCCGGATCGGGATTGGTCCCCCTCATCGGGGCGGGTTCCCCGAAGGATTCTCCGGCGAGAAGGGCGTCCCACTTTTCGATGATGGAAGGCATGGGAACGTGGTTGTTGACGGTCCACGCGCCGGAGATGTTTGAGTTGATGCCAATGACTTCGCCTTTGAGGTTGTAGAGTGGGCCGCCGGAATCACCGGAGATCACCATTGCGGAGGTGGTGATGGGATCGGCGAATCCGCTGTCGGTTCCCGCATTGTAAATCCGTCCAAGACGAAAAGGGGCGGGGCGTCCGATAACCGGACCTCCAGGGTGGCCGGTGGCGATGACCCAGTCACCGATTTCGTAATTCTTTTCCCTGATGTAGGACCGATATGGAAAGGGTCCAGGGGCATTGATTTGAAGAAGGGCCCCATCGGTGGTGTGATCCACCCCGAGCGAAGTGGCGGGCAGCTCGCGGCCATCGGCGAGGAGGACCGTCATTTTTTCATTCGCTTTTCCGGTGACGTGCGCCGCGGTGATGACGAGGCCATCCGGAGAGACGATGACTCCGGATCCCGATCCGCTGCCCAGGAAAATGGCGATGGTGGCGTCAACCAGATCAGGAGCGATCTTTTGCAAATGGGCGTCGAGTTCGGCCGGCGTCTTACGCGGAGCCGCAGCCAGAAGAGAAGCGGTAAGGAGAAAGAGGAGGGCTTTCATAAGGGGCAATTAAAAGGTGCGGGATTGGGTCAGGAGCCGTTTGAGGGCTGCCTTGATTTCCTGAGGGGGAAGCGCGATTGAGCGGTTGTGGGAAACGCTGGCGATGTTAAGGCCAATTACTTTTCCATCCGTGGTGTAGAGGGGGCTTCCGCAATCCCAGTTATCGAGCGGCAGGGTGTGGACAAGGACTTCCGGGAATTCCGAGCGACGGATGCTGGGAATGAACCTGAGAGGAGCGCTGAGATCGATTCCTGTGGGAGGAGGGGAAAGGTGGGGGCGGATGAGGGTCAGCTTGGTGTTCTGGGTATTTCCACCCCGGCGAATTTCGAGGGAAATTTCGGAGCCGACGGCAATTGGCTTGAGGGCATTCACGAGTGAGGCACGATCGGTGAGCACCTCTCCGTTGAGGGATGTGAGCTCATCGCCAACCTTGAGTCCGGCTTCCTTGGCAGGGGCGCCTTTTCGGAAAGAGGCAATCTTTAAGCTGCTTTCGCTTTGCTCCGTGATGATGCCTAGACTGGCAGGTCCGCTGGTCTCGTGGATGGTGGGGGAGTTTTTCAAAGGATGGGAAAAAGCGCCGGTGAGGGCTTCGGGATCTCCCGACATCTCATTGTCGGTTTCCTGTAGGAGAATGGGAGAAACAAGCGTCGTGCCGGGTTTGAGCGTGGTGCTGTCGCTCCATTGGATGACGGGAAGGCCCCGGGCGTTGATTCCGATGAGAGCGAGATCGCTCGCTTCATCGGTGGACAGAAGCGTGGCGGGATAGGTCTTTCCTTGGTAGCGGACGGAGAGGTTGGGACCGAGCTCGGAGGCTTTGGTGAGTAAAAGTCCATCACTTCGCACGATCACCCCGGTGACCGAATGGGTGATTGCTTTTCCCTCATTAAGGATGACCGCGAAGGGCGGATTTTTTGCTGGGAAAAATGAGGTGGCAAACTTGGCGCGCGCTTCCTCGAGAGGGGATTTGTTCTCTTTTTGCTCATCATCCTGTTCGTCTTCTGGATATGGATTGCGGGGAAGTTTGGGAAGGTAAGCTTCCGCCGGGGATTTGAGAATGTCAGCGAGCCCAGCGAAATCTTCGACAAGGCGGGCAAGCGTGAACACGCGACCACGGGGTTGGTTGTCCCAGCCACGTGACGTGTTGGGAACGGTTTGAATTGCAAGCAGGCGTCCGGCGAGATCAAACACGGGGGTACCTCCGGGATAAGGACCGCGGGCGAGCGTGAAGACAAGGGCCTCTTCCCCGGGGCGCTCGAAGGAATGGTCGCGCGCAAAGGCCATGGGCTCGCCGAGATGAGGAACCGGGGCGTTGACCGGAATAAGGAACCACTGGGAAGTTTGCAGCGAAACGTCATCGGCTCGCTCAGCGGGGAGGAGGCCTTCGGGAAGGGAGGAGGCCCGGAGATGGGCGATCCCGCGTTCGGGCTTTTCGGTGATGAGTTCAAGCACCTGCCGGGAGCCGTCGGGGAAATAGAGAAGATAGGGGGCGTCATCCTCCGTATCAATGGGGGCGAGGTAGGGAGCGAGGAGATCGCCCTTTTCACTGATGATGACTCCGGGGCGGATCTCGAGAAGGCCCAGACGCCCGATCATCACGGTGTGCTTTTGCAATTGGGGTGCGAGTTCGAGGGCAGCTTTTTCCAGCCTCGCTTCATGTTGGGCGGTCCAAAGATCGGCAAAGGGATCGGCAAGAGGTTCCGCGGCAATCAAGGCCGCGGAGAAAAGAAAGAGAGGGAGGGCTTTCATGTTACCAAACTTGTTTGAGTTCGCTGAGGGGAATCCAAAAGGAGGAACCGGTAGTCTTGATGCGGGCATGTGTCTCGGTGGTCTCCTCGATTTGAATGATCTGCCCGCTGTGGAGAGGCGGGAAATCCCAGTCGGGATTTCCGATCTTGGGCTCTCGGGGAACATCTTTTCCAAGAACCATGAACTGACCTTTTTCGTAGGCATTGGCGTTTCTCCAGACTCCGGTGGCGAAGAAAAGAAGCGAAAATCCGAGAACCACCCACGTGCTCCAGAGTGGAAGACGGGGGGAAAAATGGCGAAGACCGATGAGCAGAAATCCGAGAATCCACGCGGTGGTTGCGAGGACGAACCATTGATCGGGGCGGAGTTCCAAAAGGCCGGTGCCGGGAAGATTCGGGGCGCTAAGGCGGTTCCGGATATCGTTCATGAGCACGCGCGTGTCACCATCGAGAGGGGAAAGGAGAAGCGCGGTGTGGCAGGCTGCGCGGGCGCGGGCGGGGTCGTCGACGGCGAGGTAGGCGAGCGCGAGGTTCCGATAAAGCACTGCGTGTCCGGGATTCTCCTCGATGAGGGTTTGATACTCGGAGATGGCATCCGAGTAGCGATCAGAGGAGTAAGCCGCGTTGGCGGATTCGAGAGTGGCAGCACGGAGCTGGGGAAGGAAAAGCAGGAAGAGGAAGGCGACCTTTGAAAGTTGCTGGGCGAGCTTTTTGAAATCAAGGGATGGTGCGGAACTGGAGAAGGTGGACTCGGCGTGCGTGCGAAGAGTCGCGGCAAGCTCAGCATGGCCTGAGGCTTCGAGCATCTGGGCGACTTCGCCGGTGGATGCTCCGGGAGGGAGTTCGAGGTGTTCCCGCAAGACCGGAAGGAGATCGTCTTCAATGTTGCCGCTGTCATTCTTGGCGGCCGCGAGGAAAGCGTTGATTTTTTGTTTCCGTTTCTTGCGTTCGGGATCGCGTTGATCGAGGCGTTTTTTGAGCAGGCCGAGAAGAAGCGGGAGAAAAGGGGCGATCGCAAAGGCTCCAAAGGTGGCGGTGGGAAGGTTGAGGAGAACGGGGCGTTGGACGGCGTTGCCAAGAGTGGTGGCAGGGGACAGGGAGTCGGTGATATCGGTCATCCCGGTGAGGGTAAGTGCGGGAGTGACCGGGTGGAGTTTCCACTGATCGGCCTCGGTGTCGAAGGAGGCGAGAGTGAGCGCCTGAAAAGTGGCGACTTTTCCGGTCGGGACGAGGGTCTGCTCGAAGCGACCGCCCCAGGTGATGGAGTTGGAACTGCTTTCCTCGGCGGGTTGGCGGTCGACGGAAGGGAAGCCATCCCGTGAAAAATCGAACTCGTTCCGAAGTCCGGGATCGCCTTGTCCGCTCATGAGGACGTTGAGCTTGATCGGTTGATTTGCGGAGATTTGGGATGGGGTGATGCGGGCGTCGATATTCCACTTTCCGACGAGTCCGGTATCGACAAGGTTATTGCTCGGCAAGGGCGGAAGAGGGGCGACCTTAATTTTAAAGGGTTTCAGGAAAGTTCGCTCGTTGGCGCCTGAGCGTAAGGTCATCCCAAGGTGTCCGCTCACCTCGCCGAGCTTGGAGCAGATGATGCGGGCGCGGTAGCGGCGGAGGCGGGCGTGTTGTCCGTAGAGATCGATATCACGCCCCACGTAACGACGGTAGCTGTATCCGAAGCGAGATGGGACACCATAGAAGTAGTCATCCTTGCGGGCATTCTGACCGCGACGTCGGGTAAAGAGGTGCCAGCGGGCATTCTCGACGCGGGAAGTTGGAATTTCAAATTCAGGAAAGCTGTTGGGTCGCGTGATGATACGGCCGACGTAATCGATGTCGATGGTTTCCCCAAGATGAACGACTTTCGGCATTTCTGTTTCTCCGTTCCAAAGGACATCGAAGCGGGCAAAATCGGTCGAGGAGGAGTTCTTCACCGCCTTGATGGGTGGCAGGCGAAGGAGGAAGGAGTCGTTTTCGATAACGATGGGGATGGGAGGAAATTTCACCGTGCCGGGTGAGCGCACGACGAATCCGAGTTCGGTCCTGATCTTTCCGTCTTCGGTGGGGTCCCCGTTGAGGATGCGTTGATTGGATTGATCGAGCCAAGTGATCTTTGGGTGGGGCTTGAGGGGGCCAATTTGAACGATGTGGGAAGCTTCGAGCGAAAAGCTCGCGCGCAGATCGGTGGTAACCTCAGCGGGAGGTTCGATGAGCTCATAATTCTCCTCGCCCTGCACCTTCATCAGAGGTGCGAGCGTAGCTATAATTAAAAAGGCGGGAGAAAATCGCATCGTTTCTTAATGATCTTTGCCGCGCAGGCGGCGGCGGTTTTCACGACCAAGGCGTTCGAGGAGGCGATCACGGAGGTCGCCGCTTTCTTTCTCGGATCGACGAAGGTCGGCATCGGCATCCCCAGTGCTTTCCTCGCCGCCGCCGTCCTCTTCACCTTCCCCCTCGCCTTCATCGGGAACGTCTCCTTGTGGTTCGGCAGCACCGGATTCTTCCTCTTCTTCCCCTCCTTCGGAAGGGTCTCCATCCTGCGGGTCGCCGGAGCCCTGGCCGGATTGAGGCTGCATCTGTTGAGGATCGATGAGGTGGTCGAGGGCATCTTGAATATGCTGAACGGAAGGGCTTAAAAAGCGCTCCTCATGGGTGCCGGGGGCAAGGTTGATGTCTTCCTCGGCGAGGCTGTATTCGGCGAATTGCTCGGCATCGAGAATGGTCGGCTCATCTTTGATGGCTTTTCCTTTTTTGATGAGATCGCGAATGGCTTCGGCCGAGCGCTCGACTCCTTTGTCGTTAATTGATCTCCGGCTGGTGACCTCATGCTCGAGGCTTTTGCGAAACCGTTTTTCTTGCGCGAGGGCTTGCGAGGTGGTTTCGACCGCTTTGGCGTAAGCCTCCTGATAGTCAAGGTAGGCCTTCACCCGGGCGAGATCCCGATACACCACGGCGAGGTTAGTGGTGAGATTTTCATCGCCCGGTTGGAGAGGTGCGGCTTGTTGATATTGGGAAAGAGCGCGGCGGTAGTCTTTTTGGGCTTTTTTGAGAAGTTTGATGGGGTCGCCCCCGGCTTCTTCGGCAAGGCGCATCATTTCTGCCGTGTCCATGTTCTTAAGATCCTCGGGAATGAGGCTGCGGCCACGGCGGTGGTGAAGAAGGCCGAGCTTATGTGCGGGAGCGAAGGCAAGGTCGGGCCGGTTACGAGGTGCTTCGGCGCTCGCATTGGTGTAGAGATCGACAAGGAGCTTGAAGCGATCGCTGGAACGGATGGCGAGCTCGGGAGCAGCGTTTTCAATCTCGAGCCCTTTGTTGTAAAATCCGATGCTGCGTTCAGCGGGGGTGAGACTGGGGTTCTCAAGGGCATCGCGGATCTCCTTCGGAAGGTAGTCGACAGAGGCAGGACTATCGCCTTGGGAAAGATCACCACTAAGGACAGCATCGGCGCGCTTGATCCAAGTGGCAGGGCCATTGGGGTCATAAGTTAATCGGCCGATTTCTTTTTCGGTCTCATGATCGACGAAAATCGCAAGGGGGTAAGAAGGAACTTGAAACTGTGAAGCGAGCGCGCGGTTTTGATTCCGAAGGTCGGGATCGATCCCGGTTCGGGGGAGGTCGATGATGATTGCGACTACGGTGTTTTTCTCCCATTTCCGGTATATTGGATGAGCAAGAATTTCTTCCTCAAATTTGATGGAGAACTCGGACCAATCCGATCCGGTGAAGATGAGGAGAAGCGGCTTTTCTTCTTCGCGGGCTGTTTCGAGGGCTTTGAGGTAAGCGAGGTTGACGATGGATTCAGTTTTTTCGGTCTTTTCCACTTCCTGAGCATCCAAAATCTGTGGATTGAAGAAGGTGAAAATGATGAGAGCCGAAAGTGGGTGCCAGGTTTTCGTTTTCAAGGGAAGAAAGAGGTGGAGGAGAAGCAGGAGGAGGGCGATCGTGAGAGGGTATGCGTAGATATCGAGCGGGCGATTGAAGATTTCCGTGGCCACGTCTTCGCCGGAGAGTTCGATGGCATCGACCCGGGTTGAGAGTTCCTTGATCTGTCCATCGACATCGGACGGTTTTCCGCCGAGGAAGATTCCGCCGGTGGCGTCTGCGACTTCCTTGAGGGCCCCGTAGTCTGCTTGTGTTTCGTATATTGAATTCGGGACCGGTGCTGGAATGGTCGGGCTCCCGAAGGCGACTGCGATGATGGGGATATCGGCCTTTGCAAAAGACTCAATGGTCTGATTGTAGCTCCCGGTGAGGTTATCACCATCGGAGAGAATGATGACCGCCGATCCGGGTGGTGGATCTTCGGTGAGGAGCTGTCGTGCTTCCTTGAAAGCGGCTCCAAGGTCCGTTCCTCCAACGGGAATGGCACCGGGAGCGAGTTTGTCGATCCGCTGTAAAAGATTGGTGTGAGTGAGGGTGACGGGCACTTCGGAATAGGGTGCGCCGGAGAAGGAAAGAAGCCCGATGCGGTCGGTGGGTCGTTTCTCAACAAAGGCGCGGGCCAGCAGCTTGGCGGCTTCCATGCGGGTGAGGCCTTCAACATCGCTGGCGCCCATCGACTTCGAGACATCGAGAAGGATGATGATGTTTTTGGCAGGTCGCTCGAACTCGGAAATGGTGGTGCCATTGATCGGGCGAAGAGAGGCGATACAGGCGAAGACGAGAGAGGCAAAAAGAGCGACCGTGAGAATTTTTCGACGTTTCGGGGAGGCGTTTGTCTTCAGGTGACAGGTCTCGGCATTTCCCGAAAGCATCTCGATCGTGCGGCGGCGGGTTCGCATAGCATGCCAGACCGCCAGCGCGGCAAGGACGATCAGCGGGGTGACCCAGAGGAAGTGATGGGTGGAGTGCAAGCTCATCAGGAAAGTTCGAGGAGGAGGGTTTTCCGAAGGAGAAGGGAGAGTCCGAGAAGGAGGGTTCCGGGGATGAGAAAGTAGGGGTAGAGATCCCGCTGATAGACAAGGGCCGGGTGAATACGGGAGGTCGTCTCAAGGGCATCAATGGTATCCATCACTTCCTCAAATCCCTGGTTGTCCTTGGCCCGGAAAAAGCGACCACCAGCGATGGAGGCGACTTTTTCAAGATTACGTGTGTCGAAGCGAACGATGGCAGAAGCGCTCTTGAGCCAGCGATCACGGTAAGGATTATCCGAGCCGATTCCGACGGCATGAATCACGATATCCTTTTTCCGAGCGGCTTCGGCAGCAGTGGTGGGGGTGAAGACTTCGTCATCCACGGTGTGATCGCCATCGGTGATGAGAACGATGGTGCGGCGGGAGTCCGACTCACCGAGGAGCGCGTTGATGGAAGTCGCGATTCCTCCGGCGATGTTGGTGCCGCGTTCGTGGCGATAAAGAAGCGAGTTATTGAGTTGGTCGATTTGGGCGAGGACGAAGTCATGATCGAGAGTAGGAGGAGAAGCGACAAAAGCATCGACTCCAAAAATCACGAGGCCGATGCGATCTCCCGATCGTCTGCTGATGAAGCGTGCGACTTGTTGGCGCGCGACCCCGAGACGATCCACGATTTCCCCCCGGGCAATGCCTTCTTGGACGTCCCGGGTGGAGAGTGCCGGATCCGGATCATAGGCATCCATGCTGTTCGAGTAGTCAAGGCAGATGATGATGTCGGTCCCCTCACGCGTGGTTGGCATGAGTTCGACATCTTGCTGGGGTCTGGAAAGAGCGACGATGAACCCGACGGCGGCGAGGGTCTCGAGAAGCAGGAGGAGGCTTCGTGCGGTGAAGAATTGCTGCTTCGCGTCTGCGCGGAAATGTTCGGTCGCGGAAATGGCGATTCCTGCGGGCTGAGTCAACCAGCGCCAGACCAGCCCACTCAGAAGAGGGAGGAGAAGCCAGAGCACGAGGGGGTGTTGAAAATCAGGCATCGTCGGGTTCTTCCTGGGGAGTGGTGTTTTCGACAAACTCACGGACCACACTCAGTGCGCGCGGAGGAGCATCTTCATTGGGTGCGCGACCGGCAAACTTAGCCGCGTCTGCGATGTGTGCCAGCCAGGGGAGTTCCTTGATTTCCCCAGCATCGAGGCCGGGGATTGTTTTCACGATCGCGAGATATTCGGAAGAGGTCTTGGTGTTGGCTGCGAGCTGGTAGCGCTCGGACGTGTAGTCCTTGAGAATATCGGTGAGACTAGCCACCACGGAGGTAGGGTTCTTGGAGATATCAAGCTGGTCCAGTTTCCCAAGTGCGCGTTCCCAGGGAGGAATGGAGGAGACTTGGGTTGCTTTTTTGAAGGCAAAGAGAGTGACGGCAATGATGAGAAGTATGGCAAGGGCGACGATCCACCAGGGGGAGGAATCTTCTTCCTGAAATGCGGTCTTCTCTCCGCTTATCTCCACGAGTGCATTGGGCTGGAGAAAGTCCTTGGGGTTGGCGGGGTCGCGAGGGATGTCCTCCAAGGTGAGAACGGTGAGAGCAGGGAGTGGAATGTTGACTGAGGCGGGGGAAATCCGCTCGGTGCTTTTGAGGGGAACCGATACGGTTTGGCCTTCCGGGAGGGTCGCTGCAGTGGCGACGAGAGGAATGCGGAGCTTCCATTCACGGATCCCGTTGAGGTTGATCTTTCCTTTTTGGAGGGCGGTTTCGTGCGTTACCGGGAGAAAGGCGTCAGGATGATTGGTCGGATTTGCCGAGCTCAGCTCACGATGCCATGGGACATTTAGGGTCACCAGCAAGGTGGCGCTGCCGCCGAGAGTGGTTTCGGCCTTTTCCCAGTCAGCCGCCTCGACGGTGGGGCGCTCATTGCTTTGCCAGACTTTGAAAAAACGGTAGCCGAAGAAAGCGCCAATCATGAGAGTGGCGAACAACAAGACTTTGATGATGGTCCAGAGTGCTTTCATCGGGCTTTGAATCACCTTCGTGAGATGCGGCTTTCAAAGAGACGCATGATAGAGGGAAGATAGTCGGTGGCGGTATCGAGTGGGACGAAGTCGATACCGGCGCGACGGCACTTATTGGCGATTTCTTCGGCGCGTGCTGCGGCGCGGTCGGCAAGCTGTGCGGCGTCTTTTCTCCGCAGGCGGCTGGCTTTTCCAGTCTCGAGATCGGTGATACTCAGAGGAGGGATCCTGGGCAGGGATCGCTCGGCGGGATCGGTGATGTGAAGCAGAATTACTTCGTGCTTCCGGGCCAAGGCGCGAAGTGGTTTATCGAATTCCGGAGTTATAAGATCAGAGAGAATGAAGACGATCGACCGGCGTAGGGTGGTTTTTAAAAGATGCTCAATCCCGCCCGCAAGATCAGTGCGAGGAGACTCGGGCTCGAAGGCAAGAAGTTCACGAATGATTCTTAAAACATGCCGGTGGCCTCGTGCGGGATCGAGCTGGAGTTCTTCCTGATCCGAGTAGAGAAGGAGGCCAACGCGGTCCTTGTTTAAGGTGGCGGAGAAAGCGAGAACGGCAGCGACTTCGGCGGTGAACTCGGCTTTGGTCACCTCTCCGGAGCCGAATTCCCCGGAGGCAGAGCGATCGACGAGGAAGAAGACGTTTTGCTCGCGTTCCTCGGTGAAGAGCTTGATGTAAGGTGAGCCGAGGCGGGCAGAGACGTTCCAATCGATGGCACGCATTTCATCGCCTTCCTGATATTCGCGGATTTCTGCGAACTCAATTCCACGCCCTTTAAAGGACGCCTGCCAGGCTCCGGCAGTCCGGTTTTGGACGATACGGCGCGTGCGGATCTCAATCCGCCGAACCTTTTCCATCAATTCGGATGCCAGCATGACTTACGGCGCAACAAGAGTATCGAGAATCTGCGCGATGAGGGCATCGGCATCCATGTTTTCGGCCTGCGCTTCGTAGGAAGGGATGATGCGGTGGCGGAGGACGTCAGCGGCAATCGCTTTCACATCTTCCGGCAGGACGTAATCGCGCCCGTCGAGAAAGGCAAGGCAACGGGCACCGCGGGTGAGTTGCAGAGTGGCACGGGGGGAAGCTCCGGCGGTGATGAGTTGATTCATCGCGGAAAGATCGACTGAACCCTGACGCTCTGAAAGCTGAGCGCGGCCTTCTTCGCGGGTGGCGAAGACGACATCGAGGATGTAGTCCTCAATGCGGGGATCGATTTTAATCTTATTGATGAGATCGCGCGCCGCAGTAACAGCGCTGAGATCGGTCACTGCGGAGGCGGAAGGAATCTCGGTCGTGCTCGACATACGGCGGAGAACTTCGCGCTCTTCCTCCCGTTTTGGGTAGCCGACGACGACCTTCATCATGAAGCGGTCCATCTGGGCTTCTGGAAGCGGATAGGTGCCTTCCTGATCGAGCGGGTTTTGGGTCGCCATCACCAGGAAAGGCGAGGGAAGTGGCTGGGTTTCGCCACCGAGCGTGACTTGCTTTTCCTGCATTGCCTCGAGGAGGGCGGACTGCACCTTGGCGGGTGCGCGGTTGATTTCGTCCGCCAGCAGGAGGTTGGTGAAAATAGGGCCTTTCTTGGCGGTGAACTCCTGAGTGCCAGGATTGTAGATGTGGGTTCCGATCACGTCGGCCGGGAGGAGATCGGGCGTAAACTGAATTCGTCCGAACTGCGCGGTGAGCGCTTCGGCGAGGGTGTTGACGGCGAGGGTCTTGGCGAGACCGGGCAGACCTTCCACAAGAAGGTGGTTTCCGGTGAGGAGGCAGATTAACATGCGGTCGACGAGATGCTCCTGGCCGATGAGAACACGTCCGATCTCGGCTCGCAAAGGGGCGACGAAGGCCGAGCGGTTTTTGATCTCGGTAGCGAGATCATCGGAAGGCTCGGGAGCGGGAGGAGCCGGGGGGGTGTTGCCAACGGGAGGATCTGATTCAGAAGTCATGGATTTAAGAATGAGAAGACGTTAACACGGTCACCGAAAAGGGCGACCGTGTTTTCGCAATAAGAACGTAGGAAAGAGCGATTATTGCCCTTTTTTCTCAAGCAAGTTAAGTCTCGGGTTCTGAAAGTTGATTTCCCCCAACAGAATTCCAGATTTTGAAGGGCTTATAATGATCGCCACCATCTTTGTGCCCGTGAAAAAGATGAGGTGTTTGGATTGTAACAGGCAGGATTCGAAGCCAAGAATCTCGTTGAACTTGATGTATATTCTGTCCTCAGTTGGGGTTAAATTGCCCGTAACGGAGTGACCTCTTTGCGATCCGAAAGGATGTGGCTTCTTTTGATCAACCACCTCTGGGGATGGATGATATGCCGGCAATGATGGGGAGGTCCCAAGGGGGTGAAGATCCCCCTGAATATTTGCGCCCGCGCTGGTTGGAAGGCAACGAGTGACCATCACCTTTCATTTGGAATAGACCGTTCCTCACAAGTGCGGGACTGGCTGAATCGGAAATATGGCGAAGAAGCTGAGTGAGTCTTCGTTTCACGGTGCCGGATGAGCCTCTAGAGCATGCCGCGCGACTTGTAATTATTCAAGCGGCGGGCGGCCTCGATGAGGCCATCGACCATGAGCTCGGTGTAGGTCCGGCCGCCAGTGGTGTCGACGCCGTGGCCGGGGTCGAGCTTGCGAAGGCCTTCGAGGGCGGGGTCGTCATGACGGAAGATTTCGACGAAGGCACTTTCCAGCTTTCCCGTGCGGGCAGAAGCGGCGAGGAGAGCGGGGACCCAGCCGTCATCGGAAGTGAGGCAACCGCGTGTCGTTGGAACGGAGCAGTGGAAGGGACCGAGCTGATCGTTCGAGGCGAGCTCGGCAATGAGGGCTTTGTTTTCCGCCATCGTGGTTCCCGAGTCGCCACAGTGCGCGGCATCAACGAGTACCCGGAAGAAGGAATTCCCAAGCTCTTTGCGGAGGCCATTCATGACGGGCATGAGTTTGGCGAGGGAGGTGAAGTTTTCGAATTCGCCCGGGCGGAGGAACTCGATGTTCCAGTTTTCGACACAAGAGTCGGCCAGTCCGCTTTCGCGATAAGCGCGGGCGTGGAGCTTGATGTTTTGAGCGACGCGGGCGCTGAACTCGTCCTCATCTTTCGGGCCTTCGCCGCTCATCCATTCTTCGATGGAGGTGGAATTGATCTGAGTGATGCCATTCCGGATAGCACAGCCGATGTTGACCTGAAGCTGTGCGACCGCGGCATCTTCGTCGTCCGGATTGTAAGGATTCACCCCGCCGACCATCATCACGAGTTGGGGGTCGAGTCCGATTCCTTTGAGCTTTCCGATCAGCTCATCCATGTCCTCCGGAAGGGTAGTACCAAAGGACGAAATCTGGATCGAATCGACCTTTACGGGTGACATTTCGCAAATCGCTTTTGCTCCCGCAAAAACCACGAGCTCACCGGATTCGTCACGAGGCAGGTGGCCTTCGTCATCCGGGACCAAGGCATCGAGGAAGCCAAGGTGGGTTCCGAGAATACCAAGTTGAACGCCGGAATGATTCGTAATCGGAGGAATTGTCATACAGGGACGATTTCAGATCAGGCAGACGGTGTGAAATTTATTTTTCGAAAGATCGGGAGGAATTGAAGAAACTTTGGGATTTTTGGTGCGTAAAAATCCTCATGAAATTTGTCAGACATCTCTTGGTGCTCGCAAGTCCGGTCTTGGCCTCAGAGGTGCAGGAACTTCAGGTCGGACCGGGTGGCTTGCCTGACTTGGCGGCAGCGAAGGAAAAGGTGCGGACGATGAAGAAAGGGCGCCCCATCGTCGTCTCGATTGCTCCGGGAACGTATGCTTTTGAAAAGGCGGTGGTGTTTGATTCAAAGGACAGCGGTAGCGCGGAGGCTCCGGTCACTTATCGAGCGAAGGGTCGGGTGGTTTTCGATGGCACCCGGGAAATTCCGATTGCGTCCCGCAAGGTGGTCGCGGATCCAGAGACGCTGGCTCGACTGTGCGAAAAGGCTCGGGGAAAGGTGGTCAGTCTCTCGGTGTCTGATTCCTTGCTCATCAAAGTGCTATCCAGTCGCTCACAGACTGGAGCTCTGCTCATGCAGGACGGAGAGCTCATGCGGCCTTCGCGTTTTCCCAATGTTGGTTTCGCCCATGCGAAGGAGCTGCTGGTGGCCGATGAAGCGACGCGATTTCAAAAGAAACCGGTTCTGGGAACGCGGGAGAATCCCAAGGGCGCGATCTTTACCCTCCGGGAAACTCCGGCCGGAACCTGGGAACAGTGGCAGCAGGAAATCACGGAACAGAAGCGGGCTCTCTGTGTCGGTTACCTCTCGGCCCAGTGGTATCGTGAAGCCGCAGCGCTTCACAAGGTGTCGCCTGAGGGGAAAATCCAGTTCGTAGCGCAGACCCGCTACGGACTTGAGGAGATGGTGCACAAGTTTCAGTCGCGCCAGAGCTTTCTGCATCTGATCTGTGAGGTCGACGAGCCCGGCGAGTGGTATTTCGATGCCAAGCGGAAGACGCTTTTCCTTTGGCCCTTGGCCCCGCTGACGGATCAGTCGCGTCTAGCGATGGCGTCTGCCAATGGTTTCTTACATATTGCGGGCGCCAGTCATCTTCGTTTCGAAGGCTTCACCGTGCAGGGAGCGGCCGGGGGTGAGGTGGTCCGGATTTCAAATGGCGACGACAATAGTATTCTGGGTTTCAAAATTCGGAACCACACGGCCTCGGCTTTCTCCATTGCCGGGACGAATAATCTGGTGCACGGTTGTGATGTCTCGGATGTCTCGCGCTTTGCCAGTCTCTACGGAGGAAAGGCCAGCCCAACGGAGATCACGCCAGCCGGGAATGTCGTTGCAAACTGCCACTTTTACCGCGACCACTTCCAGGCGGCTTCGCCGACGGTGCACATCAATGGGGTGGGGAATACCGTTCGCAATTGCCTCTTTCATAATCTCCCCGGACAGGCTCTGGTCTTCAAGGGGAACGACCACCTTATCGAACAGAACGAGTTCTTTAACATCGGGTTCGAGGAAGGTGATGGCGCCACCATCTACACTGGCGCGCAATTCTGGGGTTATGGAACGAAAATTAAACACAACTTTCTTCATCACATTCTGTCCACTGATGGTCTCATGACTCGCTCCGGAATTATGCTCGATGATCATCATTCCGGCGTGGAAGTGATCGAAAACATCTTTTACAAAACCGGCTTCGGTTCCCTCGCTGTCAATGGAGGAACCGGGCATGAGATTCATGGTAATATGTTCATGAAGGGAAACTACGGGGTATGGGTGAGGATTATCGGAAACATCAAGAAACGAGTCGCTGATTTGGCGCGGTTTGATTCCGGAGAACTCAAGCGTGGAGACAAGCATGACTACATCTGGCGCTGTGAGCAGGTGGTCGGGAAAGAGGGATGGAACAAAGCGCCTTGGATCAAGTATCCCACCTTTGCGAAAGTCATGAATCAGCCCAACGAAATGCGTTTTCTCCCCATCGAAAATTCCGTCAGCAACACTTGGGGTTATCAAATGGAAAACGGCACGACCTACCGGCATCCGGGTGTTCCTGCAGACCGTCTCGTTTTCCATGACACCAAGGAGCTTGTTCCAAAGCAGATGTTCCAAAATCCAGACTCGCTCGACTTTCGTTACCGACATGGCGCGAGTCGTGATTTGCCCCATATTCCTTTTTCCCGGATTGGCCTCTATCTCGACGAGTATCGAAAGAGTATGCCGGACCCTGCCAAGTATCGCCCGATGGTGCGCCAGCATTTCGAAGGTCGCGCCTCGTGTAATCGTAAGGCGAAGTATAACTTCGATCACGTGAACGAAACGATCTACTGGAATTCGGGGAAGGTCTTGCAGGGAATGGTACTTCACCGAAGGTGATTGATCGTGCTCGGCTCGCAGGAGTATTTTCGATAAGGAAAGGGAGATCATTGATCTGAGAAAATCGCCCGGAACCATCTCACAATCTTTCGAATCCAAATGCGCGCCCTTCTTCTTATTTTAGGATTCTGCCTCACCGCTGCGGCGGAACAACTCGCGATCGTTTCCTTCGTGAAAGATCGCAAGCTTGCCGTTTACGCCCTCGATCAAGAGAAAGGCGCACTCAACATCAAAAGTACGCGCAATCTTTCTTCGCCCGCTGGTGCGATGTGCGTCAATCGCGACCGCACCCGTCTGTATGTCGGTATGAAGCGCACTGGAAAGCTCGCGGCTTTTAAGATCAATCCCGATGCCACGCTTACTCCTTTGGGGGAGTCTTCCATCGGAGCGGATGCTTCTTTCCTCGCGCTTCATCCCGGTGGAAATTTTCTCTTCACCTCATACTACGCGGCGGGAAAGGCAGCGGTCCACCGGGTACTCGATGACGGCTCGCTCTCGGCTGAGCCTACCCAGTTCATCGCCACCGACGAACGTGCCCATTGCATCGTCTGTGATCCCTCCGGGCGCTTCGTTTATGTTCCGCACACCCGTCCCAATTCG
Organism: Akkermansiaceae bacterium; assembly: GCA_049889835.1. Taxonomy (GTDB): domain Bacteria; phylum Verrucomicrobiota; class Verrucomicrobiia; order Verrucomicrobiales; family Akkermansiaceae; genus SW10. The sequence continues at coordinate 59,577 of JBMHCQ010000026.1, forward strand.
GTGCACCAGTTTCGGTTTGATGATGAAAAGGGAACGATGATCCCGCTCGATCCTCCCAAGGTTCAACGTGAAGAGCAATCCGGCCCCCGGCATCTCTGGTTTCATCCCAAGAACGGCCACGTCTACGGGAGCGATGAACAAGGCCGGGCGGCGGCGACCTATCAATTTGATTCGCAATCCGGCACTCTTCGTTTTATTGAGACCATTCCCACCCCGGCCCCCAAGAGTTACACCGGAAAGCACAGCACTTCGGATATCAAGGTTCACCCTTCGGGCAAATTCGTTTACTTGGTGAATCGTGGCCACAACGTCATTGTCCCCTTCAAAATCGACCCGAAAACGGCGAAGCTCACCGCGATGAAGTCCAGCCCCACGGAAGAGATCACCCGCTCGATCAGTATCTCTTCAGATGGGCAGCATCTTGTCACGGCTGGTCCTCGCTCGGGAAACATCGTCGTCTTCCGGATTGAAAAAGACGGGACCTTGACCCGGACCAGCATCCTCAAGGCGGGGCAAAGTCCCTGGTGGGTGGAAGTGATCGATGCACCCTCGAAAGGGTGAGACGACTTTGATCCGATATTCGTCAATCATCGTTCATCGATGACATGCGGTGTTACCATCGATGAAGTCGGTGAGCGCTCCGGTGAAGTATGGCAAGGAGAACTCAGGCGCTGACTGCAGCTGAACACCGCTCGCAGAGCCCATCTTCACCCAGCGGCTCGTAACGACGACATCTCGGGCACATTTCGAAACCAGTCGCGCTGACGGTGGCGGTGAGTTCGTCTCCGGGGATGACGTTGAGTTCACTGACGATGAAAAATTCTTTGGCAAAGTCGGCATCTTCGAGGAGGTCGCGCACCGGATGATTTTCGGGGATGGAAAGAAGGACGCTGGCTTCGTTGTTCTTCTTGAATTCCTTGGCCTGCACTTTTTCCTCAATCGCGGTCTGGATGACGGCTTTGACTTCGAAAAGTTTGTCGACCTGCTCAATCGCCCCGGTGGTGGCGTATTTTGCGTTCCCATCGGGGAAGGTCTGCTCGTGAATGGAGCCTTCGGCTTCCTTGCGACCGGCATGTTCCCACGCTTCCTCGGAAGTGTAGGCGAGGACGGGGGCGAGGAGTTTGACGAGGGAGTCGAAAATCTGACCCATGACCCAGACGCTGGCCTTGCGGCGCTCGCTGCCTTCGGCATCGCAGTAGAGGCGGTCCTTGGTGATGTCGATGTAAGTGGCGCTGAGGTCGCTGGAGGCGAATTGGTTCACTGTTGAGAAGACCTTGCGGAAGTCGTAGTTCGCGTAAGCCTCGCGGACGTCGGCAATGACGACCTGGAGGCGCTCCATAACCCATTGATCGATGAGCGGAAGAGTCTCGGGCTCTTCGACCTTCTCATCACGCATGTTGCCGAGGAGGATTTTGAAGGTGTTACGAAGCTGCCGGTAGGGCTGGCCGACTTGTTGGAAGAGGTCTTCGCCGAAGGGGACTTCGTTCTGCCAATCGACGGAGGAAACCCAGAGGCGAAGGATGTCCGCGCCATACTTGTTATAAAAGTGAGCTGCGTCGGTGGGCTTGCCTTTCTTCTTGGCATCGGACTTGGAGGTCTTTTTGCCGGTGTCTTTGTCAACAACGAAGCCGTGGGTGAGGACGGATTTGTAAGGCGCGGCATCACGCACGCCGACGCTCAGCATGAGCGAGCTCTGGAACCAACCACGGTGCTGGTCGGTAGCCTCGAGGTAGAGATCAGCAGGAGCGGAGAGCTCGGGATGGCGATCCATCACCGCGACGTGTGAGGAGCCGGAATCGATCCAGACATCGAGGGTGTCGCGGCATTTCGTGGAGCCTGCGGGGAGGCCAAGAAGCTCGGCAAGTTCGGCATCGGACTTCTCGAACCAAACATTGGTGCCTTCTTTTTCGACGAGATCGGCAACTTTGCGCGCGAGGTCGGCATCGAGAATTGGGTCGCCATTTTCCGCAAAGAAAACTGGAAGCGGAACCCCCCAGGTGCGCTGACGGGAGATACACCAGTCGGGACGAGCCTCGACGGTTCCGTAGATGCGATTGCGGCCCCACTTGGGAAGCCACTCGACTTTGTCAATCTCGCCGAGAGCTTTTTCGCGGAGCTGATCGATGGAGATGAAGAACTGCTCGACGGCGCGGAAGATGATGGGCGTTTTCGAACGCCAGCAATGCGGGTAGCTGTGCTCGTAAAGCTCTTCGCCAAGGAGGTTCCCTTTTTCAGAGAGAATTTCTACGACGCGGCCGTTGGCTTTGAAGACGTGCTGGCCGACGAGTTCGGGCACACCGCATTCGTCGGTGAAAAGGCCGTCGTCATCGACCGGGCTGAGAACGCCGAGGCCGTTTTGTTGTCCGGCCGAGTAGTCATCGGCACCGTGACCGGGAGCGATGTGAACCGCGCCAGTTCCGGATTCGGTGGTGACGAAAGGAGCGAGGATGATCTTTGATTCGCGATCGAGGAAAGGGTGCTGAGCGGTGAGGCCAGCAAGCTCTGCGCCTTTGATCTCAGCAAGAGATTCTTCGAGGGTGAGTCCGGTTTTTTCCTGGAAGGAGTCGATGAGGTCGCGCGCGACGATGATGGTGGATCCGTCCGAAAACTTCCCGACCGTATAAATGAATTGCTCGTGAACCGCGATACCGAGGTTGGCAGGAAGGGTCCAAGGAGTCGTTGTCCAAATCGCAATGCTCGCATTGTCCACTGGCCCACCATGCAGGGCAAAACGCACGAAGATAGCGGTGGATTTTTTGTCGGCGTATTCGACCTCGGCTTCGGCGAGGGCGGTCTTGGCACCGTAGGACCATTGGACGGGTTTTTTGGACTGATAGACGCAGCCTTTCTCGATGAGGGAAGCGAAGGTGCGGATGATGTCGGCTTCGTAGCCGGGGTTGAGCGTGAGGTAGGGGTTTTCCCAATCACCGAAGACACCGAGGCGCTTGAAGGATTCGCGCTGGGTGTCGATCCAGCCTCTGGCGAACTTTTCGCAGCGACGGCGGATTTCAGCAGGCTCGACCTCGCGAGCATCTTCGTCCTGCATCACCTTAAATTCGATGGGCAGGCCGTGGCAGTCCCAGCCGGGGATGTAGGGAACTTCGAAACCCGCCATGGACTTCGACTTCACCACAAAATCCTTCAGCACCTTGTTTAGCGCGGTGCCCATGTGGACATCACCGTTGGCGAAGGGGGGGCCGTCGTGAAGAATGAAGCGCGGGGCCTTATCGGCCTTGCGTCTGGAGATAATTCGGTTGTAGAGCTTCTCGGAGTTCCATTGTTCGAGGCGAGCTGGTTCGCGCACCGTGAGATTTCCCTTCATCGGGAAATCAGTCTTGGGGAGGAACAGGGTTTCTTTGTAGGATTTACCGTCCGGATTGCTCATAGCAGGGCGCGGACGCTAGGAAAAGCAGGCCGGAAGGTCAAGGGTGCGAAAGGCCCGTGGTGTAAGGTCGGCCTGCCTCTACTATGAGTCTTCCGGGTTGTCTTGTGACAACTCGGGAACTTTTTCCGCCGGAGCATCTTCTTTTTTCACCATGACGGTGAAATCGGCGACCCAGGAAGGAGCTCTGGGGTGGTCGAGGTGGGTTTTGACGTGAGCGAGCATTCGCAGCGCTGCGGTTCGTTGATTGCCGTAGGTGAAAAGGTCTTTTTCCTTGTCCCAGATCATTTCGAGGCGTTCGTTTTCATGCCATTTTTCAAAAGCTGGTATGCGATCTTTCTCCCCTTCTTCGGTAAAATATTTCAGAGCCAATCCGGTGTGCTCAATACGCTTGTTCCAGCCTTTCTCAAGCATCGAGATAGTGTCGGAATTTTGCCAGGGAGGAAGGATAACGATGTTGTAAAGGGAGGTGATATTGAACGGAGCGAGGACCCAATTTTCGACCTGTAGAGAACTGAGATCGTAAGCTCTGGCGAAGTATGACGAGAGGACGCTTTGTTGGAGGAGGTTGGCGTTTCCTTTGAGAAGGTCGGCATCGGCCAGAATGGTCTCGATAGCGCTGATGGCAGTTTCTGGCATCTTGGCCCGGACGCTGGGATCCTGGGAAATTTCAATGGTGGCAAGGAGCCATTTGAGCTGATAGCGCAGCGCACGGCGGAAGCCGGGGCTGTCGCGACGGTCTTTGTGTCGTTTTTTCCATTCCCTGAAGTCCCGGGCTTTTCTGGCTTCATCCTGAAAATCGACTTTTTCGACGCATTGGAGGTAAAGTTCGTTTGCCGCAATGTCGCTAGCAGCAGCAGCCCTAAAGGCGGTGACGGCATTGGCAAAACGGCCCTTGGCGGCCTTGTTGGCGGATTCCTGAATTTCCTTCAGTTTATCAAGGAGGAGGTCGCGATCGACATCGGTCAGCTCCTGCGAGGAGGTGGGAGAAAGGAGTGCAAGGGAGATGAGCAGGTGTTTCATCGTCTTATAAACGTCGCAAATCTAACAATCTTTAGGAAGGATTTAACTGGGGGGCGAAAATCTGTCCTTCAAATTGGAATCGCAGGCGGTACTTTCCCAGATCGTCATTCTCATGATTGCCCGTCTTTTTGCCCTTCTTCTCCCGCTTGTTGTCTCGGCAGCATCGCTGCCCTCACCAAAGAACATTATTTTCATCATGGCCGATGACATCGGGATCGAAGGCCTCGCTTGTTACGGAGGTTCGGATTACAAAACGCCTCATCTTGATCGGCTCGCCGCGGAAGGACTTCGCTTCACTCATGCCTACTCCCAGCCGCTGTGTTCGCCGACGCGTCTTGAAATTATGACCGGACGGGACAATCACCGAAATTGGAAATACTTTGGTATTCTTCCTCCCGAGGAAAGAACTTTCGGGCATTTGATGTCTGATGCCGGCTACCGCACGTGCATCTCCGGGAAATGGCAGCTCCAGTCCTACGATCCCCCTGATTTTCCGAATGCTGAAAAACGCCGGGGCACTGGAATGCACCCGAAGGATGCCGGGTTCGAGGAATATTCGCTCTTTCACTCTCTCCACACCGAGGACAAGGGCTCGCGCTATGCCGATCCCACGTATCTTCGCAATGGCAAATTGGTGAAGGAGTTAAAGGGCAAGTATGGCGAGGATATCGCGGTCGATTTCCTGCTCGATTTTTTGGGCCGACATCGAGAGGAGAAAAATTTTATCTACTACCCGATGGCGCTCCCGCATTGGCCGGTCAATCCCACGCCGCATTCTGAGGATTGGGCTGATCCTGCGAAACGACTG
>JBMHCQ010000027.1:0-240006 GCA_049889835.1 Akkermansiaceae bacterium
GGAAGCTCCCGATGACCTCGGTCAATGAGAACCGCGAGTTCGACACTCGCTGGACGCCCGTAGTCAAAGATGGCGTCCAGAGCCGCACGGATTGTCCGTCCAGTAAAAATCACATCGTCGACTAAAATGACGCGGGCCCCATCAATGGGAAAATCAATCTCACTCCCTTGGAGCTTGGGGTTTTCGTGGAGATGCTCAAAATCATCGCGGTAGAGAGAGATATCGAGCACCCCAAGGCGAACATTTGCCCCTTTTTCGCGAAGTCGAGAAGCCACGCGCTCTGCAACTTCATCACCCCGACTACGAATCCCCACAAGATCGATTGTCTCAGAAGTGCCTGCCTTTTGAAAAAGCTGATCCGCCAGACGGTCAACTGCCGCCGAGATGGCTGATTCTTCAAGAGCAAGACTCATTCGTGCTTCGAGGCAATCGTGATTTGGAACACTTAAAAATGCAAGCGTCCAATGTCCGCACGACGCTGTGAACCGTCAAAGGTCACCTTAGCAGCCTCGGCATGAGCTTGCTGGACTGCTTCCTCACGCGAATCCCCGCCGGCTACGATCGCCAAAACCCGGCCACCATTGGTTGCCCACTCTCCGTCCTGTTTTTTGGTTCCCGCGTGGTAGATGCGCGCCTGATCGACGTCACCCAGACCACTGATGACATCACCGGAACGTGAGCTTTCAGGATAACCAGCAGAAGCGAGAATGCAGCAGACGCTCCATCCTTCACTGAAGCTGAGAAGATCCGGCTTGAGATTTCCTTTCGCTCCTTCCAAACAAAAAGTGGCCAAGTCGCCAGAAATGAGAGGCATCACCGCCTGGCACTCAGGATCACCAAAACGGCAGTTGTATTCGATAATCTTTGGGCCTTCTTCGGTGAGCATAAGTCCGAAATAGAGGAAGCCTTTATAGTTGAGGCCATCTTTTTCAAGGCCCGCAACCGTTGGAGCTACGATCTCATCCTCAATCCGCTTTAGCAATTCGGCGTCAGCCAGCTGACGGCTCGCCACCGCGCCCATTCCTCCGGTGTTTGGGCCCTCATCCCCCTCTCCAATTCGCTTGTAGTCACGAGCAGGAGTCAAAATGAGATAATCCGGCCCACTTACCGCCGCAAAAATGGAAATTTCCGGGCCCACGAGGCATTCTTCAACAAGAAGTCGTCCGTCTCCAAATCGGCGCTCTTCCATCACTTCTTTGAGAAACTCCTCCGCCGAAGCTTCATCCGGACAGACGGCGACGCCTTTACCGGCGGCCAAGCCATCGAATTTTAAGACCGTCGGATAGACGCCGTTAATCGCCGCACGAGCCTCATCAGCCGTGGCACATCCCGTGGCTGCTCCCGTGGGAATCTCGTGGCGCTGCATAAACTCCTTTGCAAACTCCTTGGAAGCCTCCATCTGAGCCGCCGCGTAGGGTGGCCCCCAACAAGGAATTCCGGCTTCCTCGCACCTGTTTGCAAGCCCTTCTCCAGTGACGAGGTAGCTCTCCTCACCGGCGACACAGAGATCGATATCACTCATCGTCATCCAGTTCATCAGGGTATCAAGATCATGCGCCGGAACCTCTCCTGCCCCCTCCAGCTCATGAATTGCTTCACTTCCTGGGAAGCAGAATACCTCCGGAGCACTTCCGGATTCATTGAGAGCACGAACCAGGGCGTGTTCACGCCCGCCTTTTCCGACGACACAAATCTTCACGGCGCTGGTGATAGCGAAAGGAACCAAGATTGCAAAAGCGAAAGACAGCAGAACTGAACTTTCAGGTTTAATCTTTAACTCGATGAAACTCTTGGAGGGTGCTTCCTCCATCCTATCAAAGACAAGCTCATATGCCATCAAGAATCTGATGATAAAAAACTCATTCCCCTTTCCTTCAAGATCATTCACATTTCTTCCGTGCGTATTCCCCGATTATTTCTACTCGGCCTTTGCCCCCTCCTCTTCTCCTGTCAAAAGAAATCCGATATCGAAGTCGCCAATGAAGCCGGCATCCTGATTGTTGGAAACAGCAACGAACCGAAAGGGCTCGATCCCCACCTCGTATCTGGCGTTTTGGAATCCAACATCATCCGCGCCCTCTTCGAGGGACTTTGCATTGAGCATCCCTCAGAAGACGGCAAGGCCCTTCCCGGAGCTGCCATGAAGTGGGAGGCATCCGAGGATTTCACAGAGTGGACATTCCATCTCAACCCTGAGGCCAAGTGGTCGGATGGAAAAACCGTAACCACAGAGGACTTCATCTTCTCCTACCAACGTCTCCTCTCCCCTGATCCTGGCTGGCCCGCAAAGTATGGTGAAATGCTTTACTTCCTCAAAAATGGCGAAGCCTACAACAAAGGAGAGATTACCGACTTCTCAAAAGTCGGAGTCAGAGCCGATGGGGATTTCATCCTCAAGCTCAAGCTCCGGGGGCCCATTCCCTTTCTTCCGGAAATCACCAAACACTACACCTGGTATCCGGTCCCCAAACACATCGTCCTCAAACATGGCGAAATGAACACGGCCTTTTCCTCCCCGTGGACCCGCCCCGGAAACCTCGTCTCTAACGGCCCCTTCAAGCTGAAAACCTGGCGCACAAATCATATCCTCGAAGTCGAGAAAAACGAACACTACTGGGATGCCCAAAAAGTCTCGCTCAATGGCATCCGCTACCTCCCCATTAAAAACTATTACACCGAGACCCGAATGTTCGGAGACGATCAACTCCACATTACCTACACCGTACCCTCCGAACTCATTCCGATGGCTCAGGAAAAATACCCTGAGATGCTTCGACAGGAACCCTACGTCGGCATCCGCTTTCTGCGCACCAACACAAAGAGTCCCCCTTTTGATAATCCAAAAGTCCGCCGTGCCTTTGCCCTCGCTATTGATCAAAAATCCATGTGTGAAAAAATCTTACAAGGCGGACAGCAGCCAGCATCTGGAATTGTCCCTCCTTTTGGGCAATATGAACCTCCAAATCTCATCGCTTTTGATCCCGAAGCCGCAAAAAAACTCCTGGCCGAATCAGGCTATCAATCAACCTCCTCCTTCCCCGATATCACCCTCTTAACAACAAACTCAGATTCTGCTCTTCGGGAATCCGAAGCCCTGCAAGCAATGTGGCAAAAGCACCTCGGAATAAAGGTCCGCATTCAGCAGCGCGAATGGACCACCTATTTGCAAAAGCAATATGACTCCGACTACGACCTCGCGGTCTCTGGCTGGATTGGCGACTATCTGGACCCCACCACCTTCCTTGAAATGTGGATCACCGGCGGAGGAAACAACAACACCGGCTGGGGGTCGCAAAACTTTGAAAACCTGCTCAAGAAAGCCGAACAAACTGCTGACGTTCCACATCGAATGAGCCTCCTCGCCGAAGCAGAAAAAGACCTTCTAACCGCCACACCCGTCCTCCCGATTTACTGGTACCGCACCAACTACCTTGTGCGGCCCGAAGTTAAAAACTGGCACCCTCTTCTCCTGAACAATCACCCCTTCAAGTTCGTCGAGCTCAAAAACGACTAAGCCTCTTCTTTCCCCATGCTCCGTATTATTTTCAGCCGACTCGTGCAAACCACCGTAGTGGTTTTCCTTCTCGTGACCTTCACTTTTTTCGCCGTTCGTAGTATTCCAGGTAATCCCTTTGCGAGTGACAAAGCCACCTCCCCGGAAGAACAGGCCGCTCTAGAGGCTTACTATGGCCTCGATAAGCCACTCCCAATACAATACCTTAACTACTGGAAGAACATCGTGGTCCATGGCGATTTTGGAGACTCTCTCGCCATGAAAGGCCGAAAGGTCTCCACCCTCATCTCCGAGGCATTCCCCGTTTCACTAAAGCTCGGACTGGTTTCTCTTATTTTTGGGGTTACCTTGGGCATTCCGCTCGGAGTTCTAGCAGCCCTCTTTCATAACAAGTGGCAGGACTACGTTGCGATGGTCGTCGCCATGGCCGGAATCTGCGTCGTCGCCTTTGTTCTTGGGCCGATCTTTCAGCTCTCCTTCGCGCGCCCCTTTGATTGGCTCAATGTCGCCGGTTGGAATCGAACGTCTGATATTCTGCTCCCCGCCATCACCTTGTGCTTTGGTGTCGCCGCCTACCTTGCGCGCCTCACACGCGGCGGGATGCTTGATGTTCTCTCGCAGGACTACATCCGCTCGGCCCATGCCAAAGGCTTGCCTGCCTCACAAGTCATTATCAAGCATGCCCTTCGCCCCGCACTCATGCCAGCCGTCACCTTTCTAGGGCCAGCCTTTGCTGCTATCATCACCGGGTCATTTGTCGTGGAAACCATTTTCCTCGTCCCCGGAATGGGTCAGCATTTCGTCCTCGGGATTACTTCAAAGGACTACAATCTCGTCCTCGGGCTCGTCCTTTTCTACGGAATCCTTATGGGCGTCGCAAACCTTCTCTCCGATCTCGCCCTCCTCTTCATGGATCCTAAACTTCGCAACGCTTAATCTGCCATGACTCCTTCCACCACGGCCAACTCCATACCAAACGAGAAAAAAGACCTCGAAAAAGGCTCCAGCCTTTGGGCTGACGCCTCGTTGCGGCTGAAAAAAAACAAACTGGCAATGCTCGGCGGGATCATTGTCCTGCTCATCCTATTTCTCTGCTTTATCGTTGCTCCCATTCTCAGTTGGAGCGGGCTTGATGGCAACGCGCAAGACCTTACAAATCGTTTTTCCGGAATTGGTGAAAAAGGAATCCTCGGAACTGACCAACTCGGGCGGGATCTCTTCATGCGTGTTCTTCAGGGAGGGCAGATTTCCCTCCTCGTCGCCATCCTGGCCACTGCTCTCACCGTTACCATCGGGGTGATCTACGGAGGTATCGCGGGCTATGTGGGCGGGCGCACCGGAAACATCATGATGCGTATCGTGGATGGTCTTCTTGCGATGCCTTTTCTCATCATCGTTATCCTCTTCCGGGAACTGATTACAGGACACGTAGACGAGATCGCAAAATTCCTAATCGATGACTGGAGCTGGAATGCCAACACCGTTCTGCGCTTTGCCAACCTCATCCCCCTGACCCTCGCGATCGCGGGCTTCGGCTGGCTCTCGATGGGCCGTATCGTCCGATCTTCCGCCGCCTCATTGGCAAAGCAGGAGTTCGTGGAAGCAGCACATTCTCTAGGACTGAGTCACACCCGCATCCTCTTCCGACACATCCTGCCAAACATGCTTGGTCCAATCATCATTTACGCGACTCTTACCATTCCAAGCTTCATTCTCTACGAAGCCACCCTGAGCTTCATCGGGCTCGGCATCGAGCCCCCAAACTCCTCTTGGGGGAAATTAATTCAAGAAGGAGCGAACTATCTGGAAACCAACGTCATTGTTCTGGCGATCCCTGCCATACTCTTCTCCCTTACTCTTTTTGCCTTTAACTTTCTCGGAGACGGTCTCCGAGATGCGCTCGACCCAAAGGCCTCAAAGGACTAAGCTTTTGAGAGAGGAAGGACCTCTTCCCCTTCACTCTTGGCCACGACGAGTGCCGCGCAACTGTCTCCAAAGACATTCACCGCGGTGCGAGTCATATCGAGAAGTCGATCGACTGCCAGAAGCGCGACAACCGCTTGATCGGCATTCGGGATATTGGAATTTTTAAGAATAATCAGGATTGCTACCAGAGAAGCAGAAGGAATTCCCGCCACTCCGACACTCGTCAGCAAGGCGGCAAAAACGACCCCAAACTGCATGGCAAAATCCATCTGAATTCCCATCACTTGGGCGACAAAGATAACCGCCACGCATTCGTAAAGCGCGGTCCCATCCATATTCACGGTAGCTCCCAGCGGCAGGGTAAAACTGGCGGTCTTCTTTGAAACCCCGGCATTATCCTGCACACAGCGCATTGTCACCGGCAGAGTGGCCGATGAAGACGCGGTTGAAAACGCCGTCAGCAAGGCGGTTCGCATCGCTCGAAAATGCAACAGCGGATTCACTCCAACAAAAAACCGAATCACGAGTGGCATCACCACAAAGAGGTGGAGGCCCAATGCAAGAATCACGGTGAAAAAATACTTCAAGAGACTTCCATAAAGCTCCCCTCCAGTCTTCAAAACCACAGGAACAAGGAGTCCAAACACCCCAATCGGTGCCAACTTCATGATCACCTTGGTCATCACGATCATGGTGTCATTGAAAGTGATAAAAAAATCACTCATTCCTTGTGCCCTCTCTTTGGAAAGACGAGTCAAGGCGATCGCAAAACAGATGCTAAAAAAGATCAATCCGAGCAGCTGTCCTTCAGCGGCGGCGGTGATCACGTTACTCGGAACCATTCTCAAGATGAAATCCCCCATCTGGGTCCACATCCCCCTCTGGCTCTCGGCGTTTTGAGAAGCTCCTGCCAGCTTCGCAGTCGCCTTCTCATCGGGTTCATGGCTTTCAAACGCCTCCTTGATCGTGAGATTGGGCTCACCATTCACAAGCCCAGGTTCCAAAAAATTCACAAGCATCAGCCCAAGGCAAATTGCAAGAAAACTACTCATTGCATAAAACCCTGCCGTTTTCCCCAACATTTTCCCGAAACCTTTGACCCCGTGAAGACTGGCAATCCCGGCGATCACCGAAGAAACCACCAGGGGGATAATGATCATTTTTAGCAAGCCCATGAAGAGTTTCCCTAAAAAGGTGCAAAGCCCGACCACCCCGGTGACCAAGCCATGATCAGTCGGAAAGGTTTCCCGCAGAATAATTCCAAGAACGGTTGCAACAACGAGTGAAATGAGGATTTGCCAGTGAGCCGCAAGCTTCATGAGATGAACCTTAGGCTCCCCCACCACCAATGAAGAGGAAAAAGGCACACCGAAACGTTTGGCTTGGCGGCCAGATCACGCTAGCGTTTCGCACCTTGGAAATCCGCCAACGTCTTCAACGCCTCTTTCCGGCAATCGCACTTGCGATTGCCGGAGCTGGCTTGGCGGTACTTCTCGCTCCTCTGGAGAAAGCCGCGGTGGAAGATCATCTTCTGGGATTTCCGGATGCCGATTCCTTCGCGCACGAACTCCGGCCCCTCGTGTTGACAGGGCTTTGTTTTCTCCCCGCTCTTGGAGCTTTTTACTACGCAATGGTCCGGTCATTGGACCGCTACCTGATCCGACAGTTCTTGTCTTCATTCCTTCTCTGTTTTCTGACGCTTTACGTCATTTGGACCTTGCTTGATCTCACCGATAACATGGGCGATTTCAGAAACAGCGGTAACACGGGAGCGCTCATGACGAGATACTACGGCATGCTCTTTCCTCTTGTATTTGTAGAGCTTGCGCCCTTCGCCCTCCTTCTTGGCCTTCTTTACGCTCTTGGCAAGATGTCGCGGAGTCAGGAGATCGTTGCAATGATCCAGACCGGACGAGGTGTGGTGCGTCTCATTTTACCCTTTGCAATGGTCGGCGGCGTCGCCAGCCTCTTTTGCCTCGGGTTCAACTACCAATGGGCACCCTGGGCCGATGGCTACAAGGAAGCCCTAGTAGAGCAAGCACGGGAAGGGTCCACCAGCCAAGCTCGCAACGTGGTCTACTTTCACAAGGAAGGACGCAGAATCTGGTTTGTCGGGAGCTTTCCCTTTCATTTTAACAAGGGACAGCCCCTCAAGAATGTCATCGTTCACAGTTTCGATGAAGAGGGCCGCCCAAAACTCCGTCTTCAGGCTGCAGAGGCCCGCTGGAACAAGGGGACCAGAGGGTGGAATTTCTCCGAAGTCGAATTGCTCCACTTGGATCGACGGGTCGGGGGGGATGGCCCGCTCATGCCGGAATACGAGCTCCCCGAAGGAGACCTTCAATACACTGATTGGAACGAGCTCCCCTGGAAAATCATTAAACCCGGTCTTCCAGCTGAAAACCTCGGGATTCCCGATCTCTACAGCTGGCTTCGACTCAATCAAAACGAGGAATGGGCCAACAAGAGGAGATTCCTGACGCAATGGCACTATCGATGGGCCCAGCCGGGGATATGTCTCGCCTTAGTTTTACTGGCTGCTCCGCTCGGAATTGTCTTCAGTCGACGCGGAGCTGCGGGCGGAGTAGCCCTCGCGATCTTTCTGAGCGCCGGGATGATGTTCGCGTCAACCGTCTTTCTATCCCTCGGTGAGGCCGGTCACATTCCACCAATTTGGGCCGCCTGGGGCACCAATATTCTGACGGTTGGTTTGGCTTTGATTTTGATCCAACGGAGACTCGTTGGTCGTCCGATTTATCATTCCTTAAAGAAACTCCTTCCCTTCTGAAAATCGATCCCTAAAGGAAGCAACATGAAAGAGCCTTGGAGCATTAAATCCCGATCACGCGAATGCGCGGATTCCCAAAAAGTCTTCGAAGACGGCGAGACCATCTACGCCGCTCTCTTCCCGGATCCGGAGTCCTCCGGCTATTTACGGAGGGACTTTTGCGAGGAAGCTTGGAATGAGCGCGCCGGAGAAGAGAAACCATTTTCCCAGTGGAAAACCATTTTCGAAGCCCCTGTTGCCGAGGACAAAGCGGAAGACGTGGTCGACGAGGATCCCGAAAGCTTGCTGCGCCGACTCATTGAAGAGGAAGAGGAACACACCGAAAATGCTCGATACATCCTTGCGGTGATGCTAGAGCGACAAAAGCTCTTGCGAGAGACCGACACCCAGAAACTGCCTTCGGGCATCCTCCGGGTCTACGAACATCGTAAAACCGGAGATGTGTTCATCATCAAGGATCCGCAAATTGCTCTGACCGACGTCGAAAAAGTCCAAGAAGAAGTCCGGCAACTTCTCGACCCTCAGTCCGTGGTCGAAGAAGAGACAGAATTGACAAAACAAGACAAAGGGGCCGAGGAATCAAGCGAAGAGGTGGAAACAGCAAAAGAGGACGGGGATACCGCGGACTCGCAAAATTCCGGAGAAACAGGCGAAACTGAACCAGACGAGCCTCAAACAGACCAAACCACCTCTCCCTCTAACGAGGAAGAATAGTGATGCTTCATTGGTTCCAGGACAAGTTTCCAATCTACCTTGCTCCGATGGCTGGAGTAACGGACGTCACTTTCCGGACCCTGTGCAAAGAGCTCGGGGCAGACGTCATGGTGACGGAGTTCGTCTCCGCTGAGGGAATTCTGCAAGCCGATCATCGGACTCGCCGCTACACCACGTTTACTGACGCACAACGCCCGGTAGGGATCCAGCTTTTCGGAGCAGATGGAAACAGAATGGGGGAAGCGGCAAAGAAAATCATCGATTGGAAAAAACCCGACTTTATCGATCTCAACTTCGGCTGCCCGGTCAATAAAGTGGTTTCAAAAAATGGAGGCTCTTCTCTCCTCCGCGATTGCCCGCTTCTTGCTGACACGGCCAAGAAAATCGTCGATGCTGTCGGAGATCAGGTTCCGGTGACCGGTAAAATCCGGATCGGCTGGGATGATCATTCCATTAATGGCACGGAAGTTTGCCGTATCCTTGAAAATTCCGGAATTCAATCGATCGCCGTCCACGGTAGAACTCGTGCTCAGGGATATCGGGGCGAGGCTGACTGGGAAGTGATCGATGCCTGCGCGCGAAGTGTGCAAATTCCAGTCATTGGGAATGGAGATGTCGATTCCGCGGAAATCCTCAAAAAACGCAAGGAAATCACCGCGATCTCAGGAATCATGATCGGAAGAGCCGCGATGCAGTATCCGTGGATTTTCAAGGAGGCGAAATCCTACCTCGCTACGGGACAGGTCCCCGAACCACCTTCGGTTGAAGAACGCTGGAACTTCGTCATTCGCCATTGCCAGCTTGCGGTTGAGTCAGACCGCTACGGGGATGAACGTCACACCTTGATGGCGATGCGATCCCGCCTGATGACGTATTGCAAAGGCTTCCCCGGAGCCAAACCTCTTCGCCAGCAGCTGTCGCAGGTGCAATCCGTCGAAGAAGTTCAGGAAATCGCTGGCCACTCGCTTGAACGATTGGCGAAAGTTGATTGTAAATAATTTTGAAATATCCGTTCATTTACGGTAAGCTTGAACCTCGGATGAAGCCATTACTTCTCATTACCCTGTTCGTTGCCGGGTGCTTTCCCTCATTCGCCTCAGCGAACGATCGGGGGCGCATCGATCAATTGGAAAGAGAAGTGAGCCAACTTCGACAACAAGTCAGTGAATTGAGTCGTCGCATAGTCAGCCTGAGAGGGAAAGCGATTTCCGAACAAGCGTCCCGGGCCTCTCAAGCTGAAACATCTTTTTACACCATTCAACGTGGCGATTCCCTCTGGAGCCTCGCGCGGAGGATGGGGACCACCGTCACGCAATTAGAAACGCTCAACCCCGGACTGAATCCCCGCCGAATGGGCATTGGAAAAACCATTCGGGTCGCCCGAAAAAAGAGCAATTCTCCTCGCAGCCCGCTCACGCCACTCTCTAGTTCAAACTACCGTGTAAAAAGCGGCGACACTTTGGGCGGTATTGCTGCTCGACGTGGCCTTCGTCTCAAAACTCTCCTCAATTTAAATCCTGAAGTTCATCCGGACCGTATTCAGATCGGACAAAAGATCAGAGTCCGCCCTTTTAAATCCACTCCGAGTTCTGCGCCCCCACCTGCTGTCGCAGCACACCACCCAATGCCTACTCCGAAGCCGTCTTCGTCACCGGTTCCACGCTCTGCTTCCATTATTTCGGCTCCTTACGCCTTAGCTCGCCCCCAATTGGTAGTCGTCAGCGAAAATCGAAGACTTGATGAGATCGCCCGCTTTTACCGCACCGACGTCGCGACCATCAACGAGCTCAATCACGTCTCTCTCAGTCCCGCACAAATCATCAAGATAGGCTCTCAAATTTACGTTCCAAAGCAGTAGCTTGCAAACTCATCCTGATTTTTTTAAATATAGGACTACCAATGGAATCACACGAAGTTTTAAAAAAAGCATTCCAAAGCTGTAGCCCCAAGGAAGTGGCATCTGAACTGGGAGTTTCACTCTCACTGGTTTACAAATGGGCACAAGAGCAGTCCGCAAGTGGAAGCGGCTCACGGAACCCTCTTGACCGCCTTCTTGAAATCATGCGGCTGACCGGCGAGCCCCGTATCATCGAGTGGCTCTGCGAGAAGAGCGACGGTTACTTTGTGCGGAATCCAGAGAGTAACTGCGAACAGGGCTTTGAAGTCCTTCCGGCCACCAATGAAATCGTCTCTCAATTTGGAGGCCTCCTCACTCGAATTTCCCAGGCCGCGGTCGACCAATCAATTACTCCTGATGAAGCAAATGAAATTCGACAACAATGGGACAAGCTCAAGTGTTACGGTGAGGGGTTTGTCCGCTGCTGTGAAGAAGGTGACTTCGAGAAGATGGCTCAGGAGGAAGATCCTCCTGAGCAAGCCCGAAAGACCCTTTATTAGACCGATTCCCATTTGCGCCTTTACTCCGATGGCGATATAGCTGCCGCGATGCCAGAGCCCTCCAGCACCGTTCGAACCCGCTTCGCACCTTCACCGACCGGACACCTCCACGTCGGTGGTGCACGCACCGCCCTTTTCAATTGGCTCTTCGCCAAAAAGCATGGAGGCACCTTTGTGCTTCGAGTCGAAGACACTGATGCTGCGCGCAATACGGAGGAAGCTCGCAAAGCTATTTTTGAAGGAATGGAATGGCTCGGACTCGATTGGGAAGGCCCCTCTTGGAATGGCAAAAATAACGAGGGGCATTCCGGTCCCTATTTCCAAAGCGAACGCAGCTCGATCTATGAACTTTATTTTCAAAAGCTCCTTTCCGCTGGCCGGGTCTACGAGGACGATGGAGCTTGGCGGTTCCGCTTCGAGCGGAAGCCCATTACAATGAATGACTTGGTCTGCGGCGAAGTTACCATCGATTATCGAAACGAAGAAAATACACCGGACATGGTGATTCGCCGCTCCGATGGCTCGTTTGTGTTTCACTTTGTCAATGTCGTTGATGACCTGACTATGGGGATTAACTCCGTTATCCGAGGAGAAGACCACCTTATGAATACTCCGAAGCATCTTCAGCTTTTCGAAGCGTTCGGAGAAAAGCCTCCCGCATACGCCCACATTCCCCTCATCCTCAACACTGATGGTTCCAAAATGTCCAAACGCGATGAAGGAGCCGCTTTAGATGATTATCAGAAGAAAGGATTTCTCCCCGACGCGGTGAACAACTTCATGGCCCTCCTCGCATGGTCCCCCAAGGACAATGAGGAAATCTTTTCCACGGAGGAGCTCATCGAAAAGTTCAGTCTTGAAGGCGTCAACAGATCCCCAGGGCGCTTCGATTCCGAAAAGTGCCGTTGGGTCAACCAACAACACCTTCTTGGCATGGACGCCAGTAAGTTTATCGCCACGGCCAAGCCTTTGGTTGATGAAGCAGTCAGCCCGGCGATGCTCACCTCCATTCAAGAAAAGGTCTCACTCCTCAGCGATATCCCTGACGCAGTCTCCTTTTACATCGACTCTGATTTTTCGGTAAGCGAAGAAGCTCTGGAAAGAGTTCGTAAAAACGAAGCTGCCCCCATGCTGCTTTCCCTTCTGGCTCGTGATCTGGAGGCACTCAACGCCTGGAGTGACGCCAAAGCTCAAATCGGAACCACCGCCAAGGCACACGGTGCAAAACCCGGACAACTCATGTTTCCACTTCGCGTTGCACTTTCGGGTAAGACCGGAGGCCCTGACTTGGGCGATCTCCTGGAAATTCTCGGTCGAAGCGAAAGCATCCGCCGCATCAACCGACTTGCCTCCCTCTTATCATGACCGCACTGCATCTCGACGACCTGGCCAAGCTCAACAATGGCCATAAGTATCCGGCAAGGTTTGCCGTGATTGGAAATCCGGTGGCCCACTCTCTCTCTCCTCAACTCCATCAGCCAGCTCTCGATGAACTTCAACTCGAGTGCCGGTATGTGAGAGTCGAAGTCCCAGAAGGCCGAGTCGCAGAAGCTTTTACTTTGATGCATGAGGCCGGAATCACGGGAATCAATGTCACCGTGCCTCATAAGCTTGAAGCCCTTGAAGCTTGCGATAAAGTCAATCACGCTGCTCAACTGATGGGCGCCGTCAACACCATCGTTTTCGATGAAGACGGTAAAAAATCGGGATTAAACACCGACGGTCCTGGCTTCGTTCGTGCCATTCACGAAGAATTTGGAGTTGATCTCGGCGACCTAAAAGTCGCCCTCATCGGGGCTGGTGGAGGCGCTGGACGGGCGATTGCCACTCAGTGCTGCCTCGAAGACTGCCCCCAATTGGTCCTCGCCAACCGCACCGACTCCAAGCTTGATACCATGCGGAAAACATTGGAGCCCCTGCTCCACGGCGAGAAACTTGAAGGACCTGGTGATCGTCTCCAAACCTACGCTCTTGATGATCCTGAACTCGCAGAAGCTCTCGCAAACTGTGAACTTATCATCAATACGACCTCCATTGGACTAAAGGCCGCCGATCCTTCCCCTCTCTTGCCTGCTCTGATCGAGCCACATCATTTGGTCTATGACACCATCTATAACCCCGCCAAAACCCGCCTCCTCAAAGCCGCTCAAACACGGGGCGCGCGGATTGCGAATGGGACTTCGCTACTTCTCCATCAGGGTGCGCTTTCGCTGGAATACTGGACTCAGCAAGACGCTCCGGTTGAAGTGATGCGGGCCGGCCTCAAACAAGCGATCAGGGCTTAACCCACCCCTCGTGGAGATAATCCACGATCTCAAATCGACCCCCGCGGCCCTTTTCATTTCCAAAGCGCACCCTCACCGTCACGCGAAGATTGCCTTTCAAAACGGTGGAGAGCTGGCCGTAATTCAGAAGATCTTTGAGGGCTTTGTCATTAGCGCGATTTTCATCCGAATCCAGAGGAATAAAGGCAAAGATAAACTGGCTTCCGTCGTCATTACTCAAAAGATAACCGGATTGAATTACCTCTCCCAGCAGGGCATCGTAGCTGGCTTTTTTGACGACTCGCGCCCGTAGGATTTTAGCTTCCCTCGGCTTTGTGCTTCTCAATTCACTCCAGGAAACTTCTCCCCACCCAGTGGTAGCATCCCAATCGAGGAGGAGCTTTCCTTCTTCAAAAACAAAGAAGGCTGACACCTTTTCCTGATCTTCTCTCTTGAGATTCAAGGCGAGGACTCCGCGAGCGTTTTCCTCGGAATCTCCCTCGGCCACCACGGTAGGAAGAGTCCAAGGGCTATTTACCGAACCATTGACAATTACCGGAGGTCCCCACGTGTCCAAATCTACGGGATTTTTTTCTCGGAACGAAGAAGGACGAAGAAATTGGGTGATCTCCGACGGATTTGTAGCTTCGTTAATTTTTCTTAAAATCTCACGAGCCTCTCTCAAAAAATCGCGCTCATTTTCCCTCTCATAAAACCAAGCGTGAGGCTCCTCTTCAAGGGAGTCCTCTTCCGATTGAAATGGTTTAAAACCTGGTAATTGTAGACCCTTGTCCGGAGATTCTTTCTTTCCATCCAGCATTGCCATTCCAATTGCAATTCCTACGACAGGAATAACAAGGCCCACCAAACTCATCCAAATCCAACTCGTAGACTTTTTTTTGCTGCCCCAGACGTCGTCAAGAGCACTCTCTTCTCCTTCTGCTTTGAGTCTCCGTATTTGCTCCTGAAGATCAACTGGGCCACTCTCTTCGCTGTCATGTTGCATCGCTTCCAGCAGCCCTTTCCCTTGCTCAATGAGCGAAGGACTCCCCTTTTCTTTCGATTGCTTACTACGACGCTTGCCTTTGACACGGCGCACTTTTTTGACCATCCCCTCGGGGATCTTCTGATCGTCTCTATTCTCATCGTGGTCACTCATGGTCTCTTTGTGGCAATATTTCCAGCGCTCCTGAATTCATCGTTTGGTCGGCTGCTTTTTGATAGCAGACTCCGGCACAACGGGATCTTCACTCTCGCTTTCCTTGAGCTTTTGTTCCTGACGATAGGCCCGACAAATCCGGGTTCCATACCAGGAAATCCCTGTGAAATCCTTCAGTTCCAGAACATCATCTCCATCTTCATCTTTCTCCCAAGCTAATACCGCGCACACTCTGATCATCAGATTCGGATCTTCACTCCCAAGAATTGTTTCGTAGTGATGAAGATCCTCCTCTTTTTCCTGAAAGAGTTTTGTGAGTCGGTCACCTAATTCGGTCCGGATTTTCACGATCACCTCTTCGGATTCACTCGCCTCCAGAGACTTTCTCCTATCTTCACTTTCAAGGGAAGGCTCCTCGTAGAATAAAAGGCTATAGTAGCTAGATTCCCTCAGAACTTGACGCTTTCGCATTAAGAGCCTGAACTCCCCTTCCTTTTGTCCAAGCTTCGATCGAAAAAGAGTCCACGGTGCGCTGCAATACCGTGAGAAATGTTCCCAATCCAACTTCCAGTCTTTTCCATTCCAGACGTGAACTGATTCAAATAACTTCCCACCCTCATCTCGCCAAAGCACCTCAACAGCAGGAGCAAACGGGTCCTTCTGAATCACCATGAGATTTCTCTGCACTGGTGTGAAGCGTCCGGTAGGGATCGGAATGCTCTTTGATTGGTGAAAGATTGAAAAGTTTGAAGCCAGCCGTGAGGAAAAATCAATTTCCTGAATTCGGGCGTCGTCCTCGGTGGCCATGATAAAGCGTGCGAAATTTTGAGAAATTGCAGGCATATGCCTCCTGAGAAAAATCTCTTTCTGCCCCTTTTCCTCTTCGACGCTGTCACCGCCCCCGGCCTTTCCCCCTTCCGATTCTTTATTGAGCTGGACGACCACGATAATCGCAGCCGCAATTCCCAGCCACAAAGTAATGAAAAAATAGAGTTTCCGATGCTTATCTTTTTCTTTCTTCCGCCTTTTTCTGCGGACCATGCGCGTTCCATCCTTGAGCACAACCTCATCCTCTCCAGGCGGGATTTCGGCATGTTCAAGCTCAGTTCCTTCTCCAAGAGCCATTTCGTGAACCGAGGAGGGTTGCGCTTCCGAACGCCTCCCTCCTCCTCTCCGTTGTTTGATCACATCACGAACGATCGTATCCTTGACTAAGGAAGCTGAGCCAATCACGGCCTTGGCGACGTTCACCTTCTTTGGAGTAGAATCCTCCTCTACTCCTCCAGACCCACCGAACTCAAAGCCACACTCATGGCACACAAGCCCCTCAGGAGTGTCCTTTTCGGACTTCACAATCGCCTGACACGACGGGCAAAGATAGACTTTTTCTTGGCTCATTAACTTTCAGGAACTGTGTAAAGCTCATGCGTATCCGTCAATCCCATCAAGACGAAAAAAGAGCCTTTGTCGCTTTCTCCAAAAGCTCAGCAGCGAGAACTTCGGTCGCCTTATCTAACTCCTCAACCGATGCTTTCAAGGGGGCAGCCTCTCCACGACCAAGAGATTCCTGAACTTTTTCCTGAGTTTTACGAATCCCGGCCAATTCCTCATCACTCAGGAACTCGCCTGCTTGTAAGATTGCAGCGTCCACCGCCGGCAAAAGCTCCTCCGCCTTGAGACGCGCCTCTTCAAATACTCTGGCATTCATATCCTCAAAAGCGTGCTCTACGCCTTCGCTCACCATTTTCTCCACCTTTGCCTCGGTAACATCTACAGCAGCGCTTCCAACTTCGATCACCGTATCAATTCCTGTTGCTACATCCCTTGCTAATACAGATAGAATTCCATCCGCATCGATTCGAAATTCAACACCTACTCGCGCTTGCCCTTTGCTCGCTGGCTCGAAACT
The DNA here is from genome assembly GCA_049889835.1 of Akkermansiaceae bacterium. Taxonomy (GTDB): domain Bacteria; phylum Verrucomicrobiota; class Verrucomicrobiia; order Verrucomicrobiales; family Akkermansiaceae; genus SW10. The sequence goes on from JBMHCQ010000027.1 coordinate 16,672, forward strand.
CACGGCAAACGAACCTAGATTCCAATTATCGGCTGCCAATTCACGCTCACCCTGCAAGACAGTCACCTTCATGGCGGCCTGATTATCGACAGCATTGGTAAACATTTCGCCAGCTTTGCATGGAATTGTGCTATTTCTGGGAATCAAAACATTCATCAAACCTCCCATGGTCTCAATTCCCAAGCTGAGAGGGGTGACATCGAGTAAAACCATCTCTTTGACTGCTCCAGACAAGACCCCGCCTTGGATACTCGCACCCAAAGCGATAGCCTCATCCGGATTTTGACTCAGATCGGGACTCTTCTTGAAGATTGCTTCCACGCGGGCGCGGACCACCGGAATACGGCTACTTCCTCCGACCATGAGAACTGATTCGAGATCATCGAACTCCACCTGAGCATCCAGCATTGCGCGGCGGCAGCAGGACTCCATCGAAGCGAGAAAAGGTCCCAAACATTTTTCAAATTTTCTCCTATTCCATTCCACTTCTCCTGCAAAAGGCACTCTAAAAACAGCCCTGTCTTCAACAGAAAGGACGTGTTTTACGCGACGGCCTTCCTTGAGGAAAGAATCCATCTTCAAATTGTCCACCTCCCCAATTCCCAACTCCTTGAGTGATTGTTCAGCGACTAAACGATCAAAATCATCTCCTCCCAATTGGGTATCTCCAGCTGTCGCCAAAACTTCAAAAACCCCTTCCCGCATCTCCAGGACCGAAACATCAAAGGTTCCTCCTCCTAAATCAAAAACGGCAATCTTTGATGAGTCCTCGATTCGATTGAGTCCATAAGACAATGCCGCAGCTGTTGGCTCACTCAAAATGCGGACGACTTCCAATCCTGCGAGCTCACCTGCTTTTTTCGTAGCAGCTCTTTGTCCGTCATGGAAATATGCTGGGACAGTTATGACAGCCTTTGATATTTCTGTATCCAACCTCGTTTCGGCAATTCGCCTAAGTTCCTTTAAAATATCACTGGATACCGACTCCGGAGTTTTAAATCCGGCATCTGTTTCCAAATGAACTTTCCCGTCCAGCTCACGCAAGCCACCTTCTTGCGGCACTTCATTCAATCGTCTCCCCATTAAGCGTTTCACACTTGTCACCACCTTAGAAACGCCTCGTCGGCGGAGCGCTTTAAAACCGACTTCAACCTCGCCCTTAGAAGAATACCATACTGCACTGGGTGTTAAACTCTCCCCGTCTTCGTTTGCCAGAATGATTGGAAACCCCGAATCAATTACAGCCACTGCAGATTGAGTCGTGCCCAAATCTATCCCCAAAATCACCTCGTTCATCACTCGCTCCCAAATTCTCTCTCAACCTGCCCCTCCAAGCAAGGCCTCGAACAATTTTCCTGTCGCTGCCTGAAGTTGCCCCTTCCATTTTTCAATAAACCTCAAACCTCGGAACACCTCCGCCATCTCTGACACAGAATGAGACCATCCCACTTCATCAAACCTACCGAATTGAGCTACTAAATTGTCTTCGACCTCTACAACCTCATTGAGAACCCACTCCAGACGTCTTTTTAGCAAAGGTATCTTTGCATCCGCCATCGCACGCTTCAATCCACTGCGGGCAGTCCTTCTTTCGCCTAAGACCTCCTCCACCTCCTCCAAAACATTTGCCACAGAGCTAAAACTGCTCATTACGAGACTAGGTATCTCCCCGCTTGATGGAGCGCCCTTGCTTCCGGAGAGACTTTCCAAAGCAGCACGAATTCGCCCACTCGGTGTTTTAAGAACATCGTAGGCCCCTCTTATTCTCGAAAATTCTTCAGCGGATCCTCCAGCATCCGGGTGGCACGATTTCCCCCTGACATCGAACCGTCGCTCCAGCTCCTGTGGTGAGATCACCAACCTTTCCGGAACTTCCAATATCGCGAATGCATTCATCAGGCAGCAAAACTCTCGCCGCAGGAGCATGTCACGGCAGCATTCGGGTTGGTGACTTTAAATCCGCCCTGCTGAAGATCGTCTGAATAGTCGAGTTCACTGCCACTTACAAAAAGTGCACTCTTAGGATCGATGACGACAGAAACACCATTGCTTTCAACTAAAATATCGCGATCTCTGGGCCCATCGACCAAATCCATCTGATATTGCAATCCACTGCATCCCCCGCCAATAACAGCAATCCTGAGCGCCCCCTCACCCTTTCCTTGCTTCGACCAGAGTCCCCGGAGGTGTCCTGAAGCACCATCAAGGACCTTTACCAACTTTTCGTTTCCAATGGTGTAACCCGTCTTCACTCTTAAAAAGTCTAGGGATTGAGAGGCTTTCCCGCAACCCCTGATCCCTTCAAACGTTCTCTACTCTATATTTTTTTCCTCTGAGATCCATTTTTCCATTGCCATATTGAGTTGAAAAATACAAAATTGTGAAACCTTCAAATTGTGAAATCCCCCCCATTTTTAATAGCCTACTTGGCCACATTGCCCTGTCTCGGCCAAGTAGCGTATACCACGCCTTCAGGTTACGTAAAACATGATCTTGAAAATGGCTTCAACTACCTCGGTCTCACTGTTCATCAGCAAGTTCAGGCCTCAGGCACCTTTGGGACGCCGAATGGAGCTACCCTTCCCACTTCTGTCACTGATCTCGCGATTCCTCTTGGGGCATCCAACTCAGACAGCCTTGCTATAATTGAAATTACTGCGGGTGATCATGTCGGTGTGGTCTTGGAATCAGCTTCCTGGTCTGGATCGAACCTTCTGGGAGTTGCAGGACTCGCTGGACTTCCGGATCTCGACGGGGATTCTTTCCAAATTCGTCAGGCAAGCTCCCTGACAGACCTCTTTGGAGTCAACAACACCGCAGGTTTTACTGAAGGAACCCTTCAAACTGCCGATGTCATCTGGGTTGCGAGTGGTGGCGGGACCTTTAGCAAGTATTATTATAGTCCGGGCGATCCTACCGCTTTTCCTGTTCCAGTTGCGGAAGGATGGAAAGACTCCGTGGGAAACGATGCGGCAAACACCAAGATCAATTATCTCGACGGTCTTTTTGTCCAGCGTCGCGGTGGCCCTCTTGAGATTACGGTCTTCGGAGAAATTAAAACAAAGTCCACCAACCTTGCTATCGAAGGGGGCGGATTTAACTTCTTTAGTGGAATTTATCCTGCAGCGACGACTCTTTCTGACTCCAATCTAAGTTCCTTTATCGCACACGGCGACCTCGCTACCGGTGATATCATCTGGATGCCAAGTGGGGCTTCAGCATGGAACAAGTTCTATTACACTGACGGAGACCCCGCCGCCTTCCCTGTTCCCGTCACTGCGGGCTGGAAAAATTCCGTCGGCGCTGATGCGTCTGCGACCGAAATCACCTCCGGAATGGTGATACAGCGTCGGAGCGGAACCTCTGTTAACGCGCTTTATACTCCTCACGTCCTTTACAATTCCCTCTAGAAGACAATCATCCTTAATCAAATACCCCCGTAGAACCTTATGACCACTCCCACCAAATCTCTCGTATTCACTGCCCTCACGCTGGCTTTCAGCCAAGCTGCGACCATCACCATGGACACCTCTTCATTCGTTACCGATAGCGGAGGAGTCCAAATCCCCAAGGGCTCCGGAGTCGTTTCCCTAGGAACCTATTCCTCTCTTCCGTCCTTCGGCGGAACGGTGAACAATTCAGATGTTACCGTAAGCTATTTGGAACTTAGCTCTGGGGTCTTTGACTCGCCATTCGCTTTTGATGGTTTTTACCGCTTTGACTTGGATGTCAACATCCCCAACTCCTTCAACAATCAGGAAATCTATGTTGTCCTCGGTGATGGTTCGACGGTAGAGAATTCTGACAACCTCCTTGTCTGGAAACCTACCGCGAACCCCGATGGTAACGTTTTCGTCGAAGATAATCCAATCGGTGGACCCGGTTCCATCCTCCTCAACAACGACAATGGAGATCTCCTCCTTGGTTCATTCGACAGCGGATCGAACACTTTTGCGATGTCTTCCGTCTCAGCTATTCCCGAACCATCCAGCCTTGTTCTGACCAGCCTTGCGCTGTTTACACTGACCGGACGTCGCTCCAGAAAATAAGCCAAAGTCGACCCATAATTTTCCATCCCCTTCGGCAAATTTTGTCAGGAGGGGATTTTTTGTGTCCCCGGCCCGGGCATTGATCACCACGTCAACTTCTCAGAATCTCAAGCCCCACTTAAAAATCACCCCACGGAAAAGCAGGCCCAGAAAATGCGCCCCCTTTCGAGCATTCCAATTCGAAATATTAGCGATCCGTAAACTCATCCAGATAAACTTGCAGGGAATGTTCGTCATCCCTGGAGATTCCCGCCAGGGCAGACATCGAACTCACTTTATCATGCCATTCAGGCAAGGAACCAGATAACGGGAGCCGATGTTCATGGCATTGCGCACAGTGCCTCATGTAAACACCGTGCCCTTGTTTGAGACGCTGGTAAGATTTACCACTCACTTCAGCCATCTGGGGTGACGGAATCGGGGTGGCCACCTCCTGCACCCTTTGACAAGCCCACAACCCTAGCGAGAAAATCCCCAGAATCACTAATTCTTTCATAGAAACATCCTATTCGATTCAAACATGATTTCCAAGTAAACAAGTCATCTGACCGCTAACTAGCAGCCATTTCCGAGTGAACTTCAGCAGTCCTCCTCAGATTCAGAAATCCCGCATTGTTCTTTCGCCAGACAATCGGTGTGTTTATTTCCCAACCTGAAAATAATAACAGAATCGTCCACCTCCAATTTTTCGAGAGGATATTGTGCAACAAGCGAGGTTTCATATTCTACCTCTACTGGTAAAAAATCGCCCACCAACACCTTGGCTCCCAGTTCGAGAATTCCCAATAACTTCTCTGCCCCAATTCGATGTTCCACATCATTGGCAACCCAGCACTGAAGAAGACAGGTGGAAGAAACTCTTTGAGTCCCCCCGCAGTCAATAAAGTCTTTCCGAACGCTTCCTATCTCCGTGACATGAAAATGGGACGGGACAGTCTTTCCGTCCGGCAAGCTTATATGAATCTCCTTCTCAGGGTTGCTTTTTAAAATACGCTTCAATTCTGCGACATCAACCATGGGAAGAGCCTCATCCAACCCTTCTTAAATTCAAGCATTTGCACGGATTTAGAGTTTCTTTTTCCCAAAATTGGGATTTGTCTCTTGTCGTGATCCAAAACGTCCTCGCTGAACGCTACGCCTCCCCCCCCATTTTGAAAATTTGGTCTGCCGAAGGCCGCATTGTCCTGGAGCGGGAGTTCTGGATTGCGGTCATGAAAGCGCAGCGCGATCTGGGCCTTGATATCCCGAACGAAGCGATTGAAGCCTATGAGAGGGTCGTCGATCAGGTCAACCTTCCGGCAATTGCCGGGCGTGAGCAAATGACACGCCACGATGTCAAAGCCCGTATCGAAGAATTCAACGAGCTCGCCGGCCAAGAACAGATCCACAAGGGAATGACCTCCCGGGACCTCACCGAAAACGTCGAGCAACTCCAAGTCTTCCGATCGCTTCTCATCATTCGGGACAAGACTGTCACCACTCTCTCTCGCATGGCCGAACGCGCGGATCAATGGAAGAACGTCATCATCACCGCACGCACCCACAACGTTGCGGCTCAACCCACGACCTTTGGTAAACGCATCGCAATGTTTGGCGAAGAACTCTACGGAGCTTATTCATCTTTGGAACATCTTATTCAACATTACAAGGTGCGAGGATTGAAGGGAGCCGTCGGCACCCAGATGGACACCATCTCCCTTTTCAATGGAAATGCCTCCAAAGTCGCAGACTTAGAAAAACGGATCGTCTCCCACCTGGGAATCCCTGACCTCTTTATTAATGTCGGACAGGTTTATCCAAGGAGCCTTGACCTCGCCACCGTCAGTGCCTTGACCGAACTCGCTTCTTCCCCCAGTTCTTTCTGTAAAACTCTCCGGCTCATGGCTGGCCATGAAACAGCCTCGGAAGGATTTGCGCCGGGCCAGACAGGATCCAGTGCGATGCCCCATAAAATGAACTCTCGCTCCTGTGAGCGGGTTAACGGCTTTCATACCCTTCTCAAGGGTTACCTCACAATGGCATCCGGCTTGGCCGGCGATCAGTGGAACGAAGGAGACGTCTCCTGCTCGGTGGTCCGCCGGGTGATGCTTCCTGATGCCTTCTTTGCAATTGATGGCCTATTCGAGACTTTTCTCACAATCCTCGCCCAAATGGATGCTTACGAGGCAGTCATTGATGCCGAGAACAGCCACTATTTTCCTTTCCTCATGACCACCACCTTCATGATGGAAGCCGTCAAGGCCGGTCTGGGCCGCGAAACCGCACACAAAATCATCAAGGAGCATGCTGTTGCCACTGTGAACGATCTTCGATCCGGAGTAACACACGACAATGACCTCATCGAGCGGCTCTCCAACGATGATCGATTCCCGTTCACCGCCGCCTCCTTGAGGACAATTCTCGATGAAAGCCGTGAAAATTCAGGAGCCGCCCCGAGTCAGCTTTCCCATTTCCAAGCTCTCGTTGCCTCCACAAAACAGGCGCACCCCGAGGCCGTCAATTACTCTCCGGGGTCAATTCTCTAGCAGTAAAACTGACGGGTTTTCCCAAAAAACCTATCAGGCACTAATTTCCGAAAGGAGAAGAACTCCTCTCCTCATTCTGGCTTCCACATTTTGATCGTCGAGACTGCGTCAAGACTCTAACATTTCCCCTATGTTATCACTCGAAGGTCATACCGCCCTCGTCACAGGAAGCAGCAAGGGGCTCGGAGAAGGAATTGCCAAAGTTCTGAGTGCCGCGGGAGCCCATGTTGTTATCAATGCTTTCAACGATATCGACCGCGGCCAGAAAGTGGTCGATGAAATCATTCGAACCGGCGGAAAGGCTATCGCCATCAAAGCCGATGTTTCCCGGGAAAAGGATGTCCAGCAGCTCGTCGAGCAGGCTGGCAACGAACTTGGAGCAATCGACATCCTTGTTCCCAATGCAACCCCTCCCCAACCTCAAAAACCTATTGAGGAGTACGACGAGGCCTTTTATCGGCAGATGCTCGACTTCTTCGTCATCAGTCCCACCCTCCTCGCTCAGGCGACCCTTCCCGCTATGAAGGCTCAGCAATGGGGTCGTATCATCAACATCACTTCCGAGGTCTATTCCTGCTCTGTGCCCAAGTTTTCTGCTTATGTTGCCGCCAAGGGTGGGCAAATAGGCTGGTCCCGAAGTATGGCCAAGGAATTAGCACCCTTTGGAATAACGGTAAACATGGTAGCACCAGGTTGGATTCCCGTTGAACGCCACGCCAACGATCCTCAGGAAGATAAAGAGGGCTATCTTGCATCGATCCCTGCCGGCCGCTGGGGGACACCTCGCGATGTTGGAAATGCGGTAGCATTTTTCGCGTCTGAAGAAGCTTCCTTTGTGAGCGGACAGACTCTTCATGTGAATGGTGCTCACTCGCCATGGTAGGGATTATTCGAAGGATGACTTGAGCGATGGGAGCCCCACGTTCAGATTTTTTGATATTTTTGTAACCTTCGCCCCCAAGAGAACGTCTTGTCCAATGTTTGGGGATTACGAAAATCCCTTCTTTTTATGCATAAGCTACGACACCCGGGAATGGCATGGTCTCTTAAGTTGAGCGCTTTCTTTTTTATTGTTCGAACTCTCGGAGCAGCCTCTTTTCTGGGAATACTGACAATCTTGGTCTACTGGGGTGAAATGGCACTGCTCCCGGTGCTCGGAATTTCCTTCGTCGTAGCTCTCGTTGGAGCTTTCGCGTCTTACTTTTTTGCACATAGAGCACGCTGCCAGCTCTGCCAATTGCCTCTCATGCTGCACAGCAAGTGCACCAAACACTTAAATTCTCGAAAAGTTCTTGGAAGCCATCGCCTCAGGCTCAGTTTTTCAGCGATTTTACTGAGATCATTCATCTGCCCCTTTTGCGGTGAACGCTTTTCCACAACATTTTTTGATCACACCATCGACCCGAGTGAATTGGCAGACCCTAGTCGATCAACCAGTCATCGACCCCTGACGTCCTTGAGAAGGTCAGGAGCCACTCTAAAAAAGAGATCCTGAGTATTTTGTCTCTTGAGCAATTTACTGTCAGGAGAGGAAATCACAATCTTCGGCCTGAACCTCAGGCTCATAGGATTCTATACTCTAGTCTTCTAGCTCTCTCAAATAATGGTCTCTCCTGAGAAAAAGGCCGCCCTCCAGAGCAGGATGAAAACCCTTGGGATTTTGGAAGATGAGCTGATCGAAAAATTCATCAGAGGATCCGGCAGCGGAGGTCAAAAAATCAACAAAACCTCCTCCTGTGTCTTTCTCCAGCATCCACCGACAGGACTGGAAACTAAGGTGCAACATGATCGATCACGAGAGGTGAATCGGCACCTTGCTCGAAAGGACCTCTGCGACCAACTCGAAGAAATCCGTCTTGGAAAAAAATCGGCGCGCCAGGAGGCCCGGGAAAAAATCCGCCGCCAGAAGCGCCGTCAATCGCGACGCCAACGCGCCAAAACAGTGGCTCTCAAACGCAAACATGGACAAAAAAAGTCTCTTCGGCGTAATCCTGGTCCCTCTGACTCATAAATCTCACCATTCGAGGATTTCACCATTGTCCGATCCCCTCTCTCCTCTTTAATTCTTCGAGATGCAAACTTATCTCGACCTCCTCTCTGATGTGCTGGAAAACGGCAAAGACCGAGGTGACCGAACCGGAACCGGAACCTTGAGCGTCTTTGGTCGCCAGGCTCGCTATGACTTGCGGGAAGGATTTCCTTGCCTCACCACAAAAAAACTCCACCTCCGCTCAATCATCCACGAGCTTCTCTGGTTTCTTCAGGGTGAAACCAACATTGCTTATCTCAAGAAGCACAAGGTCCGCATTTGGGATGAATGGGCTGATGAGAACGGAGACCTCGGCCCGGTTTACGGCCAGCAATGGCGCTCCTGGCCCAGTGACTCCGGCGAATCAATTGATCAGATCAAACGTCTGGTGGACGATCTCAAAAATAATCCCACTTCAAGACGACACATCGTCTCCGCCTGGAATGTCGGAAAAGTCGATGAAATGGCACTCCCTCCCTGCCACCTCCTGTTTCAGTTCTACGTCCACGATCCCGACTCGGAAAAACCAGGTCTGAGTTGCCAACTCTACCAGCGAAGCGCCGACCTTTTTCTCGGCGTTCCCTTTAATATTGCCTCCTACGCTCTCCTGACCCTGATGTTGGCTCAAGTCTGTGGCTACGAAGCGCGTGACTTCGTCCATACCTTCGGCGATCTCCACCTCTATTCCAATCATCTCGAGCAAGCGCAAACCCAGCTCGCTCGCGCACCGATGCCGCTTCCAAAAATGAAACTTAACCCTGAGGTCACCGACATCGATTCTTTCACCTTCGATGACTTTGAGCTGGTCGGCTACGAAGCCCACCCTCATATTAAAGCCACAGTCGCTGTATGAATCTTACCGGAATCGTAGCGATGACTCCTGAACGGGTCATCGGAAAAGATGGAGGACTCCCCTGGCACATCCCAGCCGACCTCAAATTCTTCAAGAAACACACCACCGGACATCCCATTCTAATGGGGCGCAAAACCTTCGACTCGATCGGCAAACCGCTCCCCAAGCGTGAAAACATCGTCCTGACCACTGACCCCGCCTGGCATCACGATCGGGTAAAAACAATCCACCATCCTCGTGCCCTCAAAGACCATCCGCTCATTGATCAACAGATTTTCGTGATTGGGGGAGCGCAGGTCTATGAATGCCTAATGCCTTCGATGAGCGACCTCGTGATCACCCACATCAAGAAGTCCTACGAAGGCGATACATATTTTCCGGAATACGAAACGCAGTTTCCTAAGAGCGAACTCATTTGGGAACAAGAAGACTTCACTATTCGACGTCACTTTCGTTAATTTCTCTCCACAATACTTATGGCTAATTCTTTTGAACTGACCGGCACGCTAAAGGTGCTCGAAGACACTCAGACATTTGCAAGCGGATTCACCAAGCGTGAATTCGTCATCGAAGTCCCCGACGGGCAATATCCACAGATGGTCAAATTTGAGTGTGTTCGTGACAAGATTGACCAACTCAATTCCCTGAGCCTTGGAGACACCTTGAAGGTGACCTTCGACATCCGCGGGAACGAATACAAGGGCCGCTACTACGTCAACCTCAATGCCTGGAAAATTCAGGCGGAAGGAGGCGGCAGTGGTGACGGAGGCCCTCAAGGCGGTAATGATGATCCTCCTCCAGGAGCCTTCGACAGTAGCTTCGATAGCGAGCCCGAGCCCAGCGACGACGACATCCCCTTTTAAAATCCCTGTTTTTCAAAAGCCCCGAATCTCTCAAGGTTCGGGGCTTTTTCATGTCGCGATTTCAAAGTTTTCGAAAAAAGATGTCACAATAAGGTCCGCTTTCCGCAACACCTGATGTGAACCAACCCAAGTTATCACTTGTGAGCATGCCTGATCCACGCCAGCACTATTCCGATCTAATCCGTGATCATCACCGCATGGCTCTTGTTTATGCCCGGACTCTCTCCGGCGATGAACACACTGCGCGCGACCTCGCGCAAGAGGCCTTCCTGACGGGGTGGCAAAACTGGTCAAAGTTTGATATCACCCGGGATTTTGCAGCCTGGATTCGCGGAATCATCCGTAACAAATGGCGCGAAACCTGCCGGAAAAACTCCCGCACGGTCAGCTGGGATGAAGAAGCCCTCTCGCAACTCGAAGCAACCCTCCAGGAAGTTCCGCAGTTGGGCTTCTTCGACAAGCTCAAGAGCTGCCTTCAAAAACTCCCCGAAAACCTCTCGGCCTGTGTGAATTCCTACTACTTCGATTCTCTTTCCACAGCCGATACCGCCGCAGTTCTTGAAACCTCGGAAGCCGCCACTCGCAAACGCCTCCAACGAGCACGCCAAGCCCTCAAAACCTGCCTCACCCGCTAATCCCATTCCTTTTATCAGCCATGAAAAATGACAATTTAATCGATGCCGCACTCCGCGAGCATGCCCGCCTTGGAACTGAGGACGACCAAAGCTTTCTCGATAAACTTGAGCAAAAAATCGACGCTCAGGAAGAGGTCTCCCCTCGTGGAAAATTCCAAATTCCCTACCTCTCAGCTTCAGCAGCTGTCGTAACGATCGGAATCGGAGCCGCTTGGATGTTTCAAGTGTCCAAAACCAAAGAGCCCATTCTCGTTTCCGGGGATACAGCTTCGGCGTCACTTCGAGAAAAGTCTCAGCCGGAAGATTTTGGAGGAACAGAGCAAGTGCCCATCGCTCGGACTGAAAGCATGCCTCCGAAAGAACAGAAAGAAGGCAGACTTAATGAGACCGAAAAACTCGTCCCAAAAGAACCATCTTCTTCAAGCACAAGCCCGGTTCTTTCGAATGCAGTTCCCAGCTCGAAAAGAGAACAACAAAGCGTCGAAGAACGTCTGAATTATGGGATCAATTCAGTCCCCAGGTCCCGCTCTATTCCTGCGAAAGGTCCGCAACCGGACCCGCTTTCCAAAAAGACCAAGAAAGAGAGTGACTTCCCATATTTTTCAAGAAGAGCGAAAGCCGCTCCCGAGACATGGGATGAACGACGCCGACCGACCGATGAATTCACCGATGTTCCCAGCGCGGACAGTTATTCTCCTCTCATCGATCAAGGATTCAAATCTCCTTCCAAGGCTCCTCTGTCGACCTTCTCGATCGATGTCGATACCGCATCCTACACCAATGCCAGAAAGGCGATCAATGCAGGGAGCACTCCGCATCGAGACTCCGTCCGGGTCGAGGAGATGATCAACTATTTTTCCTACGACTACCCAAAACCCGCTGGTGAGCATCCCCTCAGTATTTATACTGAGGTGGCCGCCTGCCCCTGGAATGAAGAGCACCGACTCGTTCGGGTTGGGATTCAGGCTAAAGAGGTCGATGCAGGCGAGCGGAAAGCAGCCAACTTGGTTTTCCTCATCGATGTCTCCGGTTCCATGTCGAATGCCGACAAGCTTCCCCTCCTGACTGACTGCTTCCAGATTCTCCTCGAACAGCTCAACGAGGAAGATCGTGTCAGTTTCGTTGTCTACGCCGGGAGACAAGCCGTGCTGATGCAACCGACATCAATGGACCCCGACGGCCGCGCGCTTGCCCGTAAAACGCTCCAGCGACTCAATGCTGGCGGTGGAACCAATGGCGCTGCAGGGATCACCACCGCCTACGAGCTTGCCCGACAGGCTTTTCGAAAAAAAGGTGTCAATCGCGTCATTCTCGCAACCGATGGCGATTTTAATGTCGGCCTCAGCAGCACCAACGCCATCATCGATCTCGCCAAGAAGCGGGCGACCGACGAAATCTACCTGACCGTCCTCGGCTTTGGGCGTGGTAATCTCAATGATGCCTTGATGGAAAAGCTCACCAATGAGGCCAACGGTAACTACTTTTATCTCGATTCCCTTAAGGAAGGGCAGAAGGTTTTCCAACACCAGCTCTCCGGCACTCTAGAGACTGTGGCAAAAGACACCAAAATCCAAGTCGAGTTTAACCCGGGCAAAGTCAGCAGCTATCGCCTCATCGGATATGCCAATCGGAGACTGAAAGACGACGATTTCGACAATGATAAAGTCGATGCCGGAGACGTCGGAGCAGGCCACCAAGTCACTGCCCTTTACGAGGTGGTCCCTATCGGGATCACTCGCGCTCTCAAGCAGAAGTTGAAATACCAGCCAGAAGTGAAGAAACCCCAACCCGTGGTCGAAAACGCCTCAGACGAACTCCTCACCGTCAACCTGCGCTACAAAATACCCGGCGAGCTGGAGTCCAAGCTTCTCAGCCACCCTCTTACCGATCACCCCGAGGCATTGGCTCAAGTCTCCAAAGACTTCCGCTTTGCCAGCTCCGTCGCTCTGTGGGGCATGCTTCTCCGGGATTCGCCCCACGTGGGAAGCGGAAACTGGGATAGGGTCAAACAATTGGCCGCCGAGGGCACCGGAAAAGATCGGAAAGGTTACCGCATGGAATTCCGCGATCTGGTCAGGAAAACCGCAAAATAAGCTCTCCAGTCACGGTAATGCCAGCCAGTTCATTCTGGCTGGCTTTTTGACTTCTTCCCGCAGTGGCTCAAAATCTCCGAATTCCGGCCGAATCCTCCCCGAAAGCACTTGCACCAACCCCTCCCCTGAGCCTTAATCCGTCTCGCCTTGACGAACGCAATCCTTGCTCTTGAAGACGGCCGGATTTTCCGGGGTCGTGCCTTTGGTCACACCGGAACAACCTCCGGTGAAATTTGCTTTAACACCTCCATGACGGGGTATCAAGAGATCATCACTGATCCCTCCTACCGCGGGCAAATCGTGACCATGACTTATCCTCTGCAGGGGAATTATGGTGTGAATGCCGCTGATGCCGAGTCTGCCTCGCCACATGTGCGCGGATTTGTGATTGGTGAGCTCTGCGAAATTCCCTCCAACTGGCGTTCTGAGCAGTCGCTCTCGGAGTATTTCGAGGAACACAAGATCATTGGAATTGAGGACATTGATACCCGCGCTCTCACCAAGCATCTCCGTTCCGCCGGAGCCATGCGCGCCGTGATCTCCACTGAGCTCAACGAGGAGGAAGCGGTCCAAGCCGCCAATGACGCACCTCCTATGGCTGGCAGCGACTTCGTCAAAGAGGTTTCCACTGTCAAGCCCTACCTCTGGGAAGGCGAGTCCCGACTCTGGACCATTCCCAGCGTCACCACAAATCAGGAGACAAACTACATCGATCTTCCTCCAGTGAAGTATCGCATTGTCGCCCTCGATTTCGGAATCAAATACAACATTCTCCGCTCTCTCCGCCAGTCCGGATTTGAGGTCGAGGTCATGCCTTCCACCACCACCGCTGAGGAGGTACTTGCGAAGGATCCCGATGGGATCTTTCTTTCCAACGGCCCAGGTGATCCGGCGGCGCTCACCTACGTGCACGATGAAGTAAAAAAGCTCATCGGCAAGAGGCCGATCTTTGGCATCTGTCTGGGGCACCAGATTCTCACCCACTGCTTCGGCGGCACCACTTACAAATTGAAATTTGGTCACCGCGGGGGGAATCATCCCGTAAAAGACCTCCGCGATGGGAGCGTGGCGATCACGGCTCAGAACCATGGATTTGCCACCGATGACAAATCTCTCCCCGATTGCATGGAGATCACGCACATCAATCTCAACGACCAAACGGTCGAAGGAATGCGCTGCACCAAGAATCCAGTCTTCTCGGTTCAACATCACCCCGAGGCGGCCCCCGGCCCCAACGACGACAAGACCTTTTTTGACGAATTCGTCGAACTCATCGAGTCGTCCAAATAAATTTCCATCGAAATGAACACCATTATCTGTGGCCTCCAGTGGGGCGACGAAGGAAAAGGCAAGATTGTCGATTTCCTCACCGAAGAAGCTGATCTCGTCGTGCGCGGTCAGGGCGGAAATAACGCCGGTCACACCGTCATCGCAAAGGGCAAGAAATACGTTCTTCACCTCATCCCCTCCGGAATTCTCTGGGAGAAGCAATGCGTCATAGGAAACGGTGTCGTCTTGGATCCCATCGGGCTATGCAAGGAGATTGAAAGCCTTGAAGCCGAAGGCGTTTCCATCACTCCTGAACAGCTTCTCATCTCGGATCGTGCCCACGTCGTTCTCCCCTACCATCGCGAGCTTGATGCCGCCCGGGAGATGTCCCTCGGTGATAAGAAAATCGGCACAACCAAACGAGGAATCGGCCCAACCTACGCTGACAAGGCCAATCGTATTGGCCTCCGCCTTGCGGACTTTCGAGACCCTTCCAAGGCCAAGGAACTCATCGCGCTCCGCCTCGAAGAAGCAAACCGCGTGCTCAGTCACCATGAGCTTCCGACTTTTGAAATGGAGAGTGTTTTTGCCGAAATCGAAGCTTCAATCGACCGACTTCGCCCCCACTTTGCCAACGTCATCCCGACCGTTCATGAGTCCTGGAAAAAAAACGAAACAATCCTTTTCGAAGGAGCTCAAGGAACCTTCCTTGATATCGATTTTGGCACCTACCCCTTCGTCACCTCTTCGAACACAACCTCAGGAGGTGCCTGCACCGGTTCAGGTTGCCCTCCCCACGCCATCGACCGCGTCGTTGGCGTCTGCAAGGCCTACACGACCCGCGTTGGCTCGGGTCCGTTTCCAGCCCAGAATGACGAGATTGCCGAATTCTTTCATTCTCGAGGAATGGAATTCGGAGCGACTACCGGACGCCCCCGCCGCTGCGGATGGCTCGACACCGTCCTCATTAAGTATGCCGTCATGGTCAACGGAGTGACCGATCTGGCCGTCACCATTCTTGATGGACTCGATGAGCGTGAAACGATCAAAATTTGTGTCGCTTACGAAATTCATGGAGAGGTCCACGAATATCCCCCCGCCGAGCGCGAACATTGGGATACCATCAAGCCGATCTATCAAGAGCTTCCCGGGTGGAAGTGCGATACCACAGACTGTCGCAGCTACGACGAACTTCCTCAACGTGCAAAGGACTACCTTGCCCGTATTGAGGAACTCACCGGAGCCCCCGTGAGTTACGTAGGTGTGGGCCCTGATCGAGAACAAACGATCATCCGCTGATCGCCTCCCTTTCCAGATGAACGAAGACACCGGCATCCCCAACCACGTCGCCATCATCATGGATGGAAACGGGCGTTGGGCCAAGGCCCGGGGTCTTCCTCGTAAAGAGGGCCATCGCGCAGGCGCAGAGTCGGTTCGAGAAGCGGTGGAGGCCTGCACGGAACTTGGAATCGACTTCCTCACCCTCTACGCATTTTCTTCGGAAAACTGGAATCGCCCCCCTGCAGAAGTTTCCGCACTCATGAACCTTCTGGAACGGTTCTTGAAAACCAAAGCGCGCGAAATAGCCAAAAAAAGTGTCCGTCTCCAGGCCATCGGTCGCCTTGATCGCTTGCCAGACAGGACCCGGCGGGAACTCGACAAAGCAATCGCCGATACCGCTCAAAACAGTGGTCTCACTCTCATCCTCGCTCTTTCCTACGGAAGCCGTGAGGAGATCATTGACGCAGCTAAGTCTCTCATTACCAAAGCTCGTAGTGGGGAGATCACCGAAGAGGATATCACCGATGACCTGTTCGCGCAGCAGCTTTACACCGCAGGTGTTCCGGACCCTGATCTTCTTATCCGGACTTCAGGAGAGCTCCGGCTTTCAAACTTCCTTCTCTGGCAGCTAAGCTATGCGGAATTCCATATTTCCGACAAAAACTGGCCTGATTTTAAAAAAGGCGACCTTCATAACGCCGTGGAAAATTATGCTCGCAGGCATCGACGTTTCGGGAAAATCTAAGAGCGCACCGTGAGTGATACCGAACGCACCCTTCTTCTTGTCGACCCCGATCTTGACTACCTCGATTGGGCGACGAAGCACCTCGCCGCCGATGGCTTACAGATCCTCCGCTGTGACGTCGCTGACAAGGCGCTCAAAGTCGTTGAAAAAACCAAGATCGACCTAGTTGTAGCCGACCTCCAGCTTGAGCCCTTTTCCGGACTAGACCTACTCGGTCGAATCAAAGCCGTGTCGCAAGAAACAATGATCGTTCTCACTGCCGGATTCCCCACGACAAATCAGATCATCGAGTCCACTCAACGCGGCGCTCATGATGTCTTGAAGAAGGAGTCTCTCTCTTTCGAGCTCCGCCAGATTATAGAGTCCGCACTCCAAACAATCGACCAGCGTCGGGAAGCCAGGGCAGAAAAAGATACCTCCCCCGGGCTAGAAGGAAAGAACACCATAATCGGGGTATCCCGCGCGCTTCAGGATGTCCTTAAAATCGTCGGCCGTGTCGCCCGCTCCATCGCACCTGTTCTTGTCACCGGAGAAAGCGGCACAGGTAAAGAACTCGTTGCCCGGTCGGTCCACGAATTCTCACCGCGACGCAAGAACGAAATGCTCGTCATCAACTGCGGGGCAATCCCTGAAAACCTTCTCGAATCAGAACTTTTTGGCCATGAAAAGGGCTCGTTCACGGGAGCTCATGCCCGCCGTTCCGGTCGCTTCGAGGACTGCAATGAAAGCACCCTCTTTCTTGACGAAGTCGGCGACCTCCCCGCTTCTGTTCAAGTCAAGTTGCTTCGAGTTCTGCAAGATGGCACCTTTTCCCGAGTTGGTTCCAATGAGGTTCAAAAAACAGATGTCCGCATCGTCACCGCCACTAACAAGAACCTTGCTGCCGAAGTCAATGCCGGACGTTTTCGGGAGGACCTCTACTATCGCCTAAACGTTGTTGAGATTGTCCTCCCGCCACTCCGCGAACGCACCGAGGATATCCCACTTCTCGCCGAGTTCTTTCTCGACCGCATTGCCCGCCGCAACGGAACAGCCCGACTCCGCCTTTCGGGCGAAGCAATTGACCACCTTCAAAAGCATATCTGGCCCGGCAACGTCCGCGAGTTAGAAAACACCATGGCCCGCGCCTGTGCACTGGCAGCGAGTAACGTCCTTCTCCCGGAAGATATCCCTCTCACCAAGGGTCCAGTCACCGACGAAGCAACCTTCGAAAAGACCTTTGACGATCTCATCAACTTGGCAGCACGCGAAAATAAAAGCGCGCTCGATCATATGCGGGATGAAATCATTCGCTATGCTCTTGAGCAGTCGAACAACGACCCCGCAGACGCCGCCGAACTCCTTGGAGTCAATCTTGCCACCCTTAAAAAATGGAAACCCGAAGAGCGATGATGACACTTTTCAAATATCACAGTCCTCATTGCGCGCAAAGAATCAGCCGGCTTGGCCGTTCTGTGTGAAACATCCGTTGAGAGCTTCGTTGGCCTCTCCCAAGAAGAGTGAAATACTGTTGATCCGTAAACGGCCCACTCCTTCATTTTTTCATCGTTCCAGGCGACTCACCTCCTAGTCTCAAACCATGTCTGACCTGAGCGATCATCCCCTTGTAGCCGACCGACTCGCCAAGCTTCGATCTGTCGACTGCCCTCCAGAAGAATTCCGACGCCATGTCGCCGATATCGCCCGGCTTCTGGTTCTGCCGGCCACCGCGCATCTCCCGACTGTGCCAGCACCAGTGAGCACTCCTCTTCAGGCAATGACGGGAATGAAACTCTCCCGGCCCCTCATTCTAGTTCCCATTCTCCGTGCCGGTCTGGGCCTGAGTGAGGGATTTCACCAGCTTCTTCCGGAAGCAGCGATTGCCCATTACGGAATGGCCCGCAACGAGAAGACTCTTCATGCTGAGATCTACCTCGAAAAATTTCCTACTAATCTCGCCCAAGCCGATGTCATCGTCCTCGACCCTATGCTGGCTACCGGCGGCAGTGCTGTTGCAGCAATTGACGGCCTCAAGAAGCACGGTGCAAAGTCCCTCCACTTCGTTTGTCTTGTCGCCAGTCCCGAAGGACTGAAGCACCTTAAAAGCGCTCACCCCGAACTTTCGGTCACGTGCGCAGCCGTTGATGAGGGCTTGAATGAAATGGGTTACATCTTGCCTGGTCTGGGAGATGCCGGCGACCGCATTTTCGGCACGATCTAAATTTGGCATTCCTCCTCCTCTCGTTTATACTCTCAGCGTGCGCGCCACATTGACCGTTTTCTGGCTTCTCCTCGTTCCTCTCATTGGAAAGGAACTCAGCTGGGCTCAAACGAAAGCTCTCGAGGACTACAAACGGGCGCTCGATGATCTTGCCTCCTACCAGCCGAGCCTAGCCGTCACCAAACTCAAGGTCCTCCTCACCACCAAAGAGATCAACGAGGAATCTCAGAAGAATATCAAACTCCTCTTGGGGGAAGCCCAAGTCAGGGCAGGCCTGGCTTCAGATGCACTTAAAAACCTCACAGGCAATTCTCCTAAATCTCTCGAATGGCGGTCTCATGCACTCATTCAGCTGGGAAAACTCCGTGAAGCCGAAAGAACTCTCGCTAAAATCGAAGGCTATGAAGCAATTCGCCAGCGGGCCCTGATCCTCTCCTCGCTTGATCAGACTCGAGATGCTCTTGGGCTTCTCACACCCCTCCTTGAAAAAGACCGCCTCGCTCGCCTACAGGCAATCGCAGCCCACCTTGATCTTGGCCAACTTGATGAAGCCGAAGAGCTTCTTACTCCAATCAAAAACAGCGAAGATGCCGAGAGCCTGCGTCGTTTCCTCAGTGGGCGCCTTCAACTAGCGCGCGGTCAACGGCTGGCCGCAATGGGCACTTTCCAGGCTCTTGCAAATCCCGGTCCCGGGGGCCTCAAGATGCCTCAGGAACTGATTCATGCAGCTGCTGTTCTCCTAGTCGATAGCACCGCATTGGAAGGAAATGAAGGAGCGGCAGTCGCAACCGCTCTCCAATTTATCGAACAGAACCCTGATTCCCCCAAAATTCCGGATCTCTTTTCGAGACTCATTGTTTGGCGCAATCTTGTGCCTGAGAAGATGCCAAGACACTGGTCCATCATTCCAGAAACTCTGGATTTATTCCCGCTTCCCGATTGGCGGAGTCTCGCAATCCCGGCGATCCCAAACACCCGTTCTGCTTGGGCTCATTACCTCTGGGGGCTGAAAGAACTGACCGGAGAAGATCCTCGTCTCGGTCGCTCTTTAATCTCTCAGCTTTTCGTTATCATGCCGGACGAACTCTTTGAGCTTCGACAGCGTGCACTGATCGACCTCGGTCTACATCACCTTGAAAGCGGCCGCCCTGAGGAAGCCAGAGGTCTTTTTTCCATTCTTGTCTCCGAAGCCAGCCCCGGTGAAATAAAAGCCATTGCCTCCAGCCTTGAAGGAACCGCTTCTTTTGCCCTGCAAGATCCCAAGCAAGCGGCAGCAGCCTTCTCCGAGGCAAACTCAATCGCTCAAAAATTTGGCAAGGAACAGCTCGCGCAAACCGCTTCAATTAACGCCTCGCTCAGCCAGCTTCAAGCAGGCTTAAGATCTGGCCTGCACTCCACCCCTGATATCCCCAAAGCCAACCTCCAACTGGAGCGTGGACTTCTCTATTCGAATCGCAATGACCCTCAAGGTCGTAACTACCTCTCCGAATTCGTCACCCGCTTCAACAAACATTCGCGGATCAAAGAGGCTCGCCTTGCGCTTGCAGAAAGCTGTGTCTTCACCTCTCCCCGTGCACCCGAGCTCGCGGCCACTCAGTTGGAGGGCCTCAGATTTCCGGATGAAGATGAAATCGACTTTGAGATTCGACGCATCACTTGCCTTCTCGAACTTTCCTGTCTCCTCAAGGAAAAAATGGGACTGGAAGAGGCCGCGCAATTTCTCGTACGCCACCCCGAACACCCAGCGGGTGCTGAGATTCTTTTCCGACAAGCTCGCGCACTCAGCTCTAATAATAATAGCCCGCAGGCATTCGTGATCTACGAGAAGCTCCTCGATGCATTTCCCGAAAGCGAACTTGCCGAACCTGCACGCATGCTCAGTGCCCAGGCTGCGTTTTCCGTGGGAAACCAAGCAGCGGAAGAAAAGGCATTTCAACGCTATCAAGAACTTATTGCTTCTGAGGGGCCCCTCGCCAACGAAGCCGCTCTCGAGCGGGCGGATCTCCGAATCAATCGTGGTGAATTTGGACTGGCCCTCCAAGAGCTCGAACCGCTCCTCAAAAAAGAACAGCACTCAGTCTCAGACCAGCGACGGATTTTAATACTGGCGGCAAAATCCGCAGCCAACGCCAACCAAGGCCAGATGGCTCTTGATTACTATACCCAGATCCTTTCCCAAAAAGACCTTCCCGCAGTTTGGTTCAATCGAACCTCTTTCTTGAAAGGGCAGCTTTTGGAATCTCTGGGCAGACCCATGGAGGCCCTCGATGTCTACAACAAGGTGATTTATGTCAATCTCGATTCTGAAAAAACCAGCGAGCTTGAGTGGGAGTATCATGACCGAGCCGCCCTGGACGGAGCTCTCCCCCTCCTTGAGCGTCTTGGAAAATGGAATGCCGCTTATCAAACAGCTCTCAAGGTGTCTCAATCAGGAGGCCCCAGTGCCGAACGAGCAGCTCAGCGCGCAGAACGGATTCAACTTGATAAGCAGCTCTTCGATTCAGCCCGCTAAAACCTACACCTTCTCACCGGCCCCCCAATCACCCCCCACTTTAGTTTCGTTCAAATCCTTAAAATCGCTGGACAGAAGCCCGAAGCCGCGGCAGCGTGCCGCCGATGGAAAAACCCAAGCTTTTCATTCCCGGACCCGTCGATGTCGCCACGGAAACTTATGCCGCCATGGCCGGCCCCACCATTGGACACCGCGGTGCTGACTTCGAAGAACTCTACGCCTCACTCCGCCCTGGCCTTCAAGCCATTGTGGGAACTTCCGGCCCTGTGTTCACCTCTACCTCATCCGCTTGGGGAGTCATGGAAGGGGCCATTCGTAACCTTGTCCAAAAAAAGGTGCTCAATCTCTGCTGCGGTGCGTTTTCGGATAAGTGGTTCTCCGTCGCCCGGAGTTGCGGAAAAGAGGCTGAAAAAATCCAAGTCGAATGGGGCCAGCCGATCGACCCCGAAGCCGTCCGCCAAAAGCTCGAAGAGGGAGGGTTCGATGTGGTGACGCTCGTTCATAACGAAACATCGACGGGGGTTCTGAATCCTCTGAAAGAAATCGCCGAAGTCGTTAAATCTTTCGATGATATTCTCCTCGTCGTTGATACCGTCTCCTCTCTCTCCGCCGTTCCCCATCACTTCGATAAACTTAAAATCGATGTCCTCCTTGCCGGAGTTCAAAAAGCGATCGCACTCCCCCCCGGGCTTGCGGTGTTTGCCGTTTCAGAAGCCGCACTCGAACGCGCTGGCAGAATTGCCGATCGTGGCTACTATTTCGATTTTGTTGAGTTCGCCAAAAATGACGCAAAAAACAACACCCCTTCCACTCCGGCTATCCCTCATCTTTATGCCCTCAAGGAGCGCCTTGATGTCATGATGGATGAGGGGCTTGAGAACCGTTTTGCTCGTCATGCTGAGACCAACGCCATGGTTCACAACTGGGCTGCCAAACATGGCTTCGAACACCTCCCACCTAAAGGCTTCCGCTCCAAGAGCCTCTCTTGCTTCGTCACCCCTGCGAACCTTGACCAAGGAGGCTGGATCAAGTCAGTCATTGCCAATCACGGCTTCGCCATCAACGGCGGTTACGGAAAAATTAAAGGAAAAACATTCCGGGTATCGAACATGGGGAATGAAACACCGGAAACAATGCAGGAACTCTTTACCGCTCTTGATGCTGAACTTCCTAAGTTTCAAAAAGAGTCTTAGAATTTCCACCAGTTAAAAGCCGCTTCCCCGATTCCTGAGGAGGCGCCTTTTTGTGAAAACTTCCCTTTTTAAGACAAAAAAATCGTCAGCCCTTGAACGAGCTGACGATTGAAAAATTCTGGAATTCTGAAACCTAGGAGAAAATCTCGGTAATCGGCTTTCCAAGATCAGCCTCTGCTCCACCCATGCGGAATGGGCGGCCACTCGGCGAGCTCATGACTTGGGCGTGATCGATTCCAAGAGCGTAAGCGATCGTCGCATTGAAGTCCTGGATCGTCACTGGCTTATCAGCAACACGGTTTCCGCTCTTATCAGACTTACCGTACTTAATACCGCCCTTCACGCCACCTCCAGCGAGAACCGTGGAGAAGCACGCAGGATGGTGATCGCGCCCGTTATTGTGCTCTTGAACGATACGGGGAGTTCGGCCGAATTCGGTTCCAATCACGACAAGAGTGCTGTCAAGAAGACCGCGATCATCGAGGTCCTTGACCAACTGAGCAAAAGCTTGGTCAAGAGTTGCAGAACGTCCTTCAACGGCATTGAAGTTATCGTAGTGAGTGTCCCAACCGCCGTGCGAAACCTCAACGAAACGAACTCCGGTTTCGACAAGACGGCGGGCGAGAAGACACCCTTGCCCAAAACGATTGTTACCATAGGCCGCCTTCATCTGGCCAGACTCTTGGTTGATGTCAAATGCCTTGAGATCTTCACTCTGCATCAGCTTTACGGCTTCTTCGTAGAGGGAATCGTAAGCCTTTACATCAGGGGTATTGTAACGCTCCGAGAAACGACGATTAAGAGCATCAGCAACGGCCAAACGGTGCTTAAAGTCCTGCTCACTCACACTGCCTGCTCTTTCCGAGTTCTTCAGGCCCTCGTCCGGACGTCCGAGTGGGACACCACCGAATTCCGCTCCGAAAAAGCCAGCTGAAGAGGCCGAAGGACTCGTGTTCGCAGTCACAAAGCCTGGAAGAGTAGTATTCTTGCGGCCCTTCATACGAACAACCCATGAACCAATTGCCGGGTGGACGATGGTTCCGCGGGGCGCATAGCTGCGATGCAGAAGATATTGGCCTTGCTCGTGAGCACCTTGACGTGAAGTCATCGAGTTGATGACGCACATCTTATCAGCCACCTGGGCGGTCTTGGAAAGATACTGGGAAATCTGAAAATCGCCATTGGTAGCAACCGACTCAACAGGCCCTTGAATTTCTTTGTTATTTGGCTTGGTGTCAAAGGTATCGAGATGACTCATTCCCCCACCCATATTGAGGAAAATCACATGCTCAGCTGTATTGACGCGGCCTGAAGTGCCCTGTGCTCCCAGAGAAGAGGTCAAGCCTGCTCCGAGCATTGGCGCGACACTGACTCCAAGGTAAGTGTGCGCGGAGTTGATGAGAAACTGACGGCGGGAAAGCTCGTCAGCGTGATTCAATTCTGAACGATTCATGATTTTTGGTAGGTGATTGGTTTCAAAAGGAGGTTGAGGAATAATTTACTGCACGAACATAAACTCGTGGGTGGAAAGGAGAGCCGAAACGAGGTTCTTGTAGCTGTCCTTGCTGCCATCGATGACATCGCGCATAAGCATGTTCATTTCTTCATCGCTAGGAGGGCGACTGAGAATGGCATAATAGAGATAACGCACCTTGTCGGCATCCTTGCTACCGGCTTCAAGCGCATTGTAAACAGAAGCACCATCATTGTTCACAACGAGCTTTTCAACATGGCCGTTCATGATTTGAAGAACCTGAGCCATATTGGCGTCTTTAGTGGCGCCATTGACCAGAGTGCGATCAGATTGACCAAATTCACGGAGGAAGTGACCAGCAGGTGCAGGAGCACGAAGTTCAGAAGCACGAGCAACTCCACTAGCGGGGCCAGGACGCTCCTGACGAGCCATCATCATCATATCTTTCGGTGCTGAGCTGGAAGAACCTGAGCTTTTGATTTCCGAAAGAAGTTCCTCAACGTAAGCCTGATATTGCTTGGGGTCCTTGAAGGCGAGAACCTCCGAAGCGAGCTGACTCATCGTCTTTTTGCCCACTAAGACAGGCTTTCCACCATAGTAAATATGGTCTCCGAACTGACGTTTCTGGAGTTCATCCGGCTTGTCAGCAATAAGAGTCACCAAAGTGTCCCACATTTGCTCGGCACTCATCCGCTGGAGCTGTCGCCCATTGAATGCCTGCGGCACTCCAACTTCGAATGCTTCCGGGTTCGCAGCGAACTGGAAGGTGCGAGTTCCCAAAAGAACCTGCTGAAAGGCTTTGAGATCGTAATCAAGGTCCACGATGAGACGCTTCAAGTAGCGAACAAGCCCTGGATGGATCGTCTTATCTTCTTCGACATATTCATCAACTGGCTGGGTGATGGGAGCTCCCATGACACGGTCCCACATGCGGTTGACAATCACGTAGTCGAAGTTCTCATTCTCCGTGGTCATCCACTCAGCAAACTTTGCGCGGGAGTCACCTGCATTTCGCTTGGAAGAGCTACGGATACGCTTTCCAAAGTGTGTCTTACCGCCAACCCACTCACCTGGATCACCATCGCGGTACTGATAGTCGCTGGGGAGCTTAATGCGGCCGTTCCCCTGTCCAGCGAGAGACATGTAGTGGACATTATCACGAAGCCAATACATCAGACGACCTGCATCGGTGCGGCGGAAGTCCTGAAGATCGCCATCGCCAAATAGTCCGGCGGTCCTCCGCCAGACCCCTTCATTCACTTCACCCTGTCCGGCGGTGAAAGCGGCAAGCTCAAAGAAATCAATGCGCTCCCATTTATTAGTAGGGCTGTCATGACACTGGGCACACTCGAGGCGCTCACCAGTGAAGATTTGCATCGTGATCGACATGTTATCGAGCGGCATTCCCTTATCGCGAATGAAGTAGCCAACCGCTCCGTTTCCTGGTGCCCAAGCGCTCCCTGTCGCGGAAACAAGCTCTTTGGCAAACTGATCCCAAGGCTTGTTGTTTGCCACCGCATCGTGGATGAAGCGAACATATGGAACAAATGAGGCATCCCGCCCATTGCGTCCTCCATCCTCAATCCGAAGAAGGTCCATTACGTAGTTCTGCATATGGCTGCGATACCCATCCGTGCTGAGAAGATACCGGGTCAACATCTCGCGCTTATTCGGATCGTCGATCTCCAGGAAGTTCTGAGCTTCTTTCAGGGAAGGAATCCGACCATTGGCAACGAGAAAGCTCCGACGCAAGTAAGTGGCATCATCAACCACATCCGGGACCTTAAGCTTCTTACTCCGAAAAATTTCTGCAACATACTTATCGACCTGATAAGAGGCCTTCTTGAGAGCCTCAGGAGACTTCTTCTTATTCACTTGATGGGGCTGGGCAACCGCGGGAAGCAGGCAAAGCCCAGAAAGCATGATTATGGCAAGATTGGCTTTCATTGATAACAGGTAACTTACGTATTGGCTGGCTAACTTCTTAGGTAAGGTATAGTAATTTTACGATTTCTAAGCAAACATTGTCAAATCGTTAAAAATCAGCGAAACAGTCTCTGCCAATTCATTAGGAGTCCATCTTTCCCCTCCCGAACATGCCTCTCGAAATAAACACTCTCGCAATTTCATTAGTCCTCGCCCTCTTCCTCCTCTGGAAGCTCGATTTCATCGCCACGATCCTAAGCCTCAAACACTTAAAACCAGACCTCCCCGAAGAATTTCGTGGAATTTGGGATGATTCAAAGTATGCTGAAGCCCAAAAATATGAACGAGCCCAAGCCCAGTTTAGAGTCGTTTCGTCGATCGCAGGCCTGACTGCGCTGCTCGTTTTCTGGTTTCTTGGGGGATTTGGCTGGCTGGATACCTTCTCTCGAGGCTTCGGGCAGGGCGCGATCGCTACAGGGCTGCTCTTTGTTGCGGGAATGTATCTCTTAAGCTGGCTTTTTTCCCTCCCCTTCGAGCTCTACCACACCTTCATCCTCGAGGAGAAATTCGGCTTTAACAAGACCACTCCTGCAACCTTTGTCACGGACCAGATCAAGAGCCTCCTGATCACCGCCATTCTCGGAATCCCTTTCATCGCCCTCCTTCTCTGGATTTTTCAATCCATCGAGAACGCTTGGATCTGGGCTTGGATCTCCGTCACGGTGATCTCCCTCGCCCTGACCTACCTCGCACCATCCCTAATTTTACCTCTCTTCAACAAGTTTGAGCCTCTTGAAGACGGTGAACTCAATGATGAAATTCAAGCCATGGCCCAAAAATGCGAATTCCCACTGACGGAAATCTCGGTCATGGATGGCTCCAAGCGTTCCGCGAAGGCAAACGCCTTCTTCACCGGAATGGGAAAACGTAAAAAAATCGCTCTCTACGACACTCTGGTGGACAAACAGACCGTTCCTGAGCTTGTTGCCGTTCTTGCCCACGAAATCGGGCATTTCAAATGCAAACACATCATCCAGCGCCTCGTGTTGTCCGTAATGCAAATGGCGGTCATCTTTTTCCTACTTGGTTTAGCCACCGATGCCGGAAATGAGTTTGGGCGACAGCTTTTCGCAGCATTCGCAGTCGAGCCCTCCCACGCCGCTGGCCTCGTTCTGTTCATGCTGGTGTTCAAGCCCGTCTCACGAGTAATTTCGATCTTGATGAATATGCTCTCCCGCAAACACGAGTTCGAAGCGGACGCATATGCTGCCGATAAACAGGGAACTCCCGAAAATTTAGTAAGCGCGCTCAAAAAGCTTTCCGCGGAAAACCTTTCGAACCTGACACCCCATCCTCTCGAGGTTTTTCTGGATCATTCCCATCCGCCCGTCCTGACCAGAATCAAAGCCCTTCGTTCTCGATAAGAATCTCGAGAGCTTCGCTCAGCTCGAAATAGTGGCATGACGGACGGTCAAATTCCCGACCGTTCAAGCTGGTTGCATACTGCATCCGACGGAGGGAGCTGCAGAGCCAAATCTCGTCCACTTCGGCTAGATCTTCTATCAAAATCTCCTCCTCTTGGATAGTTTTGCACTTTTTGAGCAGAATATCTCGAGTGATTCCAGAAAGACAACCCGCGGAAAGAGGTGGAGTTTTTAGAATTCCTCGATGGCGAACGATCACGTTCGCCATACTCGCTTCAACAAGATGACCAGACGAGTTTCCAACAAGAACATCATCGACACCAAGTGCCGCGGCCTCGAAATGGAACAACCAATTCTCAGCATAAGAGAGAGTCTTTGCCTTCCGAAGCGGATTTGACTCAAAAATTGAACGCTTTGAGATTCCAAGAGTGACCATTTCCGAAGGCTTTTGATACTCACAAACCGTCACAATCATACTTGCAGCCCCCTCAGGCGTTCCTGAAACAACCACCCTGATCCGAGCCTCTCCATCCTCCAGAGAATTACGCTTCAAGAGCTCGCTGATCACCTCCTGTAAAGGCTCGGTGTCAGGTTCAGGAATGGTGAGTAAGGCCAGCGACTGACGCAGTCGTTCTTGATGAGCCTCTAATGCCCAGCACTTCCCATTCTTTGCTAAAAGGGTCTCAAAAGCCCCTAATCCTGAGAAGGCAGGATCGAAGGCCGGGAGGGTCACCTCCCCGCTCGCACTAAAAACCCCGTTGCACCAAACAGTCATCACAGCCCACTTTAGCGGATTCTACTCAGCTGGCGAGCCTCCTGTGATTCTCTGTTTTTCATACTGATAAAACCTATTCATTCCGATCTCTTAATTCTAGCTTGAGGCAGCGGATGAACTTCCTTGCACACTTCCTGCTGGCCGAACCCACAGACGCCTCCCGGGTGGGAGCACTCCTGAGCGACTTCGTACGAGGAACGCCCGAAAGCTTATCAGGTAAGTTCCCCGATGAGGTGATCGAGGGAATCATACTCCATCGCCGAATTGATTCTCTAACCGACGGTCACCCCGTTTTTTTGAAGTGCAAACAATGGTTGCGAAAGGACCGACGTAAATTTTCCGGAATCATCGTCGATCTCTTTTTTGATCATTTTCTGACCAAATACTGGGATCGATTTGGAGACGGTGACCTCTCCGATTACATTGATCACCTTTACACCCTCCTCGAGAGACGGTCCGCGTGGCTGACGGATGAACTTCGCCAAGTCACTCCACGAATGAAACGAGAAGACTGGCTTCGTTCCTATAGCGACATCGAAGGTCTGAGGCTCACCTTTCGGCGCGTCAGCCAACGCCGTGATTTTCTCACGCCAATCGTAGGTTCTGAGGAGGACCTTGACGATCACTACGATGACTTCGAAAAGGCATTTCTCTGTTTCTATCCTGACCTTCAATCCGCCCTCCGGTAAATCCTAACCGCTTGATGACCTCAACCTCTCCCATCTTGAGCCATCTGCTCTGTCGTCTGGGTACTCTTCTCTTGTTAAGCCTTCAATCTATCCTTGCTGAAGAAGTGCCTTGGATGAAGGCCATCCCCGCCAAGACGCCCCTCTCCCTTCTCACCATCCCGGGAACTCATAATTCCGGGGCTCTTCACGAACCACTCCAAGGCACGGCCAAGTGCCAGTCGCTCAATATCGAGGAGCAACTCTTTGCAGGCGTTCGATTTCTCGACATTCGCTGTCGTCATCAACGCAACAAATTTCATATTTATCATGTTCCCATTGACCAGAAGCTCTCCTTTACTGAATGCTTGAAGAGTATCGAAAACTATCTCGCCAATCATCCCTCCGAAACAGTCATCGTCAGCATCAAGGAAGAACACCGAGCAGCCAAAACCACCCGCTCATTTCTCCAAACCTTTGAACGTTATCTCAAGCCAGAGCACTGGTGGCTTTTCGAGAACATTTCCTTGCTCAGTGAAGCCCGAGGAAAGATCATTCGTCTCCGTCGCTTTACCTCGCGGAAGACACTCGGCATTCCTGCCACAAACTGGCAGTGCAAGGAACGACACGAAACAGCCCCACGGCATCGTTATTCTGGATTTTATGACCGCTGAGTTTTCAAGAGCCATTATTTCACTGGACCACCACAAAAGCTTCAAAACAGCTTAAGAGATTTCAATTCGTCTCCAGAAGAAACGCTCTTTTGGAGTTACCAAAAATACTTTTCGGAGCACAAATTTCCTCCAAAAGAAAGCCGCCGGACTTTCTAATCTCGTCGGTTTATAAAAAACACGAATACTGAAATTTCCTATGCTTCGCTACGGCGGGCTCTAGCCCCATGCCAGTCATCTGACGCCTCAGCGCAAAAAGGAAACCCGCGACACCTTTCGGTAGTCGCGGGTTATTTAAAAAGTACGCAGACTGGGACTCGAACCCAGGACCAATTGGTTAAAAGCCAACTGCTCTACCAACTGAGCTATCTGCGCATGAGTTGGGTTTTTGCCCTCCTTGCGTCGGGCGGCGGAGACTTACGGGACGGTCTGTGTTTTAGCAAGAAATTGTTTTCGCTTTTTTAAGAAACTGACCGCCTATTTGACTTTTTTTTCCATCTCGGGCGTGATGGTGAAGGTTTTGACCCCTGAAGCTTGAGGCTGCTTTCCATCCTCGACCTGGTATTCAAAAACCTTGACCGGCTGCCTTCCCTGAATCTGAGACATGAGGTAGACTCGAATCGTCATCACGGCCTTAGGGTCACCCCCCTTGAGTGGTGTGATTTTAAATTGGACTTCATTTTTACCATCCCGTGCTCCCCCGATAATGATTTGGGCGCTCTTGTCGTGCTGGAAACGGTGCTTCGAAACGCCATTAATCGTCAGGTCGACCTGCCTTCCCGGACAAAAGACGTAGGCCTTGGCGATATACTTGACCGGAGCTACCAATTGCAGCGGAGCGCGTGGCGGAAACACGCCGCTGGGCTTGAAATCATTTTGGTCAACGTATTGATAGTTTCCAGCATCCAACTGCTTCTTCACCTCGGGGAGCGCAGAAATATTAATGAACTCGGAGCTGTCATACCTCCATCCATTCCTCTCCTTCAGGTAGGAAATCGTCCAAATGTTATCAGTTGGTTGTCCCCCAATCCCAAAATCAACCTTTCCGTAGTAGACCGCCTTCACAGTCGGCCCATTGATTCGCAGTCGCAAGGGCTTCAGACCAGCGAGAGAAGGGGGGGCTGCTGGCAGTCCATTAAGAAACCCTTGCGGAAAAACCCTTCCCTCACTCATTAAACGATTCTTAATTTCAATCTGGCGATGTTGCGCAGTCAACCGCTGCCATGCTGCGGCATCCTTCCGAATCACTGCCGACCGCCAACCATCGTAAAGAGAGCGGAGTTGTCGCACCAAGTGCGCGTCCTTATTCTGAGCCGTGGACATTTGAATAAGGGAGAAGAAGATTAAAATGAGGCGCTTCATGCAGAAACTATGGACAAGAGGGCCCAGCTTTGAAAAAACAATTCTCAGCAACGGCCACCGGCTTGTGCATATCACCTTATGAACCCCCTAGCCAAGTCTCCGATGATCGGAGAAGCTCGCGACCAGCAACTCCTAGGTTCAGCGACGACTTATTGCTACGCTAAGATACCTGAAGGTGACTTGAACGCTCACTTTTTCTTTCCTCCGGGCTTCAACCATAAAACGGATCGCCTTGCGGTCATTCTGTTTCTTCATGGTGGAATGTGGGATATTTCCGCTCCTTCGCAATTTATCCCTCACTGCCACCACTTTGCCTCCCGAGGGATCATTGCAGTGACGGCAGAATATCGCACTCAGGTCAAATTTAATGGCGGACCTGAGGAAGCGGCAGCAGACATCAAAACGATTATCTCGTTTCTCCGCTATCACGCTGATCATATGGGAATCGACCCAAACAAGATCATAGTTTGCGGCGCTGCAGCCGGAGCGCATGGCGCGCTTTGTGCCACTCTCCACCCTCACGAAGATACCGCCATTCCCTCCCCTAAACCGCAGGGACTCGTTCTTTTTGGCCCGGTTTCTGACACTTCCCCGCGGGGCGGAATCGGGCACGAATTATACTCATCTCCCAAGGCTGCAAAAAGCCAGAGTCCACTCAATCACCTCCCACAAAAGGACTTGCCACCCTGCCTCATTTTCCACGGGGAGATGGATCGTATGGTTCCTCTTAATCAGTCGATCAAGTTCACCAAGAAATACTCCAAAAAACGCAACAAGTGCGATCTTATTGACTTCCGGGGTGCCGGACACACCTTTTTCAATTTCAATTCCGACGAGAGGAATTACAAAATCACCTTGCGGTCGATGGACTATTTTCTTGTTGATCTCGAAATTCTTGACCCAGACCCCTTGGCCGGAGAGTTCGATTAATCACCCCTCCCGCTTGCGTGATCTTAATCATGCTGCCACTTTACCTCCGTTATGAGTGCTCTGGAATTCTCCCCGATCGACGATATTGTTACTGATATTGCCGCCGGAAAACTGGTGATCGTCGCCGATGATCCGGGCCGGGAAAACGAAGCCGACCTCATTGGGGCGGCCTCACTTGCCACTCCGGAAATGATCGCCTTTATGGCAAGCCATGGCCGTGGTTTAATCTGCGCACCCATTCTGGCGGAACGCGCCGAGGCCCTTGACCTTCCGCCAATGGCTCCAAAAAATCGGGAAGCCCAAAAAACAGCCTTCACCATCTCGATCGATGCCAAGAACAATATTTCCACCGGAATATCTGCCGCTGACAGGGCACTCACAGTGAAGCTTTTGGCCGACGAGAACGCCGGGGCTCAAGACTTCGTGCAGCCGGGTCACATCTTCCCGCTGCAAGCAATGGAAGGAGGCGTTCTGCGCCGCGCCGGCCATACCGAAGCAGCCATTGATCTCGTTCGCCTCGCCAATCTTCCCGAAGCGGGTCTTATTTGCGAAATTATGTATGAGGATGGCACCATGGGACGCGTAGGCAACCTCGGCGCCTACCAAAAAAAACATCAGCTAAAGGCCTGCACAATTGGACAGCTCATTGAATATCGCCGAAAATCAGAGCGGCTTGTCACCTGCCAGGAAGTCATCGACCTCCCAACAGACTTCGGAGATTTTCGATGCCACCTCTACCGCGTGAGCACGGACGAATCCGAGCACCTTGCCTTGGTTCGCGGAGAAATCGACCCTGAAACACCAGTCACCGTCCGAGTGCACTCCGAATGCCTCACTGGTGACGTCTTTGGGTCCCGACGTTGTGATTGCGGCGGACAGCTGCACAATGCCCTGCGCCAAATCTCCGAGGAAGGCGGCGTTTTGCTCTATCTTCGCCAAGAGGGACGCGGGATCGGTCTTGGAGCCAAAATCCAAGCCTACAAACTCCAAGAGCAGGGCTTAGATACCATCGAGGCCAACGAAAAGCTGGGATTCGCCTCCGATCTTCGAGATTATGGCATGGGGGCTCAGATGCTTTATGATCTTGGCATCCGGAAGATCCGCCTCCTGACCAACAATCCCAAAAAAGTCATTGGCCTCGATGGGTATGGCCTGGAAATCACCCAGCAAGTTTCCATCAAAATCCCCTCAAACCCTCACAACGAGCGGTATCTCGAAACCAAACGTGACCGCATGGATCATCGGCTCTGATCACCTTGCTCATTCATTGACAAAATCCTTCAAATCGTTCACCTCTCCTTACCTCACATGTCCGCCATCATTCCGCCACAGCCACGTCTCATTTCCACCGGAAAAATGCGTATCTCTATCGTTGCTTCAAAATTCAACGAGGAGTTCACCGACGCTTTGGTGGAAAATACCGTGAGTGAAATTGGTGAAATCGCCGACAGCCCGAAGGTTGACCTCGTTCGTGTTCCCGGCGCCTTCGAGATTCCAGTGGTGGCCAAGGCCATCATCGAGGAGGAAAAGCCGGACTGCATTATCGCTTTAGGTTGCATTATCCGTGGTGGAACTGCACACGCTGATCTGGTCGCAACAGCGGTGACCCATTCCCTGATGGAACTTTCCATAAGTTCAACCACTCCCGTAATTCACGAAGTCCTTTTGGTTGAGGACGAGAAGCAGGCTTATGCCCGATGCATCGGCAAACAGCTCAACCGTGGACGCGAGGCTGCTCGTAGCGCCGTTCAGGTGATTGATGTCATGGACGAGATTGTCAGATCCAATCAATCTCTTCGACTCCATCCGAGTAAAGCCTGATGCCGACTCGTCGCCAAATACGGGAAGCTGCCGTTCAACTCTTCTACGCTCGTGCTTCCACCCAGACCGCCGAGAGTGACGACGAGCTTTGGGATCTGATCAACGATCGCCCGGCTCTCGCTTTTGACCGATCGCGCGTCAAAGTCCTTGGCCACTGGATGAAGGGCCGGTCCAATGTCGCCCAAGACCTTACTGAATCTCTTTCGAATTGCACCGCGGCCATCACCGCGGCCGATCCGAGTGGAAAAGCAGGGAAGGACTTTGTCGCCCTCACCAGTGGCGAGCGTCAGATCGCGGAAAAACTCGAAAACCTCGTTATTCTTACCAAAAACGACACCGGCGCGTGGCGACGGAGTCTCCACGAGTGCTTTGAACTCTCACGGAAACAGCAGAAGTCCCGCAATGAACTGATAATTCACGTTGAGAACTTTCCTCCTCAGCAATCCGAGACCATCGGGAAACTCTTTGCCAAGCTCGACCTCTTCGATGAACGTCTTGAAAAAGTCCGCGCCCCCGAGCGACACACAGACCAGCGGGAGCTCAGCCATCTCAACAAAACCCTCGATGGCATGCGGGCCCTTCGCGATGACGCGAATGAAGTTATTAGAACGGTCAGTGACAATCTCCCTGTTCTCAATAAAACGATTACCACGGCTGCGGAAAATTACGATCTTGACCGACTTTCTCGCGTCGACCTATCCATTCTCCGGCTCGCGGCGAGCGAAATCCTTTTCATGGATGATATCCCCGATGCCGTGGCGATCAACGAAGCCGTTGAACTCGCGCGCTCGTTCTCAGGAGAGGATT
Source organism: Akkermansiaceae bacterium (assembly GCA_049889835.1). Classification (GTDB taxonomy): domain Bacteria; phylum Verrucomicrobiota; class Verrucomicrobiia; order Verrucomicrobiales; family Akkermansiaceae; genus SW10. The sequence goes on from JBMHCQ010000027.1 coordinate 50,774, forward strand.
CCGCGGCCTTTGTCAACGGTCTCCTCGACAAAATCGCCCGTGAGAAAAAGAGCTAGGGCTTTAAATGCTTGCCTATCTGCCCCCCAGCCTCCATTCAAAACGACGTTATGGCATCCCATCTTGATAGTCTCAAACAATTCACTACCGTCGTTGCGGACACGGGTGACTTCGCCTCCATGCAGGAATACCAACCTCAGGACGCGACCACCAATCCATCTCTCATTCTTCAGGCTGCCAGTAAGCCGGAATACAAATCGATCGTCGAACAGGCTGTCAATGAGTTGAAAGACTCCGGGAAATCCGGCAATGCGCTCATCGAGGCAATCATCGACCGGGTCCTCATTCTCTTTGGACTCGAGATCCTCAAAATCGTTCCCGGTCGTGTCTCGACAGAAGTCGATGCCCGCCTCTCCTTCGACAAGGACGCCACCATCACCAAGGCCAAGGAGCTCATTGCGGCATACGAGGCAGAAGGCATCTCCAAGGACCGCGTGCTGATAAAGATCGCTTCCACCTGGGAAGGGATCAAGGCCGCCGAAGAACTCGAAAAGGAAGGCATCCATTGCAACCTCACTCTCCTTTTTGCCTTTGCTCAGGCTGTAGCTTGCGCTGAAGCCAAGGTCCAACTGATCTCTCCCTTTGTCGGCCGCATCTACGACTGGTTCAAGAGTGAGACCGGCGAGGAATACGCTGGCGACAATGATCCCGGTGTTCAGTCCGTCCGCCGGATTTACAACTACTACAAAAAACACGGTTACGAGACCGAAGTGATGGGCGCCTCCTTCCGCAATGCCGGACAAATCACCAGCCTTGCAGGATGTGACCTCCTCACCATTTCCCCCGGCCTTCTCGAAGAACTTCAGAACACCGAAGGTGCCCTTGAGCGCAAGCTCGATCCCGCCAACGGCTCTGATGACGAAAAAATCTCTCTCGATGAGAAAGCGTTCCGCTTCGAATTCAACGAGGACGCCATGGCGACGGAGAAGACCGCACAAGGTATCCGCGCCTTCTCTGCTGATATCGTCAAGCTCGAGAAGATGATCGCAGAAATGGTCTAGTCCCCTTCCATCCTTCACCACAAGAAACGACGGCCGAAAAATCAGCCGTCGTTTTTTATGAGCTGATTCGCGGGAATGATTTCCGGTGCACCCCTCATTCCACCACCTCACGTTTGCCAAACGACTCACCATTAAAGAAGAGACATTCGACTGGAACCATTTTACCTGAGGATGCCACCAAAAAGTTTCTATGGTATTGAGGCGCCCACTACGACTTCCGATCGGAGCGGGTCATACTTGACGATGAATTCTGCTCTATCTTCACCCATGTGCTCCGCGGGAAAAGCCGGCAGATAGCGAGCGGTGACTTGATAGAGTCACTTTATACCGCTTCCTCTCTTTGAGATGCGGGGCATTGGTTCTTGGTAAAGTCCTCCTCGCGGTATGCAGAGACACGAACGCGAGAATCCATCCCTCCCCCCAGTGGACGTTCTAGCCATTGAGCTTGGAGAGATTCCTCGCCAGGAATCTCCCATCCTTCCGGACCAGCTTGCCGTCGAAGTAAATTTCTCCACCTCCATAGTCCTGGCGCTGAATCGTCACCATATCCCAATGCACTCCCGAACGGTTTCCATTATCAGCCTCCTCATAAGCTTGCCCGGGTGTGAAGTGGAAACTTCCAGCAATCTTTTCATCGAAAAGAATGTCACGCATCGGCTCACGAATCACAGGGTTAAAACCGAGGGCAAATTCACCAACATAGCGTGCTCCAGCATCAGTATCGAGGATATTGTTGAGCTCCTTTGTTTTCCCTCCCGCTGCTTCTGCTTTGACGATTTTTCCTTTCTCAAAAACCAACTTAATCCCATCAAAGGCGATTCCCCGGTAAATCGTGGGCGCGTTGTGGGTAATCACTCCCTCCACCGATTTTTTGACCGGAGCGGTGAAGACTTCACCATCCGGAATATTGTAATTCCCCCCACACGCAATTGCCGGAATGCCTTTGATCGAAAAACGAAGGTCGGTGCCTTTGTTTTTAATGTGAACCTGATCAGTCTTCTCCATGAGATTCTTGAGATTGTTCATCGCGGGAATGAAGCTTTTGTAATCGAGTAGACAGACATTGAAGTAAAAATCCTCAAACGCTTCCGTGCTCATTCCTGCCTGCTGGGCCATCGCCGGATGCGGCCACCGCAGGACGCACCACTTGGTCTTCTTTACACGATGATCGAGCACTTTACGGACATGCTTCATCGCGGTCGCCATTCTCTTGGCAGGAACATCACTCGTTTCAGTAATATTGTGAGAACCACGGATCGCGATGTAAGCATCCATGTCACGCATCTCGGTTAAAAGGTGCTTCGCTGTCGCCTTGTATTGCTCATCACTTGCAGCCATCAGGAGTTCACGATTCAATCGATTTGACCCTAATCGAAGAAAGGGCTCACCCTTTCTTGCTCTCACTTCCCGGATCAAAGCCAAGGCCATATCTTCGGGTGTATCAACCAAGTCGAGAAGGATTTTCTCCCCCTTCTTAAGCGAGGTTGAGTAACGAACAAGCTGCTTTGCGAGCTGAGGGTAACGTGGATCCATGCGGAGAGATTGCGCGCGAATCGCAGCGGTTGGAATTCCTAAATTCCAGAATTAATTTTGATCACGCCACTGCTCATATGAGTCGGAAGCAGGAGCTGAAGGATCATCGAGCGGAGCGTTCGCATCAAGCCTAGGTCCGAGATACGAATCGTCAAACGCACCACCGCCCGCCTTCCGGCTATCAGTAGACTCACAAGAAACAAAGAGAGTGAGACCAGACGCGAGGCTTAGCAGGGTGAGGAATTTCATGCCGGGATCATGGCGAGGAGCCTTCGACCCCGCAAGCATGGAGTATTCCCCAGAGTAGATTACCTCCGGGATTCCGCCGTTATCAAAATCAAATCCAGAGCAAACCGGGCTGTCGACTCACTCACTTCTGAGAGGAGAGCCCGGGCATCATTGGCAATTTCTTGTAATTCCGAGGACTCCCCACCTCCACTCCATTTTCCAAAACGGGCTAGAACACAGGCAGTCTGAAACGCGAATGAGACGTCCTCTTCTTGAATCTTAAAGACTGGAAGAAACGCACTTCGGTCATTGACTGTTAGATCCACGGCAGCAAAACGCCCTTCACTTTCGTTGAGCACAAGCTCGTAGAGCACTGCCGAGCTCCTCCCGTCTTCAAGAGAGTTACGCTGAGAGGAATTTCCACGGACCATTCCGCTCGCTACCAACCTGATCGAGGCAACTTGAGGCGCATCGAGCAGCAGACGCGCTTCAACCTGAGGAGAAACTCCATCCTCTTTAAGATCACGAAACGTCACCATCAACAAATGAGCGTCGCCATTCCAAGGGCAAGGACCGAACTCGGCATTGATCCCCACATCTTCCAATTGGACCTCGGGCTTCAATTCGTAAAACGGAGTATTAATCAGCTCTTCAATTCGGAGCGAACTGACTTCCTCCCTCCCCAAACTCCGTTGATAACCTGCCAAGTCAGCTCGTCCCACAAAAGGAATCTTCACTCCCGTGCGCTGGGTCACGACAATCAATTCGTCTAAAACTGGCATGGAACCCTGATATGCTTCTTCTCCCACTGCCACTTTCGTTTGCCTCCCCTCTTCAATTTGAACTTCCGAGGCAGGAGTGCGCCCTTCGACCACGGCCTTACCGAGCTCCCCCATGTCACTAATGGGCGCTTTTCCTTCAACACTGATCTCCGATAGCAAGTAGAAACCAAACACCACTGCAGCTGCCACGCCCGCCACTGCAGCCAAAGACTGCCAACGGGAACGCCGCTGGTGTTGCTTGAGCAGCACTTTGTCATCAGGGCGTTTTCCAGATCGATGAATTTCTTCGCGCCTCTCACGCCCAAGTTCCAGGGAACCATTCGCAAGAGCGCCTTCCAGCAAAGAAGACAAAGCCTGCGTCAACTCAACCTCCGCTTTGATCGAAAAGTCGTCTTCCAGACCTTCTCGAACCTTTGCCGCTTCGGCATTAGAGAGTTCGTCCAGCGCGTAGGCGGTGAGTCGCGGATCATCAGGAGTCAGGTTCATCGTTAAACTCGTTGGGGGTTAAGATTTTGCAAGAGGTCCTTAGGTAGAATACTGCGCAAACGCTTGAGACCGTTGTGGAGAAGAAATCCAACGTTACCCTCGCTAAGTCCAGTTACCTTTGAGATTTCCCGGTAACTCAGTCCCTGCTCAAACTTAAGAAGGATAACTTCTCGCTGGTTTTCAGAGAGCTTTCCCAACGCCAATCTCACTTGAGCGATCCGCTCTTCGAGATCGATCCGCTCAGCAGGAGTCCGGCGGGACGTCGGGACACGGGCCAATTCATCTTCTTTTAAACCAATAACGCGCCTCTCTTTTCGGATGATGTCGAGCGCCCGATTCCGGCACACGGTAAAAAGCCAGGTCTTCACCCCTCCCCGGACTTTTTCCACATCCTGTTGATAGAGGCGAATAAAGGTATCTTGCACAACGTCCCGGGCGCGCTCCACATCATGAAGAAAAGTCACGGCGTAGCCAATGAGAGGCGACTCATATTGATCGAGTGCCTCCCGCACGAAATCTTCTTGAGTGGTAACCATAGGACCTTCCGCTTTCGGCATACAGGGATGAACTACCTCAGAAACGCACAAACTACGATCTCTCTTAGGTCTCTTTCATAATTTTTGACGACCTCTTGAGAAGCACGCCCATGGTGATAAGAGGAAAAACACAGAAAATTACAGTGAGAAAAGCCCCTTCATTCTCTATAATTACAGAATATTTTAAAAGATTTTGGGGTTTTAATTAACAAATATTAAAAATTAATTTGACCTGTTAGCGCAGTTAAGTTTAAAGTCCAACAACCATGAAGTTCATCATCCTTACCTCCAATCTCATTGCAGCACTTTTGGTGACCGCCACTTCTGCGGCTGGAGAAAATGCGTCCCACCTTCGTGCCATGATCGCGATGAAAGAGTCTGAGTTGACGCGGGTTCAGAATGAACTCGTCTCGCTCAAAAAGCAGCTTTCAAGCAAGTCTCCGACTCCTGCCTCTACGAACACTTATCAAGCCCAGGCAGGAGACACTCTGAGCTCGATCGCTCGCCGACATCAAATGAGTTACAACCAGTTGCTTAAACTCAACAAGCTCACTGATCCTTCCAAAATCCAGATCGGACAGGAAATCACGGTCAGAAGTGCCTTTCCCGCTCCGGCCCCTCACAAAAGCACCGCAAAAGCTCAGACTCCTGCTCCTTCCAAGTCCAAGTCGGATCGACACACCGTCAAACTTGGCGAGACCTTTTATGCAATCGCTCGCGCCAATAAGATTTCGATTGGGAAACTCAAGGAACTCAATCCAGGAATTGATACCAACCGGATCGTTACGGGGCAGTCTTTAAAAATCTCAGGAGCACCAGCTGCTCATATCGCCTCCACCCGGAAGCCCAGCACATCCGCCATCCGCCCTGCTTCGTCTCCAAAGAAGACTTCCTATCAAAAATCTCCGACGACTGCTCCCACACGCAGTGCCAACTCCGGCAAACCTACTTCCAGGCCGAAATCTTCCCGCAAGGTGTCCGAGCCCAAGAAGATTACGGTAAAAAAGGAGGTTGCGTCCACAACGGAGGCTCATCAGAAAAATGAGGCTCCCATGCACTCCCCCCCTCAACGGGTCTCTTCGGTTATTTTGACAAACGAGACTTCGTTCGCCGATTTCGCTAAGCAACATGGCACCAGCACCAACTCACTCAATGCGCTGAACGGCTGGAACCTTCCCAAAGCTACCGTTCTCGCCCGGGGCTCTGAGATTTACGTTCCCAAATAAGTTCCTTTACTAGGCAAGGCAGGGCGACACCCGGTGACTCCTTCTTGGAGTCCCGGGTGTCTCTTTTTAGGGGTGACAGCATTCCTGTTTTAGCTGTATTTTTGAACACATGATTACCAGCCAACGGATTCATGACCTCCCCAATGATGAGCGCCCGAGAGAAAAAATGCTGCGTCGGAGCGCGGCTGCCCTTTCTGACGCTGAACTCCTAGCGATCTTCTTACGCACTGGAACGAAGGGACAAAGCGCAATCGAAATTGGGCGCAAGCTGATCGCCAAATACGGAAGCCTCTCGGAACTCGGTGCTCTCAATGTCAAAAGGCTCAGTGGCGAGCACGGCATTGGACTCGCAAAATCCTGCCAACTGATGGCAGCCTTCGAAATGGGTGCCCGAGCCTCTCGTGAGGCGATTCGAAAGACCCCTCTCACCAGCCCCCATGAGATTTACAAGCATCTCGCCCCCCTTCTCTCCCATCTACCGGTCGAGCACCTTTATGTGCTCACTCTGGATACGAGGCTGAACCTTAAGCGCATGGTCGAAGTGACTTCCGGGACGACCCATCAAACGGTCGCACACGTCAGGGATATTCTTGAGCACGTAATTGTTGATCGTGCCGACGCCTTCATCCTCGCCCACAACCACCCTTCCGGCCGGGCAACCCCCAGCAATGCAGACGACTCTGTTACCACTCGCCTAAAGCGTCTGGCCCGCACGCTGGAAGTCCGCTTCATTGATCACATCATCGTCGGGAAATCTGTCAATGGAGCTCAACCTTACTATTCCTACGCTGAAGAATCCCCCATTTTTCGGGACACACTTTGATCATCCCTGCCTTACCAAAGCTCACCTTGTTCAAATTCAGGCTTGTTTTTTAAAGGATTGGGAGCGTCTTCGATTAACAGCAATCCCGGCTGAGGGCAAAACTCGCTCATTTCTCCGTTTAAATAACTCTTCTGCTCGGACTCAGTTAAAAGTGCGGGCATCCGGTGATGAATTCCCACTACCTCCTTGTTCGCTTCAGTTGTGAGCATGGAGAAACATCTGCCGTATTCTGAAGAATCTTCCCAAATACCCGCTGTCCAGAGCCATCCCCCATCCAAAGCCCGAAAGCGATACGCTCGCTTCTGACCTTTCGAGCCACTCCATTCATAGTAGAAGGCTAATGGAATGAGGCATCGTCGATCACGAAAAGCCTCCCGCCACATTGCGCTCTCGAGATGATCGCTACGCGAATTGTTCACACAACCCAACCCTTTCCTCTCGAAGCCCCACCTCATCTCGACCGTATGATTCGCAGAAACCCACACCGGCGCGGAATCGGTCCTACGAATCAAACAAGTTTCCCCGGAGACAATATTCCCGGCAATTTGAAAGGGGTTTTTTGCAGTGTTGAACGCGTTACACATCGTTGAGAAAATCAGCCAACTCCCGGAGGCTCCAACATTTCAAGAATGCTGTCCATCTCTGACATTCGTCGTTCTATTCTTGCCGCAATTCCGATCCTCCTTCACGTTCCGCCCATGAAACTCACCGTCACCGGACGAAATGGTCGTATGGGCCAGCAGGTCCTCGCCGCCATCGAAGCGGAGGAAAGCGCTCAAGTTCATTCCACTCACGATGTTGGAGAAGACCTCGCAACCGCAATCGGGGGCGCAGATGCCGTCATCGATTTCACCCTTCCCGCACTTACCGATGAGCTTCTCGAAAAGGCCATTACCACTCAAACCGCTCTTATCATCGGCACAACCGGACATAGCGACGACCAAAGGACCGCCATCGAAAATGCCTCCAAGATCATTCCCATCGTTTACGCCTCGAACTACTCCACCGGCGTCAACCTCCTCTTTCATCTCACGCGAAAGGCCGCTTCCATTCTCGGAAACGAGACCTTTGATATCGAAGTCACCGAAATGCATCATCGTCACAAAGTCGATGCTCCTTCCGGAACAGCTCGCACCCTCCTCGATATTCTGAATGAAGAAACAAGCACCTCCTACGAAGAGGATGTGGCCCATGGTCGCGTCGGAGAACCCGGCCCCCGCCCTTCCAAGGAGATTGGCATGCACACCCTCCGCGGGGGTGATGTTGTCGGTGATCACACCGTCATGTTTGCCGCAGATGGTGAACGCTTTGAACTCACTCACAAGGCATCCTCGCGCATGACCTTTGCATCTGGTGCCGTTCGTGCCGCTTTGTGGCTTAAGGACCAACCCGCTGGTCTTTACGACATGCAAGATGTTCTCGGCTTGAAATAAGACCATGGCTCGTCGCGCAGGAATCTCACTCGGTTCCAATTTAGGGAATCGGCTTAGCAACCTCAGAAAGGGGCGTGACCTGCTCCTTAAACTCATGCCTGAAGGTACGAACTACCTACAGTCCGGAGTTTATCAGAGTGAACCCGTCGACTGCCCTCCCGACTCAAGGGACTTTTTTAATGCGGTCGTCGAGATCGACTACGTCGGAAAACCTCACGACCTCTTAAAGGCCACCCAAGCCATTGAATTTCATGTTGGCCGGATCGCGGTCGCTCAAAGAAACGCTCCGCGCGTCCTCGATCTCGATATTCTTTATTTTGAGGACATCGCTCTCGATGAGGATATCCTGACTCTCCCTCATCCGGAACTCACCAACCGCCGTTTCGTCTTGAAACCGCTCACCGATATCCGCCCCCAGCTCATCCTTCCCGGTGACGAAACGACTGTCGGCGAGCATCTGCGTAAACTCGATACCGATGAACCAGAGCCATTCCTCATGCAGACGATGTGGTAACCCAAGGCCAAAGCACCCAGAAAAGTCATTCAAAAGGTCATCGCCAACGCATTTGTAGGACAATGCGGTCCACTAGGCCCGAATTTGTTTAGAAAGGCAAACTTTCCCCATTGTCGCAAGCCCTTCCAACTTGTTAGGGTTTGCCCAAGCACATGAGCAAGAAGATCGAAAGCCACCTCAGTGAAGACCGCGTTTTCAAGCCGTCGAAAGATTTTTCAAAAAGGGCACGCATCAAGAGCATGGCGCAATACAAGCGCATGCATAAGGAATCGATCGAAAAGCCGCACCTCTTTTGGGCTCGTGAGGCTAAGGAACTCACCTGGCACAAAAAGTGGTCCAAGGTTCTCGACTGGAAAGCCCCTTCCGCCAAATGGTTCGTCGGTGGAAAGCTCAACGTTTGTGAAAACTGTGTTGATCGTCACCTCGAAGAAGGACGCGCTAACAAGGCCGCCATCATCTGGGAAGGAGAACCAGGAGAAACTCGCACACTGACGTTCCGTCAGCTTCACCGTGAAGTCTGTAACTTTGCGAATGTTCTTCTGGCAAATGGCGTGAAGTCCAAAGACCGGGTTCTCGTCTACATGCCGATGGTTCCCGAAGCGGCAATCGCCATGCTGGCCTGTGCGCGGATCGGTGCCGTTCACTCCGTGGTGTTTGGAGGGTTCTCGGCTGAATCAATCGCCGACCGTCTCGATGACTGCAAGGCCAAAGCTGTCGTCACTGCCGATGGGGGTTATCGCCGCGGCTCGGTTGTCCCTCTCAAGGAGAACGTCGATGAAGCGCTTAGAAAATACAAAGCCGTCGAGACAGTGATTGTTCACCAGCGCATCGGAAACAAAGTGAAGATGAAAAAAGGGCGTGACGTCTACTGGCATGACGAAGCAGCCAAAGTCCCCTCCACACACACCGCCAAAGGATTCGATTCCGAGCACCCACTCTTCATCCTCTATACATCCGGATCCACCGGAAAGCCTAAGGGCATTCTCCACACTTCAGGCGGCTATCTCACCGGCACCTACACCACCACCAAATATCTCTTTGATATGCAGGAGGATGACGTCTACTGGTGCACTGCGGATGTCGGCTGGATCACAGGGCACTCCTATATCGTTTACGGCCCCCTAGCCAACGGGGCAACTCAGGTCATGTATGAAGGCGCACCGAACTTCCCTGATTTCGGTCGTTTCTGGGACATTGTCGAAAAGTTCAGTGTCTCCATCTTCTACACTGCCCCCACCGCAATTCGGGCCTTTATCAAAGCAGGCGATCAATTCCCGGAATCCCGTGATCTTTCCTCTCTGCGTCTTCTGGGAACCGTCGGGGAGCCGATTAACCCCGAAGCTTGGATGTGGTATCACGAGAAGATCGGTGGAGGAAATTGTCCGATTATTGATACCTGGTGGCAGACGGAAACCGGAGCAATCATGATCTCCCCACTTCCCGGATGTACCCCCGCAAAGCCCGGAACCGCCACCCTTCCCTTCTTCGGCGTAGATGCTGCGATTCTTGATGAAACAGGTCGGGAATGTGGCCCAGATGAAGGTGGAAAACTTGTCATCCGCAAACCGTGGCCATCCATGCTGCGCACCATTTATGGCGATAAAAAGCGTTATCGTGACACCTACTGGGGAGATTACCCCGGAATGTATACTGCCGGGGATGGAGCCCGCCGGGACAAACAAGGAAATTTCTGGATTGTAGGCCGTCTTGATGACGTCTTGAACGTCTCGGGCCACAGATTGGGCACCGCGGAGGTCGAGAGTGCCCTCGTTGCCCACAAAGCTGTTGCTGAGGCCGCGGTCGTCGGTCGCCCTCACGAGATCAAAGGCCAGGGAGTCGTTTGCTTTGTCAGTTTAAAAGGAAAAGCCATGGAATCCCCAGCGTTGATGAAGGAACTACGAAATCATGTCGGAAAAGTAATCGGCGCAATCGCCAAACCGGACGAAATCCACTTTACTCCCTCCCTGCCGAAAACCCGCTCCGGAAAGATTATGCGCCGTCTCCTCAAAGAACTTGTTGCAACCGGAAAGGTGACAGGTAACATTACGACCTTGGAAGACGGCGACGTCATTAAATTTCTCCAAAGCAAGCTCAGTCAATAACCCCCCCATGACCCGCTTTCGCTACACTCTGGCATCAATACTTCAGTCCTTCGGCTTTGACCGGAAACTCAAACGCATGACCGATGCTGCTTATGAGCTGCATCTCATGCAAGAAGGAGAAGAGTATTTAGGGGCCCTTTGCTGGCCCAAGGTCGAAAACATTGAAAATATTTCAATGGAATATTGGAATATCAGAAAAATCGAACGCCAATGCAAGGAACTCGAGACCCAAATCAAGGAAGCCAATGTGGTGCTGCACGAGGCTCACCTCAAACGAGCTGCCGTCGCAGACCGCTCGAAGGATATCGGACAAGAGCTTTTTAACGAACGCGAAAGACTCTTCGAACTTCTCGAACACCTGAATCTCGAGCGTGACAAAACCCTATCCAACGCTCAACAAATCAAGCGAAGCTTTGAAGCACTGAAGACCAAAGCCTCGGTTCTACGAGACGAGGGGGCCGTCGCGAGTCAGACCTACACCCAGAATCGCGATCAACTCAGTGCTTTGAAAGCGCAGTTCAAAAAGCTCAAGAAAGAGATCACACAAACCGACGAAAAGATCGACAGCAAGCAAGCAAAACTCTCCAAGCTGCAGTCGGATATCGATGACAAGCTCAAGGGCAACAAAGACAAGGCAGTGGAAACCTTTGGCCAGATCAGCGCTGCCAATCGTAATATTACGGCCTACAAGGCTGAGATGGGCTTGCTCGCTGAAGAACAAGCACGTCTCTTCCGCGAGGTCGGGCGTTATCTCAATCTCAACGCAAGCCTCCCCGAATGTCTGAAAGCCTGCGCCGGCCATCTGGGCCTGCTGGAGCAAATCCGCCTCCTCCGCAATTCCATCCAATGGAACAAAACCCTTACCGAGCGGGCCGGATCTTAGACTTTCCCCTGTATTTTTCGCCTCCCAAGTAAAGAAACAGCCAGAGCCCAACAAGTCGCGAAAATCAACCCTCCGACCGCGAACCAATCGCCAAAGCGCGCATAGAGTGTCACGCCCATTTTCGTTGGGACGTAGAAGGAGGAGAGAAGGAACCCTCGATGAAAATGGCCCCCATTTTCATCGACCAGACGCCGCTCTTCTCTTTCCCAAGGGTCAACAGTCGAACCAGTGATAGACACAATTCCAGTCACCCCGCGATTCGCGCAACGAAGCATGGGTCGCCTCAACTCGATGGAACGAAAAATGGCATTTTGAAAATGTTGGGCTCCCCCTTCACTTTTTTGGAACCATCCATCATTGGTGACATTCACAATTATTTGGGGCTCGTCACGGACAAACTTTTTCTCCAAACGCGGAACGGTATCCTCGAAACAAACTGAAGGGATCACCCCCACCTCCACTCCATCAATTACTACCTTTAAAGGCTCAAAATTTGATCCCGGAGTCAGCCCCGGACCAAAATCAACCCCCGTGGTATTTTTAAAGAGATCACGGAAGAACTGTCCCTCCGGAAGAGCTTCTCCAAAATAGACCAAATGATGCTTTCGAAAAACCTGACGGTTTCCCGAGTGGTTCTGAATCATTAAAGAATTAAAAAATCGTGCATTTTCCGAAGCCGGGTCACCCACAACTTCGTTGATTCCTGAGATCAAGGCGAAGTCACCAAGAGACATCACGTAGTTGATAATGGATTCCATCTCAGGACCTGAATCGATCCCGGATTCTCTGTCATAAAACCAACTCGGCAAGCACGCCTCTGGCCAAATAACGAGATCGGGCCGGGGCACTTCGATCGGACTTCCCGGCTCGATTTTTTTAAGCGCCTCCTCGGCCCGCCGATCAGCCTCATCCAGACCAGCTTCGGTCAACTCAATAAATCCATCAACGATCCGCTGGGGCTCCCAGTCTACCCGACCAGCCACTTGCGGAATATTTTGTTGGATCAAGAGAGCCTCCCCCTCGACAACTGTGGCATTTCTCATCGCTGAAAAACGCATCATTCCCGCCGTGAAGGCAAAAATAATCAGAAGCAATGCGGTTGCAAAATCCCAGTGTAATAATTTCACATCGCCCTTCATGCTTTGCTGATAAAATCTTCGCGCCACTTGGACCACCACGACACTCAGAAAAACGGGGAGAAATGATAACCCGCTTACTCCGACAAACTCGGCATTCTGAGCGAGAATTAAACTTTTCGAAAATGCCACCCCCAAGCCGTTCCAACCAAATCCTGTGAGCATCCAACCCCGAATCCACTCCAGACCACACCAAAAGCCGGCCAGAGCCGCCGCGTAGCCCAAACTTCTCGATGCCTCGTAAACGCGTGCTCCCATTCCGGTCGCCAGTATAGTTGTCCGGCGCCACGGATTACCCACGCTCGCAGCGAAGACGCCAAAAACGCCAAAGTAAATCGCCAAGTAAGCAGCGATCGCCACGGCACCCAGCCCGGTCACAGTCCAAAGCCACTTGGCGTTCACCAGCCAGAAAGCCAGACCACTCAAATATCCCAACCCAAACCCGGCCAGCTTCCGGCGCTTGTCAGAAACCACCCAGAGAGCGGGAAGGAGAATCCACATCCATCCCCAAACCAACCAATCCTGATTAAAGGGCTCAAAGCATTGCGCGAGAGCCAAACCACTGACGATTGCGGCAACCGGCCTGGTCATTCGTTTGATCATTCTCCCATCCGCGCGTAGCTATCCTTTTCAACGGCCAACCAGAGCGAATCGAGCCGCCTCGAGACCTCAACCAACTTCCCGGCCACGTTCGCACCAGGAGCACTTTCTCCGAAAAGGTAATACTTTATCTTCGGCTCCGTTCCTGACGGTCGCACGGCAAAACGCCTGCCATCCTCAAGATCAACAAAGAGCATATCTGCCACTGGAAGTTCGTCACCCTCTTCATCGTAGAATCCACCTTTCGCGTAGTCCCTGACCGAAACACACTTTACTCCATCGATTTCTTCGGGGGGATTACTGGAATAGGATTCCACCAGCGCGGCAATTTTCGCAGCTCCCGCGCTCCCCTCCATCACAATCGATTTTCCGAGCTCCAGATGCACCCCAAACTCAGACCAAACCCGATCTCTCAATCCGGCAATCGTAACACCCTCGCTCATAGCGTAGGCAGCGAGCTCGGCAAACATCACCGCTGAGGCATTTCCATCCTTATCACGCACAAAATCAGAACCCAGATAACCGTAACTCTCTTCGCCACCAAAGACAAAAAACTTGGAATACTCGAGACGCAGACTACGGCTTTCTTCTTCGCTGAGAGCACGATAGCCCCCCTTCTTATCGGCTGGAATGGAGGCTTCATATTTTCGCAATTTTTCTCCAATGTATTTGAAACCGGTCAGGGTATTCACCACGCCAATCCCAAAGTGCTGGGCAACTTTATCCTGAAGCGAGGTTGTCACAAGGGTCTTGATGAGAATCGCTCGGCTGCGATTACTCTCCGTCAACCATCCCAAATCAAACATCGTTTTGATCCGGTACCATCCAATCAGAGAACCAATCTGATTACCGGTCAGAAGCTCCATCTCACCTTGATCATTTCTCACCGCGACCCCCATGCGATCACAATCGGGATCGGTTCCGATCACCGCGTCTGCCCCCTCTTTTTCCGCAAGTTCGATGGCCATCGCAAGTGCTGGCGCATTTTCAGGATTGGGAGACTCCACGGTTGGAAAGCGTCCATCGTGCTCATCCTGTTCAGGAACTGTCAGAACCTCGAAACCCAACTCTTCAAGCATGGGAACAATAATGACACCTCCGGTTCCATGAAGGTTGGTATAAACGACCTTGGCCTTTCGCCCCACGAGAAGCCCAGGCTGCAAAAGAACGCTTTTTAAGCGGTCCATATAAGTCCGATCCATATCTGCCCCAAGCACAGTCAAACTCCCCTGCTCGCTCTCGGGTTTTGCTTCGTAATTTTCACTCTCTAAGGCATTGACTTCGGTAATAATTCCAGTCGCCACCGGCTCCACAATTTGAGCGCCTTCCGAAAAATAGGCTTTAAATCCATTGTCATGTGAAGGGTTGTGACTCGCAGTCAAAACCACCCCGGCATCTGCGTTCAATTCACGAATCGCAAAGGAGATCTCGGGCGTTGCACGTGCTCCCTCAAAGAGAAAGGCATCCACCCCGAAATCCGTGCAAACCTTTGAGCAAGTTTCCGCAAAATCGCGTGAAAAATGACGCGTATCATGACCGATGATGATGGAAGGTCTTCTTTCCCCTTCATGGTTTGCCAAGAGATAGCGGACCATCCCAAGCATCGCTCGCTTCAGATTGAAAAAATTCATCGTCGCCGTACCGACACACGGGAATTCCGGTCGATCCAGAGGCCCTCCCTGCCCCTGCTCTGCTTCGGTAACGATTCGCCCAACGGTCCGGCCACGAAGACCTCCGGTTCCAAAGGCAAGTGTCTTGTAAAAGCGGTCATCCAATTCCTCCCAGGCGCCCTGCTCTGCCAGCTCTGCAATAGCCGATTCTCCAACGGGATCCGCCGTCCCTTCTAAATAAAGATCAATATTCCCCCGGGAGTCCGCCGATAATTCACCAGCCGACACCGCCTGATCGAGTAAGGATTTCCATTCGCTCATTTCTGCTGAGATGCTAGAAGAGCGCCGTCAGATGTCCAACCCTCACCTTGCTCAAATAGTCGATTCCGCGATCGCGCGCCGGGCTTCGCTTTTGACTCCTCATAATGACCTTGCCCGCCTCATCGATGGAAAAGGCGACGACCTCCCCGGGATCTATCTCGAAACAATGGGCGGACAATGGCTCCTCTCAACCACCAACCGGCAACCCTCACCTGAACTCAAGACGATCCTGCGCGACCGGGCTCCAGCGGCTCTCTACTGGAAACCCCTGGATCAAAATCAGAAGGATTCCCCGGTCCACCTTGCAGGACCGAAAACACCTAAGTTTTTCTCAGGAATCGAAAACGATCTCACCTGTCGCCTCTCCTTTTATTCCGGATACTCGCAGGGAATCTTCCTCGATCAGCGCAACAATCGCGTGAAACTCCGCCAGCTTATCCAACCCGGGCAAACCGTACTCAACACCTTTTCCTACACTGGTTTTTTTTCGATCGCCGCCGCTGCAGCTGGAGCTACCACCAGCACTCTGGATCTCTCCCAAGTCTATCTTGACTGGACTCGTGACAACTTTCGCCTCAACGACCTCCCTCCCGAAGAGCACTACTTTTGTAAGGGGGACACCTTCCACTGGCTCCGCCGCTTCGGGAAACAGAGGCGGCAGTTTGATTTCATTATTCTCGACCCACCCACTTTTTCCCGAGACGACAAAGGTAAGGTCTTTCGCGTCGAGAAGGACTATCCGCGCCTCTTTTCGCTCGCGCTCGGATGCCTGAGCCCTGGAGGAACGATTCTAGCCTGTCATAACTATCGAGGTATGAGTATTTCGGACTTCGTTAAACAGCTCAGCCAGATTAATCCTAAGGCAAACTTCCAGCCCGAAGCCATGCCTGAGGACTTTACCGAATCCCAGTATCTCAAGTCCGTTTGGGTCACTGCTTGACCGCCCTCTTCAGGAATTCTTCGAATCGATTTTTAGTTCCTTGAGTAATAGCATATCCAAATCCCCTCGTCCCGGCTTCAAGACTTCAGACCTTCCAAGTTTGACGATTTGAACCGATTTTTCGGTTTCTCCAATCGCCAGGAACAGATCACGCCCTAGACCCGTGTATCGTGTCGCAAAGACTTTGCCAAGAAAACGTCCATCACCACCTTCACTGGTCATCAGTTCGCCGGACTCCGAAGTGACATTCGCAAACTTCGCCTCAATTGCGGAATGAACGTATTGCTGGATTTCTTCCGTCGTCATCAACCAAACTAGGATAGAAAAAATGGTGCGCGCGAGAGGAATCGAACCTCCACGGGGTTGCCCCCACATGAACCTGAATCATGCGCGTCTACCAATTCCGCCACGCGCGCGACGGCAGGAACAAATCAGCAGGACTCACTCTTGGCAATGCCATTTTAAAGAAGTCGCACTGAAATTGATTCCAGCCCGGTAATTCACCATTTCTATGCGGGTGCTTGCTCCCTCCCATACCAATCCAAATTAGCAGCTCCAGTTCACTCCCCTTCCACACTCCAAAAAAGCCGAGTCTTGAGAAGCGAAGGATTTACGCTATCGTTTAACCGTGAGTGATTTCGAAGACCGCGCCAGAGAAGCCCTTTCCAATCCACAGAACGTGGGAGAAATGACAGACGCAGACTCCGTTGGCACCGTCGGCTCGCCCGATTGCGGAGACATGCTCCGGATGTGGCTCAAGTTTGAGGAAAAAGACGGAAAAAAGATTATCGACCGCGCTTCGTTTCAGGCCTTCGGCTGCCAAACTGCGATCGCAGTGGCTTCCATGGCGACCGAACTCCTGAAGGGGAAGACGATGGATGAAGCACGCGGCCTCAAACCCGATGAACTCTCGGGCGATCTCGGGCCACTTCCGCCAATGAAGATTCACTGTGGCCAGCTCGTTGAGCAAGCGCTAAAACAAGCCCTCGATGGCGACTCCCCGGAAACCGCACCCCAACAATCGAGCGATACTCTGGCTTCCAAGCTTCAACCGCAAAGTGGTTCAATCAAGATCGTCCCACTTGATGACGACGCTTCCTGATATCCTCCCATGCTCTTCCCTCTGCCAGCTCATACAGGCCAAACCCTGCCCGCGCCGTTTCCACCGGCCCCGAGCAGTGAAATTTTCGAGACCCCAATCCAAAAAACGAACCCCACCACGATCGCACGAGGCACTACCGCCTCGAAAGCGATCAGACCCTGAAGACAGATTTTCTTAGGAAGTTTGCCCGAAGCGCCCAGTCGGTGGCCCTCGTTTTTCATCAGATTCCACTCCCACTTTCTAGGCCTTCTTAAAAAGGCCACCCGCTTATCAAAATCTGCACTTCGGAAAACACTCGAGCCGACTGTGACACGCTCAATGGCTCTGGCTTCTATGACGGAAGCCAACAGCACTCTCTCCTATTTGTTCAATGTTTTTGAATGATCAACTTTATTCAACTGAACTGAGCTATTTTGTCACCCGCGTCATTCCTGCGCACTACGAGCGCGCCACTTTGTCTCTTTTAACGCAAATCCCCTGCGAAAAACCTGATAAATTGGGACCTTCACGGTTTGGCACACCAATTGCCAAGGGCTATGGCAACTAAACCCTCTTTCTATACATCTATGTCTAAAATTCTCGGGATCGACCTTGGAACGACCAATTCCTGTATGTCTGTCATGGAAGGCGGTGAACCCACCGTCCTCGAAAACTCTGAAGGAGCCCGTACCACCCCATCGGTAGTTGCCTTTGCCAAGAACGGCGAGCGCCTTGTCGGGCAGGCCGCCAAACGGCAAGCTGTCACCAATGCGAAAAACACCGTCTTCTCGGCCAAGCGCTTGATTGGACGTAAGTTTGAAGAGCTTACCGAAGAGGATAAACGCGTCCCATATAACATCGTAAAAGCCGATAATGGCGACGCCCACATCGAAGTGGAAGTGGAAGGCGATCAGAAGACCTTCTCCCCTCAAGAGATTGCTGCCATCGTCCTCGGCAAGCTCAAGTCGGACGCTGAAGCCAAGCTTGGAGAGACTATCACCGAAGCCGTAATTACCGTCCCTGCTTACTTCAATGACTCCCAGCGTAACGCAACCAAGGCTGCCGGAGAGATCGCCGGTCTCAAGGTCCGTCGTATCATTAACGAGCCTACCGCAGCTTCTCTTGCTTATGGACTTGATTCCAAAGCCGATCAACAGGTCGCCATTTATGACCTCGGCGGTGGAACCTTCGATATCTCAGTTCTTGAAATTTCTGATGGTGTCTTCGAAGTTCTCGCGACTGATGGCGACACCCAACTTGGTGGTGACGATTGGGATAACGCGCTCATCGACCACATCGTCGCTGAGTTTAAATCCGCCGAGGGAATCGATCTCTCCGGTCAGCCCGACGCCATTCAGCGCATCAAAGAAGAAGCTGAGAAGGCAAAAATCGCCCTCTCCTCTTCACAGAACTACGACCTTAACCTCCCTTTCATTACCGCTGATGCGACTGGCCCCAAACACATCCAACTCAGCCTCACTCGTGGAAAATTGGAACAACTCACTGACCCCCTCTTCGAGCGCACCAAGAAGCCTGTCCGTGACTGCCTCAGTGAGGCTGGGGTCAGTGCCGGTGAGCTCGATGAGCTTGTCCTCGTGGGCGGTATGACCCGCATGCCAAAGGTTGTCGAAACGGCCAAGGACCTCGCCTCCAAGGATCCTCACCAAGGCGTAAATCCAGACGAAGTGGTCGCCATCGGTGCCGCCATTCAGGGTGGCGTTCTTCAGGGCGATGTCAAAGACGTTCTCCTCCTCGACGTCACTCCTCTCAGCCTCTCCATCGAGACCGAAGGCTCACGCGCTACCGCGATGATCGAGCGGAACACCACCGTTCCCGTCAAGAAATCCCAAGTCTTTTCAACCGCTGCTGACAACCAGCCCGCCGTGGACATCCGCATCTGTCAGGGAGAGCGTCCTCTCTTCGCCGATAACAAACTTCTCGGAAACTTCCAGCTTTCCGGAATTGAGCCTGCTCCTCGTGGAATGCCTCAGATCGAAGTCACCTTCGACATCGATGCCAACGGAATCCTCCACGTCTCAGCCAAGGATAAGAATTCAGGTAAAGAGCAGAAAATATCCATCGAAGGCTCCAGCGGACTCTCCGATGATGAGATTGAAAAGGCCAAGCGCGATGCCGAAGCTCACGCCGAGGAAGACAAGAAGCGCGCCGAAGCGGTCGACACCAAGAACAAGGCCGAATCCATGGTCTATCAGGTGGAGAAACAAATCAGCGAACTTCCGGAGGAAGCTCCTGCCGACCTTAAGGACATGCTCACCGCAAAAATCGAGGCGGTGAAAGGGGCCCTCAAGGCCGACGATCTCGACCTCATCAAGTCCACTACCGAAGACCTCGAAAAATCCCTTGGCGAGCTCGCCCAAGCAGCCCAAGCCGCTGGCGCCGGAGCAGGTGGTCCGATGCCAGATATGGGGGGAGCATCTCCAGATGTCGAGCCGGCAGACGACGATGACGGAGAGCCCCGCCAAGCAAAAGGAAAGGTCGTCGACGCCGAAGTCGTAGATGCTGATAAGTAAACTTCACCGGTGTGGGTGGTCGGCTAAGAGCTGCGAGTAATCAAAATTCCGATCGACCATCCAAAAACTCAACAGCTCACCAGCTCAAAGCACTTTGCAAACCGCTGTATCACATCCAACTCTCGCCCCTGACCGGGCAAATCAACCTAACAAAAAAAACAACCAACCATGGCTAACATTAAACCACTCGGTAACCGCGTCCTCGTGAGACGCCTCGAAGCAGAAGCTGTCAGTGCAGGCGGAATCGTCCTCCCTGACTCTGCACAAGAAAAACCCCAGGAAGCTGAAGTCACCGCACTCGGAACTGGCGGCACTGACGAAAACGGCAAGGAAATCTCCTTCGACGTGGCCGTTGGCGACAAGGTCCTCATTTCCAAATACGGCGGCACTGATGTCAAAGTAAACGGAGAAGACCAACTCATCCTCACCCAGTCCGACATCCTCGGAATCCTCCAAGACTAATCTTCAAAAATCCCAATTCTAGAACCAGCAATTCTAAACCTCAGTGACCAGTCGCAAGCTCCAAAGCCTAAGCCTGAACACTGAAATCTGAACACTGAACACTTAAAAAATCATGGCTAAACAACTCCAATTCGACGAAACAGCTCGTCAGGCCCTTCTTCGCGGTGTCGAAAAACTCGCCCGCGCCGTCAAAGCAACCCTCGGACCTGCGGGACGCAACGTCATCCTCGACAAGAAATTCGGATCTCCAACTGTCACCAAGGACGGTGTTTCCGTCGCTAAGGAAATTGAACTCGAAGATGCTTACGAAAACATGGGCGCCCAGCTTATCAAAGAGGTTTCCTCCAAAACTTCCGACATCGCCGGTGACGGAACCACTACTGCGACCGTACTTGCCGAAGCCATCTACAAAGAAGGTCTTCGCAACGTCACCGCAGGTGCCAATCCAATCCGCCTTCAGCGCGGGATCCTGAAAGCCGCCGAAGCCATCACCGCTCAACTTGCTGAGATTTCCAAGGAAGTCTCTGATTCCAAGGAAATCGAGCAGGTCGCGACCGTTTCTGCTAACTGGGATACCGAAATCGGTAAGATCATCGCTGAGGCCATGGACAAGGTTGGCAAGGACGGAACAATCACCGTCGAAGAAGCCAAAGGAATCGAAACTGACCTCGACGTTGTGGAAGGAATGCAGTTCGACAAGGGATATCTCTCCCCATACTTCGTCACCGACCCTGACAGCATGGACTGTAACCTTGAGAATGCTCTCATCCTCATCAACGAGAAGAAAATCTCCAACCTTAAGGACCTCCTTCCGATTCTCGAGAAGGTCGCCAAAGTTGGTAAACCTCTCCTCATCATCGCTGAGGACGTCGAGGGCGAAGCTCTCGCTGCTCTCGTCGTCAACAAGCTCCGCGGAACTCTCAATATCGCCGCTGTTAAAGCTCCAGGATTTGGAGACCGCCGCAAGGCCATGCTCGAAGATATTGCCATCCTCACCGGTGGGCGCTGCATCACCGAAGACCTCGGAATCTCTCTTGAGAACATCGAGATCGATGACCTCGGAGAAGCCAAGCGCGTGGCGATCAGCAAAGAAGATACCGTCATCGTCGAAGGTGCTGGTGGTTCCGAAGCTATCTCTGGTCGCGTAAACCAAATCCGCAAGCAGATCGAAGAGACCTCTTCCGATTACGATCGCGAGAAACTTCAGGAGCGCCTGGCCAAACTCGCCGGTGGAGTTGCCGTCATCAACGTCGGTGCAGCTACCGAGTCTGAGATGAAAGAGAAAAAAGCCCGCGTCGAAGACGCTCTTCACGCCACCCGCGCCGCTGTCGAGGAAGGCATCGTGCCAGGAGGCGGAACCGCTCTCATCCGCGCCACCTCGCAAATTAGCGACCTTGGCCTCTCCGGAGACGAAGAGACCGGCGCCGGCATCATAACCGCTGCCATCGAAGCGCCCCTTCGCCAACTTGCGGCAAACGCGGGACTCGAAGGTGCACTCATCGTTGAGAAGGTGAAGAACGCTTCCGGTGCCGAAGGTTACAACGTTGCCACCGGCGACTACGAAGATCTCATCGAAGCTGGTGTGGTTGATCCGACCAAGGTCACCCGTTCTGCTCTCCAAAACGCAGCGTCCATCTCAGGACTCCTCCTGACCACCGAATGTCTTATCACTGACATTCCCGAGCCTGAGCCAGCCGACGCGGGCCACAGCCACGACCACGGCGGCATGGGCGGAATGATGTAATTCTTGTTTCGCAAGAAAAACAAAAATTTGAACAAGCCGGACGGGAAACCGTCCGGCTTTTTTTCGCTTCCAGAAGAGAACTTCAACATCACTAAACCTGACGACTTGAATAAGGTCACCACCTTCTCGATTATTCTTCAAAGAGGGAATTCCCTCCTCTCAGCTGCTTACGCTAATCTCCTTGCAGGTCTCTGCTCCTGGTTTTTCAACGCGAATCCGGAACCATTATCAGCTTTTCTGAGCGGCTTAACGCTTCTCGGAATATTACAGCGTAGCCGATAGAAGCCGGCTTTAGCTTTCCAAGGCAAGACACGCGGTCATGGGTTCCGGATATTTCATTCTCACCTTCGGAGAATTCTCTCCAATTCGGCCAAGTAGTTTTCGAAAGCCTGTCTTCCTTTTTCACTCAACCCGTAAAAGGTTTGAGCACGCCCAACTCCATCGACTTTCTCAGATTCGATAAACTCCGCTTTTTCGAGGGTCCGCAAATGGGTGATCAGATTTCCATCACTCATCTTCAGCTCGCTCTTCAAGTCTTGAAAAACCCATCGCTCGGCACGCGAAGCCAGCAAGGACATGATACCCAATCGCGCCTTTTCATGAATGAGCTTGTCGAGCTTCGAAAGATCCATCAGTCCCGTTTTTGCTCAATCAAAAGGACATACAAGCCGTAAACCAAATGGTAGGCCCCGAATGTTTGCGCCATCATCAGATTCCCTTTCACTACGCTCTCCAACCCGGAGGGATAAGATCTGAAAAAACAAAGCCCCGTCCCGATAAAGATGATTCCCAACCACCACATCGAACGAGGCGCAAAACTACCCGTCGCGGTTAAAGCGGCTCCGTAGCACAACATCCAAATCCAAGCAAGAACGACATGATCATAGGCGCGAAACTGCATGAGCCCGATCACGAATCCAATTATCATCGCTGGAAGGATCGCCCTAAAACCCATTTTCAAGCCCGGGGAAAAGATCGCAGCCCCTTCCCTTTTTGCCTTTTGAACTACCAAAGCGGTATTAAAAAGAAGGGTTATCCCAGCCACGGCGAACCATATCCATTTCCAATCGTATTTATCCTCAACATCATCCCACGGAAAAAAGATCACCATCGCCAAGGTGAGCAGTCCCGCAAAGAGTGCCGTCGGCCCTGAGATCATTCGATACACCGTCGCCCGCTCCATCATTGAGCGGATCACGGCAAGATTCTCTTCAGCCCGTTCTCGCTTATCCATGGCGTCTTTCTTGCCTGACTTTGCACACCAAAGCCAGCGAAAGATCACCCCTCTTGCCAATCAATCTCGGTCGCATCGGTCATAACCTCGCCCAGAATCGGGACTGAGAGCATTTCAGCTAGAACAGCACGGTTGGTGACAGCGGCAACATCTCGTTCTGCTTGCGGGTAGTTGAGCACAACCCCCAGACACTCCAAGCAATCCGCTTGAACCGCCTTTGTGGTCAAAACAGTGTGATTGATCGCCCCCAGCCAATTGGCAGCAACCACTAAAACCGGAAAGCCAAGCTCTTTTGCAAGATCCGCGATGGTAAAAATCGATCCATTCTCAAGCTTTCCCAGAGGCACGGTCCATCCTCCTGCTCCTTCGACCAAGGTGAAGTCCGCCCCATACGAAACCTCTTTAATCTGCCTCACCATCTCCTCGAGCTGCAGCGCAGGCCCCTCCAGTTGACCAGCCGTATACGGGGCAACGGGCGTGCGATAGGAAATGGGGTTCACTTCATCCATAGAACGAATCCGCCCAGCAGCTTCCCAAAGACGGGCCGCATCCTCACGATCCCCGCTGCTCACTGGCTTGAGCCCCAAGGGCTGTCGTCCCTCTCGTCGCAGTTCCTCGAGAATGAGAGCAGAAACGTAGGTCTTCCCTATGTGCGTGTCAGTCCCGGTGACGAGCACTCCCTTCAAGTCGGAAAAATTCATTTCCTTTCCTCGTTTTGCTCCGAAGAAAAGTCAATACTGTCCTCGATGTGGAGGTTAATCAGATACCAGATCGCGGTCGCCAGAATCAAGGCGGCGAGTTTGGCTGTCCAGTTTCTCGTGATTCGTTTCTTCGTTGGAAGTGCCATGAGATAAAAAGAGTTCTTCGAGACGCGCGCGGAAGTCTTCCTCGCTAAGTTTACGTTCCATCTTACCGTCAACACAGATCGAGATTGAGCCAGTCTCCTCGCTCACCACCACGGAGACGCAATCAGTCTCCTCGGTGATTCCAATCCCGGCACGATGACGAAGGCCAAGTGAACGATCACTTAATTCAGCCTGACTCACCGGAAAGACGCAACCTGCAGCTCCCACACGCTCGGAGCTGATGATCATCCCTCCATCGTGGAGTGCAGTTTTAGGATGGAAAATGGTCGCGGCCAGTTCAGTCGACAGCATGCCATCAATTGCGACACCGGTCTCAGCGTAGTTCTCAAGTTCGATGTTGCGCTGGATCGCAAAGAGCGCCCCAAAGCGCTTCTTCGAGAGCTTGACCACTGACTCTGCAAAAGTATCCAGAAAGACCTTCTGCTCGCTCGTATCAAAGGAAAACAGAGGCGAGCTCCCAAGCTTGGCGAGAGCATTCCGAAGCTCGGGCTGAAAGATGATTAATAGCCCAAACCCTAAGATAGCCGCCGCACTCTTAATGATCCACTCAATAACTTTAAGCTCAAGCCGCTGCGAAATAAGAGTAAGAACAACGACCAAAACCGTTAGCCCGACAAAAATCCGGGCCCCACGGGTCGCCCTGAAGGTGCGGTAGATTTGATAAATAAGCAGCCAAAGCACCCCGATCTCCACGACAGAGCGCCAATACTTCTGGATAAGCTCAATAAAATCCACCCTTACGGGTGCAGCATAGCTTGATCACTTGTCCTTCGCAAAATGTTTCTCGATGATCTCATAGCGATAATCGAAAATACGCTCCAGTTTGGGCTTTACGAACAAGGCATGTGGAATTTCCCCAAAGGGCCAGAATCCCAAAGAGTAGTGTACCAAGTCGGTCATCAGGACCCCCCCCTCACGCTCTTCAAAGTGATGCCGATGATGCCAGAATCGATAAGGACCCGCTCTCTGCTCATCGATAAAGGACTCTCCCTCCTGCACCGACTTAATCTCTGTCACCCAAGGAATCCAAAGTCCGGGCAGAATTTTTACGCGATACGTGATGATCTCACCCTCATAC
Organism: Akkermansiaceae bacterium; assembly: GCA_049889835.1. Taxonomy (GTDB): domain Bacteria; phylum Verrucomicrobiota; class Verrucomicrobiia; order Verrucomicrobiales; family Akkermansiaceae; genus SW10. The sequence continues at coordinate 75,981 of JBMHCQ010000027.1, forward strand.
ATCTCTTCGGAAGGAAGAGTTTTGATCTGAAAGCCCAATTCAGGAGGAGTGATCAGATCCAAGTTCCGAGGGGTGGAAAAAAATTCCCACGCTTCGGCCACACTGATGGGAAGGAATTGTTCGCGTCTCAGCACATGCACTTTCATTGTGCTGAAACTTAGTCCTTCTTTGGAATCGGTCGCCCGAAAATGTCAAAAATCGTCCCCACCGCCTCCCTTGCAGCATCGGTAGCGGCATCAGTGGCCGCTTCCGTTCCTTTTTCAATCACTTTATTGAGTGCCTTGTTTCCCTCGTCCACCAAAGATTTTCCATTTCCTAGAACACTGTTAGCGACACCGAGAACGACGCCATGGTTCTCTAAAAGATCCTTCGTTTGGCTTCCAATTTCCTGACCGCTGTATTTCAAGGCCCATCGACCGGTCTCCGGAATAAGCTCAAACATGCGTTCACCTGCCGCTTCGATCAGACGATCACTCAGATCTTCGGTTGGTGAGTCCAGCGTTCCCCCAATGTTTACCGGAGCCCACAAGAGACCAAGTTTCCCCCGCTGAAACACCTTCGTTTCGGCCCCTGGAAGATGGATCAAGGTTCCCGGTGTAATCCCGAGATTGAAACGCCCCAATCGAATAACGCCCGCTTCCAAAACCAGATCACCTTCGATTTGAACCAAGCCTTCACTGCGCAGAATAATATCCCTCAACTCAAGACGCTCACCTTGCTGTTTGAAAGCGAGGCTCGCCCTACTCAAGGACAAGCGGCGAAACCTCTCCGTGTTCGTGTAAGCCGCGATCCGATCGAGAATGGGCAGCGCCGTCAGAACACCGTTTTTGATCTCGAGGTCGCCGGAAACCACAGAGTCTCCTTTCTTTTTTCCACGAGCAGCAAAGTCCACCCGAAGAGCACCAAAAAGTCTCTGTTTCCAGTCCTCCGGTAAAATTTCCCCAAGGTTTGTCCCAACCAAGTCCCCGGAAAAAGCCCACTCCCCACCTTTGAGATCATACTCCCCGGACATGCTCAACTGTCCCCGCTCAAAGACATCAGTTGAACTCGAAAGCAGGTAGAAGGAACCATTACTGTAACGCCCCTTGGCCACTTGCACTGTCAAATCCTTCACCAATGGAAGCGGTGATACGAGATTGCCATCACGAATCGTGAAATCGTAAGCCCCTTTCCCGTCACCCGGAAGCACTTCAAGCGACGCCCCTCGGACTGACCACGGCCCCCTGTCGGTGTAAGCCTCTCCGGATATCGAGGTCACTTTGAGTGAAGTCACTTCCACCTCCGAGGGCAGCCAGCTTTCCCAAAATGACTTTTTCAGTTGGGAAGCGCCATCGATCACGACCACCTCATCCTCAATCCGCTCGCCCACCACAGTTTCCCGCCCCCGGAAGTCTCCCTTCAAATCAACCTTCCTTACGATGACATCTTCGATCCGGTAAATCCCATCCCACACTGCTCCGATATCAACGGAGGCACCGATGTCATCGACCTCCAAAAGTCGCACCGCACCTTCGCCCTTCACTTCCAGACCATCAGTCGCGACCGACCATCCATCCCACTGAAAGGGCTGAAAAATGGCTTTTCCGGGAACGGCGTCTCCCACCAGCTCCCCCAGCAAAACCCGGAAGCCATCGCTCTTCAGATAAGACCGAACCGCTTGATAGCCGAAAAACACACCGCCAAATAAGAGGAGCAAAGCGAAACCTAATCCTCCCAGAATCCAACGTGACAAACGCGAACCTTTGGCCTTGCTGGCAGATTTCCTTCGGCGACCCCGTCTCGACATGGTGAAATCCTACCAGTGAAAAGGCAGCTCCACAAATCAGGAAGACAGGAAAATGGCTTACGGATTCTAGATCCTCTCAGGATGCGGATGCTCGTAGCCCTTACGATAGGATCGTTGGAGAAGCTCTGTCGCTTCGGGATCACCAACCACTTCCCGCTTTTTCGGATCGTATACCAGTGGGCGGTTCAAATCCATCGAGAGATTCGCAAGGATACAACTCGCGGTCGAAATATGCCCATCCTCGATATCGGAAACCGGGCGCTCCTTCTCCTCGATCGCCGCGATAAAGTCACGTAAATGTGCCCGGGTTGCGGGCGCGGCATGAAGCTCGATATCCTTCTCATTCATGTCCTCGGGATACTCTCCTCGTTCAAAAACCGCCTCCTTGCGAATTGTTTTCCCGCCTTGAGGAATAAAATCATACTGGTGAACGCTTGCCTTCAAGGTTCCCTTACTCCCGTAGATAAACAAGGCCCATGGATAGTCGGGATCAGGAGCCTTACCCCAGCTCCGATGCTGCCAATTTACTGTGAATTCGGGGTAATGAAAGGTCGCGCTCTGCGTGTCTGCGGTGTTCGATTTTGCTTCGGTCTGCACATAAATCCCTCCCGTTGAGGTGATCTTTTCCGGCCAACCCAGCTCCAACATCCAGCGAGCGGTATCAAGCATATGGATGCACATGTCCCCCATAATTCCATTTCCATATTCCATGAAAGCCCGCCACCAGCGCCGATGAGGCAGGCCATCATATGGCCGAAGCGGAGCCGGCCCCGTCCATTCCTCGTAGTCAAAGAACGCAGGAACCTCCTGCTCTGGAGGATTGTCTTCGGCACGCATGTGATAGTAGCAACAGAGCTCAACATGACCGATCTCACCCAGCAGGCCGGCATCGATAATGTTCTTCTTCGCCTCCACCAAGTGCGGAGTGCTCTTCCGCTGCGTCCCAACCTGTACCACGCGATCATACTTCCGCGCCGCTGCCACCATTGCTTCCCCTTCCATGACATCGACACTGATCGGCTTCTGCACATAAACGTGCGCCCCCGCCTTTACCGCATCGATCATCTGCAGCGCATGCCAATGGTCGGGCGAACCAATAAGCACAATATCAAGGTCCTTTCCCGCGAGCATCTGCCGATGATTGGAAAAGGTTTCAGGCCTCTTACCGGATTTTTGCCGTTGGGAAATGATCTCTGCCGCGCCCGCTAGCATCTTTTGATCAGGATCACAAATTTTAGTCACCTCGACATCCGCCACCTGAATCAATCGCAAGATATCGCTTTTCCCATACCACCCACACCCAACCAGCCCTACTCGGTAGGTTTTCCCCTCTAATTGACCAAGCCCTTGCAAGCCGACCATGGTAGAAGCGAAGGTGGCTGAAGCGGCGTTTAGAAATCGACGGCGGCTGGTTTCAGTGAACAACATCAACCAAAGTATTCAATTTTGATTCTCAGGAGACAAGGAGGAGAATCGAAATCTTTGAAATTCCTGCGCTGGATTTCCAAAATCAGATCTGGCAATACGGCCCAGTGGCAAAATTCTCGGCTCTCTCTCAAATCCTCTTGTTTCTGGCCCTCTTTTCCCACGGGCTGAGTGCTTCCGGATACACCTTCAGCTGTTGGCAGAATGGCTGGCGAAAAAATGCCAACGATCAGAGCCAGGACATTTTCGGAATCGAAACCAGCCAATATGGCTTCACTCTCAACCTCGCTGATTTCACCGAAACTCAATTCGGGAGAATTCCAAATCAACCTTCCTATGAGACCGCGCTGAACCATAAAGCGGACAAACTCTCCAAGCTCCCCAAAGCGGACTTTCAAATCAGCATCGAGACCAAGGGGAAACACTACACCGCCAGCTCCTGCGCGGTAGCCAAGGCCACCGGAGTCAAAAAACGTGCATCGGTGCGGCTCTGGGAATCGGGACGCTTCGTTCAGCACTACGACATGCTTGGACTCCAATTTCAAAATCCCCAAGGTGAATTGTTGGATTGCGACGCTCGTCTCGATCTCTTCGCTTGGCCTGATAGCCTCACCTTCACCCTCCACCTCACCCCGCAGGAAGACTGGTCGCAAACCTCGATGGACTTGAGACTCACCAGCCCTGTCGGGAAGTGGAGCCAATCGACGAAAATCCAAAATTGGAAATCAGGTGAGGAAAAAACCATCACCCTCACCTGCCATTTCCAAGAGAAGAATCATCCTTCCCCCAATCAAGTGACGGTCTCTCATGGCAGCGGTCCGGCAATTCCTATTCAATTCGATCGCCAGAAAAATTGCTTAATAGCCTCAGTCAACCGTCTGAAGCGATCATGGAAATCTGGCTACACCGACATCCGAGATTACGACGAATTTAAAATCTCAATTTCAGGAGGAACAGAGAGCCAAAGCATTCCCTTTCTTCTCGATCTCCGCTCTCCCGCAAACATTACCGGAATCTGCCCCATTCTCTGCTACGAAGACGGAACTCCAACCGGCATTCCCGTGCAATTGAGTAAAAACTGGCACTACAAGCCGATCGGAAGTTACCTCATGGCCTATGCCATGTTACCGGCGGGAGGACCGAAGACATATCTTCTTCGCTTGGCCTACGGCTTCTACGGGTCCCTCCCTTCCGCCAGCCACGCCCAGCTGAGCTTGATCGGCTACGGCGGAAAACACGCGGGCAATGGTCGCTGGGATCAACTGGCCATCGGGTGTTGGGGAGAATCAATCTGCTTTGACATGGATATGAGCCTAGTCGATGTCTCCATCACCGACATCCGTCTCCTCATGGGACGAGACGGCCTCAAGGGGAAAAAGTGGGGTTGGACGGAGGCTGGCTGGGGCGGCGACTGGCTAAACATCAAGGATCAAAACCAGCAAAAATATTTCCAAAATCACCTCAAGACGGCCTACATTACCCACGGACCGTGTCTTACAAAAGTGAAACACGAAGGGTTCTACGGCGAGAATCAGGAGGTTGATTTCACCGCAGAAATCCAAACACTCCGCACTGACGACTACTGCCGGACCTTCCAGAATCTTCGCTACACTTTCACCAAGAAAGTTTCCGCAGAAAAGATTTCCCTCTTTAAAATCGGACGCAGTTTCCACTACCATAGCCCTAAAGTCGTCTACGGAAACCTAAATGGCCTAATCGCCGAACATGAAGCCCCCGAGTCTCTCAAGCAGGGTCAATTTTTCCTCAAGGACATCCATCTCGACGGCCTAGCTCCACATTGGATTGCATTTCCAGGGGCACTCCTGACGACCAAAGGGAAACCCAAGCCAAACGGCTACCGTGCACTCATCATCCGGGATTATCAGGCTATCCTCGGAGGCAGAACCTACACCACTCCCGTTCTCCAAGTACCGGTCCATCAGGCCAATCCCACAAATCTCGATCTCGAACTCATTCCCCCTGACGGCATACATCACTTTCAAGAAGGAGATCAAATCCATCTCGGAGTGGAACTCATCACCCTTCCCAGAGTCTCCGCTGACTACTACGGCCCGAACGAACACTTCCGACATCATCTCGCCACGCATCCAAACTCTTGGAAAACCACCCACCGTGAAGCCAGGGGTAACGACTTCAAAGTCTCACTCTCAGGAGGACAAGTGATCAAAAATTACCCTCTGGTGATCGAAGTTGAGGAGCCAGAAGTTTCCTTCACAATCCAAGGCGGCGTGGGCGCAGTTCCCGTTCAGTTACAGAAGCTTTGCTCGCCAAAAGGTGGCCAGCTTATCCAGATCATCGATGGCAAGCGGATCCCATTCGACCAATCAGTTCACGGGAATGACTTCTGGCAAACGGACTACGAACCGCTCTCCCAAACCTACTCGATGACCTTCAACCTTCCTCTTGATGGTCTTAGCTCTTCACGATGGATCTTTAAGGCCCCTTCTCACGACTAGAAGCACCCCCTACTTATCCGACTGCAGAGTCGAAAGAAATTCTATGAGGTCTCGGAGCTCCTTCTTTTTCAGAATCAATCCCATTGGTGGCATCGTGGAAATCACCGGCGTGCGCTCCTTGACCTCAGAGACCTTCACTTGTGTGACCTTGTTGTTGGCATCACGAATATCGATCACGCCGTCTTCCTCCTTCCGAAATTGCCCTGCAACAAAACTGCCATCCTTTAAAGTCAAGGTGATCGTGCCATAGCCTTTGGCGATCACCTTTTGCGGATGCGTCAGCGACTCAAGAAGTGAAGTTCGATCACGGCGCCGACCAATTGATTCAAGGTTCGGACCAATGTTGCTCCCCTTTCCTTTCTTCAGCTTATGGCAACGAATGCACTGAGCCGCGAGATGATGAATGAAGAGTTCCTTTCCGCGCTCGGCATCCCCCCCATACAAGGTGTGGGGGAAATCAGGCACCGGACCATCCAGCTCCCGGGCCACAGCAGCTTCAGCTAAATCAAGCTGCAGTGCCGGGTTCACAGTTTCGAAATTCAAAAGTAATTGCATAAGAACCTCATCACCTTCCTGAGAGGACAACTCGTTCGCCAGCAGCGAGATCGCGGCTTGCTTCACCGCCAATGCCCCTTCGTCATCGGTAAGAACATTACGCGCAGTCGCGAAAGCATATTTCGGATCGGATTGCGCCAGTAGCGCGAGCGCTTCCATCTGAAGGGCGGGATTTTGATCACCGAGCGATGCCACTAGGAGCTCCCGTATCTTCGGGTTTTTTTGACTTTGGAGACCACGAAGAGCTTCAATCTTCAACTCGAGTAGCGTCTCTTCATTTTCAGCAAGAGCAAGAAGAGCTCCCCCCGGAACAACAATTCCGAGTCGACGCGCGAGCCTCATTGCTTCACTTTGAATCTCCTGATCTGCATCGGTGAGAAGCTTGGTCAGCTGAGGAGTAAGGGCCACTTTCACAAGCTCAGAATCCCGTTCCCCATTCGGGCGATAACGCCCCACCACTCGGTCCAATTTCCCCGGTTTACTCCATTCTGAAAGAGCATTGAGAGCATCCAGTCGAAGAGTTTTCGAAGCATTGTGATCTACCGCGAACCGACCAACCCGCTGAGCAGCCTCGGCTGTCCCCAAATGGAAGTTTGCGTTGATCGACCGGAGAATAATCGACTCATTTTTGACCCATGGCGTTCTTTCGAGAATCGATGCCAGAGCCGGTAGTGCATCTGGAATGGTCCAGTCGTCATGAATAGCGCGGGCGGCTTCGGCCACGACTTGTTCATGAGTCGACTCGAGGAACTCAGCCACCGCAGAGGAGGCGCGACGACGCAAGGCAACGACAGCGACAAGCTTCTCCAGCGTTGAACCGCCCTTAAGTGTCGAAAGGAGTTCCTCATCCGGCGAACACCCTGTCGCGAGCAGAATGGCAGCTTGACGGAGATAAGTTTGATCGGCGCTCACACTATCGAGAACAGTTTTGTAAGCTTCTCTGGCTTCGGTATTGCCAATGTTGGCGATAGCGACCGAAGCATGAAACTTAAGCCGGTCAGACGATTCTCTCAATAGAGGGAGAAGCGCGGTGGTGAGAGGAGAAGTCTTATAGGAAGGTGCTGGCGCCTGATGAAGGGCAAGCTGCGTACCAAAGTGATCCCCAATGATTTTAACCGCTTGGGTTTTTATTTCTTCTTCCGGATCTTTGAGTAGAGTCAGAAGAATCCTGAAATCAGGCGAATCGGCCTTACGATTGAGCTGGCCGATTCCCCAAATCGCATGAATTCTGCCAAGCAAAGTCGCACTTTGGGCCGCGGATTCGAGTTCGGAACGCAAACCACGTTTCACGAGTTCGAATTGAGCCTTGAGTCGAACCCGTTGATCGGGGAAATCGAGCTCTTTGAGCAGTTGGTCGACCGTAAATTGTGACCATTCCGACCGCAGGAGTTTTGCCGTTTTTTGCCGAAGAGGATGGGGATCCTCGACATCCCATTTCCAAACAGCACCCTTTTTATTGAGAGGATATCCTCCGCCCCAGTCCACCCCGTATAGGGCACCATCCGGCCCAAAATTGATCCCCACAATGGGCACTCCACTTCCAATTTGCAGATCGTTGATCATGCGGTAGGAAGCCCCGTTTTGCTCAACCTGAAAGGCCCATTGCTGACCGTTTGGAGCACTGGTATGAAAAAAATAATCCTCCCACTTCTCGTTGAGGGCAGTTCCTGGGTTAAAAGTCGTTCCCGCCGGGCCATCTTCATAAAGCGAGATCGCGGGAAGAATGTAAGCGGGTTGATTTTTCTCATAAGGAACCCATAGCCGCTCATCCATCCAGGGATTGAAAGCGTCTTGGATATATTGCCAATTGGCACGCCACCCTGCATCCATGTGTCGCACGATATAAACAAATCTCTCCTTCTCTCCCGGACGATCAGAATCGTTATCGATACTGAAGATATTACCGAGTTGGTCGAAGGCGAGTTCCTGCACGTTTCGGAGACCACGAGCGAAGACCTCAAAGTTCGAACCATCCGGTTCACAACGCAGAACCGCCCCGTGATTAGGATAATGAAAATGAAGGCCCTCTTTTGAAGTCGCTCCCAGTCCTTTATCCCCAATCGTCCAATAAATCCGTCCATCAGGTCCCACAGTGAGACCGTGCATATCATGCCCCGCGTATGCCAAGTGCGCGCCAAAGCCATTCGCTAGCGACTCCCGCTCGTCGGCTTTCCCGTCACCAGTTGTATCCCGCAGCTTCCACACATCGGGAACGATGGTGGTGTAAACGTCACCTTCGTGATGCATCACGCCCGCCGCGATTCCGCCAATCTCATCGGTAAAACCCTCGGCATAAACCGAAATCTGATCGGCCAGCCCGTCGCCATCGGCATCCTCAATGAGATGAATCCGCTCCGTGAGAAACTGCAAATCCTTCAGGTCGTGCTTCCCGTCCTTGTTGTAGTCTTTGACCCGTTTGGCATTCACCGCGCTATTCTCCGGGGTGAAAACCCGACGATAAAAGGCACGCTTATCGTCCGGTGATTCGAAACTCAAATCGGTAGGAATCCAGTCTCGGTTCAATCGGATATCGAGATCATTCGCCTTCCGACGTTGCGTCTGCGAAACATAAGCTCGGCCTTGACCATCGAAGGAAATCGCCACCGGATCAGGAACCTGAAAATCGGGCGTCCATTTGGTAAACTCAAGCGATTTGGGATCGGGCTTCTCAGCTGCGAGAGGAAGTAGAAAAACGGCAGAATATGCCAGACAAGAAATTGAGTACTTCATGAAAAATTGGAAAAGTCATCGAATCTTCATTCGAAAAAAACGCAGTGAATCAATATCGGACAAGGGAACAAGAACCTGATCAAATCCGCTAAGATCAGGATGCGCAGTGGCATTTATGCCGCCACCACTGAACTCTTTCCAATCAGTGGGCTGAAGAGTGCTTGAAGTTTCGATGATGTAATCCGATAGAGAAATTCCGCTTTGACGTCGATTGAAAATCAACTCAAATCCCCCCGCCCCATCTGGACGCATCTGCGGGAGCAAGGCACGATCAGAAGTCGAGTTCGACCCGCCAAAGGCATATTCCAAATGTGCGCTCACGCCATCATGGTCGTAGTCCACTAACCAATCTGATGGGCTCGGATTGCTAATCCCCGTTTCCGCCGTGAGCCATTGATCTGCCAGGCCCGCATTGTTCAATCCGTAAAAAATCGTTCTGTCATCACCCTCTTCCCCACCGCCCATTCTTCCAACGAATTCACCGTCGTCGATCCGGCCCCTGACAGCGACAAAGTCTTCTGGCGGATCAGATACGAAGAATAGTTGCCTCATTTCGTCCACCTCAAGCGATAGGCCCTCGGAGAAACCCCGATCATTGCCGAAAACTGCTTCGACAAGGCGCTATGATCGAAAAAGCCCACCTGCTGCGCAATTTCCGTCACATTTAGATCGGAATCGACCAGCAATTCGCACGTTTTCAAAATCCTGAACTTCAAAAGATATTGAGTCGGAGTGGTCTTAAAGGCCTTTTTAAACTTCCGCTCAAACTGTCGGACCGAAAGCCCAACTCTTTGGGCGAGTTCTCCCATCCGAATCTTGTCCGCGTAGTTGGACTTGATGAACTCAGTCGCGGGTAGCAGTTCTAGGTAAGGTGAAATCTCAGACTGCACTCCCTTATAACTACGGATCACTCCACAAAGCCCTGCCACCTCTCCACTTCGATCAAAAAGTGGAACTTTATCCGTCACGAACCACTCCGGATCCCCCATTTTTCCTGGGAACACTTCTACAATTCCGGTGAGGTGCTTTCCTTGCTCAAGGACGATGAGATCGTCCTGAAAATACTTCTCCGCCAACTCAACAGGAAAGATTTCCCGGTCCGATAAACCAATAATTTCCTCCTCACTGGCAAAGCCACATCGCTCCACGAATGCGCGATTTCCCCCCATCAGACACAACTCCCGATCCTTCAAAAAGTAGAGGAGATTGGGCAGATATTCGAAGAGTTCACGCACACTTCCGGGGCGCAACTGCTCTTGCCATCTCGCACGATCAACCATCAAGGACATGTCGTAATTTTACACAGAAAAATACGCTTCCCTACAAGAAAAATGACTCAAATCAACCTAGTCTGCATCCATGTCAGAGCAAAATCCACGCATCGCCATCGTCGGTCTCGGGTTCGGTGCAGAGTTCATTCCTATCTACCAACGCCATCCTCATGCTGAGATGGCTGCAATCTGCCAACGCACCGAATCCTCCCTCAACGAAATCGGCGATAAATATGGCGTGGGAAAACGCTACCCTGATTTCGACTCCCTTCTTGCCGATCCCGAAATCGATGCCGTACACATCAACTCACCCATTCCCAATCATGCCGAACAGACCATCGCCGCCCTCAAAGCTGGGAAGCACGTGGCCTGCACCGTTCCGATGGCGACTTCCGTCGAGGATTGCAAAGCGATCGTCGAGCTCTGTGCCTCCACCGGACTCAAATACATGATGATGGAAACCGTCATCTACGCCCGTGAATTCCTCTTCATGAAGGAGCTTTACGACAAGGGTGAGCTTGGAAAACTCCAGTTTCTGAAAGCATCTCATCAACAGGATATGGATGGCTGGCCCGGTTACTGGCCCGGTCTTCCTCCGATGCACTACGCCACTCATTGTGTTGGTCCTCTTCTGGGACTCGGACGCCACCAAGCCGAATACGTCTCCTGCTTTGCCTCCGGCACCATCCGGGAGGAAATGCATAACTGCTACAATTCTCCTTATGCGGTCGAAAGCTGCCACGTGAAGTTTAGGGACTCCGACCTTTCCGGTCACGTCTACCGTTCACTCTTCGACGTTGCCCGCCAGTATCGCGAGTCTATCGAAGTCTACGGTGACAAAAAAGGTGTCGAGTGGCCCCTCATTGAAGGTGAAGAACTCGTCGTCCACACCGCCAAAAAGCCCGAGCCTGAGATTCCCGAAAAAGTCACCAGCCCGGATTACGCCCATCTCCTTCCCGAAGAAATCGCTCCCTTTACCACCGGCGGCGTTTACGGAGGTGAAGAAGGCGAGGAGCACCTCAGCTTTACCCAAGGATCCGGTCATGGCGGTTCCCACCCCCATCTCGTGCATCAGTTCATCGAACTCCTTCGTGGCAGCGGAGAGGGATATCCGAACGCTGTTCAGTCAGCCAATATCACCTGCACCGGAATCCTGGCTCATGAATCCGCCCAGAAAGGCGGGGAAATCGTGCACCTCCCTGAGTTTACCATTCGGTAGGCTTTGCAAGCTGCCCAAGCGATCGTCCAACGATGAAACGTCTCCTTGTTCTCCTCCCACTCGCTCTGATTGCGATTCTCTCGCTTGCTCAGACAGAAACTGAAGAGCAAACGATCAAAGAAGGCCCGATACGCGTCCTCTTTCTCGGTCATGAGCGAGAGATTCACAACTCGAACAAATACTTCCCGATCCTCTCGAAGGCCCTCGGACGTGATGCGATCTACTTCGACTACACCACCTCGGTCGAAGAAGCACTCGGAGACTATTCCTACTTGAAGCAATTCGACTGTCTTCTCCTCTACGCAAATCACGACGAAATCGAACCTCATCAGTTCGCAAACCTCCTCAATTTTGTCGAGGAGGGCGGAGGATTCGTTCCCGTCCACTCAGCGAGCTTTTGCTTTCGGAACGAACCCGAATTCATCAAACTCGTCGGTGGCCAGTTCCAACACCATCAGGGCAAGGAATTTTCACCCTCTATCATCAAGCCGGATCACCCCGCCATGAAAGGCCTCAAAACCTTTCGGGCCTGGGATGAAACCTACGTCCACACAAAGCATGGCTCGGATCGCGACATCCTGATGACGCGAAAGCCTGAAGGCGATGACAACATCAGCTCACCCGAACCATGGACTTGGACACGCACACAGGGAAAAGGCCGCGTTTTTTACACGGCCTCCGGTCACGATGACCGCGTCTGGAACAAGCCGGAATTCCATCAGCTCCTAAAGTCCGGTATCCTGTGGGCAGTTGGGGAAGAACGTCAATCTAGCTATCTTCACTTCCTCAAAGATCGTGAGCCACTTGTCTATGAGAAGCGGGATAACATTCCAAACTATGAGAAACGTCCTGAGCCTCTCATGTATCAGCTTCCTCTCAGCCCGGAAGAAAGCCTGAACCACACTCAGGTTCCTGTTGGCTGGAAACTAGAACTCTTCGCTTCCGAGCCCCAGATCGTTAATCCCATCAGTCTCGCTTGGGACGAGCGTGGCCGTCTCTGGGTCGCTGAAACGGTAGACTATCCCAACGAGATCAGAGAAGATCGCGTCGGAGACGATAAAATTAAGATCCTCGAGGACACCAATGGCGACGGACGCTGCGACAAGGTTACCGTCTTTGCTGACGGACTCAACATCCCCACTGCCCTCACCTTTGCCAATGGCGGGCTTTACGTGCATCACGCCGCCGAGACCCTTTTCCTGAAGGACACCAATGGTGACGACAAAGCAGATGTGCGCGAAGTAATCCTGACCGGATGGGGTACTGGAGATACTCACGCCGGACCCTCAAATCTTCGCTACGGATTCGACAATCAACTCTACGGCACCGTAGGTTACTCAGCCTTCAGCCACGATGGCCAAAAATTCGGCATGGGCGTTTACCGCTTTAAGAAAGACGGCTCAAATCTCGAATTCCTCCATCAGTTCAATAACAACACTTGGGGCCTTGGATTTAACAATGCGGGCGACGTCTTTGGTTCCACTGCCAACAACAACCCCAGTTTCTTTGGGGGCATCCCAGCCACCATTCTCCCCGGAGGTCGGGGCTTAAGCGCAAACATCATCGCCTCCTCCACCCGCATCCATCCGATCACACCCAACATCCGACAAGTCGATGTCTTCAATGGCTACACCGCTGCTGCCGGTCACGCCTTTGCAAACTCCTCCAACTTCCCCGCATCCTGGCAGGGAAAAACCGCCTTCGTCTGCGCTCCCACCGGAAACCTGCTAGGCAAGTTTCAGACTTCTCAAAACGGAGCGAGCTATCATTCGAAGAACGACTTCGCCCTCATTGCCTCTGCCGACGAATGGTTCTCTCCAGTCGCAGCTGAAATCGGACCTGATGGCAACCTGTGGATTGCCGATTGGTATAACTTCATCATCCAGCACAACCCCACTCCCAACTCAGGGCGAGGCGGCTACGATGCCAAAAACGGCAAAGGCAACGCCCACATTAATCCCAATCGCGACCGCCAGCACGGCCGCATCTATCGCCTGGTCTGGGACAAGGCATCCACGTCGACCATCTCGTCTCTTCAAAACGCATCGGGCGAGGAACTGGTCGCAGCACTCGAGAACAACAATCAATTCTGGCGCCTTACCTCCCAGCGACTTCTCGTTGACCAAAAACACACCTCAGCTGCAAACGCGCTCAAAGCTCTCGTCTCAAAAGCCAACATCGCTTCCATTCATGCTCTCTGGACTCTCCACGGATTAGACCTTCTCGATAACGACACGCACCGCTCTGCCTTGCTTTCTTCGAATCCAGCTTTGAGACGCAACGCCGTTCGCGCTCTGAGCCTGGACGTAAACGGAAGCAGTCTTCTATTCCAGTCTGGCGTCATCAACGACCCGGACCTGACCACACGACTCGCCGCCTTTGTTGCCATCGCCCAGTTCCCCTCTTCCGATGCTTTAAAGAACGCCATCGCAAGCTTGGGGAATAACGAGCAGAACTTGAGCGATCGACTTCTCAAGGAGGCCCTCAAGGCTGCTGGACAGAAGCATGAAGTTCCCGTTCTGACTGATGTCAAATATGTCCCCAAGGATCACAACCTCCTCGAGAACGTCACCTGGAAGCCTGTGACTTACACTGGACAGGGAGCACGGCACACTCAGTCCGGTGGAGTTTTAAAAATTCAATCCAATCGACCGACCGATACATCCTGGCAAACTCAGGCCAAAGTCAAAAAGGACACCCGATATCGCTTGAGTGCCGAGATCAAGACGGAGAAAATCAGCGGATCAGGCCTCGGGGCTCTCTTGAATATCCACGAACTTCAGAATCCCCGTGTCGCGACAAAAGCTCTTCAGAAAAACAACAATTGGACCACGGTATCAACCGACTTCGATTCCAGCAGCAGAGAACAGCTTTCCATCAATGCGCTCTATGGTGGCTGGGGCCAATCCACCGGCACCGCTCACTATCGAAATCTACGTCTTTCTGAGCTGATCCCCTCTCCTGTCGAGAGCGTAAAAAATCAGCTCAAAGCAGGCGATGCCCTCCGAGGGAAAGACCTCTTCTTAAATCACGAAGTTGCAGCCTGCAGTCGATGCCACATTGTCGATGGCAAAGGCGGAATCGTAGGACCCGCCCTCGATCAAATCGCAAAGCGAAAAGACGCCGACTATCTCCGAAAAGCCCTTCTCGAACCCAATGCCGATATCGCCGAAGGCTATCCGCTCCCCCAATCCCCCATGCCCCCCATGGGTCTCATTTTAAAGCCTCAGGAAATCGAGGATATTTTGGCTTACCTCCAGACCCTCAAATAAGAGCCACTCCCTAGCATCAAGGATTGGGAGGCTTCTCGAAAATGGAGCCGCTGGCCAGATTTGAACTGGCGACCTATTCATTACGAATGAATTGCTCTACCCCTGAGCTACAGCGGCCTCTTTTTGGGATGGGCTTTACTTAGCAAAACGGCCCTGCGACGCAATTGTGATTTTCAGATTCCCCCAAAAATCTGAACTCGCTCTTTTGAACCGTGAAACTCGGGACATTAAGACTACCTCTTTCGAAGATTAAGAAGCCTAATATCCGCCACCTGACTCCCTGAAATCTTCAAGGCGCGGAGCGATAAGGTTCCGCGCCCTTTTCTAAGCTGAATCTTCCCCATGTTTAAAATGCGAAAGTCTTTCACCAGTGACTCTGACCGAGGAGACCGGTCCTGCTCCGCCCCGATAAGTGGTGGATCATGAGCAACTGTGATCGTGGCATTCACTTTCGAGCCTGTTGGTTCGAAACTCAACTCGATCTCCGACCCCACATCCGCTTTCGGGCAAGTGTAGTGTAACTCCACTTCATAGTCGCCAGACGTTGCCACTTCCACATCCCAGAATATCCGATCGGAAAGCTGGGTCCAATTGAGAAAAAAAGAGCAGTTGGGATGAATTGAAGAACGCTTGATTCCCCCCTCGCTTTTCCCGTCACGACTCGGCAGCTGGTTGTCGACACCACCGGGGTGCCCCACAAGGAAAGGAGAAATCTCCATACGCTTCCCGGTGTTTGGCAGTGTCGCACGCCACTCCGCCATTTCCGCTTTGAGCTGTTCAAGGACCTTGGGGCGATCCTTTGCGAGATTTTTCCGCTGCCCCGGATCGTTCACTATATCGAAAAGCTCTCCTTTATCAGAAAGGCGATACTGCTGGGTTCTCAAGGAAAACCGATTGGCCCAAGTTGAGAAAATCGTCCGCTCAGGCCAATTCACTTCCTGCCCCATCAAGAGAGGTTTCAAACTCACGCCATCGATGGGCTTTGGCTCTTCCCGTTTGATCCCAGTGAGATCGGCAAGGGTTGGAAAAATATCAATAGCCCCTGCAATCTCTTTCACCTCTCGACCTTTCGAAATCTTACCCGGCCACCTGACAAAAAAGGGCACCCGCAATCCCCCTTCATCGTTCGAGCCCTTTTTCCCCCGCATGTCACCATTCCACCGATTGCCATTGGGACCATTGTCGGAGAAATAAATTACGATGGTGTCATCTTCCAAGCCAAGTTCATCCAACTGCTGGAGGATCCTCCCAACGTTCCAATCAATGTTCTCGACCATCGCGAGCGCCGCCCGCTTATGAGCGGATTTTTCTTTCTCGGGATGCCGATGCACCATCTTCAATTCCTTCTCTTTGAAACGGTCCCAAAACTCATCAGGCACCTGCATCGGTGAATGCGGGGTGCAATACGGAAGGTAGGCCAGAAACGGCTTCTTCGCTTTGGCCTGCTTCCTTATGAAGCCCATCGCTTTGCTCGTCAGATCGTCAGTGAGATATCCCTCACCCTTTACCACACGGCCGTTATGATCCAGAGAAGGGCTGAAATAGTGCCCCCAGTGGCCCGAAGTGAAGCCATAAAACTCATCATATCCTCTCGTATTGGGATGATTAGGATACTGTGTGCCATTGTGCCATTTCCCAAAAGCTCCTGTCGCATAGCCTGCCTTCTTGAAGGCTTCGCCCAAGGTGTATTCATCGATATTCAATCGCTCCCTTCCAGTTGAGACTCCACTCACCCCGGTTTTGGGATGATATCGTCCGGTGAAAAACTCCGCCCGCGTCGGAGCACAAACCGCACACACATAAAAGCGATCAAAAGAAACCCCCTCCTTCGCCAGGGAATCAATATGCGGCGTGTTGAGATCGGTGTTCCCATGAATCCTCAAATCCCCCCACCCTTGGTCATCGGCAAGAAAAATAACGACATTTGGTTTTGCCCGAAGCCCTCCCAGCGAAAGAATGAGGACTCCAAGTAAAATCGCAACCCGCTCAACTCTAAAAATCATCGCCACCAGCGTATCGAATCAACGCAAAAGCGCACTCAGAAACGACTACCGATTCAATCGGCATACCATGCCTACCCTAGGTGCCGCACAATGGGTGATTTTCCCGGCGCATTTAAGACTGCTCCCACTCGCCGAAGCGGCGGAACTTTGCGTATCGCTGCTCAAGAAGCTCTTGGGTGGAAAGTGATTTCAGTTCTGTGAGCTGGCGAGAAATTTCGCTCCGCAGAGCCAACGCAGCTGCATCAGGATCATGATGAGCACCACCAGGAACTTCGGGAATGACACCATCAATCAAGTCCAGCTTTGCGAGATCTGGTGCCGCAATTTTCATTGCCTCGGCAGCCTCCGGAGCATGCTTCCGGTGTTTCCAAAGAATCGCCGCACAACCTTCGGGGCTGATCACCGAGTAATAGGCATTCTCCATCATAAGGACACGGTCGGCCACGCCGATACCGAGAGCCCCTCCGGAGCCCCCTTCTCCGAGCACAACGGCAATGATGGGCACTTTTAGAATCATCATTTCCCGTAAGTTCCGGGCAATGGACTCCGCGATATTGCGCTCCTCAGCGCCAATTCCCGGAAAAGCCCCCGGAGTATCAATTAAAGCCACAACGGGGAGAGAAAACTTTTCTGCCAACTGCATCAACCGGAGCGATTTTCGGTATCCCTCGGGATGGGCGGAACCGAAGTTTCGTTTTAGATTCTCTTTGAGATCGCGTCCTTTCTGATGGCCCAGAACAACGCAACGTTCTCCTGCGATTGTCCCAAATCCACCGGGCATGGCATGGTCATCACCCACGACACGATCCCCATGCAGCTCACTAAAGTGATCGAAGGCTTTGGCGACGTAATCCAACATAAACGGTCGTTTCGTGTGCCGTGCGATCTGAACACGTTGCCACGGCGTGAGATTATCGTAAATTCGGCGTCGAGTTTCCACCAGTTTTCCCTCAATTGCAGACATTTCGCTGCTCAGGTCAATTTGTTGGGACGCAGACTTTTCGCGAAGCTGGATGAGTTCATCTTCCAGTTCGGCTATTGGCTTTTCAAATTCGAGCAACTCCATCATCTCGTTAGGTCCTTGTTATACTAGTTGGCGGGCTTGATTTCCACTTCATTTCCCAATCGGATGAGCATAGCAAGCTCTTCCATATCAGATTCCCGTAGAAAAACCCCCTGACCCGGATCTTCTTCATCAATTTCAGGCACCCGTCGGATCTGAATATGACGCCGCCCCGCTTCGACGATCAGAATCTTCGAGCCATGGCGGTATTGAGAATGAAAAGGCTGATAAGCCCGCCCATTGACTTCGGCAATCTTGGTTCGTATCGAGCCAAAAACCGGACGGCTCCCAATCTTTGAGATATCAGTCCTCTGAATGAGATATTCCTTGGTAAAAATGTGCTCTTGCCGCTCAAAATCGCGGTGATAGAGCACGACACGCTTATTGGCGAGATCGATCACGATCTTGAAGCCAAGTGGCATCACGATGATTTCATCGCCCGGGTGGAGCACACTCATATCTAGAAAACCATTCAAGAACATCAGGCAGTCGAGAGTTGTTTTGTATTTCTTTGCGATCGCGAGCGGAGCTCCCCTACCAGGCTGAACCACGTGAACCTGCTTATTCTTCATATTGGAGACCGATAACACCTCATCGAGATTGATCTCGCCGAGAATCCGTCGAGCCTCGGGGCCAAACTCAGAGTCGGCGTGCAGATTCTGAATAAAAAGGAGTTTTTCACGAGCATCCTCCAGTCTCTCCATTGCGATAAGCTCTAAGGCGCGATTGAATTCACGCTTTCCGCGTTCGAAATCGACATTTTGTAACTCCACCAGCTTTTCGTCATGAATATCCGCAGGTTTAGCGAAGTCCTTCTTGAAATCCTTCAAAACGACAAACAACCCTCCGACGATCGCCAACACCCCAAGAGCGGCAAAAACCTTGATGATGGTGATGATTCCTTTCATCGCTGCTTCTCAGAGAATCTAAATAAGGCCTCTGCGCTTAAAATCAAACTGATTGATCTCGGCCGATTTCATAATCATCTCCAGAGTGAACTTCATAATCCCAACCTCCCAGGCATCATCAACCCCTTCAATCACTGCAAGAGAAGGGTTCCCGCTCCGGCGAACTGCTTCGAGAGCCTTTTCCTTCACCGATTCCAGATGATCGTGAACGATCTCTTCGGCAACCTCCGAACGCCTGAATTGAAAACCATATTGGAGGAAACTGAGATCCTGCCCCTGTTCCCGAAAATGCTCGATCACCCGTAACACTTTCGGGTCAAACCCTTCCAGATCGATATCGCTATACCCCTCCGGCTTAATCAGCTGAGGCTTTTGGGCATCGACCTCTCCGCGCCTGATTCTCACCGTTCCCACCGAATCCATATCTTCAGTGAGAATTTCAAACTCAAACCGGGTCGAACCAAACGTCTCAATTCGCCGATCCGGTTCACGGAGTACCTTTGTGGTCTCCATGGCATAATAGAAGTCGTCAGCGTTCGGCATCTCTACGGGGAAGCATCGCCCAAAAACGGGCATCTGACCCATGAAAAGGGCAGGATCCTCTCGGAGCCTGCCACTTTTCAGATCAATTGATTTGAAAGGGATTAGGACTGAGCCTTTTCGACGTGAGCGATGATGTCGCCCACAGACGCAAGCTTCTCGGCCTCTTCGTCAGGCACTTCAATGTCAAACTCTTCTTCGACAGCCATAACGAGCTCGACGGCGTCGAGGGAATCGGCTCCGAGATCCTCGATCATCTTGGACTCAGGCTTCACCTGATCCGCGCTGACGCCGAGTTGTTCTACAATGATTTCAGTGACTTTTTCTTGGATGTTTTCTGCCATAGCGTTTTTAAAAATCAGTCTTGGGAGTAATGCGGGATTGAGGTCTTGGCAATACTTAAAATTTAGTCTTCCGAAGGATCGTCCGGACTGCCGGTTCCTGAGACTTCTTCAGTTGCTTCAGAGGCCTTGTCATCAGCCTCATTTCCGCCTTCTGTTCCAGATTCAGCTTCCTCGTCATCCTCAGCAACTAACTCTATGAGCTCACCTTCAAAGTTCGCAAGAATTCGCTGGAAAAGAGCTTCCGCGGGAGCGCCCTCCTCTTCCTTAAATTGCCCATAAACCATTCCATCCACGGTCACCTTCCCCTCTCCACCGCCTTCATCAGTGAAGGTAATGTAAGCAAGCCCCTTCGTTTCCCACTTACGTTTATCGATTTTAAGCATTTTATCAAAGGGCACCTTCTTCCCATCAGGTGAGGTATATCCCTTATCATCAACCATCATCGCCCGTTTCCGGGTCCGGAGGAAATAATACAAGGCGATCAGAGTGAGAACCAAGCAAACCAGAGCGGCATAAAGTTGCTCCCTGATTTTATAGGCATCCTTAGGATCTTCTTCAGAATTTACCGATTGAGGCCACGTTCTCTCCCCTGCATAGTCTTTCCACAAGCCCTCATCACTCTTCTCCTTCATCGCTGCCTTATCAGCCAAAATGGAAGGCCACTTTTCCTCGAGATCAGTCCCCTTGGGATAAAGTTCAGCATCACCGAAGGGAATGGTTTGCTCGGCAACGTAGTCCTCCCAGCGATTTCGATTCTCTTCCAGAGTCCAGTCCTGCCCTGCCTTTACGAACGCATTGTAATGGGCGACCACAACATTCTTCTCCGGATAGCCAATCTTCCAGTCATAGAGGAAATAGATGCAAAACCCCCCAAACATCACGAGCATGAGAATCGCCCGCCAAAGAAACCACCGGGTGACCTTGCACTGAATTGGTAAACTATCTGACATTGTTAGTAAGAGAGAAAATCATCCTCACCCAAAAAGGCAAGCCCTCTGATTCCACAATCCACTATTCTCTCACTGCCTTCTCTCGCGCCGCCACGGCAAGCCGAAAAGCCTTCTGATCCCCGTAACGCAAGATTGAGAACTTGACGCAACGCCTTTTCCCAGCTTTGGGCGACCAAGTGGCCTGCCAAAACTGGTATTCGGCACCATTCGTCAAAACCGTCACCTTTGCCACCCCGACCACCCCGCTTCGATTGCGCTGCGAGCGGGTGCAAACCCGGGCCGCATCGGCCTCTACAATTCTGGCCAATAGATCATCGCGCCACTGCTTGGCTTGTTGAAAAGACTGCTTCTTCCCTCCATAAACTCGGTCTCCGAAGTATTTGCCATACTTCACCCCTCTCCTCTGAAGCCTCACCTGCCACCCGTACGTACTTGAGCCCGGAAGGTCGATCCGGGCCAAGGCATAGTTTTCACGCACCTGTTCCACCTCCTCACCCTGGAAAGGGAGTGGCGATCTGTCAAATCAAGAGGTCTAAGGAACTACTCGCCACTGATTCCGGCACGACGTTTGATAAAATCGCGGGAACGATCGTCAATTGCTTCACTGGTCTCGATGTAGTTCATCGCGGCATCTTTATCTGTAGCTAGCCAGCGAACCGCAGTCATACCAACCGCGCGGTTTCTGTCGCCCTCATCAGAAATACTCTCAGCCATGGCGATGGTGTTTTGATCGACCTTGGCATTGTCATTCCGAAGAAAGGACTGCACAGCTTCATCGCGCATCTCTCCACTGTTCTGCTGGGAAATCCACTCGTAGGCGCTATTGCGGTCCTGATTAACCCAAGAATCCATGACTTCCCCAACCGCTTCTTCCTGATCAGCGGGATTTCCGTTTTTCATGACCCAAGTCATCGCCTCGGCAGCATTATCGCCCGCCATGACCTCAGCGACATCTTCAAAGGCCTCGGCCCGAAGCTCACCTTCAAGAGTCAGAGCCTTTTGAGCAGCCTTGGTTGTATCAACAACCGCAAGAGAACCAATAGCTTCCTCCATGGCATCGTCTCGCTGGTTTTCGGGAAGACCATTGATCCATGCCTCAGTAGCATCCCAATCCTTCTTTGCCCACTCGGCGGCAATCGCCCGATACGCTGAATTACCTCCTTCTTCGCCTAAGGCAGCGAGTTTGGTAGCTGCTTGTTCAGGATCGTTTTTGGCAATCTCCGCAAGAGCGCCTGAAGCCGCCTGCCCTTTGTCCTGACCATTAAGAGTCTGAGCCCATGCCAGTGCTCCTTCCGCATCCTGCTTAGCCCATTCGGCAGAAATGACCGCAGCACCTGTTTGTCCGCCTCGTCCTCCGCGACCCCGCCCCATCATTCCCATCATTGCGAATTCATTCTTATTGGCCTGGTAGTAATTTGCGGCACCACTCGCATCAGTCGCCGCCCAACTCTGCAGAATTGTAGGCTTCACGAAATTCCCCACAAAACCCATCTTGCTGTTGGCATGATCCAAAGCATCGTAGGGGGCAACTTCAGCCCAAGATGCGAAAAGAAGATAGGAGGCAAGAATTCGCTCACTCATGGGAAGATCTCGAAGTTGGTCCGCTTGCTCTTGAAACTCAGAAGGATCGAGATCGGCATAAAGATCGATGAGCTTTTGAATCCGCCCAGTCTGTCCGGGAGTGGCCGCGATATCAGCGTAGGTCCGTGGTGCCTTGGCATCACGTCCACCTTCAGAAGCACCACCAATTGTCGTGCGCTCCGAAATCCTTGTCACTGAAGAAGGCTCTGCCGTTACCACATTCGACTCACCGCTTTGACCAACCAGATAGCCAAGCAATGAGCCAGCTACGAGGCACCCTGTCGCTGTAAGAATTGAAGTTTTCACCCCAAAACAAATAAACGAAATGAAAAATCTAACAACCTCTCTTTTGAAAACTTGTCGAATCTTACTTCATTTCCGCCTCTATCCCCCAAAGGGCCAAACACTCCGAATCATCGCCTTCATCTTACCCACTCGAGCACCCGGCCGCTCCTGATCAAGAATCTGCGCATAGCGAATCAATCCCAGCGCAGTGGCATATTGCGGATCTTTAAAATACGCGTGCACTCCACTGACCTCCGGCTGCTCCGGTCGGTAAACCGGAAGCCCAAACACATCAAACGCCAGTTCTCCAAACCCTCTTTGCTGGCTGGCTCCACCCGTCAGGAAAACACCCGTTCCAATGTTTTTCAGCGCATTCTCGGGCAAACGCTCCAACACAATTTCCAGTGTATCTTCGAGGCGAGCACGTATCACGTCATTGAGCACCTGCCGCTTGATCTTTATTTCAGGAAATCCTTTTTCATCAGGAACTGCGATATCCCCCACCGAGTGTGCTGGATCTGCTGAAGCATGGCCCTCCGATATTTTCACCTTCTCTGCTTTCAAGAACGGAATCTTGGTCACGAGATGAATATCATTCGTAACATGATCTCCCCCCACCGGAATCGAGCCAGATGCGGCAATGGCACCATCACAATAAAGCACGTAATCTGTGGTTCCCCCTCCCATATCAATCACCAAGGCCCCAGATTCCTTCCGTTCCGCATTGAGAGCAATCTGAGCAGAAGCGATCGGGGCAAAGACCACGTCATCGACATCGAGCGGGATCTCACGCACACATTTGATGCTATTTTGAATCCGGGTCCGAATGCCGTG
Organism: Akkermansiaceae bacterium; assembly: GCA_049889835.1. Taxonomy (GTDB): domain Bacteria; phylum Verrucomicrobiota; class Verrucomicrobiia; order Verrucomicrobiales; family Akkermansiaceae; genus SW10. The sequence continues at coordinate 99,224 of JBMHCQ010000027.1, forward strand.
CACAATATGATAATCCGCTTCCAGTTGCTTTCCAAGCAATCCGTAGGGCACCTTGCTATGCATGTGCCCATCAAGATTAAAGTGGCGAGGAAGATGGTGGAGGTAAACGTTGTCGCTCGGAATCGCGATATCCTTTGCAATCTCCCTCACCTCATCGAGATGGTCGTAGCCAACCTCTTCTTCTTCTTCCGGAAGACGGAAGGTTCCGACGTTATTCACACCTGTGATGTGATTTCCGGTCACAGCCAGAAACACGCTTTTAATAATCACATCGCTCACGTCTTCAGCCTCCAAGAGCGCGGTCTTCACGCACGCGCGAACCTGCTTGTAGTCAGCGATCTCACCTTTACGAACACCCGCCGAGCGCGTCTCCCCCAACCCAAGAATCTTGACCGATTGATCGGGCTTAATCTCTGCCACTACCATCACTGTTTTAGTGGAGCCAATCTCAAGACCTACATGGATTTTTGAACGAGCCATCTTTTTAATTCGAAATAAGATATGTCACAGGGACATAGCGCTTGGGAATAAGATTGATTGTGGCCAGGCGACGTCCACTCGCCTGGGCGGAGCGTGAGATTTTTCTAAATCGCGCGAGCTGATCTTGCTGATCGAAATAGGAAAGAGTGCAGCGAGTCCCGCCAACCGTCTGCATTTCCAGAGTCAGCTCATCCCTCACCATCACCCAGTCCGGCAGATCACTCCCATCCAGCAGGGCATCCGCGTTCTGTGCCATTTCAAGAGCATATGTCAGCCCTTCGTGATTGATTTTCCGCCCCGGGGCGATGGCCTCCTCGGGAAGACGTTCAGCAAAGACGACCGGAAGGTGAGCGGCGTAATCAGCCAGAGCCTGAGTATCACAAAGAAACGCCTCACCATCAGCGCTCGCCAAGAGACCACTTTGCGGATCTCTTTCTCCAATTCCCAGAGAGGGACATGCTAGCCAGGCGACCGGAACGCGCTCCCTGATTTCAATCTTCAAAGTCCCCGGCAGCCGACGACTCACGCTGGCATAAGACACCTCCGGCAGTTCAGAAAGCGAAGCTTCCACTTCATCCACATCAAACGCAAAAATACTGGCCTCAGGATTAATCCCCGTGGCCTGGATGACCCGCGTTTGGTTTACGAAATTTAGAGCCTTGTCATCAACCGACGAGATTAGCATTTCCTGAAGCACAAAGTCCTCATTCTCAATAAACACCTTCTGATATCCGATCCGCATCAGAACTCCCAAAATCACAACGACCACCGCTAGCACCGAAAAGCGAAGGAGCTTTCCCGTAAACTTAATCGCATCGCAAAATAGAATGCGCGGCGAAGACACCCGTAACTCAAGCATGCGCTCGCGGGATTTAGTGGTTCTTCGGGATGTGCGTCGATTAAACATTGCGGAGGTTCCCTTTACCCCCACCCTGATTAGGATCGAGCGAGGGAAAGTTCGGCAATTCTCACGCAGAGAGAGCCAAAATCATATCCGGCCTCCGCAGCGCCCATTGGAAGGAGGCTGGTTTCGGTCATTCCTGGAATAGTATTGACTTCTAAGACGTAAGGATTTCCTGACGAATTTAACAACACATCGACTCGCGAGTAAATCTTAATTCCGAGGGCATCGTAGGCTTTTTTTGCCGCACCCTGAACCGCAGCAAGCTCGGGTCCGCTCAAAGCAGCCGGACAAATGTATTGCGAACCACCGGATTTGCCGCTCAACCAAGGGTATTTGGTCGCCATATCATACCATTCTCCATCCGGCGGAATAATCTCAACCACGGGGAAAACCTCGCCTCCAACGACGCCCACGGTCATTTCGCGACCTTCCACAAATTGCTCAATCAACACATCCTGACTGAGCTCAGCGGCTTGCTCCATTGCCGGAGCAACCTCTTCCTCAGTCTTCACAATTCGAATCCCAACACTAGAACCTTCCCGGGGAGGCTTCACCACGTATGGGAGCGGCATTTCTGGAAAAACCACCCCGTCACTGCAAATAACCGTTTCAGATTCTGGAGTCGGCACTCCACCTGTTACAAAAAACTCCTTACTTAGAACCTTGTCAAAGGCGATCCGGCTCGTTTCTTCCTCCTCGCCCGTGTAGGGAATTCCCTTTTCATCAAGATATTTCTGGAGCCCTCCATCCTCCCCGAAGGTTCCGTGAATGACATTATAAACGAGGGCCGTGTCTTCAGGAATCTCCGGCTTTTCATGAGTAACTTCTACCGCCACCGCATTGTACCCCTTCTCTTTTAAGGCATTCAGAACCGCCTTTCCGGAGGCAAGGGAAACTTCACGCTCAGCACCGGGGCCACCCATCAGGACAGAAATCAGCATCTCTTTGGTCAAACTCATCTCGATAAAAGTGTTAAGACTGAAACTTCATCTTTCAATTTTCAAATCTGCCATTTGAATCAAAGCATGAAGTTTATCCCGCTCCTCTTCGCTTCACTCACATTATTCGCACAAGCCAAAAGGCCCAATATCGTGTTTATCATCACCGATGACCAGGGCTACGGCGATCTCGCCTGTCATGGCAACCCCGTCATCAAGACTCCTCACCTCGACAAACTTCACTCGGAGTCCACCGTTCTCACCGACTACCACGTCGCCCCCACCTGCTCCCCCACTCGCGCTGCGCTTCTCTCCGGTCACTGGACCAATCGCACCGGGGTCTGGCACACCATCATGGGCCGCTCGATGATTCGGGAAAACGAGGTCACCCTCGCCCAGCATTTCGAAAAGGACTACGCCACCGGCATGTTCGGTAAGTGGCACCTCGGTGACAACTACCCCTACCGTCCGGAGGACCGGGGATTTGAAGAAGTCTACCGCCATGGCGGCGGCGGCGTGGGCCAAACCCCTGATGTTTGGGACAATTCCTACTTCGATGGTGCTTACTTCCACAATGGCAAAATCGTTCCCGCAAAAGGCTTCTGCACCGATGTCTTCTTTGAAAAGGCCCATGACTTCATTAAGAAATCTGCCGCAAGCAACGAGCCATTCCTCGCTTACATTTCTACCAATGCCCCTCACGGTCCGCTTCACTGCCCACAGAAATACATCGATATCTATAAGGATCAAAAGCCCGGCATCGCCTCATTCTTCGGCATGATCACCAACATCGATGACAACGTCGGAGCCACCCGCAAACTTCTCGAGGAGCTCAACATCGCAGACAACACCATTTTCATCTTCACCACCGATAACGGCACCGCCTACGGCAAGAACGTCTTCAACGCCGGCATGCGTGGGAACAAAGGGAGCGAATACGATGGCGGGCATCGCGTTCCCATGTTCATCCATTGGCCCGAAGGAGGGCTCAACGAGCACCGAAAGGTCGACACCCTGATTCATGCCATTGACGTCGTTCCCACCCTGATGGAAGTCTGTGAAGTGGAGAATTCCCACAAGGTCAAGTTTGATGGCCGCTCCGCCAAAGACCTCCTTGACCCCACCACCGACGTCGAATGGGCTGACCGCTTCATCATCACCGATTCCCAACGAGTCGTTGATCCCAAAAAGTGGCGAAAATCCGCCGTCATGTCCCAACGCTATCGCCTCATCAACGGCAAGGAGCTTTACGACATTAAAACCGATCCGGGTCAGAAAAAAGACATCGCAAAAGCTCACCCCGAGCAGGTCGAAAAGATGCGCGCTTTTTACGAGGCCTGGTGGGCCGAACTTGAGCCGACCTTTGCTCAAACCACGGAGATTTACGTCGGCCATCCTGACGACCCCGCCGTCGTCCTTACCGCTCATGATTGGCTCAACACCGGACCTCCGTGGAACCAAGGTCACATTCGCCGCTCCGATGCTTATCAAAATAAAAAGACGCTCCAGCAGAAGAAGCACAAAGGCCACTGGGCCATCAAGGTCGTTGCCGATGGAACCTACGAAATCTCTGCCCGTCGGTGGCCTGCAGAAGCAAACCACCCCATTACCGCCGGCCTTCCTGCCGGAAAACCGGTCCCGGGTTCTTCGCAGACTTTCCGGGAAAACGTCGGACTCGCCCTCCCCATCACGAAAGCCACCCTCCGAATCAACGGCAAAGACCTGGAAACCAAAGACGTCACCTCAACTGACACCCACATCACCTTCACGACCGACCTCACCAAAGGATCCCACGAACTCGCCCCTGTCTTCCACCATGACAAAGGCGAAGTCGGCGCTTACTACGTGACGGTTTCTAAAAAATAATTTTTAACGCCACCCCGTCTTTGCGGGTCATACCTCATTCATGCTCAGTTTCTCCACCTGCTGGAACAACTCACGCCACACTGATGGCGAGGAGATGATCGATGAGATTCTCGAAATGGGCTTTGACACCCTCGAGCTCTCGCACGGCATGACCATTGCCAAGCTCCCCGGGATCCAGCGCGCCTACGCCGCCGGGAAGTTCAAATGCGTCGGCGTCCACAATTACTTCCCCTCTCCCACCGAGGTGATGATTGATGCCCCGGATGCCTACGAATTCGGATCTGATGACGCCATGGAGCGACATCGCGCGATGGAGCACACCCTCAAAACGCTCGAAGTCGCCGCCGAGTTCAAAGCCCACTACGTCGTCCTCCACATGGGGTCCGTCCGCTCCATGCCTCATAAAAAATGGACCGGTGCTCTCACCAAAAAACTCGGCAACGGCGAGCAACTCACCGGCGAATACGCTGACGACAAACTCGCCTGTGTCCGCAAACGCGAAAAAGACGGCCCCAAATATTTCCAACGCGCCATCGACACCCTCGAACGCCTCATCGAACCCGCGCAAGAAGCCGGAGTCATTCTCGCCGTCGAATCGCGCTCGAAATACGAAGATGTCCCAGACGAGCGCGAAATGATCCAACTCCAGGAACACTTCAAGGACTGTCCCCAGATCGGTTACTGGCACGACTTCGGTCACGTCGGCCTCAAGCATAACCTCAGCCTCCTTGACCACGACCAATGGCTTGCCAAAATGGCCCCCTACATCATCGGTGCCCATGTCCACGACGTCCAGTGGCCCAAACGCGACCACCGCGTCCCCTTCACTGGCAGCCTTCCCTTCGATCAACTCTTAAGGCACTTCCAACCCGAAATGCCCTTCACTTGGGAACTTTCCCCCACGCGAGAAACAGGACAGATTCTACAAGCTCTTGCCGTTTGGAAGCAGAAGTATCCGGAGACATTGTAGGAGTAGCTTCGCTCAATCCTGACTCAACATATCATCCTCGCTGACCACGCCGTCTAGACTCAGTGAGATGATTTCGGGCTCCTTTGGATCCTTGGAACCCGGAAAGCGATAGAGATAACGATTCCCCCATCCGTCTCGCGGTTCTTCTCGATACGCCGGAACCCATTCTTTTGGGATGGACTCTGTTTCAGGGCGCTGAACTAGGGCTATTAAGCCTTGTTCTTGAGTAGGATAATTTCCGTTCAACATTTTATAGGCATCTAGATGCGAAATGATGACTCCAAAATCCGATCGTGTTTGATGAACGCGAAAATCACCACAGCCACTTTTGGTCGTGATGACTGTGAAAACCCCGAAAAAGGAAAGCAGAGGAAGCAAAATATAGATAAGCGCCTTCACTGCAGAGCTAACGCATAGAGCGTGAATTTTAATCCACAAAAAACGCCCCGCGGATTTCTCCGAAGGGCGTTTTGAAATGGTTAATCTGAAGGGCGCTTAAACGCTGACCTTCATCTTCCCGCCGAAGACGGCATCATCACCAAGTGCTTCCTCGATACGGAGGAGCTGGTTGTATTTCGCAGTCCGATCAGAGCGGCTCATGGAACCGGTCTTGATCTGGCCCGCGTTGGTGGCAACGGCGAGGTGAGCAATAGTGCTATCCTCAGTCTCACCGGAACGGTGGGAAATCACGGCGGTGTAGCTGTGCTCCTTAGCGAGCTCTACGGCATCGAAAGTCTCGGTGAGGGAACCGATCTGGTTCACTTTCACGAGGATGGAGTTTCCTACGCCAAGATCGATTCCCTTTTGAAGGAAGTCGACGTTAGTCACAAAGAGATCATCGCCGACAAGTTGGGTATTGTGGCCGATAGCATTGGTGAGGGCCTTCCAGCCATCCCAATCGTTCTCGTCGCATCCGTCCTCGATGGAAAGGATGGGATACTTGGCGCGAAGGTCTTTGTAGAAGGAAACCATGTCATCAGAACTACGGACAGTTCCATCAGACTTGTGGAAAACATATGCACCCTTTTCCTTGTCGTAGAACTCGGAGGAAGCAACGTCGAGCGCGAAGGCGATGTCCTCACCCACCTTGTAACCCGCCTTCTCAACTGCGAGGCAGATGGTATCGAGAGCATCTTCAGTAGAGTCGAGCTTAGGAGCGAAACCACCTTCATCACCGACGGCGGTGGAAAGGCCGCGATCGTGAAGAACCTTGGCGAGGCTGTGGAAAACCTCAGCACCGTAGCGCACGGACTCACGGAAAGTCGGAGCACCGATGGGCATGATCATGAACTCCTGGAAGTCAATCGGAGCATCGGAGTGCGAGCCACCATTGATGATGTTCATCATCGGCACTGGAAGAACTTTCGAGTTTGGTCCGCCGAGATATTTGTAAAGAGGAAGCTCAACCGCGGAAGCAGCTGCACGAGCAACCGCCATGGAAACACCGAGAACGGCATTAGCTCCAAGTTCAGCTTTGTTTTTGGTGCCATCAAGAGCGAGCATTGCGTTATCAACCGCAGCCTGATTGGTGGCATCAGAACCAGAAAGCGCAGGCGCGATCTTATCGTTGATGTTGGCGACAGCGCCGAGGACGCCTTTTCCGAGATAGCGGGACTTGTCTCCGTCGCGCAGCTCCCAGGCTTCATGCTCTCCGGTGGAGGCACCGCTGGGGACGGCGGCACGGCCGAATGCGCCACCTTCGAGGGTGACATCGACTTCGACAGTAGGATTGCCGCGAGAATCGATGATCTCACGACCGCGGACGGACTGGATGGTGGTGTTTGACATGGTTGGTCTGTATTTTTTGAGAGGGGAAGTTTTTAGAGTCCCGAAACGGATTTGATGGTGACGGTCTTCATTTCCTCGGTATCAGCATCGGGAACCGAAGCGGAATCACCAACTGCTTTTCCAAGAAGGGCCTGACCCATCACCGAAAGGTAAGAAAGGACCTTGTTCTCAGGATCAGCATCCCAAGCACCGAGCATGGTGTATTCGACATCGCCTTTGCCCTGCTCTTCGAGGACAACCTTGGTGCCGATGTTAACTGCGGAAGTGTCCGCGCCTTCGAAATCGGTCGGGCGAGCTCGCTCAAGATCGCGCTCCAACTCCCCTTTCCGGGTGTTGAGAACGGTCTGCATCTGCTTTGCGGCGTGATACTCGAAGTTCTCACGAAGGTCACCGTGAGCACGAGCCGCGGAAATTTCCTTTACGTTGGCCGGGATGCGGTTGTTCACGAGGTCCTCATATTCCGCCTTACGACGATCCAGAGAAGCCCAGGAAACGAGAAGCGTATCATCCGTCTTTTGCTTGGACTCGCCGGTCACCATGTCCTGAGTTTCAGGAACGGCCTTAATGACGCGAGCCATGAGGGATTTCCGATCAAGATCGGGAAAGGCCGGTGAGCCGAGAAGCTTGCGTGCGAAGTTCCGCACTTCGTTGATGTCAAGTGAGGACAAGAGGTCTCCGATCAGCGTTTTGTCATCGAGAAGAAGATTGGAAAGACGACCAGTCCGGCGCGGGCCGTCATCGAGAGAATCCTGCTCAAGCACGGTAAGAATCACCGAGCCAACCGATCCATCAAAGACAGGCTCGGAAGCTTTTTTCCGCTCGCGGCTAATCCAAGCGAGAGCATCTGCTCCCAGAGCATGACGAGAGAGCGCGACACGGATGTGATCGTAGAACTTCTTGGTCTCTTCCTTTTCAATGAGAAGCTTCGCAATCTCGGAAACACCACGTGAGGAGATGTGATCGAACACTTTCAAAATATGATCCACCCAATCGTTTCCGAAGGCCTTGGGAAACGCTTCGAGAATTCGCTTCAAACGAGCAGCGGCGACTTGGCCAAGATCATCGGCCAAGTTTCCCTCGGCCACTTGAAGAACCTCAGCGATAGAGGCCGCGTCTTCTCCGATACGATCTTTCGACTCAGTCTCATCCGCGATCTCGTCGCGTAGGGCGGCAAGCTCAAGAGCCTGTGCAGGAGAGAGTTTTACCAATTTGAGAATGGCATCATTGACGATTCCGTAAACTTTTTCGAGGAGTCCCTCACCCGAAGCAATGAGTGGTGCTTCACGCTGAATCACCTCGAGAGCCTTCACCCGAGCCTTGGGGCTACGAGCCTGCTCGAGGTCCTCAACGAGGGCCTCACCTGGACTGGCGGACTCATCGCGGAGCACAAGATAATCGGTCCGCTTGGTAGGAACGGAAACCCGCTTGCTCTCGCGAAGAGCCCTTTTGGTCTTCTCCCACCACTTCTTGTAACCAGGCTCAGCAATCACACTGCCCATCAATTCAGCATCGAGTTGATCGAGCGTCATCTTATTACCGTCGCGTGATTGTAGCGTGCGACAAACAAGCTCGACCGGGTCTTTTTCGGCCATTTCCTGAAGTTCTCCCATTCCGCTGACTTTCCGAGCGCGAAGATCGGTATCTTCAATCGCCTCGGTCTTTTCTAAAGCCAATTTAAGGCCCATCTCTTTACCGATCTCCTTTTCGAAATCAATCGTGACTTTTCCATTGAATAAATCCCACTCCTTCACCAATCCAGGACCAAATCCCTTGTGCATCCGGTATTTCCCCGGTGCGATCCCTGAGAGCTTCTCCCCAACGGCCTCATTGATACGGCCCGCTTCCACTAACTTCGCGACATCTGGATGCATGGGTTCGAGATTGCTCTTCTCAGGCGGGAATAGCAAGAACCGATCAGGAAAACCTCTCAGCCTATTCCTACAAGATCATCCGTCAATGTCATTTCTGAGGCTGCCTAGAATTGAGACCTTGTCGGATTCGCGTCTTACGAGTCCCTTCTCTTTTCACCTTACGAGCCGCAAGTGCCTGGCGGAGAATCAGCAAGGCTCCTTTCCACTCTCGCCTCATGTTCTCGTCAGAAGAAAGCTGGGAAACTGGCGCAGCAAAAAGAACATCATCGCCCTGAGCAACCTTAAAATGCAGACCAGATTGTCCATCCTTGAGATGATAATGGAAACCTCCGGTCGTCATTTCTGCGACCTCTTCCACTTGATCGACTCTCTCAGATCGATCAGTCACCATTTCGTAGGAATTTTTTGTGAACAACTCTCTGGGACGCTCTCCCAAAGGGACTTTTATTACGAACAACTCTCCTTCTCTGAAAAACTGCAGGCTGACCTCCTCACCCGGCTTTCGCATTTTCAGCAAGACGACCAGTTGACCCATATTCACCAAGATCTGATCATCCAACTTCCACCAGAGATCTCCATTTTTTCCACCAACCTTCCCAAGGGGGCCGGAAGGTGTCACTTTCCGCACAAGAAGCCCGACTCCTCGAGCAAGCTTTGCCTCTTGAGTCTGCTCGGCAGAGGGTCGCCCCAGCATCACTCCAAGCCACGGCATCTTGGCTGACTCTTCCGCAAAGACCTCCGAAACAAGGCAAATCAGAGCGATCATTGGAGAATATACACGCATGAATCGCTAAAATTGGTTCGTTTCCTTTTCCACCGCCTGTCGAGTAAGAACACGAAGGGTGACATAATTTCCGGAGTCGCGATGAAGAACTGTCTCCTCGCTGATATCGACCTCGGTCGCAACTTCACGGACTTCACCGTTTGATGTGAGAATCATTTCAGGAACACCGTCGAGCTGAAGCCAGGAACGCTCATCGACAAGCTCAAAAGCCACACCTAGAAAAACGGGCTCTTCGACCAACTTGGTAACCGGAGGGTCATCACTTGCCCTCCCCATCCACCAACCAGCAGTAAGCCCAAGTAACAAGGTGAGGGCAGCAGCCACCGAAGTCACCTGCCAAGACCAGCCGACTGGCGAGCCCAATTGTCGTTCGCTCTGCGCCAATTCATCAAAGAGAGCTTCACAGCGAGCCATTCCATCATCGCTCATTCCACGTGGAGTGAGTTTTTCAAGCTGGTTCTCGAGATCTTTGAGGGAACTATCCATGTCGGGAATCCTTAAGGAATTTGAGGTTCTTTTGAAGCTGCTCCAAGGCATAGCGATATCGTGAAGCCGCCGTGTTTTGAGAAATTCCAAGCGCCTCACCGATTTGAGCAAAAGTTAGACCTCCCCATATTTTGAGGGTCAAAACCTCTCGGAGCTTTTCAGGGAGTTGATTCACCTCATTCCTGAGGATGCGAGCGTCTTCCGAATCTTCCGCGGGGGTATCGAGCCAGAGGTCTTCTCCAATCTGAAATTGAATAATCTTCTGATTCCGCTTTTCGATACGTCCTTTTCGGCGGCCTCGGTCCATTCCGATAAAACGGAGCACGGAATACGCAAGAGGTAGGTCGGGCGGAACATGTCCTCGCTCCTCCTGATAATGCCAAAGCTTCACAAGAGCATCCTGAACCACATCCTCTGCCTCTTCAGCATTATTGCTGCGCTGACGGGCATACGCGAGCATTCGGGAGGCATTCTCGTGGAACCACTCCTTCCATGCCAAACTGCAGCGCTGACCACAGGTGTTGCCGGATGCCTTCATTCTATCGCTCAAATAATGCCCGAAGGAACTGACTTTGTCTCTAAAAAGTCGCGGGGTCAAAGATGGTGGTCGATACTGGATTTGAACCAGTGACATCTTGCGTGTGAAGCAAGCGCTCTACCACTGAGCTAATCGACCTCAAAAAAATGTGTGTTCTTTGATCTCTCTTCAAAGAAGGAAGCCCCCTTTCGGGGGCCTTATTCCTGAGAGGAATTCAACAGATGGTGCGCGAGGGGGGAGTCGAACCCCCACGTCCGCAATGGACACCAGATCCTTAGTCTGGCGCGTCTACCAATTCCGCCACCCGCGCTTTGTGCGCTTAGCACCGTCTGTTGACGAGGGAGCATTTAGGTCGCCCCCTACCCCTTGGCAAGACTTGTTTGAAAAAAGTTTTAAGGTTGCGGAATGATCACCGATTTTGAGAACGGATAGCTGTTCTCAGCAAGGAACTTTGCTTTGGCATCATCATCGCTGAACGTCCGATTTCTGATTTGGCGCATTCCCGTATCTGAAAGCACGGTGACACTGATATCGACTGAGATGACCGCACCATCGCCAAAAACAGGCTTGGAATCGTCCACCTCGATTTCATCTCCAGCGATCACAAATTTCTGAGCCGCATTCAAGGCCCCGGAGTCAATGACGGGAACTCGCACGATCTGATCTTCACCAGATTGATCCAAATACCTAACAACAAAGACGACACTGAACTCATAAATGTTCTCGCACATAAAATTCGCCGGATCAGATCCCGCGCCAGCATATCCTTGGTAGGCTTGCTCAAGATCATCGCGTCCGATAACGCCTTGGAAGGTCCGATCTGGATCAATAAGATTTCGATAAAGAACAAATTTCGAATACCTCTCATCCTGATCAGCAAACACTGGGTCCTCAAATTTAAGCTGATAGCCCACGGTCGAAATGTCTCCGCCCTTATCTTCGGTCGAGTCACCGATATTTCCACCGTATCGGTCACTGGCGGCAGTGAGAAAAACAAGCGTCGCCGCATTGGGACTCGGCTGACCTTCCGGGCCGATTTTCTCCTGAGAGGTGCTGGCGTAAAGCCACTCGCTATCGTTATTGGCCCTGACCACAAATGACTCCAAGTCCCTTCCCAGAGCATCGAGCATAATCTTGGCTTGCCGTGAAGCGCGAACCTCATTGCGCGCGCCCCGCCAAGTATCTAGCGCTGTTCCGGTGATCGCCACGACCAGCGAAATAAGAACAACGGTAATAGCCATGGCCACTAAAAGCTCGGCAAGAGTAAAACCCGAATGGTGTTTTCCTGGATGATAAATTTTCATGAGTTCTTAGAAGGTAAAACCTGGAGTCTAACGACTGATTCCAATGTTACGACGAAAGACCGGACGATCAAATTCGGTGGGATCAAACGGCCCCCGCAAATAGTCAATTGAGCGAGTTGGAAGAAGATAGAATTCAGCTTCGAACGCGAGAACTGCCTCCGGATACTCGTTAATGTTCGTCGAATAATCGACGGATGGATCAAGAGGATCAAAAATCTTACCAACCTCATCTGAAACACGCAGTGATTCACCTTCATAGACAAGCTGTGTCATTTTGACGAAGTAGACGCGTCCAATTACCGCATCCAAGTCCTCTTCCAACAAAGGATCATCAAGGCGCCGTACCATGGGCTGAACCAAATAATCGATTCCAGCTACTCCTACTTGTTCGTCCTCCGGCTCAGCTGTTCCGTCATCACGATTTTGAACAAGACTTCCCCGATAGTTATAAATCAACACTGTTCTTCCCTCATCATGAGAGGTGGCAATATAGTCAAAGACCTTTTCGAAGCGAGTCTCGTAGGAGTCGGCATCATCACCAGGTCTCAGCATTCCTAGCTCACGTTCCAAAGTGGCCTGCAATCGGCTTGCTTCCTGAGCGGAAAGAGTCCTTCGAATGGCATTTGCGGCTGGACCGAACACCGCTAAAAAACCGGTGATCAAAACGACCAGAATACCAAGTGCGATAACTGACTCTGCAAGCGTGAAGCCTGATTTTAAGCGACTTTTGCCGATATTCAATGAAGGGATCGTGTTCATTTATGTGTTGAAAAAAATTAGTTTTCCTGCTCCTCAAGGCGCTCGAGATCGGTAATCCGAGACGTTCCTCCATTTCTCCAAAGGACAAAGCCACCGATATTCCGGGTGTTTCCCATTTTAGGCCGTTCAGAATTCTTTGGACGTGCCCCACTTTCCAGAACGAAAGTGCACCCCGGAGTAGAGATCAGACCTTGGCTGTTGTATTCATAATAATAACACTCGGCCTCGTCTCCATCTTCTCGAGAAAGCTTAAAGCTGGTCTTCGGGAGCTCACCTCCCAATCCACGAATGTCAGTTTTACTGATCTCGGGAGAGAAATAAACCTTCTCAGGCAAAACTTTTGGCTGACCGTAGATCAACCAATCCTGCGACTCACGCCCTTCATCATCGACCTCTTTGTAAACAATGAGCACCAGACGACGATACCGCTGTCGCTCTTCCAAATCATCATCTTGCAACTGAGAATGAATGATCACTCGAACTTTCGTTGACCGACTTTTGGCGAGCTGTTGGGCTTGGGCAAAAACTCCCTCTGAAACGGCAAGAGCGGAAGTGATCCCCTGTGCCTTCCCAAGGTTTTTGATTCCTACGGCAGCAACCGATAGGAGAACAGAGATAATAGCCATAACGGTGAGAAGCTCAACGAGACTGAATCCGGAATTAATTCCAGTATGAGCGTGAATTTGACGATCCTTCATTGCGTGCTAACGGGAAGACTATTCGCTCCATATCACCCCGTCAGCAAGGAAAAAACTGTAAATACCTTGTATATCCTTACCAACTTCCCCTGAGTTTGAGTCAAAAAAACATCCAATCAAGAAGGTTTGTCACCCTAAGTCATGGGAATTTCCCCTTCCCTTGCCTTACGCGCATTCTTCAGCTCCTGAAGCGTCACAAGGGCCGGCAACATCCGTTCGACAAGAATCATTCCGGTCAAACCTCCAAAGAAATGGAAAAGATGCCCAATCTTAAATAAACTCGGCCCAAACAACTCCTTGCTCCACTCACCCACCTTGGAAAACAAAGGAAGATTGAGCCCCGGAGTCATCAAAAATAGAAGCGCGCTCGCCATCAGAAACCCTTTTCCCACATTTTTCGCAGAAACCCTGACAATCACCATCCGTGAATCAGGATAAAGAACAGTCGCCGCCAAATATAGGCCCATCACTCCCCCGGACGCCCCGACAAGCGGCTGGGAAGGCAGCCCCGGAACCAGCGCCTGAAACAAAATATGAGCAATGGCAGCAATGAGACTGGATGCTAAAAAAAGCAGGAGCACCTTGGTCGGCCGCAAGATATTTCCCAGCCGCGAAGCCGTGTAATAAAAGAGAAAAGCATTGACCAGCACATGGAGGCTGCTCCCGTGAAGAAAGATATGAGTGATGAGGGATTGAAACGCTCCATTCTTCACCCCCTCCCAAGAAAGACCATTCTGGCTATAAAAGGCGTTTGCAGTCTCACTGCCGGATTTCCAGATCACATTTACGACCAGAAGATGCGCTAGCAAAAAGAACAGGACTCCCCAAGTTGGCAAATTCCACCCGGGAGCGGTCAACATAATCCAAGGTTTTCTCTTATGACTCCCTTGAGGCATCGGCATCTCCTATCATAAGACTCCTCACTTGGCGATCTGCTCAATTTTTTCTATTCCAAAAAGATTTTTCCACGATAGGTTTAGGAAGGTAGTTTATCTCGGTCTTCCTCTTCGGCAGTGAGCTGGGACACCTTTTGACTCAGGAAGAATGAATTATTGCGAAACCACATCGCATTTCATTTGTTACTTCAGGTAAGATCATGGGGTCTGGTGAGGTTGACGAATCAAACGCAGAAGATGTGGCATGGATGCGCCTCATCGGCTCGGGTGATGAGGACGCCTTCGCCAAACTTATCATAAAACACCAACACGCCGTGATCGGAACGATTGGAAAGATGACCAATTTTTCGGCAGATACCGAAGACCTCGCTCAGCAAGTGTTTCTTCGCATCTGGAAGGCGGCGGCCAAATATCAGCCCACTGCGAAGTTTACCACCTATCTCTTCACCATTACGAGAAATCTCGTTTTTAACTACACCAAGAAAAAAAGCCGGACTCACGAGCGCTCCCTCGAAGAGCAGCAGGATGAGTGGCACCAACAAATCGCAGACCCATCGGCAAGTGTTCAACCCGACGAACGGCTTGAGCAATCGGAACTCCGTGGAGCCATCGATTCCGCCATCCAAAGCCTCCCGGAAAAACAACGCCTCGCAGTCATTCTGCGACGCTATGAACATCTGCCTTACGAGGAAATTGCAGCTGCCCTTGATCTTTCGACCTCGGCCGTCAAAAGCCAATTGTTTCGCGCTCGAACGACCCTACGAGAGCAATTGAAGAGGTTTCTCGAGGGCTAATCCCCGGTAAACTGCTCCCACTTTACCGGGCCTCGTTGAATCTTTTGAATCTCCATTGCACGCACTGCTGCTTTATGCTGAGGGCTTACCATCGCCGCGATTTCGATGAGGCAGTCGGCAAGAAGCTGGTCTTGCTGACTCCCCTGCCGAAGGGTCCGACTCTGCTCCAGAAGGACTTCGGAAAGAGTCACGTCTTGATATTCCCGGTCTCTTTTTGGAGGGATCTCGCCAGCAGACAAGCGACGATCGAGCGCCACTGCGGCGGTATTTTTTGGAGATAGATGAAGGGACAGTCCGATTAAGCGGCGCGCAATCATCAGAGAATGACCTTCTCGCTCTTCCTTCGCGACGCGATTTCCCGCGTAGATTACGATATTCTTGGCAAGTTTCTCCCGCTCACGGTCCAGCATTCCCAAATCCTCTCCGAATTTGCTCACCATCACTTCCGGAGAACGATATTTCTGCGCCACCGCGGGCAGGCCAATGATTACTATGCCGAGGCATGCTTG
This sequence comes from Akkermansiaceae bacterium, assembly GCA_049889835.1. Taxonomy (GTDB): domain Bacteria; phylum Verrucomicrobiota; class Verrucomicrobiia; order Verrucomicrobiales; family Akkermansiaceae; genus SW10. Next base: position 114,809 of record JBMHCQ010000027.1, read on the forward strand.
CAGAAAACACTTCATCACCGCTATTCTTTCCAACGTGACCCAAGAGGCAAGAGACAATAAAGCGGTGATCCGGCAAGAACTCAGGTCACGGCTTCGGACGCTGACCACCCGTCAAAAAGAAAAGGCGTCTCTGGAGATCCGCGAAGAACTCAAAAAACTGAACTTCAAATCCTGCGCCCTTTTCGCCAGCACCAGCACAGAACCCAATCTCCTCCCTCTTCTCAAAGAACTTCCCGAAACCATCTGGTTTCTCCCAAAAGTCGTTTCAGCAGAGGAGATGATCTTCATTCCAGCCACTCACGAAACACTTCTGCAACCTGGGGCTTTTGGCATTCGAGAACCCGTCGGAAATGCTGTTACTCCTGATGAGATTGAAGCTATCGCCTGCCCGGGAATCGCTTTTAGTTCAGCGGGCCACCGACTCGGACAAGGCGGGGGATTTTATGACCGATTTCTTTCACTGGCACCTCACATTCGAACCATCGGAGTAGGATTTTCCTGTCAGCTTGAGGAGCAATTACCGACTGAATTTCATGACGCCCGTATGAACAAAATCATCCTTCGTTAGTCCGGCACCTTGAGCGAAAAACCCGGAATTTCCACGCGAATCTGAAATCCCCCTTGAGTTACGCCAAAGAACGAGCCTGTCACATTAGAGTCATTCTTTATCACATGGTAGCTGTTGTAGGAGAAGCGCTTTCCGGGAGAGAGCTCCGGAGTTTCCCCGACAACTCCGTCCCCCTCGACAACGACCACCTCACCCGCATCGTCATGCAGCACCCATTTCCGGCCGAGAAGAGTTACCGTTTCCTCCGAGTCGTTAATAATCGAAAGAAAATAAACAAACGGGTGCGGTCGATCCGCGGGCGCATCGAGATGTGGCATATGAAGGACTTCCTCGATCTCCACACGCAGGCCCGAAAGCTCATTGAATTCCTCTTTGATTCCCCAACCCTAGGGGACTTCAGAATTCCTTCAAGTCGATCTCGCTTTTCCGTCCTTATGAGCTAGGATGATACCATGGCTCTTCCTCCTGCACTTTCTATCGCCGGCTCTGATTGTTCTGCCGGAGCAGGATTACAGGCTGACCTCAAAACCTTCTCCGCACTCGGAGTCCACGGCCTCACTGCCGTCACGTGCGTGGTCGCTGAAACGCCCCGGGTTGTGACTGAAGTCTCAGCCGTCCCACCGGTCATTCTCCAGAAACAAATTCAATTGCTTCTGGCCACCTATCCTATCGGCGCGCTTAAAACCGGAATGCTCTATTCAAAGCAACATATCGCAGCTGTTTCCGAGCTCCTTCAAGGAACAAGAATCCCAGTGGTTGTGGACCCGGTCATGGTTGCCTCCTCCGGAGATCCGCTTCTGGAAGAATCCGCACTTGATGCCATCAGTGAGCGCCTTCTTCCGTTGGCCCACATCATCACCCCGAATCTCCCCGAAGCCAGCGTGATCCTCGGACGCCCCATCCTCACTCCCGACGATCAGGAAGTGGCGGCTTTCGAAATCGCCGAAAAATTTGATTGTTCCTGCTATCTCAAAGGCGGCCATTTTGAGGATACACCAGAACATCGGGACCTCTTCGCGCACTCAGGGAAGCTCTATCCATTCTCAGCCCCTCATCTGCCCCTCCCCTACACGCATGGAACCGGCTGCACTCTAGCGGCTGCGCTGACGGCCGGCCTTTGTCAGGGTCTCGATGATGTTGCGGCGGCCGAACAAGCCCACAAATTCACACACACCGCGCTCAAGACCTCGCTACGCTGGGACACGCCCTCCGGAGAAGAGGTTTGGCACCTGAACCAACTTCCGCAATCTTGAGAGTTGTAAATTGGCTCGATACAGCGCGTAATGAGAAGGTCCATGAAAATCCTGATTCCCTTCTTTTGCTCCCTCGGGCTTCTTTCAGCAAAACAGCCCAACATCGTTTTCATCTTCTCTGATGATCACGCCCCCCATGCCATTGGGGCCTACAACGGCTGGTTAAAAAGCGTCAATCCGACTCCGAATATCGACAAGCTCGCTTCCCAGGGAATGCTTTTCGAAAACAGCTTCTGCACCAACTCCATCTGCGGGCCAAGCCGTGCCGTCATTCTCACCGGAAAACACAGCCACCTCAATGGCTTCATGAACAACGGGAATAATTTTAACGGAGACCAGCAAACCTTCCCCAAGTTGCTCCAAAAAGCAGGTTACAAAACAGCGCTCTTCGGCAAATGGCATCTCAAATCCACTCCTCAAGGTTTTGACGATTGGAAAGTCCTCCCTGGCCAAGGACAATATTACAATCCCGACCTCCTCACTCCCGCAGGAAAAGAGCGCATCGTAGGACACTGCACTGATATTGTCACCGATCTCGCCGTCGACTGGCTCACCAAACAAGTGAAGAATGAACAGCCCTTCATGCTGATGTGTCAGCACAAGGCACCTCACCGAAACTGGATGCCTGCCCTCCGTCACCTTGATCTCTACGATGAGATCGAAATCCCCGAGCCCGCCACCCTTTTTGATCGATGGGAAGACAATGCCTCCCCAGCTCGCTGGCAAGAACTTGAGATCGATGGTCACATGCATCTCAATTACGACCTTTTCTACAATCTCACCCTAAAAAGCGCCGACGGAAAATCAAAAAAGGGGCTGGACCGCTCGGCCGCCTTCAATCTCCGCCGAATGACCCCGACACAACTCTCAGTTTGGAATTCACACTGGGACCCAAAAAATGACGCTGTCAAAAAAGCCAACCCAACTGGAAAAGACCTCGTTCGTTGGAAATTCCAGCGTTATGCCAAGAACTACCTTCGGTGCGTCAAAGGAGTCGACGAATCGGTTGGCACGGTGATGGACAACCTAGAGAAGCTCGGCATTGCCGACAACACGATCGTCATTTATTCCTCCGACCAAGGTTTTTATATCGGCGACCACGGCTGGTATGACAAGCGCTGGATGTATGAGGAATCCCTCAAGATGCCTCTGGTTGTCAAATGGCCTGGCGTCACCAAAGCTGGTTCCGTGAATACCGAAATGGTGCAAAATATCGACTACGCGCCCACCTTTCTCGAAGCGACTGGCACAGACATTCCCAAAGACCTACAGGGTCACTCCCTGGTTCCCTTCCTCAAGGGAGAGTCCCCCAAGTGGCGTGATTCAATCTATTATCACTACTACGAATATCCCAGCGTTCACATGATTCCCATGCACAACGGCATTCGTACCGAGCGCTACAAGCTGATCAACTTTTATCACTTCGACGAATGGGAGCTGTATGATCTCAAAAACGATCCTGACGAGCTTAAAAATATCTATCAGGATCCAGCTCAGGCGGATCTCATCAAAAATCTCAAAGGCCAGCTTCAAGGACTGGTAGAACACTACGGTGACACCACAGTGGGAGAAAAATATCCGGACGAAAAGATCAAGGAGTTCCGCACCAAGCAAATGCGCGTTCCAAAGAAACTGTAGTTCATGCGCGTCATTCTACAACGAGTGCTCGAAGCCTCGGTGACGGTGGATGGCGAGATCGTCTCAAAAATCGCCAAAGGCTTACTTGTTTTTCTTGGAATCGAGGAAGCCGACACCTCGGAAGATCTTGGCTGGCTTTCAGAAAAAGTCGCGCGCCTACGTATCTTCGAAGATTCCGAGGGCAAGATGAATCAATCCCTCATCGATCAAAAAGGCGATCTCTTGGTCGTCAGTCAATTTACCTTATACGCCAACACCAAAAAAGGAAACCGCCCCAGCTTCATCAAGGCAGCACATCCGGACCAAGCAAAGCCATTTTACGAACAATTTTGCACGGCGTTGGAGCTGAAAATCAACAAGCCGGTCAGATGCGGAATATTCGGAGCCGACATGAAGGTCGCCCTCGCAAACGACGGCCCGGTAACCATTTTTATCGATTCCAAGAACCGGGAATAATCCTACTCTTTCAAGCGGATTGATGTTCCACAGTAGGTGCAGCGGAACCAGCCAAATAACAGAAGATGCAGACTCATCGGCAAAATATATCCGATGACAGGAATGTGGTGCGCCTTCACATGCTTGTGACATCCTTTGGAAACATAAAGCGGCTGACCGCAAATTCGGCATTTTATTTTCACCGCAACCATCAAGTAGAGTATTCCCAATACCAATGTGACCGCGGGTGCGATCACCCAAACCACCTCCCTATTTAGAATGATCAAAGCGGCACCCAACAAAGCAACAGGAATACTTATAAAAAATAGAACGGCAACGAGGGCAGCGGCGCGAATCCTTCCCGCTTGGGGATAAAGGACACCTCGAATAAAGCTGCGTGAATGCTCTTTCTTACCGTCATTAAGGCCCGGGCTGGTCCGGGTGCGGACATCACGACTCGTGGACTTGAGTGACTCAATATTTTTACGACCGTTCGGCTTAATCTTCTCCTTCGAGGTAGCGGTCACATCTTTGAACACTCCCTTTGCTACCTTTTCTTTTGGTCTCGAATCGGGTGCCTGACGCCTGGCGGTGTCCGTTTTGAGGGGAGGCTTTGACCTTTCAATCACTTCGATTACCGGAACTTCACTCGCCTTGATTCCTTTTTCAACGAGGCTTTTACCTGAAACAGGAATGGCGACTAACACCTCTTCAACTTCTGGAACAATCGCGTCCAACTTTACGATCTCTGACTCCGGGTCGTAACCAGTTAACTCGCATGCCTGGCCAATCCACTTCTGGATTTCGATGGTTGTCGGGGCTTTCTTGCGGATCTTAAGAATCCCATTGGCCCTTGTTATTTCCACCAACAACTGGTCGGCGTTGCCCCTTGAGAGCGCATCAAGTGATTCAATCCCTACCGTTTCAAGCAGTTCAATACTCAGCTTCCCCAGTCCGGAAATGTTCGTCAGATCACCCGCAGCCATCACTAGCGCAGATAAAAGCGATTTGCTCTCTCTCTGAACAGCGAAAAAATACCCCGCCTGATCCTATCAGTGCATCATGATCCTAATATTCCTCAAAATTTCCCATTGCACCCTCCCTCCCCTCACGGCGTAATCCTGCCCCTATGACTGCCGAGAAAATCCGCGCGCGCAAAGGAGCTCAACGCCTCTCCGCTCTCACTGCCTATGACTACCCTACGGCCCGACTCCTTGATGAAGCAGGAATCGACCTTCTCCTCGTCGGGGATTCACTTGGCATGGTGGTTCTTGGATTTCCGGATACCACCCATGTGACTCTTGATCACATTTTGCACCATACCGAAGCGGTCGCCCGCGGGGCAGCGAATACCCATATCATCGGTGATCTTCCCATTCACACCTACGACACGTGTGAAGATGCTTTGAAGAACGCCCAAGCTCTCATCACCGCAGGAGCTCATTCTGTGAAGCTCGAAGGAGGAACCCGCCAAGCGGCCAAGGTCAGGGCGATTACCCAAGGCGGAATTCCCGTTGTGGGTCACCTGGGCATGCTTCCCCAACACGTCAAAGAAGAAGGTGGTTATCGTAAAAAGGGCAAATCTGATTCTGAAATCGAAAACCTCTTGGAAGGAGCGGTCGCCCTACAGGATGCAGGATGCTTTGCCATTGTCCTGGAAAGCGTCATTCCCAATGTCGCCACACGCCTCACCGAAATGCTCGATATCCCCACAATCGGTATCGGTTGCGGCGGAAAAACCTGTGATGGCGAAATCGCTGTCATTACCGACGTCATCGGTTCTTACCCGTGGTTTGTTCCACCTTTTGCAACTCAGCGAACGAACGTCGCTGAAGAGACGTCGCGCGCGGTAAAAGAATACATCGCCTCTCTCTCCTGAGGAGGGGCCATTGCTTTAAAAGGAGCAAATGATATCCGTCACTAGCAACGGGTATCAATTTTTCTAAGCGTCCAACTTTAAGGCGGCCTTCTGCGCAGCAGTCTTATGCTGTCCCTTCCCTTTCAAGGCTTCTGCCTCGGACGTCAGGCGCATGCCCACCGGCTTGGAAACTCCAAATTCCTCCATGGTAACACCATACATGACATCAGCTCGTTCCATTGTCCTCTTCGAGTGAGTCACAATAATGAACTGTGACTGATCGATAAAGGCGTCAAGCACCTTGAGGAATCGTCCAATATTCGATTCATCAAGAGGCGCATCAAGCTCGTCAAGAACACAGAACGGACTCGGCTTAACCATATAAATCGAGAACAGAAGGGCAACCGCGGTCATTGAGCGCTCTCCACCTGAAAGCAGACTGATCGACTGAAGCTTTTTACCCGGAGGCTTGGCAATCACTTCGATTCCACACTCAAGAGGATTATCGACATCCTGCAGGATCAGATCCGCCATTGCCTTGTCACCAAACAGGCGCTTGAACATCGACTTAAAGTTCTTGGAAACAGCACTGAAGGTTTCAGCAAAGAGACGCTCGGATTCGGTATTGATCCGCTCGATGATCTCCAAAAGCTGAGCTTTGGAATTCACGAGATCATCATGCTGGCTCTTCGTGAAGGTATGGCGCTCCTCAAGCTCATCATATTCTTCAATGGCATCAAGATTCACCGGCCCCATCGAGTCGAGACGACGCTTGAGATCGCTCACAATCGCACTGACAAATTCCCAATCGGGCCCTTCATCCGTAATCTCAATCTCGACTGTGGCATCCTCCACTGAAGCTTCAGTAAGTTCAGGCACTTCAGCCACCGCTTCGATCCCAGCAGCTTCTGCAGCCTCCAACTTTTCAACGGGAACTTCCCCGAATTCCTCATTCGAGATCTCATCTTCCACGACTTCAACCTCGCGTCGCCGCCCTCTCTTTTCAGCCTTCTTACGCTCCGCAATGCAGGTCATCAGAACGTGATAGTCGGGGCTAAAGGAATTGAGATCGACCTGATGACGCTCAAGAACCGCATTCTCCAGATTTTCAAGTCGGAGATCGAGCTTGGTCGCAGCAACTTCCTCTTTTCCAATTTGATTGGAAACACGGGACTGCTTTTGACGAATATCAGTAAGCTGCTTCTCCGCTTCATCGATCAACTGCTTAAGATTTGCACGGGAAGCATCAGACTTACCAAGCTCCTCGGAAAGGTCGCTCGCCTCTTTGCGATAGACCGTAATCTCTTCAGCTAGAGTGATATTCTCTTCCTCTCCTTTTGTGATACGATCTCGCGAAGACCTGATCTCGTTTTCACGGCGATGATTGAGCTCGGTGAGCTCGGTAATTCGAGACGTCATCGGTGCTTGTTCACGAGCAGCGGAATCACGGGCCTGCCGTTCCACCGCGAGCGCAGTGCGGGCTTCATTAAGCTGCTGTTGAGCCACATCTGCACGCTCCTGAACCGCCTCAACTTGCTTCTGAAGCTTCCTTCCATCGTCTTCGAGAGAGGTCAGGCGCTCACGTGCTCGGGCGAGTTCATTTTCCATCGCCGAGCGACTATCGGAGGCCGTTTTTTCTCGACTCAGAAGTTCTTCATTCTCCCACTTGTTGTTTGCAACCTTGGTCGCAGCTGCTTCCACTTCGCGCTTTGCCAGAGTCAGCTGCCCATTAATGGTCGACTCTTCAATCTTATGACGCTGGAGCTTATCCTTTGCTTCCTCAAGTTCCTCACGAAGCTCTTTAACGCGCGCTTCGAGTTCTTCGATCTTATTTTTTGCGGCAGCCTCAGAAGATCGAATCTCCTCCACTTCTCCCTCCAGAGCCTGAATCTCGTTTTGACGGACCAGCAGAGAATCCTTTTGGCCTCCCGATGAACCACCGCGAACCAAGCCTTCCGCACTTAGGATTTCTCCCCTAGCGGTGACGAAGGTGAGATCAGGATAAGCTTTTCGGAGATGAAAGGCAGCTTCCCGATCAGGCACGATCAAGACCTTCGCGAGCAGCTTCTCCATCAGACCAACCAGATTGGGAGCGACCTCGACGACATCGAGCGCCCAGGCGCTGGCTCCCTCCGGAAGGGCTTCCATTTGAGACCCCGGGGAAGCCGGCAGGAAAGACTCGGGAAGAAGTGCAGCTTCTCCCTTTTTACCCTCCGTAAGACGATCGATAATGGAGTTTGCGAGCTCATCATCACGAACAAGAACAGCTTGCAAGTGAGCCCCGAGAGCAGCCTCAACGGCCACGGCATGAGCATCAGGAGCCGTTAAGTGGGAACCAAGAACACCTTTTACTCCAGGCTTGATGAGATCGGGATCATCGAGCCCCTTGAGCACCGCCTGAGTTCCTTTCTGTAAACCTTCACCGCTCTCGATAAGTTGCCGGAGCACATCAAGACGGGATGATTTTTGAGCAAGAGCCCGATGAAGTTCGGAAGCCTCCTTGCGAGCAGCATCGAGTAGCCCGCGGCATTCCTGAAACTCACGCTCAGTTCGTTCACGCGCAACTTCAAGATCGGGAACACGCTTTTGATGATCCCCAAGTAATTGGGTGATTGCATCGCGCTCGGCAATCGCCTTGGCATTCTCGCCTTGCAAGCGCTCGGCCTCCTCTTCGAGTTGCTTCAAACGCTCCCGGTTTCCCTCCATCTGGGAGAGAGCAGACTCAATCTTCGCCTGAGATGAAGCGATGATTGTCTGGGTTGCGTTTGCCTCGGAGCGAGCCTTGCGAAGTTGAGCTTCGAGACTCTGCCGCTCCTGCACAAATTTCTTGGCATCTTCTTCCCTCTCTTTAAATCGGGTTTCTTGCTCGAGAATGCGCTTTTCCAACTCAACCAGCGCCAGCTGCGCTTTGTCGAGAGTCTCCTTCTGGTGAGCCAGTCGTTCTGCGGTCTCGGTAATTTCCCCTTCGTTCTGTGAGAGGCGCTCGGCAAGCTCTGCTTTGCGCTCGTTGTTGAAAGCGATGCGGTTCTCTGCAGCACTGATCGCCCCCTTCTTGTCTGAAAGTCGCTGACGAAGACCTGAAAGTTTGGAATCCAGAGCCTGCGCGAGATCACGCGCTTCCACCACGGCTTTTTCACGATCCGGCATATCAGCTTCGATCGAGGCACGCTCCCGCTCCAGTGAAGTAAGAGAAACCGTCAGTTCCTGACGTTCGCCTCCAAGTTGCGTGAACTCCCGATGGCTTTGATGCGTGTCGAGAATGCCGACATCATTCGCCAACGCCTGATAACGACGCGCTTTAGAAACCTGACGTTTCAGGGAATTGATCCGGCGCTCTTGCTCGGCAAGAACATCAGAGACACGCAGAAGATTGCCCTCAGTGTATTCTAGTTTCCGGAGCGCATCTTTTTTCTCCTTCTTGGATTTCGTGATGCCAGCAGCCTCTTCGAAAACCTGCCGGCGATCCTCTGGCTTCGCGGAAAGGAGCATATCAATCTTTCCCTGCTCCATGATTGAGTAACTGGATCGACCAATTCCCGTGTCCATGAAGAGATCGCCAATATCGCGGAGCCGGCAACGTGTCCCATTAATGAGATACTCCGACTTCCCATCACGATAAACACGACGGGTCACTGAAACCTCGTTATGTTCTGTCTTCAGGGTCTCCTCACAATCAGCAAGGGTCAGGGTCACCTCAGCCATTCCGAGAGGCTTCCTCTTTTCAGCACCATTAAAGATGACATCAGCCATCTCACCTCCACGAAGGGCCTTCGCAGACGTTTCCCCAAGCACCCAGCGGATCGCATCAACCACATTAGACTTTCCGCAACCGTTGGGACCGACAATCCCAGTCACACCTTCCGCAAATTCGAGATAAGTTTTATCAGCAAAGGACTTGAAGCCGTGGATATGGAGGGATTTGAGATACATGGTGACTCAGAAAAATAAAATTGAACGGAAGGGTGCTTACCCAGCTCGACAACCCTAGAACCTTAGGCGATTTCCCTCAAGCCGGCACGGACTCAAACACTACATGTGGTGCCCTTTCGACAAAAGGCAACCACATAGAGTGGTTGATGGAAATTTGGGATGTTTAACTAACCTGCAAATGGATGCGCTCGAAGCCCCTTTACCCCAAGCCCCGTGATTTTGAAGACTCGTCCGGCATCCTGCTCAATTTGAGACTTATGAATTCCGGTCGTTACAAAAAGTTCATCGAGGTTTTTTCCTCCGAACGCACAGGCAGTGGTTTCCAGACAGGGTAAATCGATTTTTCTAACTTCTCTGCCGGATTCCGGGTCATAGCAAATCACACAAGCCCCGTGGCAAAAAGCGATCCAAAGATGGCCATTCTCATCAATCGCCATTCCGTCAGGAGAAGCTTCGTAATTTGAAGTCGATATCACCTCGCGAGGGTTCGAGAGCACTCCATCAGCGTAGTCGAAGCAAAGCACCGCTTTTCTTGGAGTGTCGATGTAGAAGCAGGTCGCGCCATCATCGGACCACACAATCCCATTGGAATTGGTCACCGGTCCAAAAGCCTCTGAAACTTCGAGATTGGCAGTCAACCGGTAAAGTCGAGCATCTCCCTCCTTCTTCACCAAGCTGATTGTTCCGGCAAAGAAATGACCGTCCGGCGCACATTTGCCGTCGTTAAATCGATTATTCTCCTGATCCGGCTCAGGATCCGAAATCGGGGTTACCTCTCCGCTTTCCGGCTCGAGAAAGAAAAAGCCATTGTCCCCCGCAAACACAAGTCCCCCACCTTTTCTTGGAACGACCGTTCCGACCCGCTGCCCAACATCATGGAAAGTCTCCTCTCCTGAATCTGGATCTACGCGAATGATTTTGTGATTCTCGATATCGACATAAAAAAGTCCCCCTTCCCACCAGATTGGTCCTTCTCCCCACTGAGCGCGATACTCTCCGACTACTTTGATTTCCATGCCGCAAGAAAATCTCTGGAAATGCTCTTTGTCGAGAGTCCATTTTTTGAGGAACGACAATCGAATCAGAGGATGCTTTTAATAAAAGCGAATCTTTCCAGTGGCCAAACCTTGACTTTATATGGCAGTATTGTCACCCCCGAGAGGCGCTGAGCATCGCCTCGTGGTATGTGCACTCATCCCACTAACCTTTTTCACCTATGAATAACGAGACCGCTTCTTGGATCTATTATGTCCTTTATACCGCAGTTCTTCTCGGACTCGCGGGCTACGGCTTTCATCGTCTCACCACTCTTTATCTCTATTTTAAATATCGTAATGAGATGCCTGTTCCAAAAAAGGAATGGAATGAGATGCCTCTTGTCACGATTCAACTCCCTGTATTCAACGAGATGCACGTGGTGGATCGCCTTCTCGATTCCGTCGCGGCCCTCGATTATCCTCAGGATAAAATGCAGATTCAAATTCTCGACGACTCTACTGATGAGACTGTTGAAATATCGATGGCTGGAGCAGAACGGCTTCGCTCCCAAGGTTTCGATGCTGAGTGCATCCACCGTATTGACCGCACCGGCTTCAAGGCTGGCGCTCTGGAAAATGGGATGGAGTCAGCCAAAGGAGAATACATTCTCATTCTCGACGCCGACTTCGTTCCAAATGCTGATCTCCTCCAAAAGACCATGCACTATTTTACCGATGAAACGTGCGCACTCGTTCAAACCCGCTGGGGACACCTCAATCGAAACTACAACGCCCTCACCAAGGTTCAGGCTCTCTTTCTTGACGGCCATCTCGAGATCGAGCAGACCACGCGAAATCGCTCCGGTCGCTTTTTTACCTTCAATGGCACCGGAGGCATTTGGCGTAAGTCTGCTATTGTCGATGCAGGAGGGTGGGAGCACGACACCCTGACCGAGGACATGGACCTCAGCTACCGAGCCCAGCTTAAGGGATGGGAATTTATTTTTCTTCGCGAAGTCGAAACCCCGGCTGAACTCCCAGTCGACATGGCTGGCTTCAAAAACCAGCAACATCGCTGGACCAAGGGTTCCATTCAGTGCTGCAAAAAGTGCCTCGTCGATATCTGGAGAAGCAAGTACAACCTCGGTATCAAGCTCGAAGCGACGGCACACCTCACCTCGAACTTTGCTTATCTTCTTCTCATCGCCCTCTGCTTCCTAATCTTCCCAAAAAACAACTGGGGGCCTCAACTTGACTTCTGGGAGCGACTCATGGTTGACCTTCCCATCTTCTTCTTTGCTTCTTGCTCGGTGGTCATATTCTACACCGTCGCTCAGAAAGCACTCCACCCGAAAGATTGGCTCAGGCGTATTCTCTACCTTCCCCTACTTCTTGCACTGGGAATTGGAATGGCTGTCAACAACGCTAAGGCTGTTCTCGAAGCCATCGTGGGACACGAGACGGGATTCGTCAGAACCCCTAAGTATGGCATTGAAGGCCAGAAGAAGGTCGAGATCAAAAAGAGCCGATACAAAGCCCTTAAGAGTCTCACTCCGATCTTTGAACTCTGCTTTGCCCTCTTTTTCACCTACGTGGTCCTCGATGCAGCCTGGGCTGGCAATTGGCCTTCTGCAGTTCTACTCCTACCTTTCCCTGTCGGATTTTTCTACACTTCCATGAACTCCCTGAAGCAAATGGTCTCCTTTGATCGGCTTCTTCCGGCCTTCATCAAGCGCGATTAAGATTCAATGCCGCGCCTTCGCCTGATCGTTTTATGGATTTTCGGAGCTTTCTCGCTCTTCTTCTTATCCTGCGGGTCCAAATACGACAGCCGCAATCAGATGATTGTGAGTGTCCGTGATCAGAAAATGCTTCTCGTCAAGGACGATAAACCGATAAAAGCCTACCCTATCTCCACTTCAAAATTTGGACTTGGGAGTCGTGCCGGTTCATGTCGCACTCCTCTTGGGCGATTGGAGGTGGCAAAAAAAGTGGGAGGGGGCGCTCCCAGTGGAGCAGTTTTCAAAAGCCGCCGCCGGACCGGAGAAATTCTCCGCCCTAACGCCCCTGGCCGCGATCCAATCGTGACGCGGATTCTCTGGCTTCGGGGTCTTGAGCACTCGAACCGGAACACCATGGCTCGGTGCATCTACATTCACGGCACCCCGGAAGAACGCACCATTGGTCGTCCCACGTCCTATGGCTGCATCCGCATGAAGTCCCGCCACATTATTGATCTCTACAAGCGCGTCGGAGTCGGAGCTGGAGTGAGAGTCATTCGGGAATCACTTGATACCACTTCTGCTGGTCGCACCTACTATGCGCGCCGAGGCACCCTCCTTCGAGCGACCGCGACCCGCTGGTAATCAGACAAGATCCTTTCGGATCACAATTGAGTCTCTTCCACTTCTCGCGAGGAGCTTCTGTCGACTCCGGGGAATCGCCGAAACGTCTATCTGTTCGTATCCTAGGTGATCCACAAAATAGTTGGCTGCCCGCGTGCTCAGCGCAAAGACCCAAGGCAGATCCAGCTCGCAAGCTTTTGTTTCAGCAGCTTCCACCAACAACTGCCCGTATCCCTCAGATCCATGGTTTTGCTTGACATAGAGGCACGCAACTTCCCCACACTGCTTCCCGTATGGATGAAGAGCCACGCAGCCGACGACATTATCATCGACTGTCAAAACCTGGAAATGAGCGATATTTGATTCAATCTCTTCATAGGAGCGAGGCACGAGGTGCGCATCGCGAATCGACCGCCCAATCATCGCAAGAAGCTCCGGGATATCATCAACCTCCAACGATCGCACACTCAGATAATCATCGGAGTGGATCATCACCCCGACTCCTTCGTTTGAAAAAAGCTCGTCCATCAAAACACCCTGACGAGTCTCATCGAGTAAATGAACACGGGGAACTCCTTGGCCACAAACTTCGGCCGCAGCATGAAAAAGCGAAGCCGCACTCCCCTCCCAACCAGCGGCTTGCTCACGCGAAACGGCATGAAGCCTCAGCCCTTCCTGAGTAATCTGCACCGGATGAAGCACGATTAATTTGGCCGCCCGAAGATGGGTCGCGAGCCGAATCACCTCATCACTGAAGGGATTAATCCCCTCCTGTTCGACCAAGGCTAATTGACCCCGATCCAGAATCTCGGTAATTCGTTCGGAGGCCAAAAGAGGACAGGCCTCCCACTTGAGTTCACCATCCACCAGTCTTTGGGAGATCTGGGCATCACCACATCCGACCGAGATAAGCACCAATCTCACCCCCACTTGTTGAAGCGCGATCAGATCCAACAAAGCCTCGGCCAATGCAAGCTCAGGCATCCGTCCGGTATCAATTACCAAAATGAACACCTTTCCCCGGAAAGATGGCACATATTGAAGAACTGCTCGAACATCACTTTGCACCAATGCAGGGTGGCAGACTTGCTCCAAATTCGCAAGAGAAGGGACCTTCCGCGACTGTTTCACCGCTTCGAACCCGTATTTTCGACGAGCTTCAGTTCAGGTAGCTTATTCACAATGGGTGATTGCCGGAAATGATTCACTTTGCTAAAGCACCCTCATGAGACGTCTCGCGATTACACTTGTCGTTACCGTGGCTTTTCTTCGGGCTCAGGAAGCCGCTCCCACACTAGAGAGCGACAATTCGCGTGTTTCAGTTTTGGGCTACCATGTGTTTAGCTCAAGCAAACCAGCAACTCAGATGTTGATTCCAACTGCTAAATTCCGGGATCAAATGAACGCCATCAAAGCATCTGGAATTCCTGTCATTGATATGCCACAATTCCTTAGCTGGCGTCGTGGCCAGAGCAAAGTGCCTCCGCAGTCTTTTCTCATCACTATGGATGATGGCTGGAAATCTGTTTATACCGAAGCTTGGCCAGTGATGAAGGAACTCAAACTTCCTTTTACCATCTACCTCTACAAAAACTACGTTGGATCGGACCGTGGTGGGCGAGCCCTCAGTATCGAGATGATCAATGAAATGGTTGATAGCGGTCTGTGCTCGATCGGCTCCCATTCCGTGTCCCACCCTTTTCCTAGCAAAGTCAAAAAACACCTCCGTCAAGGAACTGAAGCCTACCAAAAATTCCTCCGAACAGAACTCGGCGACTCCAAACGCTTTTTGGAGGACAAATTTGACGCACCAGTCACCACTTATGCCTATCCCGGCGGCTTCCTCACCCCCGAGATGTTCCCGGTCGCGGACGAAGTTGGCTACGACCATCTCTTCACCGTAAAACCTGGTAAAATCAGTCTGAAGTCAAACAAGTATACTCTTCCACGATATATAGTCTTAGGAAATCATGACGGAGCCTTCAATGCTGCGATGATCTTCCGAAGTGGCGCCCGCCTCACGGGCGACGAGCTCGTTCACCTCGAGCTACCTCACCCCACGAGACCCGGTCCCGGACACATCGTATCTTCCCGACTTCCTCGTATTTCAGCAGACTTATCCGCCGTCAAAAACCTAGATCCCGAGAACATTGTGATGCGTGTCGGCGGATTCGGAAAAGTTCCGGCGGTTTGGAACCCGGAGACCAAGGAAGTCGCGTGGACTGTCAGTCGCCCACTCCGCCAAATCAGTTGCGAGGTGAGCGTTCAATGGCGGCTCAAGGGCAAGACGAAATACGAGCCTGTCATGAAATGGTCCTTTGCCATCGATCGGGTTGCCAATTATCAGTCGCAATAGGTCATTTTCTAGTGAGCCACCTTCTGAAATTGAGTTATTCACACTAACCGATCGATTTTCAGTCATCAAAAATTACCCAAGGGCCCTATTTGGGCAACAATTGGCCATTTTAACTTTTCATATTTGTGAAAAAATGTATTTTTCACCCGAATCCCATCATCTTATGAGCAATCAGAAAATCGACGGAGCCCAGGCTCTGGTCAAAACCCTCGACGATCTCGGAATCAGATACATTTTTGGATACTCCGGGGGCGCCGCGATTCCTATTTTCGATGCCCTCGAAACCATGGACCTGAAGATGAAATTCATCCTCGTCCGCCACGAGCAAGGCGCCGTTCATATGGCCGACGGCTATGCCCGTGCCACCGGGAAGCCAGCTGCCGTTCTTGTCACCTCGGGCCCCGGTGCCGGAAACACCGTGACCGGATTGATGACCGCACAGATGGACTCCGTCCCCATGATCGTGGTTTGCGGCCAGCAGGTCACTTGGATGTTGGGTAAAGACGCATTCCAAGAGGCTGACATCTTTGGCATCACCATTCCCGTGGTGAAGCACAATTACCTTGTCAAGAAGACCGACGATATCGTGCGGGTGGCCAAAGAAGCTTATCACATTGCCACCACCGGCCGCCCCGGGCCTGTTCTTATCGATGTCCCCAAAGATGTCTCTTCCGGCGAGTTTACGGGGAGCATGGACCCGGAATTTGATCTTCCCGGATATGACCCCGAGGAGTCCATGACCATTGACTCCCCTTCGGTTGCAAAAGCCGCTCAACTCATTGCGGAAGCAGAACGCCCTGTCATCCTGGCCGGCCAAGGCTGCATGATCGCGCGTGCTGACGAGGAGCTCATGAAACTTGCAACCACCCTCGGTTGCCCCGTAACCTCCACCCTTCTCGGAAAAGGTGTCTTCCCCGAGACTCACCAGCTATCTCTCGGAATGCTGGGGATGCATGGAACGGCCTATGCCAACAAAGCCATGGTTGAGTGCGACCTTCTCCTGAATATCGGCTCTCGATTTGATGACCGGATTATTGGACAGCCCGACAAATTCTGTGCTGACGCCAAGGTCATCCACATTGACATCGATCCCGCAGAGATGGACAAGATGATCCAACCTGATGTTCAGATCATTGGTGATGCCAAGGCTGCCCTCATCGAGCTCAACAAGCACACCAAGCCGCTCGAAACTGCATCTTGGCTCAAGACGCTCGAAGGTTACAAAAAGAAGTATCCCCTCACCTACAAGAAACAAGGTGGTCTTCGTATGCAGCAAGTTCTCGAAGAACTCTATGAGCAGACGGAAGGAAAAGCGATTATCTCCACTGACGTTGGCCAGCACCAGATGTGGGCCGCTCAATTCTACAAAAACGATGAGTCCTACCACTGGCTCTCTTCCGGAGGCGCCGGAACTATGGGCTTCGGATTCCCTGCCGCCATCGGCGCTCAGCTCGCGCATCCAGACAAGTGCGTGATCTCAGTCTCTGGCGATGGAGGCTTCCAAATGACTCTTTTTGAATTGGCGACCGCTGCCATTCATAAGCTTCCGATCAAGATCCTCGTCCTGAACAACCACTACCTCGGCATGGTTCGGCAGTGGCAGGAGCTCTTCTTCGAAAACCGGGAATCCGGTGTCGACCTCGAAGGCAATCCCGATTTCTGTAAGCTTGCAGACGCTTACGGCATTCCAAGTGTCAGCTTCAAGCGACCAGCTGATTGCAAACGTAAAATTGAAGAAGCCCTCGCCTACAACGAGGGCCCGATCCTCATCCACGCAGAGTGTGTGAAGTATGAAAACGTCTTCCCAATGATTCCGGCTGGAGCTGCTCTGGAGGATATGATCACCGAGCCTCCCAAGCATCAAATGGCTAAGCCCGTCGGCTCCACCTAATCAATCTCATACTCGGTCATTCCACAACCCAGTAACCCATCCCCTATTTTCATGTCCCAGACTATTGTCACCACCGACACTCCGGTCGAAACCTACAGCGGCTCCTCAAATACCCTGTCCATCTTGGTCAACAACACCCCTGGGGTACTGATGCGTATCTGCCAGGTATTTTCTCGCCGTGCCTACAACATTGATTCTCTCGTTGTCTCTGAAGGTCGCACCGGACGCTTCTCTCGCATGACTATCGACATTTCCGGAAATCCGGAAGGCCTTGACCAAATCATCAAGCAAGTCAACAAGCTCATTGATGTCATCCATTGTTACGAGCACACCGCTGACAATGCGGTGGTCCGTGAGATGATGCTCGTTAAGATCCTCGCTGGAAAAGAAGAACGCTCCGCCGCCCTTCAAGTCATCGAGCACTTTGCAGGGAAGACTGTCGACATGACTCCTGATGCGATGATCGCGATGTTTACCGGCACAACAGGCAAGCTGGACGCCGCCACCGTAATGCTGGGGCAATTCGAGGTCATCGAAACCGTTCGAACCGGCAAGGTCGTCATGGCTCGGGGAAGCCAAGAAACTTAAGAGGCATTCACTCAAAAGCGCCTTTGCTGAAGGCACTCTTTTGTGAAGCGAGTGCCGATATCCGGAACTCGGAGGTCAATCTTCACCGAACATCCTCCTCATCGAAATGTCTCTGACCTCCGCTTGACACAGCGTCATCCTCTGTCATCTTCTCATTCACAGAAGACAGGGGTGTTTCACCACTCACGGTGATCCTGAGATCATACCCTCACCACTGGCCCTCACGGACCAGGAGTCAGACCTTCAATCTTTCTCACGCCTGTCGCGCTTTCACTCCAGCCGACAGGCTTTTTACGGTCTAAATTCCTCAACAACCACATCCATTTCTCATGATCACTCCCGACCAAAACGGCATCACCCCGGAAAACTCCAAGCAGCGCTCAGACTACACCGGAAACTTCATCGAAAATATCGACAACTCCGCTGAAATATCCGCCATCGAGAAGGATCCCACCATTTTCCCGAATTCCACCCGCGTCTATGTTGGCGGATCCATCCACTCGGATGTTCAAGTTCCGATGCGTGAAATCCGCATCTCTCCCACCGAGCATCAGAACGGTCGCGTCGAGGAGAACCCTCCCATTCGAGTCTACGATTGTTCCGGCCCCTGGGGTGACCCGCAGTTCAAGGGGGATGTCACCCAAGGTCTTCCCGCTCTTCGTCACGATTGGATTTTTGAACGCAATGACATCGAAGAATATACCGGCCGGGAAATCAAGGCCGCCGATAACGGCTACCTCTCCGAGGCCCACGCCGAGAAATATAACGAGAACAAAGCGTCCCAAAACAAGCTCAAGGAGTATCCAGGACTGAAACGCAAGCCACTCCGCTCAATCGGATTCGACAGCACTCAAACCGGACCCCAGAAGGTCAAGCCTGTCACCCAGAAATACTACGCCGAGCAGGGCATCATCACCCCTGAAATGGAATTCGTCGCGATCCGGGAAAACAGGGGGCGCCTTGAGAAATTCCACACACAGAACGATGCTTACCCTGCTCCCGAGCCGAGTGCCGAAGACTCCGCCGAACTTCAGCAGAAAATCGCTGAACTCACGGCACAGAATCTCGAGCCCAAAACCTTCCAGGCCGAAGTGATCAAGGCATTCGCTCTCTTTCACAGCAAGACCAATAACGCCACCCCGCAGGGCTACGAAATGCCACGCCCCTCCGAGATCAACCCTTTTCAGCAAGTCTCTCGGAACATCATGGAACACCAGCACCCTGGCCAGACTTACGGTGCTGAAATCCCAGAGCTGATCACTCCCGAGTTCGTTCGCTCCGAGGTCGCCCGCGGTCGCGCCATCATTCCTGCCAATATCAACCACCCCGAGCTCGAACCCATGATCATCGGGCGCAACTTCCTCGTAAAGATCAACGCCAACATCGGCAACTCAGCCGTCGCCTCCACCATTGATGAAGAAGTTGAGAAAATGCGCTGGGCCACCAAATGGGGCGCCGATACCGTAATGGACCTCTCTACCGGTAAAAACATTCATGCCACCCGTGAATGGATTCTCCGGAACTCTCCCGTCCCCATCGGAACCGTCCCCATTTATCAGGCCCTCGAAAAGGTCAACGGCCAGATCGAAAACCTCACCTGGGAGCTTTTCCGCGACACCCTCATCGAACAAGCCGAACAAGGAGTCGACTACTTTACCATTCACGCTGCCGTCCTCAAGGACTTCGTCCCACACACCGCCCGCCGCATGACCGGAATCGTCTCCCGCGGTGGCTCCATCATGGCGAAATGGGCCCTCGCTCATGGCGAAGAAAACTTCCTCTACACGCACTGGGACGAAATATGCGACCTCTGTGCCGCCTACGACGTCTCTTTCTCCATCGGCGACGGACTCCGCCCCGGCAGCATTGCTGATGCTAATGACTATGCTCAACTCGCCGAACTCGAAGTGCAAGGTGAACTCACCAAACGCGCTTGGGCCAAAGGCTGTCAGGTTATGAACGAAGGCCCCGGCCACGTTCCCATGCAGCTTATTCAGGAAAACATGCAAAAGCAGATCGAATGGTGCCACGAAGCTCCCTTCTACACCCTTGGGCCACTCACCACAGACATCGCCCCCGGCTACGACCACATCACTTCTGGCATCGGAGCCGCAAACATCGGCTGGTATGGCTGCGCCATGCTCTGCTACGTCACTCCGAAAGAGCACCTCGGTCTCCCCAACCGCGACGACGTTCGTGAAGGCGTCATCACCTACAAGATCGCCGCCCATGCTGCCGACCTCGCCAAAGGTCACCCCGCCGCTCAGGAACGCGATAACGCGATCTCCAAGGCTCGTTTCGAATTCCGCTGGCGCGACCAATTCGCCCTCGGTCTCGATCCCGCCCGCGCGATTGACTTCCACGATGAAACCCTCCCCGCCGAAGGCGCAAAAACCGCTCACTTCTGCTCCATGTGTGGCCCCACCTTCTGCTCCATGAAGATCACTGCCGACGTCCGGAAATACGCCGAAGAAAACGGCTACACCGGCGAGAAACAAAGGGAAAAGCCCGTCAAAGCCTAACAAGCTCGTTTGGCCAATTAACAGCCCTTTCCTTTCCCGACCGAAGCGTCCTCAGCATAAGAACCAAAATACTGCAGTCATGATAGCCCTCTCAGGGATATCAAACAATGCGTGTGCTCACACTTTGGGAAAAGCGCGCTACGGAAAAACTCCCCTGCAAAGATCAAAACTGATTCTTCTTTCTTGCCTTCGTTTGAGTTTCTTGCCCAACTTTGAGTAGAAAAATGAACAATAATCTTGGTTTCGACCTCGATGACACCAGCCTTGAAGGTGTCATTGGTGAAAGAATGAAGCGCCATCGACTTAATCTTAACTTAAGTCAAAGCGAACTTTCCGAGAAAGCCGGAGTCGCTCGCCGGACGATCACCTCGGTTGAAAACGGACAGGGAGGAACTCTCTCCACACTCATCAGATTGCTTCGTGCGATGGACAAGCTCGACCTCCTCCAGGACTTCCTTTCAGAGCCTGAGCTTTCGCCCGAGCAGGAACGGAAAGCAAAACGCGGGAAGCTGCAGCAACGCAAATACTCCTCCCGCCCCTCTGAGTCTGAAAAGGCCATTGCCTGGACCTGGGGCGATGAAGACTCCGCAGAATGACCAGCGCTTTTGTCAGAATCTTTGGAACCGTCATCGGGAATGTTTCGTGGAATCCTGACAATGGTTTGGTGCGCTTTTGCTATGCCGATGGTTTTGATCAGAGCGGCATCGAGCTTTCCCCTCTCATGCTCCCTCTCCAAGGCGGAGAGTATTCCGCAAAGAAACTTCCGGGGCTTCTCCTTGATTCACTCCCTGAGGGCTTCGCTCAGTTGCTGATGCCCGAAAACTTGAATCCTGTGGAACAGCTGCTTGAAATCGGCAACCGTGGAATGGGAGCTCTCGAATTTCATCCATCCTCCGCAGTCGAACCTGACCACCCTCTTCAATTAACCCGTCTTGCTGAACAGGCTTCCGCACTCCTCACTGATCCGGCATCCCTTCCGGCGAAAACGTATTCAATCCTGCGGCAAAGCAGTCTCCCCGCTGGAGGGGATCGACCCAAGGCGCTCGTAACCTGGAATCCGGGGAGCAATGAGATTTTCTCGTCCCAACAGGAACTTGCCAAAGGATTCGAACACTGGCTGGTCAAGCTCGATGGAATCTATGCTGGCGAAGACGCCTCACTCACGAACCCACAGGGAAACTGCCGGATCGAATATGCCTATTCTCTCATGGCTCGGGATGCCGGAATTGAAATGTCCGAATGTCGGATTCACGAAGAGGCGGGCCGTGCCCATTTCATGACCCGCCGCTTTGATCGAACTTCTGATGGAAAAAAAATCCACGTTCAGACTTTGGCCGCGCTCGCTCATCTTGATTCTGGCGATAATGAACGCAACAGCTACGAGACCATCTTTCAGGTCAGCCGAAGGCTTGGACTCCCATACCCGCAACTGGAACAACTCTATCGTCGGGCCGTCTTCAATCTCTTTGCCAGAATCCAAGATGATGCGCCCCGCAACGTGTCCTTCCTCATGAACCGGCGTGGCAAATGGTCTCTTGCCCCAGCCTACGATCTCACCTTTTCCTATCAACCGACCGGAGCTGGATCGGGCCTCCAAATCATGAGTCTTAATAGAAAGCGGGATAACTTCACCGTTAAGGACCTCATGGCCGCCGCACACGCGGCCACCGTTAAACCTCGTAAAGCCCGTGCCATCATTGAAGAGGTTCGCTCCGTCCTCGATGGCTGGTCAAAATATGCCTTCCGCGCAAAGGTTCCCCAGGGCTTCAGCCTCGGTATCGCTGGGCAATTCCGCGATATCCGTTAGCCAAGTTCCAGCGCACGGGCCAAGGCTCCAAGGATCGCGTCACCATCCTCCACTCCAACCGACAAACGCAGAAGATTGGGAGAAACGCCACAAGCTTCCGCCCAATCGAGCTCGAAGTAGTGGGCCAGCATGGTATAAGGGCAAGCCAAGGTAAACTCAGTCCCGAGACTTGGACCTTTGCATAGCTCGAGTGCATCATAAACCCGCGGCATTTTCCGAGGCTGCTTTAAAGTGAAAGTCACCAAACCTCCATATCCTCCTTCGTTCCGGCGAACGCTCTGGTATTCATGAGGTGTTACGATCTTCGGATACCAGACGCGCCCAACGGCGGGATGTTCGGCCAGATAGCCGGCAACCAGTTCACCATTTTCATTCGACCTCCGAACGCGTTCAGGGAAATCCTTCATGTTCGCGATCAGTTTTTTGCAATCTCCTTTGTAAAGGAGAGAGCCTCCCCCAGTCGCTTCAGAAAGAAAGGACCGGAAATCCGTGGCAAACAGAGAATCAGCATTCACGGTCACCATTCCGGCCATGACATCTCCAATTCCACTCACCCACTTGGTCAGGCTGGTTGTGACCAGATCGGCGTACTTTAAGACATCGACATTCAGACTCGTCGCGATTGTGTCATCGACAACAAGCGGCACTCCTCCCTGTCGACACGCCGCGGAGACTCGTGGGAGATTCACCGTCCGCAGCAGCGGATTACTCGGCACCTCACAAAAAACGGCGGCAAACTCCCCTTCCTGAATCCGCCGCACCGCTTCATCAAAATCTTCCCCCTCGGTCTCGTAGAGAAAAACAACTCCGTTCCCCAATTTCTCCTGAACTTTCAAGGCATCGACGTATGGAAACTCGAGCTGAAGGGTTTTTTTGCTCGGAAATTGATTCATCACCGCACGATGAGCCGCAAAAATGGCGCTCATTCCGGTCTCGAAAACAAAATGATCATCGAGCTGGGCTCCAGTCAGCTCAGCCAACTGTTGGCGTAACATGACGCTTGATCCGCCCTCGGACTCACGGTCGTTCAGGAAATCATCGGCTTGACGGCTACTCACAATTTCACCTGTATGTCGCCAATACTCCATCGCCACACTCATCGCCTCTTCGGGAACGATTAAAGCCTGCATGGAATCCCCATAGCTTGTAATGCGCGCTGCTCCGTTGATTCGGCGCTCCACATAGCGTTGAGCCCGCTGAGCCGCATCTTTTGTGGGAAAAACCACCGCCCGCTTGCCCACATCGGCCACCTCCTCGGTCGCCTTGGCAAAAAGCCTCTTGACCATTGGGTGCACAAAAAACCGCGGATAACCGGTTTCCAGCTTCTTAAAAACCTTCTCCCGACCCTCCTCATATCCCACGACAGAATCCCACGTCGGCAGTGAAACCGCCACCGCATGCGGACTCCCGGGAAGCGGCTGCCCTATCGAGGCCTCCTGCCAGAGCGGCTTTGTTAACAGATCGCGCACGGCGGGATTACTGTCTTCACCAACGACAGATTACAAGTCTGGGATTCTTGATATTTGCGTTGACACCCCTCGATGATCTCCATAGCTTCCCCGCCCCTTCGATCCGCTTCGGATCCAAGGGGCTATTTTCCAGGAAATGAAAACGTTCTCTGCCAAACCAACCGACGTCGAGCGTAAATGGCATGTCATCGACGCTAAAGACCAAATTCTCGGCAAAGTCGCCGTGGAAGCCGCCCGCCTTCTTCGCGGAAAGCACAAGCCGACCTTCACCCCCCACATCGACACCGGTGACTTCGTGGTCGTGATAAACGCTGCCGAAGTCCGTTTTTCTGGCAACAAGGAGAACCACAAAATTTACGCCCGTCACTCCGGTTACATCGGCGGTCAGACTATCGAGACTCCTTCCAAGGTCCGTGAGCGCCGCCCCGAATATCTCATCGAGTGGGCCGTCAAGGGAATGGTTCCCAAAAACCGCCTCGGCAGTGCTCAACTTAAAAAACTCAAGGTCTATGCCGGAGCAGAGCATCCCCACGAAGCGCAAGAGCCGCAGCCTGTTGAACTTTAATCCTACGAATCTTTTATTATCATGAGCGATATCTACACCGCCACCGGTCGTCGTAAGACCGCCATCGCCCGCGTTTGGCTTGAGGCCGGCTCCGGCAACATCACCATCAACGGTGAGTCTTTTGAAGACGCCCTCCCCACTCTCATTCTTCAGGGAACGATTTTGGAGCCTCTTCAGGTTGCAAACCTTCGCAATAAGTTCGATATCAAGGCCGTCACCAAAGGTGGTGGTCTCAATGGACAAGCTGACGCGATCAAGCTCGCCATTTCCCGCTCTCTTCTTCAGTTCGACGCTGAGCTTCGTCCAGCTCTGAAGGCAGCCGGACTTCTGCGCCGTGACCCTCGTGCCAAAGAGCGTAAGAAGCCCGGACAGCCCGGTGCTCGTAAGCGTTTCCAGTTCTCGAAGCGTTAATCGAACCTTTGTTCTTTTCAAAAAGCCGCGACCCGAATGGCTCGCGGTTTTTTTATGCTCAGTTCACTCGCAGTTTTCGTTCTTCTGCGGCAGAGTCTCGTCATGAAATTCACCTCTTGGAATGTGAACGGACTCCGCGCCGTGCTGAAAAAGAACTTCACGGAGTTCCTCCTCGATCACGACCCCGATGTCCTCTGCCTTCAGGAAACCAAAGCCCGCCCTGAGCAGGTCGATCTCCCCCTCGAGCTCGGACACTATCGAACTTACTGGAATTCCGCGGAAAAGGCTGGCTACTCAGGAACTGCCATTTTCACTAAAACCGCCCCCTTCTCCGAACGCTATGGCATCGGAGTCGATGAACACGACAAGGAAGGTCGGGTCATCACACTGGAGTATCCTGATTACTTCCTCGTGACCGTTTACACCCCCAATGCTCAAAACGAACTCCGCCGCCTCCCTTACCGCATGGAATGGGATACCGCTTTTTTGAGTTTCCTCAAGTCCTTGGAGGCCGAGGGCAAACCAGTCCTCGTATGTGGTGATCTCAATGTCGCTCACGAAGAGATCGACCTCGCCCGCCCGAAAGCCAACCACAAGAGCGCCGGCTTCAGTGATGAGGAGCGTCAGGGCTTTTCAAATCTTGTCGACGCCGGTTTCGTGGACACCTTCCGTCACTTCCACCCCGATAAAACCGAAGCCTACTCCTGGTGGAGCTATCGCGGCGGAGCCCGAACTCGAAACGTTGGATGGAGAATCGACTACTGGTGCGTCTCATCGGATCTCACACCCAAACTTCGGTCAGCAGAGATCAATACCGACGTTCTGGGGTCCGATCATTGTCCCGTGACCTTGGAAATCGAGATTTGATCTCCAGACGAATCACTTCCGCGGCTTCAGCTTCGCCCCTCCGGGTCCCAACTTTTTCCAAGTCATGATGCCTTCAGTCGCGGGAAATTCTCTGATCATGATCTTGCGGTAGCTGGCTTCGAAGGGAGCACCACTGTGCGCCTGCAGCCCGATCACACCTTCGAGGGGAATATTTGGGTCCTCTTCGGCGAAGTCGACCGTCTTAATTCCATTCAGCCAGACTTGAATCCGGGGCCCCTTGCATAAAATGCGATAGTTGTTCCAACCCGGCTTCGCCGCCTTGGCGGCTGCGGGCGAGATCAGCTCGGCCACGAATTTGCGACGACGGGATTCATCGTAAATCTTCCCCCAGTAATTTCGCGCCATGTCGACCTGATAGCCGATCATTTCGTGATGATCCGGAACGCGCTCGCTTCGGATCTGAATCCCGGCATTGGGATTCTTGCTCTGATGCGCGGTGAGCTTCACCTGAAGATTCAACTCGAAATTTGCGTAGCGCTTCTTCGAAGTCGCAAAGGTGTTATGGGTTACTTTCTCCGTAGGAGAACCAGCGACAATTACCCCACTCTCGCTCTTCCACCATTGGGTTTCCTTTTCTTGGACTTCGAAATCCGAAAAGGTCAGCTCCCCTGCCAGAACCGGAGCACAGAGAAAAAAGAGAAACCGGAACATTAATCTAAAAAGTGACTTCTTCTCCGAGAATAGCGACCGAAACATCCTGATCGTGAACCTCCCGAAGAGATTCACGAAGAGCTTCCGAGCGGGCGGCAACTCCATGGCCGAGCAGGTGGCGTAGATATTCCCTTCGAAGCCCTCACTCGTCAGAACCGGGAGATTTACCGCGTGATCAATGGGTGCGTGGGAAAGTAATACTGTATCGATCTTCTTGGGGTGAAAGTCAGGGAAACAGCAATTGATTTCATGCGTGTCATGACCCCGCCCCTGATAAAGATCACAATCCTGAAGGAAGCGCTGACTATTGACTTCGAGGAGGTTCTTGGAACCGGGAGTGGTGCCTGCGGCACCGAAAAATTTGCGCTTCATTAGGGATGGAAATGGATGAGGTAGAATAAGCGCCTTTCCTCAAACAAGCCACGAAAAAGAGGCGCAATTTTAAGACATATGGGTCATTCACCTCCCTGACAAGGAGCACTTAAACATCTCGCTGCACGTAATAATCGCTTAAATCGAACAATGAAAATTGGAGAGGATTTCTCTAAAAACCAAGAAGAAGGACGATCCGGACGTAAAAGAAATAGCACTCTCACCGTCAACAAAACGAATTCCACTTACAACTCACTTAGTATCGTCTACGACAGATAATTGTGCCAAAACCACCCCATAAAAACAATACAGCCGATGAGGGTTCAGGAACTTGAGCCTTAAAATCGAGAATAAAAGCATCTTCTCGTAATCCCCTCAAATCAGTGAGAGACTGCTCAACCAATACTCCATCAACAGTCTCGCTGAGGATCGGATAGTCATCGGAAAAAGCGATTAGAAAGTTGTAGGAGGTATTGAACTGATCGTTGATCAGTCTAATTCGATCAGGAAAATCGTTAGTTTCCACACCTGGGAGACCACTCAGGCCTGTCTGAACCACTTCATAGAAAAACCTAGGATCATCTGGTATCAGAACATCAAACACTCCGTCAGCCCGTTCGCTGGGTCCAATGACTGAATAGCTACCACTAAGTCTCAGTTCTCCAACCATACTAAATGGCTTACCTGATCTTGGCATCCCCAAAATATCAAACTCTGTCCTACCTGGTGCCGTCTGTGATAATTCAAACCATTCTCGGGTTGACTCCTTGAAGATGAAACTCGTGCGATTAAATGAAAAAGAAATCGTAAAATCCTGAGCAGGTTGTCCTAGTCCACCTGAAAATTGCCTTGTCGCCGACTCCGTGAAACCAGTCAGATCCATTCTCATCTCCGGAAATGAAATTCTTTCGTTCTCTGTATCAATATCGACAACCAAGGAGGTGATACCTCTTCCTGAAGAGGTGCTACCCGGCGGCGGACCGACTGTTGTAAAGCCTTCCAATCTAGAAAAAATATTCTCCGTAGAACCTTCAAAACGAAGAATTGCGCCAAAAACATCTGACCAGCCGAATACAATTATCAGTATTACAGTTTTTCCTCCTAAACTTAGATTCACAAAAGTTTAACTAACTCAAGGAGATTAAGATTACCAGAGTGAATAGTTATAAGAAGAGGCGGAGTCACCGCTGATCTCCGACTGAGAGCTAAGCATTCAAAATTTAAAAATCGCCACAAAAAACCCCGTCCTTTGCAGGACGGAGTTGTTAGAAGCATTCGCTTTGCGTAGCGCGTCTCTATCGAGAGTATAGTTCCACGATAAGCTGGAGGTTGACCGGCGCTTCGAGGTCATCCTTTTCAGGGAGACGGGAAACAACTCCTTCCATCTTCTCGCGGTCCAGCGTGAGCCAGTCAACAAGAGGGACGGATTGAGTGAGGTCAAGCATGCGAAGACCGAGCTGCTGCGAACTGGCGCGAGAGCCAATCGCAATCTGATCACCGGCTTTCACCTGATAGGAGCAGATATCGAGCTTCTTTCCGTTCACGAGGATGTGACCGTGGTTAACAAGCTGACGAGAGGCCTGACGGGAGTTTGCAAAGCCGAGGCGGTAGCAAACGTTGTCGAGACGGGTCTCAAGCAACTGGTGCATGAGGTCACCGGTAATTCCACGCCGACGGGAAGCCTCGGCAAAGTAACCACGGAACTGCTTCTCGAGCACTCCATAGATATACTTCAGCTTCTGCTTCTCACCGAGAGCGATCGCGTAGTCGGACTTCTTACGACGTCCGGAACGGAGCCCGTGAGGACCCGGAGGGTAGTTGCGACGCTCGAGAGCCTTGGAAGGTCCAAAAAGTGGAGTCCCGAAGCGGCGGCTGATCTTATCTTTTGGGCCAGTATAACGTGCCATTGATCGATTCTAGTAAAAGGTTTTCAGAATGAGGATTAGACACGGCGGGCCTTCTTGGGGCGGCAACCGTTGTGAGGGATCGGAGTAACATCTTCAATAATGTTTACGTCAACACCGAGACCTTGCACCGCGCGAACCGCGGATTCACGTCCGGCACCGGGCCCCTTAACACGGACATCGACCTCTTTGAGGCCATGTGCCATAGCCTGACGGCAGGCATCCTGGGAAACAACCTGGGCAGCGTAGGCAGTTGACTTACGGGAACCCTTGAAGCCCATCTTACCCGCACTGGACCAGCCGATGGAATTTCCACGCTCGTCGGTGACGCTAACGATGGTATTATTGAAGGTAGCGGTCACGTGGACAATGCCCTTAGTGACGTTCTTACTCTTCTTGGACTTGTGCACCTTGACTTTGTCAGGTGATTCCTCTCCGAGGAGCTCGGCGAAAATATCGCGCTTCTCTTCGGTCTTCTTCGCCGGGGCCTCTTCGCCCTCAGCTGGTGTCTCACCCTCAGCAGGAGCATCCGCGGAATCGGTCGCTTCTGGAGCTGCTTCTTCAGCAGCCGCTTCAGGGGCTGGAGCATCCGCAGGTGTCGCAGCGTCTACTGCTTCGACCTCGGCCTCCTCATTTTTGTTTTCTTCAGCCATGATATGATGGGTTGTCAAAAAGTGATCCGGCCTCCTATCGAGGAGAACCGGATCACGAAAATTTCTCTACGCCCTTACTTCACTACGCCGACGGTACGACGCTTACCCTTACGGGTCCGGGCATTTGTTTGGGTGCGCTGCCCGCGAACGGGAAGGCCACGCTTGTGACGAATTCCGCGGTAGCAGTTGATCGAGCTCAGACGCTTCATTTGGGCCTGTTTTTCACGGCGGAGGTCACCTTCGATCAGGATGCCTTCATTCTGGATGACGGTCGCAATCTTGACGAGCTGCTCTTCGCTCAGCTCACCTGTGCGGATATCAGGACTAACGCCTGCGTGCTCAAGAATACGGGTCGCAGTAGAGCGTCCGATGCCAAAAATATAGGGAAGAGAAGCTTCGATACGCTTCTCGTTTGGGATATCAGTGCCAAAAAGTCGTGCCATAGTGGTCTATTGGGACAAGGTCAGTAAGCGCGCAATTGCTAAAAGCTTAGCGCAGGGGCGAGTTCTGTATCAGAGAACACCCGTCTGACAAGTCGAATTCGAGACTTTTCTTTCAAAAATTTTGCTTTCCTTAAAGAGCCCTACCATTCCCGCGTCAATTGATACTGTTCGGCGAGTACGAGTAGCTCATCACGCATGGGCCATTCATCGGGTCGTTCGCATGGCCCGTCATGGCGCTGACTGGCACCCTTGAGCATCATACAGCCGGTATTATCTCCCCATTGGCGGATTTGCTCCACCTCTTCAGGCGTGAAGCGGAAGTCCTCGGAAAGGGACGCGTAATCGCGAATCTTATTCTCGATGGGCACAGCATCCCCCCCAGCTTCCTGAATCACCGTCGGGACTACACATTTGACAGGTTCCTGAGAAAGATTCCACGCCGACGCGAATTGAATCATGGTCAGCCCCTTCTCGGCTGCCATTTCTCGCATTGGCGCCATAGCCTCATTTCCTCGCTCAATCCAGCCATCAGGACGATAGGCGCGATGATCTCCAGGACGGAATTGGTGACCCGGATTCATATCTCCGTGAAAGAGACCGCCGTAGTCGACCACCCGGGTCAGGACATCAACCTTATTCTTCGTCGCGGAAGCCAGCACATGCTGACCCGGCCAAGGTTCAAGTGGATTGAGGATGACCATTGCCCAATCAATCACTTCTCCGAAATTTTCGAAAACGTGCAGCATATCAAGGGTAAAGCCATTAGCGGGGCCGGGTGCGATTCCCAAACGTTCGGCAAGCCCCTCTTCTTTGAGCGCATTCATCCCCTTCCAGACGGCATCGCTGGTGTAACCCAGTTCATCGGGATTATGAAGCATCAGAAGGTCAAAGTGATCAGTTTGACAATTCTTGAGCGATGCCTCGCAGGCCTTGCGGAGAAAGTCGCGATAACCCGCCGGCCCCCGCAACGCCGGGTTAGTGAAGCGAGGAAATCCCGCACTTCCCTGCCGCTCCTCGTCGAGATCATGACCGATCATCCCCACCAGGCAGTAACTCTCCCGCGGATATTCGGAGAGAACCTCGCCTAGTGCCTGATCCGCCCGCCCCTGCCCGTAGGCATCGGCAGTTACAAAGGTCCGAATTCCGGCCTCGTATGCCACACGGATGCAGTCGCGATAACGATCCTCATCGAGAGTCTCACCAAAGTGCATGTATCGTCCGCCGCTCCATGTGCCATAAGCCGTCTGTGTCAGATTCATAAGCAGCACTAAGCAACAGCAGAGCCGATCTTTCAAGCGACTTTCTTTTCTCTCAACTTGCTTATGTCACGAGCTTCCTCCAATTCTTCCCCGTGCTCAATCTTCTCTATCCTGCGGCGCGTGCCGTCCTTTTTAAAATGGATGCCGAAAAGGCCCATCATTTCTCCATGGCTGGCCTACGTGCAACGGAGAAGCTTGGACTGCTCAAGGGGTTCAGTGAGACGCCGATTCAAAAACCAGTTCACTTTGCAGGCCTGACTTTTCCCAACCCAGTAGGCCTGGCCGCCGGGCTGGATAAAGAAGCCAACACCATCGATGCGCTCGGCACCCTGGGATTTGGACATATCGAAGTCGGCACTCTCACCCCCAAACCTCAGGATGGG
Organism: Akkermansiaceae bacterium; assembly: GCA_049889835.1. Lineage (GTDB taxonomy): Bacteria > Verrucomicrobiota > Verrucomicrobiia > Verrucomicrobiales > Akkermansiaceae > SW10. Next base: position 145,975 of record JBMHCQ010000027.1, read on the forward strand.
AACGAGTCCCCCCGGCTTTTTCGGCTTCCCGAGCATCAGGCCTTGATCAATCGGATGGGCTTCAACAACCCGGGAATCGATCAAGGACTCGCCAATGCCCGGTCACGTGAATCTTTCAAAGGTATCCTTGGGATCAACATTGGCAAAAATAAGGTGACTCCCAACGAACAGGCGAACGATGATTACGCCATAGCCTTTGAAAAATCCTACCCGTGGGCGGACTACATCACGGCAAATTTTTCCTCTCCCAACACTCCAGGGCTTCGAGACCTCCAGTCGGAAGAGTCTGCCGGACGACTCCTTGAGGTTTTGAAAACTCTTCAGACAAAGCTCCATGCCAAAACCGGCCGTTACGTCCCCTTTGCCCTCAAGGTCGCGCCAGATCTTGATGATGCGCAGATCGATGGTCTTGCCGGAGTCTTCAAAAACGGCGGGCTTGATTTCCTCATCGCCACCAACACCACCATCTCCAGGGACGCGGTAAAAGGTCACCGAAATGCCGCAGAAGCCGGAGGCCTTTCCGGAGCGCCACTTACCGATCAAGCCACCGAGGTCATTGCAAAGTTCCATACCACTCTCGGAGAAGACGTTCCCATCATTGGAGCAGGCGGAGTTTTTTCTGCTGAAGACGCCCTCGCCAAGCGCAACGCCGGAGCAAAACTCGTTCAACTTTACACCGGGTTTGTCTATCGTGGCCCGAAGCTTATTCACGATATCATTCACGCCTGGTAAAACACTATGACCGCTACCGAAAAAGCCACCGTCCTTACCGAAGCTCTCCCCTATTTACAGCGCTTCCGGGGAAAAACCTTTCTCATAAAGATGGGAGGATCCGCCATGGATGATCCCGGGCTCGTCCGCGAAGTCATGCGAGACATCGTCTTTCTTGAGGTCTGCGGAATCAAGCCCGTCATCGTTCACGGAGGAGGCAAAGCCATCTCCGCCGCGATGGAAAACGCCGGTCTCGAAGCCCAGTTTATCGGAGGTTTCCGAGTGACCACTCCCGAAGCCATCGAGATCGTCGAAGCCACGCTCCACCGTGAAATCAATGCCGGTCTGGTGAAGACCCTCACCGAATTTGGAGCAAGTGCCACCTCCATTCATGGCACCTCGGTTTTCTCAGCAGACCAACTCTTTGGAAAAAATGACCAAGGAGATAAGGTTGATATCGGCCGCGTTGGCAAGGTCACAACCTGTCGCACCGATGACATCCTTTCGGCGCTGAATACCGGACGCGTTCCGGTGGTCTCCCCGCTGGGCCGCCATAGTATCACAAGCTCCACCCACAACATCAATGCCGACCTCGCCGCAGCCGCACTCGCCTGCCACCTCAAGCCTGCCAAGCTGGTCTACCTCTCCGATGTTCCTGGTCTTATGCAGGATCCATCCAAGCCGGAATCACTGATTCATTCCGTCACCCGTTCAGAGGCCGAAAATTATATGGAGGATGGCACCATTTCCGGAGGCATGATTCCCAAGGTCACCTCCGCGCTGGACGCCCTCGCAGCCGGCGTGGAAAAAGTTCACTTCATCGATGGTCGCGAACCTCACACCCTGCTCCTCGAAATCTTCACCCAATCGGGGATTGGAACGGAAATTCGAGAGAGCCGTTAAATCACCCAAAATCGGAGTTGGCCGCCCTCCTTTTGCTGTGTTACCTCCTGAGGCACACACGGTCAAAACATGAGATTCCTCTTCCCGCTCTTTCTTCTCTTCCCCCCCCTCCTTTCCGGTGAAATCGTCATCAATGAGATTTCGGCCACCCGTGCGGATCGGCTCCTGCGCTGGGATGTCAACGATCAGCCCTTTGCCGGATCAGCGCCCGCGTGGTGGAGCTCCAGCTTTAATGACAACCTGTGGAAGACCGGAAATATGCCAATCGGATACGGCACAACGGTGACTACCAATCTGGGGTCCAAACTGCGTGACGTCTCCCCCTCATTATACGTCCGTAAGACGTTTACCGCATCCAGCTCGGATGCAGCCTCGGGATCAGCCTTAAATTTGGAGATCAAATACAACGACGGCTTTGTCGCGTGGATTAATGGCATCGAAGTCGCTCGCGAAAACATGGGCGCGCCCAAAGCTCACATCTTCCACGACCAAGTTTCCTATCGGGCTTCGGCACAAACAACGGCGGCCAAGACCATCGACCTCGGTATTGCTTCCAGTCTTCTCGTCGACGGAGAAAACGTTATCGCCGTTCAGATCAACAATAATCTGATCAATGGAAACATGCTCCTCGATATGGCGCTGAAAATTGATGCTTCCACGGTATTTTTCAACATGGGTTCGAGCGTTGAATACCTGCCTGGATTAAACGAGGCCAGCTCTGATGTCGTCGAACCCGCTGATCCCGATCTTAATTCCTCCGACTGGATTGAACTTCACAACAACGGCGACAGCACCGTCTCAATCGCGGGCTGGACTCTCACCGACGACGAACAACGTCCCTCCCGGTGGACCTTTCCTGCAGGCACGGAGATTCAAGCAAATGGCTACCTCCTCGTGCTCGCCGATGATCCGGACGATCCAATTCCCGGCGCCCATTTCCTGCACACCAATTTCAAGCTGGGTTCAGATGGGGAATTCGTTGGGCTTTACGACACCTCGGGAGCTGAAATTTCCTCATTCTCTCCAAGTTACCCGAAGCAACTCCCAAACTTCAGCTACGGGCTCAACGCTGCGGGAAAGGGCGTCTATTTTGCCACCCCCTCTCCTGGAAAAGCCAATTCCGGAACTGAGCTTGACGGGAAAGTGGATGCTCCCGACTTCGATCACAAAGGCGGGTTTTATGACAACGCCATCACTCTCACACTGACCTCGATGACTCCGGGAGCCGCCATCCGATACACCACGGATGGCACCGAGCCCACGGCCAGCTCCGGCGTGGAATACACCGCCCCTCTCTCGCTTGCTCGTGTCAGCGGAACTCGCGGACACGTGATTCGTGCCCGCGCATTTCTCGCTGGATCCATTCCTTCCAATGTCAAAACACACACCTTCCTTATCGAACAGGAAGAGAGCTTCCGTAACGCGCCCGCTCTCATTTATGCGGGAGATGAACAACGATCGCTCTACGATCCTTTTGGCGCCCTGGCCATCGGGGGTGGTACCTACTCAAACAACCAATGGAGGCCATCAGGCATTGGTGACTACAACAACACCGTCAACCGCGGAAGACCCTACGAGCGCCCAATTCACGCGGAATTCTATTTTCCTGACGGAACGGTGGGCTTCAGAAGCAATGTTGGCTTGAGGGTTTCTGCATCCAGCTGGTCCCGCCCCCGCTTGCGTCTGACTGGCCTCGCTTCATCGCCCTGGCAGAACCACGGGACTCAGAAACCATCTTTCAACCTCTACTTCCGCGATGAATACGGAAATTCGGAAGTAAATCTCCCTCTCAATGGTCTCGCTCACGAAGTCGAGGACTACTCGCAGTTCCGTGTTCGCGCGGGAAAAAATGATATCACCAACCCATTTATCGTTGATGAACTGGTCCGCCGCCTCAGTCGGGAAATGGGAAACCCTGGAAGCATCGGGGTAATCAACTCCCTCTATGTCAATGGAGTGATGAAGGGCTACTACAACATGGTCGAACGCGTTCGCGAACCTTTCCTCTCAGAGCTCCATGGAACTCCACCCGGTGTTGGTTGGGACATCCTTGCTTTTGAAAACGGCACCGACAACGTCGCCGATGGTGACAAGTCCGCATGGAACGACATGATCAACCGACTCAATGCATCCCCCACAGAAGCCAATTGGAACCGAGTTCTCGAGATCGCCGATATTATCAACATGGCGGACTACTACCTGCTCAACATTTACACCGCGACCTGGGATTGGCCGCACAACAACTGGATCGCGGCCAAAGAGCGCTCCGACCGCGGCCGCTATCGTCTTTATGTTTGGGATGCCGAGGGGGCGATGAATAATGCCGGTAATCGCGCCATCAGCACAGAAATGATCAATCAGTTCATCAGAACTGGCAGCGGTGAGCTTCGGGATCTTTGGCGAGGTCTGACCCGCTGGGAGCAGTTTAGAATCCTTTTTGCCGACCGGATTCACAAGCACATGTTCAACGGCGGCGTTCTTGATGATCGCGATCAGGAAAACTCCATCATTTTGCAACGACTGGATCAAATTGTCGATGAAGCGGAAGATCTCATCAAACGGGTTCACAATCAAGGAGCCGTCAATGTCTCCAAAATCAACAGCTGGGTTCGGGAAGGCACTGGACGACGTCGCTACCTCTTCGGCCCGACCCGCGAAAGCTTCCGAAACCAAAATCTTTGGCCAACGACTCAAGCTCCTGACTTCAGTAAACTCGGGGGCAGTCTGGCTTTTGGTGAAACCCTAAAGATAACCGCCGCCGAAGGAGAGATTTACTACACGACTGATGGCTCAGATCCTCGCCTCTTTGACGGAAACGCAAATCCAGCCGCCATTTCACAACCCGGATCGCTTGTCGACATCCCCCTGATCGCACTCGAGAGCACTTGGTTCCACAATGCGACCGATGGTGACCTCGGAGTTACCTGGAAGAGTCCGTCTTTTGACCACTCCGGCTGGCTCTCTGGCCCCGGGCCATTGGGTTACGGTAACATCAATGATGCAGGAACGCCCATCCCGATTGCCACGACCGTCAACTCACCCTTTCCCCGTCAACCGACATCCTACTTCCGCCGCACTTTTGGAGTCGCTGATGCTTCCAAGATCATTGAGCTCAAGCTCCAAGTCCGCTCCGATGCGGGAACCGTCATCCATATCAATGGCGTCGAGGCTTTCCACGATACCAACATTCCACAAAACGCCAGTTACGGTACTCTGCCCACATCTGATTCTAGCGATGGGAACGAGGGCGACCTCGACACTTACATCATCGACGCGAGCATGCTCGTATCAGGAACAAATACAATTGCGGTCGAACTCCACAACAATCCGGGTTCCAGCGACATGGTTTTCGATCTCCAGCTCGATGCCAGTTCAACCAATGACGACAACCTCCCAGTAGTAATCCACGGCCCGACCACGGTAAAAGCCCGGACGCTGGCAGATGGAATTTGGAGCCCCCTCACCGAGGCCAGCTTCACCGTTGAAACAGTTCCGGCTGCCTCCTCGAATCTCGCAGTCGTGGAAATGCTCTACAACCCTGCCGGTGCGAGCACCGACGAAATGAATGCCGGATTCGACGATGGAGACATGTTTGAGTTCCTCCGCATTCAGAACACAGGAAGTGATTCCATCGACCTCAGCGAAGTCCGCTTTGTTGCTGGAATTGATTTTCTATTCGCAGACGCCGACATCCAGGTTTTGGCACCAAACGGCGTGGCCCTTATCGTTGCCAACCGCGATGCCTTCCGCGCTCGTTACGGCACAATTTACAATCATCTCATCGCAGGCGAATACACCGGACAACTCAGCAACGGTGGGGAAAACGTTCGCATCATTGGAGATGGCGACACTGTTCTTCACGAATTCATTTACGACAACTCCACACCATGGCCTGATCTTTCGGCTCTTGATGGTCACTCCATCACGCTCCTCGATGCCAAAGGGGACCATGATGAAGGTGCAAATTGGGCAGCCTCTAACATGCTCGGAGGAACTCCAGACGGTCGTCTCACCTTCGACATGTGGAAGGCTCTGACATTCTCCACCACAGACCAAAACAATGCCGCGGTCTCGGGAAGCCACGCTGACCCCGATGGCGACGGGTGGAACAACCTCTTCGAATTCGCCCTTAATTCGGCTCCACAAAATCAAGCCAGCACCCCTCGCCCGATCACCTCATCGATTGAACAAATCGGAGATGAGCGTTATCTCGTGTTATCGGTGACGAGAGCCAATGTCGGCACCACCATGTTCTTCTCAGCTGACACCAGTGATCATCTTGATACCTGGACTCAAGGAGGAGGAATTCGAATCGCTCCAGACATCTTCAACCCGGACGGAACAATCACCAGCCGCTTCCGTCATCCCCTACCAGTAACTCCGGCTGATCGCAAGCGCTTCCTGAGACTCCGACTCACCCCCATTAACTGAGCCCCCTACCAGGCGGGACCGACCTCCCAGACTTCCAGCATGTTCTCCGGGCACTCATCGAGAAAACGACTCGGCCGGGTGATGATGTCTCCTGAGTAACTCTTGGGGTTCAGCTGAGGGTAAGTCAGGTAAAGCTCATCCTTGGCCCGAGTGAGAGCGACATAGAAAAGTCGTCGTTCCTCTTCGAGCATATCCTCGTTATCGGCTTCCAAAACCCGGCTATTGGGAAACATTCCATCGGCGAGCCAAATCAGAAAGACCACTTTGTATTCAAGACCCTTCGCCTGATGAATACTGGAAAGAGTGAGCTTTTCCTCATCCAACTCTTCTTTTCTTCCGCCCGGATCTCCGTCAACGGCACTCATCAAAGAAAGTTGCCCAAGGAGTTCCAAGATGTCCTCAAAGCTCTCCGAATACATGATGAGCTGCTCGATGTCCTGACGCCGATTTTCGTAGTTGTCGAAACTCTGGCGCATGTGCTCATCGTAGACCCCTTCCAGCACACTGGTGATCATCTCCGCTGGCCGGGCGAAGCCATCGGGCGTGACTAGCTCGTCCATGGTGTAAGCGAGCTGCTCCCAATCTTTGGCCGCCTTTGCGGGAACCTTGATCCCTAGTAGGACTTCGGAGAATTTTTTGGGCGGATTATCATCGCGCTGGTGTCCCGTCTTCAGCCAAGCCGCCCAAATCTTATCGGCGGTTCTCGCTCCGATGCCGGGAAGCAAAAGAGTAAAGCGCTTAAAGCTCACTTCATCTTTCCGATTGGTGACGAAGCGCAGAAAGGCCGCCACATCCTTGATATGCGCTTGCTCAAAAAAGCGCAGTCCACTCGTGATCTCGAAAGGAATCCCCCGCGAGGTCAGTTCCATCTGAATCTCCAAACTCTGATAGTGCGCACGATAAAGCACTGCCATTTCCTCAATCTCGATTCCCTCATCGCGAAGCTCCAGGATTCGCTGCGCCACAAAATTCGCCTGCGTTCGCGGGTCCTCCAATGGGAGAAGTGCCGGAGTCATACGACCTCCATCGCGAGCAGCGTTCAGGGTCTTGGTGAACTGCTTGCGGTTGACCGCAATAGATGCATTGGAAAGGTCCAACACTTCCGGCACCGAGCGATAATTGGTCTCGATTTTAAAAACCTTCGCATTCGGGTAACGCTCGGGAAACGAGAGAATATTATCCATATCCGCGCCGCGCCATGAGTAGATCGACTGCGCGTCATCCCCTACCACCATGACGGAGTAGCGTGGCTTCGAAAGGAGGTCGATGAGCTCACTCTGGACCGAATTAGTGTCCTGATACTCATCAACAAGAAGATATCCAAACCGCTTCTGGTAACGCTCAAGAATATCCTCGTTCTCACGAAAGAGCTTCAAGGGAAGAATGAGAAGATCGTCAAAATCTGCCGAGTTTGTCTCCAGCTTTTTCGCCCGATAACGTTCTTCCACTTTGGCAATCTCTTCGACCCACTCTTCGAAATACGGATAGCGCGTTTCCAGAATATCCTCCAGGGTCACTCCGGTGTTTTCGATGAGAGAAAAAATTGTAATCAGGACGTCGGCCTTCGGAAAGCGGCGCTGTTTAGTATCGATCTCGCACTCCGCAATGACCGTATTCATCAACGACTTCTGATCATCGCGATCCATGATCGAAAACGAACGGGTCAATCCCACCTCTTCGGCATGGCGACGCAGAATTCGATTCCCAATCGAGTGAAAAGTCCCACTCCACATTTCCGAAAGGTCACGCGGAACGAGCTCACGGACCCGTTCCACCATTTCACGAGCTGCTTTGTTCGTAAAAGTGAGCAAGAGGATACTCCGAGGCTCAACTCCCTGATCCACGAGATACGCGACCCGATAGGTCAGCGTCCGGGTCTTCCCTGAACCCGCCCCTGCGATCACGAGCGCCGGCCCCGGAGGAGACGAGACAGCAGCGAACTGCTGTTCATTGAGCTCCGCCGCGTAATCAATGCCCGAAGCGCCCCCACGCGATTCCTTTTTGAGTTGATACTTTTTTGCCATTCAGCGCCTACTTTTTGCTATGAGTCAGGAATTGCTCGTACTCTTCTTTCACCTTTGGCATCAAGACATACATCGCGATGACGTTGGGGACAGACATCGCAAAGATCATGGCATCGGAGAATCCAATGACACTCCCCAGACTCATTGAGGCGCCGACCACGACAAAGAAGCAGAAGAGTAATTTATAGGCCAATTCCGCCCCCTTGCTCTTTCCAAAAAGAAAGGCCCAAGCCTGCATCCCGTAGTAAGACCATGAGATCATCGTTGAGAACGCGAAGAGGATCACCGCAATAGCCAGAATGAGAGGGAACCAGCTGATCGCACCTTCAAAGGCCGCTGATGTGATCGCAACACCTTCGAGACCCGGGTCATCGTAAGTTCCGGCAATCACAATGACCAAAGCGGTCATCGTGCACACCACCACCGTATCCACAAAAGGCTCAAGAAGAGCCACGATTCCCTCACTGGCAGGAAAACGCGTTTTCACCGCAGAATGCGCAATCGGAGCTGAACCAATTCCTGCTTCGTTCGAGAATGCTGCTCGCTTGATTCCCTGAATAAGAACACCCACAAGCCCTCCGCCAACGGCCGCAGTATCAAAGGCACTGCTAAAGATGGTTCCGAGCGCATCTCCGAGCGCACCGAGATTTGTGAGAATCACGACAAAGCCAGCCAGCATGTAGATTCCGCACATGAAGGGAACGAGAGCCGCCGTCACCGAAGCAATACTCTTGATGCCGCCTATGATGACAAGCCCTACGGCAACACCCATCAGCAAACCGAATAACCAACGGAATTTGTCAAAAAAGGACCCTTCACCCCCCGTGACTTCGATCAGCTGGCTACAAGCCTGATTGGCCTGATACATGTTTCCGCCCCCGAACGAACCACCGATGCAAAGGAAGGCAAAAACCCCCGCCAAGATCAGACCGAGCTGCCCCATCCCTTTTTCGGCAAAACCCTTTTTCAGATACTGCATCGGGCCGCCGTAGACCTTTCCATTTTCGATAGTCCGGTATTTCACCCCGAGCGTGCACTCACAAAACTTCGAAGCCATCCCAAACAGCCCCATTAAAATCATCCAGAATGTCGCACCAGGTCCGCCAATGCTTACCGCGACCGCTACCCCAGCAATATTACCGAGACCCACCGTTCCCGAAAGCGCAGCAGTGAGGGCCTGGAAATGCGTAATCTCTCCGGGGTCGGACGGAGAGCTGTATTTTCCTTTGACCGTATTGAAAGCAAGCTTCCAAGAGCGGAAGTTGACGAACTTAAAGTAGACCGTCAGGAAAATGGAAGCAAAGGCCAGCCAAACGAGAACCAGAGGCATTGCGGCCGTCGTCTCACCCTCTTCGTTTTTACTGACCGGAACGGAATAAAACACCACATCTTGAATCGCCTTGGAGATGGGGGCAAACTTCTCCTCAATCGATTGATCGAGTTTCTCGATCTGACTTGCACCCTCGGATGACGAGCTCGCCTCAGAAGAAAACGCCGGGAGTGCTGAGAGCAGGGAGAAAATTGCAAACAGGGAGAAAATCTTACTCTTGCGCATGTCGCGCCGAGGCTGAAGGAAAGCCTCGGCGACGACAAGCGGGGAATTCCTTTCCCAACCGTTATCTATACCTCACACGATCGGTGGTTTGAGGCCAAACCACCATACCCTCAACTCGAACATTAAACTCCGACCGGATGCCAGGTCGTCTTGATCTCTTGAAGATCGAGAATGTGATACGGGCTCTTCTTAAGCGCTCCATCGGCATGGTGAATCGTCCGCTTAAGGTTTTCGGCGGACTCGAGATCAAGCGCCTTTCGCTCTTCCGAATCGTCGGAACACAACACAACTCCATTCACGTCCATATGCTTTGCGAACTCAGGAACGAGCTCATCACGCTTACCGGTCAGAATATTGACGACGCCACCAGGCACATCTGAGGTCGCGAGGACTTCCGCAAAAGTGATCGCGCTGAGACAGCTTGGACTGACCAAGGCAATGATGGAATTTCCGCCAGCAATGGCTGGTGCAATCACCGAGGCCAAGCCGGCCAGAGAACCGTCGGATGGTGCCACCACACCCACCACGCCACTGGGCTCGGGGACCGAGAAATTAAAATGCGAGGAGGCAACTGGATTCACAGTGGAAAAGAGAGCCTGAAATTTGTCGGTCCAACCCGCATAGTGAACGAACAGATCGATTGCTTGGTCGACCTCGTTCCGCGCGCGTGCCGCCGTCAGTCCACCAGCAGAAAGCTCGGCTTCGAACTGCGCCCGACGTCCATCAAGAACCTCGGCAATACGGTAAAGAATCTGCCCCTTGAGATACGCTGAAGCTTTTGCCCAGCCTGGCTGAGCCTTCCGGGCAACCACCACTGCTTCGCGAAAATCCTTCCGACTTGCCCGGCACATATTGGCGAGAAGATCGCCATTCTTGCCACGCACTTCAAGAACGCGACCGGATTCCGTGCGAGGAAACTTCCCGCCGATGAAGAGCTTGTAGGTCTTTTTGATGGTCATGATGCGTGGAGATTAGAGATCGAGATAAGCTGAGAGTCCGTGCAGGCCGCCTTCGCGACCGATGCCGCTTTCCTTATATCCGCCGAAGGGGGCGGTGGGATCGAACTTGTTGAAGGTGTTGGCCCAAACCACTCCGGCATTGAGACCGGTGGTCATTTTGAAAATCTTGGAGCCTTTGTCGGTCCAAACTCCCCCGCTCAGTCCGTAAGGGGTGTTATTGGCTTTCGTCAGCGCTTCAGCGGGAGTTCGGAACGTTTGAATCGCGAGCACGGGACCGAAGATTTCCTCCTGCACGATCTGATGACTCTGGGCACAATCGGTGAAGAGGGTCGGCTTGAACCAGTTTCCTTTTCTCGGAAGTCCGCCATCAGGCTGCCAGATACAAGCACCCTCTTTTCTGCCAGCATTCACAAGTGTTTTGATCCTGGTGAGTTGTTCGGCGGAATTGATCGCTCCGATATCGGTGTTCTTATCGAGCGGATTGCCAACGATGAGCGTCTTCATCCGCTTCTGAAGTTTACGAATCACCTGAGGAGCAATGCTCTCTTGGACGAACAAACGAGAACCGGCACAGCAGACGTGCCCTTGGTTGAAAAAGATGCCGTTCACGATTCCTTCGACCGCTTCATTGATCGGAGCGTCTTCGAAGATGATATTCGCGGCCTTCCCTCCGAGTTCGAGCGTGTATTTCTTGTTCGTTCCGGCAACTACACGCCGAATCATTTTCCCAACCACAGTGGATCCGGTGAAGGCGACTTTATCGACATCCGGATGTTCGATCACTGCCTGTCCGGTCTCCCCGGCTCCTGTGACAATGTTCACCACGCCCGGAGGGAGTTCCGCATCCTCAAATATCTCAGCCAATTTCAGCGCAGTCAGCGGTGTGGTCTCGGCGGGCTTGAGCACCACCGTATTTCCGCAAGCCAGCGCGGGAGCAATTTTCCAAGCCGCCATGAGCAGCGGGAAGTTCCAGGGAATCACTTGCCCGACCACTCCAAGCGGCTTGGGTTTCTTGCCTGGGAACGCGTAATCCAGTTTATCAGCCCAACCAGCGTGGTAGAAAAAGTGCGCTGCCACGAGCGGAAGGTCGACATCGCGAGATTCACGAATCGGCTTTCCGCCGTCCATAGATTCGGTCACCGCAAGTTCCCGAGAACGCTCCTGAATGAGTCGGGCAATGCGGAAGAGATACTTCCCCCGCTCCGCACCGGACATCTTGCCCCAGACGCCTTCGTAGGCTTTGCGTGCGGCTTTGACCGCGAGATCAACTTGCTTTTTCCCGGCTTCACCCACTTCCGCCAGAACTTCGTGGGTGGCGGGATTAATGGTCTGAAATCGCTTCGGAGCTTTCACCCACTTACCGTCGATGAAGAGGTCATATTGCGATTTGATTTCAAAATGGTCGGCCGACTCGGGAGCCGGGGCGTAATCCCCAAAAACAAAGTGATGAGGTCCGGGTTCTTGTTTGGCCATGAGATCAGTCCTTCGTAAAGTATTCGCCTCCCTGATAGCGTCCGGTTTCCTGCTTCCGGATCTGCATGAGAAGGTCGTTGGTGAGTGAGCTGGCTCCGAAGCGGAACCATTTGCTGTTGAGCCATTTCACCCCAAGCACTTCGCGCACCATGACGAGATATTGCAGCGCGAGTTTGGCATTGCTAATTCCCCCGGCAGGCTTCATCCCCACCATTCTACCGGTGCGGTCATAGTGATCCTCAATCGCCTGGAGCATCACGAGCGTGACTGGAAGAGTCGCGGCCAGCGGGACCTTTCCGGTCGAGGTCTTGATGAAATCCGCTCCAGCCGCGATCGCAAGATCGCTTGCCCACCGTATGGCATCGTAAGTGAGCAACTCACCAGTTTCGAGAATCACCTTCAGGTGCGCATCGCCGCACGCTTCTTTACAGGCGGAAATCTCATCGAAGATCGCGCGGTATTCGCCTTGGAGAAATTGACCTCGGGAAATGACCATATCGATCTCATCAGCACCCTGTCCCACGGCATAACGAACTTCTGCGAGGCGCTCCTTAAGTCTCATTTGACCAGAAGGAAACTGCGTTGCCACTGCTGCCACTTGGACGGAAGAACCCTCGACGGCTCTTGCCGCCGTCTTGACCATCCGAGGATAAACACAAACCGCCGCTGCTGGTCCAACCGCTGAATCACCGGGCAAAGGCTGCATAGCCTTCTGGCACATCTGTTGGACCTTACCAACCGAGTCCGCTCCCTCAAGAGTCGTGACATCGAGCATCGTCACCGCGAGCTTGAGACCTGACATCTTTGTCTCCTCCTTCATACTACGCGTGCAAAATCGCTTCGCCCGCTCCTCGACCCCAAGCTGATCAATAGAGGGACTGTCCCGACGATCTGGAAAAGTTCCTAGTGCTGGTTTCACGCCACATAGAATATGGGCCCAAGATCGAAGCGGCAATGATGGAAATCGAATAAAGGCGGCTTCCAGATTAAGATTTAGGGAATCTTGAATCCAGATCATCATAACGAACCATGGTTCCAGCAAGCAAGGGATTCACTCAGCGCAACCGAATGGACCCACTCAACTCGTAGCCGACCGTAGTCTCAGGTTTTTCATACCCTTGGTCTTTTCCTGCTACATTTTCAGGGCGCCATTTTCAACAACCACCCGAATTCCATCCCCTTCCGAGAACTTTCCTTTAAGAACCGCCAGACTCAGTGGATCGAGCAATTCCGTTTGAATCGCCCTCTTCAACGGACGCGCCCCGTAGACCGGATCATATCCCTTATTTCCGATGAACTCGACCGCTTCATCACTGAGTTGAAGATCAAGCCCTTGCTTCGCAAGTCGCTGCTTCACTCGATCAAGCTGGAGAGAAACAATTCCTCCAAGCTCTTCGCGACCAAGTCGGTCGAAAATGATCGTCTCGTCGATCCGGTTGAGGAACTCCGGACGAAAGTGAGCTCGGAGTGATTCATTCACCTTGGCCTCCCGTGGCTCCGCATTTTCTTCATCAATGATGAACTGGCTTCCGATATTCGAAGTCATGATGAGAACGGTGTTCCGGAAGTCGACAGTGCGCCCTTGTCCATCGGTGATCCGGCCATCATCGAGCACTTGTAGGAGGACATTGAAGACATCGGGATGTGCCTTCTCGACTTCGTCGAAAAGCACCACCGAGTAGGGCTTTCGTCGCACATGCTCGGAAAGCTGCCCTCCCTGATCGTAACCGACATATCCCGGAGGCGCTCCGATGAGACGACTCACGGCGTGCTTCTCCATGTATTCCGACATGTCAATGCGCACCATCGCCCCTTCATCATCGAAGAGAAACTCGGCAAGAGCTTTCGAGAGCTCGGTCTTTCCCACTCCGGTAGGTCCCAGGAAAAGAAACGATCCAATCGGCCGATTTTCATCCTGCAAGCCCGCACGAGCGCGCCGCACGGCATTGGAAACCGCCACTACTGCCGGACTCTGACCAATGACGCGATCCCCAAGTCGATCCTCCATCTGGACGAGTTTTTTACGCTCCCCTTCCTGCAGCCGGCTAACGGGAATACCAGTCCAATGCGCGACCACACGAGCAATATCCTCCTCGGTCACCTCCTCTTTGAGAAGGCGTGAACTTTGCTGCTGAGCTTTGATCTCTTCTTCCTTCTCAGAAAGCTTGGCTTCTGCTTCGGGAAGGCGTCCGTAGGAAATCTCAGAGGCACGCGCGAGATCGCCCAGTCGCTGAGCCTGCTCCACTTCAGTGCGAAGCGAATCGATCTCTTCGTGAAGCTCGCGCACTTCATCGATGACGTCCTTTTCCTTTCTCCACTGCGCCATGAGAGCGGTGGATTCTTCTTTAAGATTGGCCATCTCTTCCTGAACGGATTCGAGACGTTTCTTGGAAGCGTCATCAGTCTCTTTCTCAAGAGCCTGCCGCTCCATCTCGAGCTGCATCACTTGCCGCTCGATGTGATCGATTTCCTCAGGTATGGAGTCGAGCTCGATCTTGAGGCGCGAAGCCGCTTCATCGACGAGATCGACCGCTTTATCCGGAAGAAAACGGTCCGAGATGTAACGATCACTCAACGTGGCTGCGGCAATGATCGCCGGATCCTGAATCCGCACTCCATGGTGCACTTCGTAGCGGTCCTTAAGACCTCGAAGAATCGCGACGGTATCTTCCACCGACGGTTCACCGACCTTCACGGGCTGGAATCGCCGCTCAAGTGCGGAATCCTTTTCAATGTATTTTCGATACTCATCAAGCGTGGTCGCTCCGATGGTTCGGAGTTCCCCTCGTGCAAGTTGCGGCTTCAAAAGATTAGAGGCATCCACTGCGCCTTCGCTGGCACCGGCGCCCACAATGGTGTGAAGCTCATCGATGAAGAGAATGATCTCCCCTTCTGACTCGGTGACTTCTTTGAGGAAAGCTTTGAGACGATCCTCAAACTCACCGCGATACTTGGCGCCTGCGATCATGGACCCGAGGTCGACCGAAATCAGTCGCTTCCCCTTCATCGAATCCGGGACATCTCCGCTCACGATGCGGCGAGCGAGACCTTCGACAATCGCGGTCTTCCCTACTCCAGGCTCGCCGATCAAAACCGGGTTGTTCTTCGTGCGGCGCGAGAGCACTTGGAGCACACGACGAATTTCTTCATCACGTCCAATCACGGGATCGATCTTCCCTTCCCGCGCTTTTGCGGTGAGGTCCTGACCATATTTCTCAAGAGTCTGATACTTCCCCTCCGGGTCTTCATCCGTGACTTTCTGCGAGCCTCGAATTTCCTTCAAAGCCTCACGAATCGAATCCTCAGAGACAGAATCAAGTAACTTCCCTGCCGGGGAATCCGAACGGATCATTCCGAGAAGAGCGTGTTCGACACTCAGAAAATCATCCGTCATCTCCTCGCGGACCTTGTCCGCTTCTTCAAGAGCCATCCGCAACCCGTAGGACATCTGCGGCTGGGAGCCAGCCCCCTGAACATGAGGCTCCCGATCAAGCGCCGAAACCACATCCGCTTTAAGCGCAGTGAGATCAGCCCCCGCCTTTTCAAACAAGGGCCCAACAATCCCCCCCTTCTGCTGAAGGAGGGCGAGTAAAAGATGAGCCGACCGTAATTCCGGATGAGCGGAGCGGAGCGCGAGTTGCTGAGCACTTTGAAGGGCCTCTTGAAGTTTTGTGGTAATCTTATTCATTAACTGAATTTAACCTCCCAACGAATCCTAGCAAATATTTGTTCACTAAAAAATGAGAGGGATTTTGTAATCGACTCTGATAATAGAGAGGAGTGAAAGAGTTTTGGTGGGCTATGAAAGTTGGCTTGTGGATAACTTTCTTCTGTTCTGTTACCGGATTCATTCTGTGCATTAGGGCATCATGGGATGCTTCTCAGAAAACTGCCAAGCCCGATCCCCTCACCGCAGTCGCCGCTCAAACCGGCGACGTTTACTCTTTTGCTAAAGTCATCGCGACGACTTGTGGCAAGAACATTTGGCCCTTTGACCAAAACGACCCCATTCACCAGCAAGTTTACCGGGTCATTATGGCCGCTGCGGAGGAGACGCGAACCGAAATGAGCCAGCCCTTTGCTCCGGTGCGACAGAACCGCCGAATTAATGAAGCCTCGAAACACTTCGAAGATGCGCTGCGGCTGAAAATCGACACCCATCCGAAATTCACCTGCTCCATCCCCAAAAACCAGACCGGAAATGAACAGCGGTCAGGCTACCCGGATTTACGGATTGAGCACATTCAAAGCAGCTCAATCTTTTACCTCGACCCCAAACTTTTTGAAGAAAAGTCGAAGGTCTCAAGCCTTCGTACCTTCTACTTTGAACCAAGTAAAACTCACAAGATCACCGAAGATGCAGTGCACCTTCTGATCGGATTTCCCCACGATGGGAAAGCCCGGATGTGGACCTTCGGAAGACCTCAGCTCGTTGATCTTTCCGACCTCAAAGTTAAACTGAAGACCGAGTTTTCAGCTTCAAATAAAGACCTTTACGGAAACGATTAGCCGCCCCGGAAAGCGGACTTTAGCTCGCGAAGACTGGTCACCCTCAACACGAGAACCGCAATTCCATACACTGCGGCACCCGTGCCGATAAGAACCGTCATCGCGACAACCTTCTGCCAGACAATATCCCCTAGCCAAGGATCAAGCAATGCACGAAGAGCGACAAGAGCCACCGCCATCACTGCGCTTGCGACAATCACCCCAAAAAGACGTTTCCAATTCTCCGCCTGAAGAGTCACAAACCCTTTTAAGCCTATCCAAAGAAGAAGGGCATTGACCCAGGCTGAGATGGACGTTGCGAAGGCGATTCCAACATGCCCGTAAAACGGGAAAAGGGCCAGACTCGCCACAATATTGACGAGGACGGTTATCCCCGCCATCCACATTGGCGACTTCGTATTCTCGCGCGCAAAGTATCCCGGTTGCAGCACCTTGATCAGAACGTAACCGGGTAACCCGATAGCAAAAGCAGCCAGCGCCTTTCCAGTCTGAATCGAGTCACTTGAAGTAAAGTCTCCCCTCTCGAAAAGAAGCGACATTATTTCGACAGGGATCACCATCAAAGCAATTGCGGCCGGGACGGTGATGACCATCGCAATCTCTAGCCCAGAGACCATTGTTCGCGAAGCCTCTCTCTCCTGATCTGTTTTCAAAAGCCGGGTTATTTCAGGCAGAAGAACCATCCCAAAAGCAATCCCGATCATACCCAAAGGAAGCTGATAAACCCGATCGGAATAATAGAGATAAGAAATCGCACCCTGTTGAAAAGAGGCAATCACGCCACCGATAATGAGATTGATTTGCTGAATCCCAGCCGCGATCACACCTGGCCCCATCAAGAGAAGGAGGCGCTTGATGCCGGGATCAAAAACCGGCTTTTGAAGCGCAATCGGCAACCTTGCGCGGCGACACACCATCCAAAGAACAGCCAATTGAACAAAGCCAGCCACCGCCACACACCAGGCAAGCACCTCCCCTTTGGCATCGGTGAACCTGACAACACCTAAGAGGCCGACAAGAAAAACGACATTTAAGAGCACAGGAGAAAACGCAGGGGCGGCAAATTTCTTCAAAGTGGTAAGCACCCCACCGAGATGGGCGACCAGCGCCATGCAAAGAAGATAGACAAAAGTGATTTTCGAGAGCTTCACCGTAAGATCGAAAGCTCCGGGATCATTACGAAAAACTTTGAATGTTCCCGTTCCAGAAACCGCACCTTCGATAATCGCAAAGTCATGGTCCGGAGGAAGCGGGATTCGGAGAAGTCCGTCATGAAACTGCCACTGCCCTTTCTGATAGAGTCTCGCCCGCACTTCAGCTGCTGTCTCATTCTCGCTCACTTCCCCCTTTCGAGTAAAAGCAGCATCCAAGACCGAAATTGGAGTGACCGCATCGCCAACCGCTTGAACCTCACCTCCAAAAACCTCACCCAACACCTGGGAGGCTTCAGGCTGGCCCCGCTGAATCAACCGTAGATCAAAAAATTGCACCGAGTCAGGATCAGCTGCTTCAAAACACACCGCCTTAGCACCTCGCAGAGCGATCCGGAAATCAGCGGGCCTCTCTTCAAGTGTTTGATCAAATTTTGCGAGAAAGCCGGGGACCACCGCTAACATCACAAAAGCCATGATCGGAATCACAAGAAGGGTCACTATTCCCAATACAACAAAGAGAACTGAGAAGGCATTGTTCGCAAATCGAAAAGCCGCCGGTTCCCCCTCTTGAGTGAGGCGTTTTCCAAAAAGCGGTACAAATGCCGAGTTGAACGCCCCCTCTCCGAAGATGCGTCGAAACATGTTGGGAAACCGGAAGGCCGCAAAAAACGCATCGGCCACCACACCCGTTCCCACAAACCGGGCAATCAGGATATCGCGCAAAAAACCAAGAATCCGGCTCATTAAAGTGAACCCAGAAACTGTCATGAGAGAACGCAGCATTACCCTAAAGAATGCAGCGTTCGGAAAGCTGCTAACAGTTTAAAAAAATGGAATCCAAGGGATGTTTCCCCGGTCCGCTTTCCTCTTATAGCGTCCATCACCGACACTTACGACCTCCACTCGGCATCGGGTCAGGCCCTGCTCTTTAAACCCAAGTTTTTTTGCCGCTCTGGGAGTGACATCGATAATCCGACCCTCAATAAAGGGCCCGCGATCGTTGACTCTCATCTTGAGGGTCTTCCCGTTTTGAAGATTTGTTACCTTCACCACACACGGAATTGGTAAGGTCTTGTGTGCGGCACTGATGTGCCATGGCATCACCTTTTCACCCAGTGAAGTATTTCCACGCTTCAAGCCAAAGAACTTACTTTCGTCATACCACGAGGCGATTCCCTCATCAGAGTAGTGGAGCGCCTGGTCAACCGACATCGGCTGATAATGAACTCCGCGGATTGTATAATCAAACTTCTGATACCCCTCGTAACCGCCACCACCGCATGAAACGAGACATGCACAAAGCGGAATAAGAAAAAGAAGGAAAATACGATTCACGACTCCCGATCTTTGAGCTGCGGCAAGGTACGAGCAACTTTTTCTTTGAGTGCCTTCCCCACAACAAACTTCACGACAGCCCGATCTGGAATGGGAATGGTTTTATTGGGGTCCTTTGGGTTTCGCCCAGGCCGGCCCTTCGCGATTTTAGGCTCAAAGGTGCCAAAATCTCGGACCACAACATTGTTAGCATTTGCCAACTCTCGCCCGACAATTTCCAGAACCATATGGAACATTTTCGAAGACATTGTCTGGGTGATCCCCATGCGGTCGCTGACCTCTTGAATAATCTCTTTCTTAGTAAAATTGGCCATACTTATTAATGGTTCCTGTGAGGGGACGTAAGATGAAATGAGCCCCTTGTCAAAGATGAAGAGCCACGAAAACAACAGGTTATATACGAATTTTCATAGTTCTGAAAATGTCTTAAAATGTCGCTTTACAACATCATCGATTATTTCCCGTCCATATTCCTTCATCAAATTACGCGCAGCTTCCTTCACTCCAGGCCCAGCACCCAGTGGCAAATCAATGCCGCATCGCTCGGATGCTTTTGTCATCCAATCCAAAAAACTCTCTCGAGCAAGAATTGAAGCAGCTGCCACCGCAATATCGCTTTCCGCTTTGGTTTTCTGATCAATTCTGACCTCCACCCCCTGCTTTTTCGCGGCCGATTCGAGCACTTCAGGACGAGCGAACTGATCACTAAGTGATCTGGGACAAGAGGGAACCCTACGGGAAAGGTCACGGATGACCGAGGCATGTCCGACTGCCAACATGCGATTGACATTTTGATAGCGCCCATAGAAATCATTGTATTTTGCAGGACTCCATCGTATAACTTTATACTTTCCCCCAACCGCCTGCCGGATTAGCTTCGAGAGTTTTCGAATTCGATTCACCGAACTAATACGCTTACTGTCCATGATCCCTGCATCCATCAACTGGTGAACTTGCTCGCGGTCAGTATAAACTCCTGCAATGACCAAAGGCCCAAAAAAATCCCCCTTGCCACTCTCATCAACCCCAAAATGTGGTTCAAACATCTCCGGGTTAAGCTCTTCTTCATAACCAAGTCGCGCTTCCCCCAAGACCTCGGGCTCAAGCACGAAACGAACAAAATCTTCGGTTTCCTTCCCCTGAACCAGAACCTTGGGTCCTTTTTCATAGACCGTGACATTGAGCTTCCCCTTTTTGGCAGAAAAAAGGGCGTATTGCCTCTCCCCAAAATCGAACCCAGCCCTCTCAAGAGCATTCTTCAGAATCGTCACTTGCCCGGAGGCAAGCTCTGAGGTGTAGCTGGTGAGTCCCATGTCAGGGGAGAACTACCATCTAGACTCGACTCTGTCCATTTGCACTGGTCTCAAGATGAGCCAAGAGGCACCCTCTTGGGAGTCATTCATGGAGAAGAAAAGCAGACCAAAACAGCCTCTGAGTAATCTCACGACTTTACGCAAAGCACTTCACTCATGGTTCGCTAATAACGGAAAAGATCTCCCGTGGCGCAGAACTCGTGATCCTTGGCATATTCTGGTCTCCGAGATCATGCTGCAGCAGACCACAGTGACAGCGGTGATCGCGAATCGTCGCTTTGAAAAATTTCTCAATGAGTTTCCCGATCTCGAGACAATCTCCTCTGCCAAAGAAGAAAAGCTACTCAAGGCTTGGGAGGGCTTGGGATACTACAACAGGGTCCGCAATCTTCAGAAAACGGCAATTACGGTGCTCACAGAGTTTGATGGCGACTTTCCGCAAGACGCCAAAACTCTGGAAACCCTCCCAGGGATCGGAAAATATACCGCTGGCGCCGTCGCTTCCTTCGCATTTGATCAACCCACCGCAATCGTCGATGCCAACGTCGCACGAGTGCTCTCTCGCCTTTTTGACTATCACAAAGAAATCGATACCACCGCAGGGCAGCGCCAAATCTGGTCTTGGGCTGGTCAGCTTCTCGACCCGAAAAACCCAAGGCTTTTCAATTCCGCCCTCATGGAACTCGGACAGACCCACTGTTCCGCCAAGAACCCGGGTTGTCTCCTGTGCCCGTTGAACGACTTTTGCCAATCCTCTTCCCCGGAAACACTCCCTCGTAAGAAACCGCGCCAGAAAATGATTGCGGTCAACGAACACGCTCTACTCTGCGTTAAAAGAAACCGAATCTTTCTCACGCAAGAAAAGGGACCACGTCGAAAAGGCTTCTGGCGCCTCCCTCTCACTTCCGCCGAAGAGACCGCCCACTTGGAAGCGGAAACAGAACACCGCTACATCATTACACATCATAAAGTCACAGTATTTCTCTACCGTGTTCCAAGCATCAAGTATGAGGGTCAATTTTTCACTAAAGAGCAGATCGAAAAGCTGCCTATCCCAAGCCCGATTCGCAGAATCATTAAGTGTGCCGCCTTCCAATAGGCCGAATCAAATGTTGCGCAAGTGAGTAATACGAGAACGACTTCTGATGGCCTCCCTCCAGCTTTCTCAACAAAAAAAGCCCGCGCTCCATTTGAGAAACGCGGGTTTTGAAATGTGGTAAGTTTTTCAATCTTCACCTTCAGAGGCTGAAGCATCAGGAGATTCTGTATCTTCGGGCTCTCCTCCTACTTCAATTTCCTCTTCGTCGTCCGGCATCACCTTGGCAATCGCTTGAAGCCTCTCTCCGTCACCAAGAGTGACGAGCTTAACACCAGAAGCATTTCGTCCGGTTTCACGAATATCGCTCACTCGGATTCGGATGGACTGACCTCCGTCAGTCATCAACATAAGTTCATCTTCCTCGGTGACTCCGAGACTTCCAACGACTTGACCAGTCTTCTCAGTGCACTTCATCGTGATCACCCCGATGCCTCCACGATTCTTCGTCGGGTAATCACCAAATGGAGTCCGTTTTCCAATTCCACGCTCGGAAGCAACCAGAAGCCGAGCGTCATCATTCACCACAGCAAGACCTACGACAAAATCCCCATCGCGCGGATTAATGCCGCGAACACCAGCTGAATTCCGGCCCATGACACGGGACTGTTCCTCATTAAAACGGATCGACTGCCCTTTATGAGTGACAAGCATAACATCATTCTTACCGGTGGTGAGTCTTACCCCGATGAGTTCATTTCCTTCGTCAAGCTTGATCGCGATAATCCCATCTTTCCGATAATTCCGGAAGTCATGGAGACTTGTCTTCTTCACCTTACCACTGCGGGTAGCAAAGAAAACATTTCCACTGTCCTCCGCAAAAGTGACATCAAGCCCATCATCACTGGTGGTATATTCCAGTCGAAGAACTGCTGCAATTTTTTCCTCTGGCTGCAGGTTGAGCACGTTTTTCATACTCCGACCTTTCGACGCTCGGGAACCCTCGGGAATTTCATAAACACGGTTCACATAAACACGACCGGTATTCGTAAAGAACATGAGGTAGTCATGCGCCTGCGCGGTGAAGAGATGCTCAACGAAGTCACTTTCTTCTTCATCCCCCCCACCACGGGTCTCCATCCCACGCACCCCTTTTCCACCGCGCGCCTGAAGGCGGTATTCGCTGGAAGCAGTGCGTTTAACAAATCCACGGTGACTGAGTGTCACAATCATTCCGTCATTTGAAATGAGGTCCTCGATCGCAATCTCACCTTCATCAGGGAGAATGGGACAACGGCGGGGGGTTGCGTATTTTTCTTTAATCTCAAGAAGCTCCTCCTTGATGATATTCAAAACACGCTGTTCGCTTCCCAGGATGTCGAGGAAGTCTTTGATCTCTTCCAAAATAGCATCGTATTCCGCCTTGATCTTGTCCTGCTCCATCGCGGTGAGCTGATAGAGGCGTAAGTCAAGGATCGCATTCACCTGACGATCAGTGAAAATGTATTTGTCGCCCACCACACTAGGCTGGCTGCGAATCAAAATCCCCAGAGACTCCGCGACTTCAAGGGAGAAGTGATAGGCTTTGATTTTTTCACGAGCTTCATCACGGTTTTTTGAATCACGAATCATCTTGATGAAGTCATCAAGATGCCCCAACGCAAGCAGGTAGGCCTCGAGGTTCTCCGCGCGCTCCTCCGCTTTTTTCAGAAGGAATTTGGTCCGGCGGATGATCACCTCACGGCGGTGTTCGATGAAGGCATCCAAGGCGTCTAGCAATCCAAGCTGCTTTGGGCGCCGCTCGTGGATCGCGAGCATATTAACGCCAAACGATGTCTCCATCGCGGTGAGCTTAAAGAGTTGATTCACCACCACCTGTGGGCGCGCGTCGCGCTTGAGAGTAATCTCAATGCAAGTTTCCTCATCAGAGAGATCACGCATTCCAGAAATGTCGGGAAGAATTTTTTCGCGGACGAGCTCAGCGATCCGAACCTGTAACGTCGCCCGATTTACTCCATGAGGAACTTGGCGAATGATGATTTGGTTGGCTCCCGTCTTACTTTCAGTCACCTCCATGACTCCGCGCATCTTGATACTTCCACGCCCGGTCCTGAAATAGCTGTCAATGCCCTTGTATCCACGGATTTCACAAGCAACCGCAAAGTCCGGCCCCTTGATATGCTCTTTCATTTCCTCGATGGAAATTGCGGGGTTATCAATCCGGGCACAAACACCGTCAATCACCTCGCCCAAGTTATGGGAAGGAATATTGGTTGCCATTCCGACCGCAATTCCGGTGCCTCCGTTGACTAGAAGGTTTGGAATCGCTGCTGGAAGAACGACTGGCTCCTTGGAGTTCTCATCGTATGTTGTCTGATGATCGACCGTTTCTTTTTCAAGATCAGTCATCATCGCCGAGCCCATATGGGTGAGTCGGGCTTCGGTATATCGCATCGCGGCCGGAGCATCTCCTTCAACCGAACCAAAGTTCCCCTGACCATCAACGAGAGTCTCCCGAAGCGTCCACGGTTGCGCCATATTGACAAGCGTCGGGTATATCGCGCCATCTCCATGAGGGTGATATTTACCCATCGTCTCCCCCACGATTCGGGCACACTTGAGATGTGCTTTGGAGGCGGAAAGCGAAAGATCATGGTGCATCGCATAGAGCAAGCGACGCTGCGAAGGTTTCAAACCATCGCGAGCATCGGGCAGGGCCCGAGAGATGATGACAGACATTGAGTAGTCGAGGAACGACTTCGACATTTCGTCAGCCACATTGATGGTTTCAATCGCATCACGTGGTGCGTCTGGTTCAGTTGCTTGATTGTCGTCGGACATGGTGTCTTGAAATTAGGCAGAAAAATTGGAGAAACTATTAAACGTCGAGGTTCTGAACATTCAGGGCGTTGTCTTCGATGAAGCGCTTACGGGGCTCGACCACATCGCCCATAAGAACGTCGAACATATTTTCGGCTTCAATTTTATTCTCATCATCAAACTGCACGCGTAGCAGCTGGCGAGTGTTCGGATCCATCGTTGTGGAGAAAAGCTCTTTGGCATTCATTTCCCCAAGCCCCTTGAATCGCTGGATCCGCATCCCCTTTTTACCAATTTCAAGGACGCGTCCGAGAATTTCGAAAAGGCTGAAAATTGGAGTGGTGACTTGATTATCACCTTCGCCTTCGACAAGTTCATAAATCGGCTCATCATCAGAGAAGAAGGGCTCTGTCTGCACGCCGAATTCGCCAAGGCGCTCAAGAAGCTTGGAAATTCCAATTGCTTCCCCCAACTCACGGCGCACAGCACGACGCTGTTTCCCTTCAAACTTCTCTTTGAACTCGGAAATTTCCTCATCCGTTAGCTCTTCATTAAAGAGGCGTAAATCACGATTCTCTAGGGAGAACTCGCGCACTTCATCTTCGCTCTTGAAGTAGTGGACTTTCTCTTCGTTTCCAGTTCTCACCCGGATCATGTAAGTTGGAAGTCTGTCACCATCTCGCGCGGCAAGCAGATTAGCGAAACTTCCTCCGTGACCTTCGAGGGTGCGGACAAAATTCTGCAACTTGGCCAAAGTTTGAAGCACGCTTTGAAGCAAATCAGGATCAACCGAGGTCGAATCATCATTTGGCTTCCGTAGTTTGACATCATCCGAACCAAGCTCGATGAGAATTTTATTCATCGCCGCATCATCCGCAACATACTCCTCACGCTTCTTGCGAGTTATTTTATAGAGCGGTGGCTGCGCAATGTAGAGATACCCAGATTTCACCAACTCTGGCATGTGCCGGCAAAAGAATGTCAAAAGCAGGGTCCTAATATGAGCGCCATCCACATCAGCATCCGTCATGATGATGACCTTGTGGTAACGCACTTTCTCAAGATCAAAAGCGCCCTCTTGATCCCCTTCTCCGATACCGGCTCCGATGGCCGTAATCATCGCTTGAATCTCCTTATTCTGAAGAGCTCGGTGAAGGCGGGCCTTCTCGACATTGATCACTTTTCCACGCAACGGGAGAATTGCTTGAGTTGTTCGATCGCGGCCCGACTTTGCAGAACCGCCAGCAGAATCACCCTCAACAATATAGATTTCGGACCTCGAAGGATCACGCTCGGAGCAGTCAGCAAGTTTTCCAGGGAGACCTCCGCCTGAGAGCACGGACTTCCTGACTGTCTCACGAGCTTTCCGCGCCGCTTCCCGGGCACGAGCGGCATTAACGGCCTTATCGATGATCGTTTTAGCCAAATTGGGATGTTCTTCGAAATAGTTCTGAAGCCCCTCATAAACAATCGAGGAAACAACCCCTTCGATCTCGGTATTCACCAGCTTATCCTTTGTTTGGGACGAGAACCGCGGGTTGGGCATCTTAACGCTTATGACACAGACGATGCCCTCACGGACGTCATCTCCACTTAGCGCCGGATCCTTGTCTTTAAGGATTTTATTAGCCTTCGCATATTGATTGATGGATCGAGTCAATGCACCCCGGAAACCGGTCAAATGGGTTCCCCCGTCAGCATTAGGAATCGAGTTCGCAAAGCAAAGAATCTGGTCGTTGTATGAGTCATTGTATTGAAACACGCAATCGAGGAAGACGTCGTCTTCCATAACCTTACCGTCATAGTCGATTTCCACCTTGCGCTTTCCTTTGAGAATGACTGGATCTTCATGAACCAAGGTCTTATTCACCCCCAACTGTCCCACAAACTCCTCGATGCCTTTTGCATAAAAGAAGGTCTCTTTTGCGGCACTCTCCTCGCGTTCATCCTCAAGATGAATTGTAAGGCCGGGGTTGAGAAAGGCGAGCTCACGAAGACGCTTGGAGAGTCGTTCAAACTGGAAGACGATCGTGTCTGTAAAAATCGTCGCATCCGGAAAAAATGTCACCTTTGTTCCCGAGGCATCCGCAGGGGCATGACCCACCACAGAAAGTTCTTCGGTCGTCTTTCCTCGCTCAAACTTAATCCGATGAACTTTTCCATCACGGGTAATATCCGCAACAAACCAATCGGATAGGGCATTAACACACTTCGCGCCCACCCCGTGGAGACCACCGGAATACTTGTATGCTCCTTGTCCAAACTTACCCCCAGCGTGAAGGCTGGTAAGCACAAGCTCGACCGCGGGGATCCCAAACTTTGGATGTATATCAACGGGAATTCCCCGCCCATCATCAGTAATACTAATGGAACCGTCCTCTTTGATATCAATGTTGATGTTGTCGCAATATCCCGCGAGATGCTCATCGATTGAGTTATCGAGCACCTCGAAAACACAGTGATGCAATCCCCTCTCATCAGGGTCTCCGATATACATTCCAGGACGCTTCCGGACCGCCTCAAGGCCCTCTAATTTGTCGATCTGCTCGGCACCATATTCTTGGTCACCAGAGACATTCACTTCATCGATTTCAGGCTCTTCGTTTTCCTCCGACATACGCTGCCAGATACTCTAAAATATGGGCCCTAGAGACAAGGATGATTCAGTTTTTTTAACAACTTTTTCCGGACAAAAAAAGAACCTCAAAGCAGCTCTGAAACTTAATTTTTTCAAGATTTTTCGCTGTTTATGCCATCGCGAATTTCAACAAATACACGATCATCAAAACGAGACCCAAAGCCACCAGTCCAGCCACTGCCATTTTCACCGCCGTGGCAATTTCAATCCTTTCCTGACAAGACTCTGAAAGCTCCGTGTTTGGAGTAACAGCTGATCCCTCACTTCTTCTCCGCGGTGAGGGCTCTGGCCAAAATTTTTGCTCTTGAACAGAAGAGCCCGGAGCCACCTCTTCCCTTACACTCGGGGCCAATTTTTTCTTAAGCTCTCTGCGTCCTACAATAGCAGCTCCAGACTCTGGAGCTGTGATACTTAAACCGCAAGATGGACAGGGCCCGGTGACACCTGCCAAAGCCACATCGACCGTCAGAGATACCCGACAATACTGACAAGAGAACTGAATGAGCTTGTTGGTGGCAAAAACCTGAGTCGCCATACCATCAGGCTAATAGATTTTAACTATCGGAACAACTAAAGTTTTAGTAACTCCCGTTGCCATTTCAGAAGGACATCCTCTGAAACAGCTCTTCCCCCGACGATCTGCTCCATTACGGGGCGCGAAGCAATCACCGAAGGGTCAATTCCCAAATCGTTGGCGATTCCATTCCGGTGGGCAAGCAACTTCTTTAACCGAGCCTCAAAGGTGGGATCTTTCCGGTGCCTCTCTCGAACAGGGCGTTGAGGCCATTGCTCTTCAGAAAGACCTGCCACTTCTTCAGCAGCTTTATAAAATCTTTGTTTACGATCTGGTCTCAGCTTCGGCGGTAATGACAGCGTTTTTTGATTCGCCAATAAATCAGCCCAATCAATGAGTTGTCGATTTCCGGCAATCATAAACGATGGCCTATTCCAGGCTGCTGCTTCTTGATCCCTCCAGTTCCAAAGTGCCCTCAAATACGCCAAACCAAGCGGCCTGAGTTTTCCAGACCCTGAGATTCTCCAGGATTCTTTTTCAGAAGTATCACGAGTAAGTGCTTTCTGTCGTGACGCCTCACAAGATTCCAGAAACCACTCATAACGACCGAGCTCCTTAAGACTTTTCTTAACAGCGGTGGCCAAAGGAAGAAGATAGCGCACATCATTGATCGCGTATTTCAGCATCTTTTCACTCAACGGGCGCTTTCCCCAATCAGCCTTCTGGGAACTCTTGGAGAGCTCCACCTCAAAATATTGTTCCACTAAGCTAGCGTAGCCAAACCTCTCATGGCCAAGAAGTTGAGCGGCAATCTGAGTATCTAAAAGAACCGGTGGAACAAAGCCCCACTCTTTCATCATCAGTGACATGTCATAGTCAGCGCCATGCATCCAAATTGTCGCCCCCCTAAGCCATTCAGTGAGAGGGCTAACTGAATCGTCAGCCAATGGATCGATCAAGCCAACTTCATCACCGTAGCATACCTGAATCAGACAAATACGCTCCGCGTATCGATAAAGGCTATCAGCCTCCAAATCGAATCCAACAAGACCGGCCCCTGAAGGCAAAAGTTGGACCAAATGATCGGGCCTGAGATATAAGGATTCTGACATATGAAAAAAGCGGGAAAGCTCAGCCTTCCCGCTTTGTATTTTTATAAAGTGAATTCTACAACCACCGTTCTTCAGAAAAACTATCGTCTAGGACTGACTTGCACCCGATAGTAACGTTTAGGTTGGCCGGGATTATTTTCAAAGATCGGGATCCGGTAGTAGCGGATATCACCTTCGGTCCTGTCATAAGTAGAAAATCCAGTCTCAGTCCAATTCTCGAGATCGGTAGACTCTTGGACCTCATAGACAAGGTCAGAGTTCCGAGAATCGATGCCATACTCGATCCAGCGATTCAATCCATCAGTGGTATTGGCGGGGACTAAGGGAGGAATATCACGCACGGTTGGATTTCCTCCAAAGGCATACTCTTCCAAATTGGTGTATCCGTCTCCATCAGAGTCACGATCCATCGAAGTCCCGCCGAGGCCATAGGTCCCAGCCCATGTCAGTGCAGAGGATTGAGTCTGAACCACTACATTATCGAGCCAAACTGAATCCAAGCCAGCAGAGCCATCAATGTCCTTACGGAAACGGATTTCTATGTAATGACGACCTTCAGGAAGGGTATCGGTAACAGTCACATAACCAGCAGATAATCCAGAGGCCGAATTGCGAACGATTCCATTGACGAGATACTCTAAAACATCCCCAGAATCGGCAATTGAAGTCTTATAATCAAATGAAACCGACGCCGGACCATCGACCCAGGCACTCAATGATACCTGCTGTCCGTGTCCAATACCAGAAGACCTAAGGGCACGCTGGTCAGAAGCATCTGGGTCCTCTACCGGAATAAACAAGGTCCGACTTCCAAGGATATAGTCAAAGTCGGCGGCAAAGTTTCCAGCGGCCTCGACACTCTTACGGTAAGTGTCGACACTCTGAAACTCGACTTCATCAATAAATGCCCTATCAGCTCCTGCGGTTTCTCCTACCGCTGGAGAAGTATTGTCCTTTTTATAAACCCACTCAATTTGGTTTGAGGATTTGGGAAGTGGCACTGCCACAGTAGACCATTCTTTCTCGCCATCAACGAAGGCACTCCATTTTGAAGGCAACTGACCTCCATCGAGAGTAACCCACAGTCGGTCAGCACCGGCTTGAGACGACACTTTCCATTTGAACAAGGCGATTGCAGTTGGAACATCATCGAATCCAAACCGAGCTTCGAGATTATCCCCAAGACCAAATGGGCTCGCAATTGAATCCTCGCCATCAACTGTCTCAAGGAATTCAAAACCCCAGGGAATATTCCCAGTGGAGATTGTTGGCCGTGCATCCTGCTCAACTCCGGCTCCAAGAGCGAAGGTAGTCGGTCGAACCACAAACGAGATCGTCGAGGATGCTGTCGATCCATCAAGACCAGTCAAAATTAACTCCGCGGGAAACACGCCGCCTTCGGTCGGGACTCCAGAGACCTTTGAGGTTGACGGATTAAAGGTCAGACCTTCTGGGAGGTTGTTAATTTGAGCTCCTTGAGAACCAAGAGTTGAGAGCTGATATTCAAGACGCACGCCCTCGATGGCATTCACCACCCTATCACTAATTAAGACAGGCTTGGCCCCGACTGGCGCAGTCTCGTTTTCCGGACCATGAACGATGAGTCTGACATTGTTTAAAAATGCCCGATTCCCGGGATTGCGATCCGTTACTCGTAAGTACCATGTTCCCTGTGAGCCCTCGCCCCAATTTCTGACCGTCATGAAGGTCCAGTTATTAATGCTTTGCTCATCACTATTGTCATGAGCCTGAGCCAAAATACTCTGGGTCCCGCTGGGCGAAACCAAGGTGATATCGAGGTCAGCCCGACGCTCACTAATAATGGTCGTGAGAAGTTCAACATGCTCAACCCGGCGATTGGGCTGATCAGACAAATCGAAGGTCAGGACATACGAATCACCGGTTCCATCCGGAATTTCCTCGACCGGAAACTGATCCACGACCAAAGGCTCTCCCCGATCAGGAAGTAGAGGCGGTACAAACGGAGAGCCAGGAGGCAAAGCGAGCACGGCCTGAACTGCGTCAGCAGCGTTCACTAGCCCGGCACCATAATCATGGTTAAACCAAAAACCGGCGGCATTCTGATACCAGTCCGGATGATCGGGATCAATTCTCGTTGCCGTAGCCATCAAAATTTCCTGAACCTCACGCCATCCAAGAAATTTCTTAGCCTGGATCATCTGTGCCACCACTCCCGAAACATGAGGGACTGCTGCACTGGTTCCGCCAAACGAGGTGCTGTAATCACCAGCAAACCCGTCTTCCCCCTCAACAAAAGTTGTTGTGGTAATATCGAGCTCGCCACCACTCGAAGGCGCGCTCACTACAAGGTTCGCTCCTCGCTCCGAATACGTGGCTTTTACGCCCTGATCGGTCGTCGCTCCAACGGCAATCGTTTCTGGCAGAGCGGCGTAACCATCGTAGTTCGAGTTATCATTAATCTCACCACCATTACCCGCAGCCCAGACAAACACTGTTCCCGAACTCGCCAAGCGTTGGGTTCTGGTCTGCTCCTCAATCGCCGCCTTGGCCAGTGGCCCGATGGGCTCGAGAGTGGTCTCAAAGTCACTCGGTCCCCAACTGTTATTGGAAATCTCGGTGGCCAAAAGAGCGTTTGTCTCATCAGAGCCCAGAGCCAGGGCCTGAGATTCCTGCAAATCGTCAATGTCAAATCCCAGAAGTCGAACGCCGATAATGACGGATTCCGGTGCGATCCCAGCAATTCCCTGATCATTGTCCCAACTTGCCCCTATGATTCCAGCCACCTCCGTCCCATGAGTATCAAAGACATCAACAGGATTGGCATCATTGTCACCATCGATCACATCAAGACTTGATATCGTATCAACCGTCAGATCAGGGTGCGTCGAGAACACCCCATCGTCGACAACAGCGATCCGAACGTTGCTCCCTGTGATTGGTCCGCCTGCGGAATCAAGCAAATCCCATGAATCCTCGACATTAATGTCGACCCGGCGAGCATCGGGATTGCTGGTTTCCCCACCGGTATCATTCAAGGACCACTGATAACCCCCATTGAGAGCACCTGCCTCAAGAAAGAAGGTGTCGTTGGGCACTTTCTTCTTGTGACGTTTCCGGGCAAACAGGGGCTCAGCATACACCACCCCGGGGTCTCCCGACGAAGCCTCCAAGAGATCGAGCACCTCGATGGCACTCTCCGCTTCGCACACGGCGAGTCCCTGATGAGGGAAGAGCAGGTTCATGACGCTGATTCCACAGCGTTGCTTGACTTCCTCAACCTTGGCCCCTTCCTTGAGCTTCACCAAAAATCGCTTTCGCAAAACACGCCGCTCATCTTCTATCCCTTCCTTTCCAGCAGGATAGAACACCAGATAATTTTCATCGGGCTCCGTCGCTACCGTTTGAAGCAACGCGTTGACACCACCGGTGACGTTGTGCAGCTCAAGAGCGCCTCCCTCGCCAAGCTTACACACTTGTGAGTCGCAAATCTGCAACTGATAGGGAGAGCCACTTTGAGTGAAGCGATAGGTCTCAGTGGACGGTCCATAATGGTAACCTGAAAACTGGCCCATCGCGGAAGATGCCGATAACATCAAAGCGAGGATTGAAAGCGTTTTAAATTTCATCAGTCAAAAAAGTAAAGTTAGTAGGTGTGGAAAAGTGAGAATTCCCGAGATTTAGTTCACCGAGATTAAAACACGCAAGAGGGAAGAGGCCGGAGGCACAGGCTGACGGCTCCGAACCCGATACAGAGTCTCATCGTCGGTTTCGATAAACCAATTTGGATCGGAGGGGGTAATTGTTGTCCAAGTGACCAAGTCGCTGGTATATTGCACTTGGTAAATGAGGCGATCTCCAACAAGTGGCCTCTTGGGAACATCGAAGATACACTGGGAAGTGATAGGGTCGAGAGTTGGGATCAACACGGGCACATCAGCAGGATTGAATGCTGGCACTGACACAAAATTACTGGCGGGATCGAGTGGATCAATTTGCGTCCCGGGCTCAATTGCGTTCACATCAAGACCATACTCTTGAATGTTGGTGTAGCCATCTCCATCATAATCAGCGGTCGGCTCAAGAAGTGCGTCGGGGGTTGTTCCCGGAAGAAATCCGCGCTCCAAGGCGGAAACCAAGAAACCTTCATAGGTATCAACAAAGCGAAGGTCCCAAGTGAAAGAACGGCTTGAAGTATCTCTGGAGTTCCCGGTCGAAATGAGGTTCCGCTGAAAGTCGAGCACTGCTGTTGCCTCTTCCCCCACATTGAAGAAGAAAGGCCCTACCTCATAATTATTGGAAGGAGTCGCAATTTGCTCACGAAATCTCTCGTTGTCTGGAACAATAGGATCATATGGAGGAAACACCACCGTCCCCGGAGGGATTGTAACATCCGTAACGATTGGCCCTAGATCCGGGTCAATAATCAGCGTTTCTCTGACAAAATCACCTCGACTTTCAATAGAAAAGAAGGTTGTGTCGCTATTAAGTGCGGTGTTTCCATTGAATCCACGCCAATCGAAGCGATTGAAAACACGAGGATCGATTTCCATGGCTCCGTCATTCCAAAGATCGTCATTCAGCAAGGTGAAATCATTGATGGAGGGAACACGCCCTCGTCCGGGCCAAGCCTCGATCATCTGGAGATGAGTGATCCGGATGATGAAAGGATTCAAATCATCGTTGAGGCGAGGAGTCTCAAAAATATAGGTCCCTGGGACGATCTCCTCAAGTTGAAGTTGAAGCTGATTTTGCAAATAATTTCTTTCAGTCCCATATCGCGTTAACTCATAGGCTTGGATGGGAAAATTGATCTGGTCAAACCAGATCACAATACTGCTGTCCGTCCAGCCCTGTCCTCCGATCGGGCGATCCAGAGCAGAAGGGGGTGCTGCCACCATCGCGATTCTCTCGGTTTGAAAAGGCTCAACCTGGCGTGCTGCAATAATCTGGGCAATTGAGAAGTAAAGGTTGGTATCGCGAACCAAATCCCCGTCAACGTCACCCGCAGTGACAAATCCTGTCGTTCCCAAAGGGCACAGGAGATAGGGCGCTACTCGAAAGACACTTCCATTGTCAACACAAGCAGCAAGACTAAAGGAGCCGTCGGAAATCCCAGTTCCAAGCGATCCGCCTTGAAACTCTGAAGTTCGGGGACCTACCTGACGGTAAGTTTTGTTATCCGAAAAGCTCAGAATAGCCTGACCATGAGAAACAAATGGCGCCAAAAAGATGGCGGCTGTAAGATACGTCTTAAGATTCATAAAGAAAATAATCGAAGGTGTTTGCAATGTGTTTACGCCCGCAATGAAATGCTGACAAGGGAAATATTCACTTTGTAATGACATTTGCCGCGGATTTCGCAAAATCCGCGGAGAATCGCCATTTAGTTTGGTGTTTCAAAGAATCTAGCGAGCGAGACCGTGGCATCGCAAGCTGAAAATTACCGCAGGCCTTTTAAAAGTAACTCGGTATTCGTTTTGGTCTTCGCTAATCCACTGAGAAGGGTTTCCAAGGCCTCTCCGATGGGAAGAGCTGCCAAATGACGGCGAATTTCAAGAACTCTTGGAAGCTCTTCGGAATGATAAAGGCGGTCGTCATTTCGAGTGCCGCTCTGGGGAATATGAATTGCGGGGTAAATCCGCTGTTCTGCAAGCTCGCGATCGAGACGAACCTCCATATTTCCAGTTCCCTTCAGTTCTTCAAAAATTACATCGTCCATTCGGCTCTCAGTCTCCACAAGACAAGTCGCGAGAATCGTGAGGCTTCCCCCTTGCTCAACATTTCGGGCTGCTCCAAAGAATTTACGAGTTTCGGTAATCGCTTTGGGACTGATCCCTCCAGAACCAATCGGACCTCCGCGCATGGAGTTATTGTAGCCACGAGCGAGGCGTGTGAGGCTATCCAGAAGGATGACGACGTCTCTTCCCTGCTCCACCAACCTGCGCGAACGCTCCAGAACAAGATTCGCAACTTGAGCATGACGCTTTGAAGCTTCATCAAATGTCGAAGAGTAGACATTTCCACCGACTAAGTCTTCGAAATCGGTCACTTCCTCCGGACGCTCGTCGAGCAAAAGGATCATAAGTTCAGACTCCGGATGGTTCTCCTGGAGAGATCGGGCAATCTGTTTGAGTAAGATTGTTTTTCCTCCGCGAGGCGGGGCAACAATCAAACCTCGCTGCCCTTTTCCAAGTGGGGCGATCAGATCCACCAGACGAACGGCGAAACCATCATCTTCTCGCTCAAGAACAAAGCGTTCTTCCGGAAAGAGCGAGGTGAGGAAATCAAATGGTGCTGGAGCCGCGTATTCAGCCAAAGCTCTTCCTTCAACTGCCAATACTTCGTCAACCACCAAATACTTATCCCGACGCTCCGGAATTCGCACTGCCGCTTGGACCAACTGTCCCTCCCTGAGGTTTAAGTCCCTGATGAGCTGGATCGGCACGTAAAAATCGTCAGCAGAGGGCCGAAAACTCCGTTCGGGGGCCCGTAGCATCCCATAATGATCATTAATCATCTCCAAAACACCCGCTCCTATGATTCGGGTTCCATGAGTCGCATAGCAGGAGAGGATGGTGTAAATGAGCTGGGCTTTATTTGCCTGATTCGGAATGCGAACAGGTAATCGTTCAATCTCGTGATGGAGGTCTTGCAGAGACTGGGCTCGGAACTCGGATAAAACCACCTCTTTTGGCACTTCGGGAGGCGGAGGCGGTGGCGGGACTTCTTTGTGAGGTTTGACCGGCTGATCTTCGGATGAGGCTTCATCCATTTCTAGAACTTCTCCAATCCCTTCTGCATCAGCCTCACCCCGAGGGATAAGAGGTTCACTAGCCTCGCCTTCAATGCCAACTTTTGCGACGGTCCGATCCGACTCAACCTTCATCGCCCCCTCTTCTTTCTGCTCCTGAATCTCCTCGCTTTTCTCTGTGGATTCCTCTTGCGAAGAGACCCTCTTTTTTTTGGCGGCCTTCTTTGTCGTCTTTTTGGCCGCTTTTTTGGCCGCTTTTTTAGCGGCCTTTTTAGCAACTTTCTTGGCCGTCTTTCGAGCGACTATTTTGGCCGTTGGTTTTTCGGCAATTTCTTCAGCTTTTTCGCAAGCCAAATTCAGCTCTTCAGGCTCCTGCTCTTGATCATCCGTTATCATTTAGTCTGTATGCGTCGGTAAAGTGGTTCATTTGGCTTTCCAAGCCTTGGAGCGGGCCTTCATTCCAAAAAACGACATCTGCCCGATTCACTTTTTCCAAAATGGGAAGCTGCGCTGCCAGAATGGATGAGATCATCTCATCATCATAATGATTGCGGGCTTTCAAGCGCGATCTTTGTGTTGCTTCGGAGGTCGCAACGACAAGATTCAAGTCCTGGCCGAAATCAAGATCCACTTCAAAAAGGAGCGGGACGTCAGCAACGAACAATGTCGATGACTCATTTGTAAGCCATTGTTCGTGTTTCTCAAGACATTCCTTACGCACTTTTGGATGAAGGAAGGATTCCAGTTTTTTACGCTCTTGAGCCTCTTGAAACACGATCCCCCTCATCACTTCCCGGTCGAGGCCACCACCGGAATTCAAAATCTGCTTTCCAAAGAGCTCGGCGAGTTCAGATAACACCTCAGAGTTCTTCAGGAGCTCTCGAACCGTCAGGTCGGCATCAAAGAACTCCAATGACGGATTCTGGGAACGAAACATCCCAAGAGTGGTCGATTTACCAGTAGCAATACCGCCTGTGAGACCAAAAGCATATTTCATTGTTTTTGAAGCCTAGACACCTTGAAACGCAGAACAAAGAAAATGCCCCGTGAGATGAATCCCACGGAGCGTAAGAAAATCAATCAAAGTCAGTCCCCTTTTAGACGCTCTTCTTCTTCCAAGTAGATGCGCGCAGCGTTGAGACTTCCGCGCGCGTATGCACGCAACGCCTGATCATCAAGAAGAGCGAGGCCCTCCTCTGTCACCTCCGAAAGATAAATCTTCCAAGCTTTGGCCTTAAGCTTCTTTTTGCTGACCGGTGGCCGGGAATTTGAAGATTCCCCGGAGTTTCGGTTACCCCGACCTCTTCCTCGCCCACGGCGGGAACGTCCCTCTTGCTTATCTTGGGACTCTGGTTTCTCTGCCTTCTCAGATTTTTCAGATGATTCCGAAGCATCTACGGTTTTTGGCTTATCGGACGTTTCTCCCTTTTCAGGCTCCTCTGAGTTTTCAGTTCGGGCATCGCGGACGCCTGACTTTGGAGAACGTGATTTCTTCGCCGCTTTTTTCACATCCTTGTTTTTAACCTGGGACTGATCTGCGGCCTTATCATTTTTCGCAGAGGCCGGATCACCATCCGACAGAAGCGGCAGAGAGTGCTCTTTTACGGAAGGAGACCCTTGTTTTGAGGCAACAGCTTTCTTGGAGGCAGATTTTTTGCGGGGCGCCTTGCGCGCAGATTTCTTTTTGGGAATATTGTCTTCGGACATGGGTTCAAAAAAGGCGGGAGTGAGCCTCCCGCCCTTGGTCAAAGTTGAAGACTGACTGAGTATTTCTTAGTCAGGCTTGATGTCATCAACAGTCTGCTCGTTATCGAGATTACTGTCGACATTAGGATCAGCAGGTTCCCCATCAGGGCCGATCGACCAAAGGTCGTAATCAGCGTTTTTTGCGGACTGCACTTCATTGCCTTCGGCATCGAAGGCTGAACGGTAACGAATTGATTGATTATATCCGTCCAAGATAATTCTTTTTCCGCTTCGTTTCCCAACCTCAGGATTCTCTGAATTGAGGAGCTCCCTCCAGTAGATCGTTCCCTCGGGTTCTCCCTCTCCGCGTCCGGTGAAGTCTCCGGAAAGCGAGGTGTAGAGAATCTCAGAAAAGACGTCCTCTCCCACAGGATAAAACTGATTATCGTTATAATACTCCTCAAGATGAACCTTGGTCCGGTTCAAAATGACCTTGGTCTTATCTTTTGCCTCTTTCTTCTTCATCTGAGTCAGAGCTCCGATGACAATCGTGGCAAGAACAACAATGATAGCCACGACAGCGAGTAGCTCAATCAAAGTAAAACCTCGGGAAAGCTCGTGGGATGGTTGTTTTTTCATAGCAATATGAGTTTTTGAAGTGCGCATTTTGGACTAACCACCGCCTCCACTCTGCATTTGCTGGATGACCTTGATGAGTGGCAGGAAGAGCGCAAAGACGATCGCTCCCACAACAAGTGCGAGAATCACAATCATGATTGGCTCGAGGATGGAAGTGAGCGCAGTTACCGCTCCATCCACTTCATCGTCGTATACATCGGCAATCTTAAGAAGCATCTCGGGAAGCTGGCCGGTCTCCTCACCAACATCCACCATGGAAACCACTAAATTAGGGAAAATTCCAGTTGCCGTAAGAGGGGTCACAATGGACTCACCCTCTTTAACAGCTTCGTGCACCTTATCGATCGCGTTGGAGACAACAACATTACCCGCGGTATCCCGCGTAATATTGAGCGCCTGAAGAATCGGAACACCCGATGTCACAAGAGTTCCCAGTGTCCGGGTAAAACGCGCAATAGCACTCTTCTGCTGAATATCGCCGAAGATCGGAATTTTCAGTTTCATGTTATCGACAATAACGCGTCCTTTCTTGGTCGCAGCCCAAGCAGTAAAACCAATATAAGCCAGAACAATCACAATAAGCAACCAAACGGCATTCGGAAGGACGTAAGGATTAGCAAGCATGTTGTCCGAAAAACCGAAAACCACTCGAGAGATCAGCGGCAAGTCTTGGCCTCCCATATCAGCAAACATCGCCTTGAACTTCGGCACGATGAAGAGCATCAGGAAGGTCATGATAGCCACCGCAATGAACATCACGATCACCGGGTAGACCATTGCGGAAACAATTTTCCCTTTCAGCTTGTGGGCCTTTTCCTGATATTCGGCAAGACGCTTGAGAACGACTTCAAGAACACCACCAAGCTCACCAGCTTTCACCATGTTTACGAAGAGCTTGTTAAAGATCTTCGGGTGTTGACCCAAAGATTCCGAGAAGGTCGAACCACTTTGCACCGAATCAGCAAGTTTGTTGATCGTGGCCTTGAGAACCGGATTGGGCTCTTGCTTACCGAGGACCGTAAGTCCGCGCAAAAGCGGAAGTCCGGAGTCGATCAGAGTGGCGAGCTGACGCGTGAAGATCATAAGAATCTTCGGCTTCACCTTGCCACCGACCTTGCCTTTGGCCTTGGCTTTCTTTTTCCCCTTCTTTTTTCCGCCTGCGGCCGCAAGGGAACCTTTACCTTCTTCAACGACCTGTGTCGGGTAAAGCCCCTGACCACGGAGCTGCTGAATCGCTTCAGCATCAGAGGAGGCTTGGACGACGCCAGTGGTTTGCTCCCCTTTTGCATCGAGCGCAATGTATTGAAAATTTGCCATTGGAATTGTGTGTGTGTGCTATTTGTAAGGAAGAGAATGAGGGGTGTGGAAGTGCGAAATTTTAAAATTTCTCACTCTCTCCCTCGCCTTCGGGTTATTAGGTGTATTTGAGAACCTCCTCGATCGTGGTTTTACCCTCGTAGATGGTTCGCAGACCATCCTCACGGAGGGTCGTCATTCCAAGCTCGATCGCCTTCTGTTTCAGAACAACACTTGGGGCCCGCTCAATAATAAGATCGCGAATTGGATCGGTAACGTCAAGCAACTCAAAGAGACCAGCACGCCCTTTATAGCCAGTATTCCCACAGGTTTTACAACCCCGGCCCGTGTAGAATGACTTATCGCCAAGCTCGTGCGGTGCCACTCCAAGCTGAGTGAGGATGGCCTCGCTTGGTTCGTAAGGAGATTTACAATCGGCACAAATAGTCCGCAGAAGACGCTGTGCGAGAATACCTTCCAGAGAAGCTGCCACCAGAAATGGCTCTGATCCCATGTCAACTAATCGAGTCACTGCCCCTGCTGCATCATTCGTATGAAGGGTGGAAAGGACGAGGTGACCAGTCAAAGAAGCCTGAATCGCAATCTGCGAGGTTTCAAAGTCTCGCATCTCACCAACGAGGATTTTATCTGGATCTTGACGGAGAAAGGCCCGTAAAACGCGACCAAAAGTCACTCCAATGGCCTCATTGGTAGGAACCTGAATAATCCCGTCAACATCATACTCAACGGGGTCCTCCGCAGTCAAAATCTTGGTATCAATCCGATTAATGTTTCGGAGGGCTGCATAGAGAGTCGTTGTCTTGCCCGCTCCGGTCGGACCCGTGACAATGAAAATACCGTTCGGCATATTCATAGTATCAATAATATACTCATGGACATGCGGAGGAAGGCCAAGTGCCGGCAGATCAAGATTTACCGAATTTCGATCAAGAACACGAAGAACGACAGACTCACCATATTGGGTAGGAAGAGAGGAGACGCGCATGTCAATATGCTGATCTCCAATTTGCTTCACGATGCGCCCGTCCTGTGGAATCCGACGTTCGGCGATGTTCATGTTTGACATCACCTTGATCCGGGAAATGATAGGTAAAGCCAGATGTTTTGGCGGAGGTGACATCTCGTAAAGAGAGCCATCAACACGGTAGCGAATCTTAAATTCATTCTCGAAGGGCTCGAAATGAATATCAGAGGCCTTTTCTTTAATCGCCTGAAAGAGAACAAGATCAACGTAACGCATGATGGGCGCTGAATTCGCCTCTTCTTCCATGGCGCTTTCTCCACCATCAAAATTAAGACCACCATCGAGCTGGCTCAGGATATCATCCATTGCCTTCTCTTCCCCTCCGTATAACTCGTTGATTTTTGATTCGACGAGATGATCGGGTGCCACGACCAACTTGACTTCCTGTCCAATCGCAAAGCGGAGATCTTCAAGAACCTGGGGATTGAGAGGATCGGTCAGACAGACGGATATCCCCTGCTCATCATAGGTGACAGGGAGTGCTCCGTGAAGGCGGGCCATTCCAGCTGGAACGAGACCAAGGAGAGCTTCGGGTGGCTCGAAACCTTCGAGATCGACGAGATCCGTGCCGAGTTCCTGGGCGATCACGGGCCAAATATCATCGCCTGACGAAATCACTCCGTAGTCGGCAAGAATTTCACCGACTTCTTTGCCGCTGCTGGAGATTTCCGAGATGATGTCCTGCGCAAGAGCAGTATCGACCATGCCGCGTGAAACGAAGAGATCTAGGACTTGTTGATTATCCATTGTAAGTTAAAAAATTCAAAGTTGTATCGGGGTGTTTACTCGCCATCGGCCATGGTGACTCCAATGACTTCAGATGCGGAAGTGGCTCCTGCGAGGACTTTTCGAATACCATCCTCTCGAAGAGTGCGCATTCCTAGCTCACGGGCCCGCTTGCGAAGCTGAGGGGTGGAAAGATCTTGATTGATGAGGTGCCGGACTTCGTCGTCGACCACAAAAACCTCAAAGATTCCCATTCGTCCCCGGAAGCCACTCCCCCGGCAGTTTTCGCATCCAACCGGCCCCATGACGTTGGCTTCAGCAAGAAGTGAAGAATCAATATTGAGCTGACGTTGCTCTTTCTCGGTTAATTCGGCAGGAGCCTTACACTTATCGCATAACTTACGAACAAGTCGCTGAGCGATGATCGCGCGAACCGCAGAAGCAATTAGGAATTTTTTAATTCCGATATCAGCAAGACGGGCAACTGCACTTGGCGCGTCATTGGTGTGAAGAGTTGAGAACACCAAGTGTCCGGTCAATGAAGCGTTGATCGCAATGTTTGCAGTTTCAGCATCTCGAATCTCACCAACCATAATAATGTTAGGAGCCTGTCGCAGCATGGAGCGCAAAGCAGCAGCAAAGGTCATTCCTAGATCGGCCCGCACCATCACCTGATTAATTCCAGCCATTTCATACTCAACGGGGTCCTCCACCGTGATGATCTTTTTATCAGGCTTATTAATCTGATTAAGACAGGAGTAGAGTGTGGTGGTCTTACCCGATCCAGTAGGACCGGTTACGAGGATGATTCCATCGGGGAGGCCAATCAATTCTTTGAATGTTTCCTGGTCATCGGAGAAAAATCCGAGCTGACCGAGACCAAGGTTGAGAGCCGACTTGTCGAGAATACGCATTACAATCGACTCACCATGGTTTGTGGGAACCGAGGAGACACGAAGATCGACCTCTTTTCCGCCTAGCTTCACCTGGATCCGTCCATCCTGAGGGACGCGCTTTTCAGCAATGCTCATTGTGCCTGACATCACCTTGAGACGTGCGATCACAGCAGGAAGAAGCTTCTTGGGATGCTGGGCACAATCAACCAACTTCCCATCAATCCGGTTTCGGATTCGAAGTGAGGTTTCGAGCGGCTCGATATGAATATCAGATGCGCGCATCCCAAAGGCATCAACCAAGATTCCGGAAACCATTTTGATCACCGGAGCGTCAGCATCTCCCTCGGAAGAATTCTCGCCCACGACGGTGAGGGCCGATGCATCTGCCGCGTTGGCATCTTCTCCGTAGATGGAACCAATAGCCTGATTGATTGCCTTTGAAGTCGCCGCATAAAAGGTGCACTCGCGGCCCACGATGTGCGGGAGAGCATCAAGCGTCTCAATGTTAAGAATATCTGCTACCGCGATGCTCAGATAGGAACCATCGTCTGCGACAGGAACCGCATGAAAGCGCTTCGCATCCTCAAGGGACATATGATTTGCAAGCGTAGAGTCCAGAAACGCATTCTGGAGGTCAAGGACCTCGGCCCCCGCGTTAGCAGCTGAAACTTGGGCAATGACGGTTTCATTCAAATCTCCGCGATCAAGCATAAGCTGAATGGTGTGCTCGTCCCCCATAGCTTCACGGAATTCTTGGACGTAGGCTGCATCGAGCTGCCCGGCCTCGACCAACAGTTGTAATAGGTAATCTTCGTTCGAATACACGGCGTGTCTTCAGGTGTGCTTTTTCCCAATCATCTGTGTGAACGACCACTGGGTTTAACGAAGCTTGGTAAACCCCATGTGACCTGTCAATGCGCCGGAACCCAAAGGGCAAAAAAAAACACTTTGAGTTGGTTCTCGACAAGCCCCAAAACTTCGATCCACGGAATTTAAAGAGATTTAAAATGCTCGTAAAGCAACTCCTCTTGCCTCTTTCCCATGATCACGGCCTCTTCGTGAGTACGATCGTCATACCCTGCTAAGTGAAGCATCCCATGGATGCCATATAACGCAATTTCACGATCAGGACTCGATGCGAATTCCAAAGCCTGACGCGATGCAACTTGAGCCGAGATCAGGAGCTCACCATGGTGAAAGCTCATCACATCGGTCGGAGAAGGATCATTGAGAAATTCACCATGAATTCGAGCCATCTCTTCATCATCAAGGATGGAGATCTCAAGGTTCTTGAAAGTTGCAATCTCCCCGACCCCTATCTCCCGTAAAGCATTGGCCACAGAGAGCCAGCCCTGATGCAATTCATTGAGAAGATTCTCAGTAAATTCCCGGGATTGGCAGACGGGATAAACTTCGAGATTGAGCGCATCTTTCATCCCTGCTGGCGATGGCGCCGAACTCGCTCAATAGCGTCGACTGAAACCACCTTGGTTTTTTCATCACCGAGATCGGAAACCGGCTCTTCGCTGCGCTCCTTGGGATACTCGATCCGCGAATGCAAAATACTTCTCAGAGTCTTCGCAAAAACATCTCGGATTTCCGTAAGTTCCGAAAGATTGAGACCACAGGCGTCCAATTGCCCGTCTCGGATCCGCTTGAGAACAATCTCATTAACGAGACCACGGATCTTTTTAGGAGTTGGCTTTGTTAAAGTCCGGGAGGCGCTTTCCACGGCATCGGCCAGAGAAATAATTCCGCTCTCGCGAGTCTGGGGAATCGGCCCTGGATAGCGAAAACTTTTCTCATCGACCTTGGGAAGATCATCAGAATTCTTAGGATCTTCCTCGTTCTTCGTTTCTTCTGCTTGTAAACGCTCCTGCGCCTTGCGGTAGAAATAATACACCAGTGAATCTCCGTGATGCTCCTGAATCACCTGAATGATGGCCGGATTGAGTTTATTCTTTACCGCCAAGTCAACACCGTCCTTCACATGCGCCACAATGATTAATGAACTCATCGTGGGCGTCAGAGAATCATGAGGATTCCCCTCCCCCTGGTTCTCAATAAAATACTCCGGCTTGTTCAGTTTGCCTATATCATGAAAGTAGGCACAGACCCGCGCTTTTAAGGCGTCCGCGCCGACAGCTTCCGCCGCTGACTCAGCAAGGGCCGCAACGATCAAACTATGATGAAACGTTCCGGGAGCTTCCAGCTGCATACGCCTCAGGAGCGGGTGATTCAGATCACTTAGCTCCAACCAACTAATCTCCGTGGTCAAATCAAAAATACTCTCGAGAATCGGAAGAACCCCCCCGACAACAAGACCAGTTGCAAGCCCCGTCCCAAGAGCCATGAGACAAGACTGGCCAAAGGTCTTTAAACTCCCTGCATTCGTCAGTCCGGCAACCGAAATCTGGCCAAGAAAAATCTCAAGAAGGAGAGCACCTGCTCCGACGTAAAAGCCAGCCCTGAGGAGCTTCCCCCGACGGCGAACACGTCTCGTCCCGAACACAGCCACCAGTCCACAAAAAAGACTGATCACGAAAAATATCAGCCTGACATCCGGGGGGAACATCAAAGCCCCGAAT
The DNA here is from genome assembly GCA_049889835.1 of Akkermansiaceae bacterium. GTDB lineage: Bacteria > Verrucomicrobiota > Verrucomicrobiia > Verrucomicrobiales > Akkermansiaceae > SW10. The sequence goes on from JBMHCQ010000027.1 coordinate 190,071, forward strand.
AAGCTGGTAAACACTGCTGAATAAACGCCCATTCGTTGGCCCAGCAAAACGGAGTGAATCATGGGAGCAAAAGCCAGAGGCATGAGCAAAAATGAAATGCTCTGGGTTTCTGGAATCAATAACCCGCTCGCCAAACGGAGAATCCAGAGATGAAAAACAATCCCCCCATACACGAGCAATACGCTCCCATTCTTTGTCGAAGAACGACGGTGATTCAGCTGGAAAATGGCAACCGCGCAGATGAGTAAAACAACAGCAATGGATAACAGAAGAACCGGACCCATTGCGGTCATACCCGGGCAATTCCAAAGCACTGCAGCCAACAAAGCAGCGCAAGCTGCGTAGATTCCACCGCGGACGGTGCCGCTACGACTGAGAAACCAGAAGATCCCCGTTTCTCCACTGGTTCGGCGCTTTTTGCCGGACGAGAGTCCTTGCTGCACGAGGCGCCAGCGTTTGAATTCGTCAATTAATCCCATGGCACTGGACTATTAAAGAGCAGGCTATCCGTAAGTGAAAACCTTTCGGCCGAGAAGAGTAACCCATCCGATTGGTGGATCAAGCTCGGAACTTGGAGATTCAACCGAGACGGAAGACGATCCGAGCCTTTGTCGTATCGTAGGGCGACATTTCCATTTTAACTCGATCTCCGATCACCAAGCGAATAAATCGCTTCCGCATTTTCCCGGAAATGTGCGCCAAGACCTCGTGGCCACTTGCAAGTTCAACTTTAAACATCGTACCGGCAAGCACCGCAGAGATTGTTCCTTCAATCTCAACGGACTTTTGTTCCGAGGACTCATCGTTCGATTTATCGACACGAGGGCCGCGCTGCTGATTGCGGCGGCGTCCGCCTCCGCCTCTTCGGAAATTTCGTGGTCTAGCGATAGTGCTTGAGTGGGTTGGGAATAGCCGTGTCCGGCGTGAGGGACTATGATTTCCAGAACGTCGAAACGCAACGGAAAAAACAAAGATCGGTATTCTTGCTAGTCTGGCGATGAAGAGGTATTTTACCGCATAGCAAAAGATGGGGAAGGTTTTACAGTTTTTAAAATCCGCAGGGAGCCTTCTCGGAAAGGATTCCCCCCGTCAGCGTGAGCTCAAGACTTCCCGTGCTTTCTTGACTATTTTTGGAACGTTTTCCCAAGCAGACGCGGAAATCGCCAATGAGGAAGTGGAAATCTCCTTCGATTTTGTTCGAAACATCTTTCCTGAGGCCGATCATCAGATCCTTGGGCAGTTTTTGGAGAAGGCTCTCACCCAGCGTCCCTCCTTGCACCCTCAACTCGCCTACCTCAAAAGGTCACTCACCAAGGAGCAGAAAACAGCCTTCGGCCTTCAGCTTTATACTCTCATCAAATCCGGAAGTAATTCCGAAAAACAGGAGCAAGGCTATCTTGACGCCATGGAGCTCATGGGTGCTGGCTCACTGGGCAAAGCCGTTATTCAAGAAATGTCCACGCCAAACCCCGCGGCTTCAAAAATGCTGCCGCGTCTGGACTTTGGCGACCATGAAGGAGCTGAAATCCGGCTCGAACAACGGGAGAAAGCAGTCTCCTTCAGATGCTACCGTTCTGGAGGCATTATTTTGATTCGCAATCTCGGAGAAACACCCCTGAATATTCGTGGCTATCGCGTTACGAAAAATCGCCTCACTCAGCTTCGCCCCAACGATGAACTAGTGATTAATGACTGGAGATTAGACTACGATGACTTCCAGTTCTTTTTCAACGACAACTCTCCTTCTCTTTATCTTATTCTTGATAGGGGCGAGCTCACGATGAGTCGCACTCGGACGAAGACCACCATTGCTCACATTCGCTTCAGCCATCGGGCGGCCGTAATTCCCCAACGTAGTCAACTCCTTTCTTCGACCGATGGCACCGCTCTGGAAGTAGGTGAAGAATACCTCTGCGAGTATCACGATCGTCTTCTCGTCGATGGTGGCGAACCTATCGCGCTAGACACGCTGCGCCGCCTGAGTCTCCAGAGCGGGCATCGTTTCAGCCTTCCTGCCGGTCGAAGAAAGGTCGTTGTTTCCAATGATCATTCCCAACTCTCCGGCGACAGTCTTTTGCTGACCCCAGGACTTGCCGGGAAATTTATTCTAGAGTTGGAGTTCGATCCCGCATCCGGATTTGGTGAGGTCAAGGTCATAGAATCCAGCCAACCCGTTGTTGCCAATGGACGCGTCATTGAGCAAAGCTCACTTCCTAATGGCTCCCTGATTCGGCTCAGCAGTCGACAAGCTCTTCGCTGTCGCTTCTCGGAAAACCTCCTCGATGAAGAACGAAATCTCGTCCGAAATCTTGAAATCGATGGCGCCAACCACTCCTTTTGGAAAGGTGGAAAAACCATCGACAACCTCTCCTTTCAGGTCAAACGAGGCGAGATGGTCTGTGTGATCGGCCCAAGTGGCAGCGGCAAGAGCACGCTTCTGGAAATTCTTGCCGGACAGCGGAAACCGCAATCCGGAAGCGTTCGTCTCAACGGGCTTTCTCTCTACAAGAGAAAAAGGAGGCTGACCCCTCTTATTTCTTTCATGCCGCAGGAGGAGGCTCTAAGCGAACAACTTACCACCCGCGAACACCTTGTCCACTCCTGTGCGATTCGAAGACCTCACCTCCCCCCCGCCTCGGTCACCAAGAGAGTGAACCACCTTCTCGAGGACCTTGGGCTTTCTCACATCGCGGAGCGACGCGTCGGCAGCGCCAATTCCAAAAGCCTTTCCGGAGGAGAACGATCCCGTCTCAACGCCGGGCTCGACCTCATTGGAGGGGGGGAAATCTTCCTCTTTGATGAACCAATTTCCGGACTTTCCTCAAAAGATGCGGAGCACGTGGTTGACGCCCTCAATGGTCTGGCCCGGGACAAAATCGTTATCGCATCACTTCATCGCCCCAGCGAAAAGGTCCTCAGTTCATTCGACAAGGTTCTCCTTCTTGATCGTGGAGGAAAAATGGCTTTCTTCGGCCCACCTGGGAACATGATTACCTACTTCGAGGAAGCTCGAAATGAGCTCGACATCAACACTCACTCTCAATCCGACGAGCGCCCACAGACCGGAGCGGATTTTGTCTTCGATATTCTCGAAGCGCCAGTCGTAAACCTCAAGAAACACTTGGGAAACCGCTCGGAACGACGGTTTCCTCCCAGCTACTGGCAGGAACGGTTTGAAAACCGCCGCGTCATGGCTCACCTCAATCTCGCCGCCTCATCGGCACTTGCCGATACAAGAGAGCTCCCGACCGCAGATGACCAAATTCCGGCACCTGAGCCCCCTTCGCAGGGAAGAAGAGAGCAGTGGCGCATTTTCAGAACCCATCTCACAAGAGCTCTAAAATCAAAAATCCGACATCGCGGAACTCTCTACTCGGTCATTCTTCAAGCCCCACTTCTTGCCTTCCTCATCGCATACACCCTCCATGCTTCCGCAGAAGGTCGCTATGCCTTTCATAGCGCCTTACATCTCCCTTCTTTCCTTTTTCTAGCCGTCACGGTCGCGATGTTTTTTGGTCTTACCAACTCAGCCGCTGAGATCCTCCGTGACAGACCTATCTTGAGACGAGAAAGGAACTGTCGACCTCACCCCCTCCTTTATCTGGGATCAAAATTCATCGTTCTCACCGCACTTGTTGTCATCCAATCGCTTGTGTTCACTCTCGTCGCCCACCGCATCTTAGAGCTCCATGGAATGATCATACCACACCTGACATGGATGAGTTTGACGGGATGTTGCGGCACCGCTCTTGCATTAATGATTTCGGTGATTGCAAAGTCCGAGCGAACTGCGCTCGCCTCTATTCCTCTCATTCTTGTCCCTCAAATTCTTCTCGCCGGTGCACTTGTCCCTTTTTCTGAAATGAATCGCGGCCTCTTCTCGGGTGCCTCCGAGGCACGGGAGAGTGGCGCTGAGCCTGCACCATCCGCCATCATGCCACTTCGCTATGCCTATGAAGGATCAGTCGTCAGTCAGGCAATCTTCAATGATTTCGAAAAAGCCAGGCGCCCTCTGCAAACAGAGATCGATCGCCTCACCGAGAAGACAGAACTCAGTGACAAGGAGCAACAAACACTCAGCGACCAAAAAACGAAACTTCAAGTTCTCTTCGCCGCTTCTGCCAACGACCTTGATCATGCTCAGTCCATCCTCTCAGATCCAATCACAGAAATGAAGAGGCTCCAAAACACCCCCCTCCCTGAAACCAGCGAACCGACACCTCCTCTCTCGCAGTTTTTTGTCAACCAGCGCGTCGAAGCCTTGGTAGAACTCGCCGAATCCAAGCGGATGGATCTGCGCCTCAAAACAAAGGAGAACGTCTTTCTTGCGGAAAAAAAATCCATCCCCGGCATCACCATCATGACCACTCTTTACTGCCGTGGCATGCTGGTGATCATGACTACCATTCTCCTCGCGGCCGCTGCAGGTCTGCTCAAATATTCCCTAAACCGGCACTAAACCTCGTCACCCAAAGTTTTACTGAGTGACTGCGCGATCACCGCTGCCGCCTCGCGGCTCAACTGCTGGGGCACAATCACGCCGAGAACCACAAGCCCAAATTTGGACCTCTTTGGGATCACCTGAAGAACACGATCAACTCCGATTTTAACAAACGAGTTAGAAAGCCCGCCGACATCTCCGATTTCTCGACCCGCACTACTGGCTGCATGCGCGAGAGTCCTTGCCACCTTGATTAGTTTTTCATTTCCTACCTCGTCAGCGATAATATCCCCATTTCGATCACAGACAAAGAACGCCTCCGCTGGGACTGCTTGCTTGAGCCATGCTCCGAATGCCTGCATCCTCCGAGCCAAAGGTTGGCCGCTTGGAGAACTCGAAGCCGGGGTTCCCGGCAAGCCCTCCTTTGCGCCAGCCTGCACAGCCTGAGGCTCAAGAACAGGAGGATTAGTAACTATGACCTGCTGTTGAGCCGGACCTTGCTGAACAGGACGCATCGGCTTCTGCGCAAGTCGGAAAGGAGAGCTGATCTGTCGCTGTGACTGAGATTTCAGTGAAGCCTCAGATTCCCGATGAATTGCTGCTTCTTCCTTAGCTCGATTTGTGACTGTTGCTCTAATCGGTTCAGGGGGCTGGGAATACTCAATCGCAGAGGCCGCTTGAACTTGTGACTGAGCGACCAGTCCGGCCTGATTCACTTTTCCACGTGCCTCTAAAAGACTTCGCATCGCAGCGTCACGAACTGCCCCCTCTGCCGCAGCGACTGCATGGCGGGGATCAGCCGATGTGCTCTCGGTATAACCCACGAAATGATCTCCATAAACAGCCTCAGAAGCAGACGCAGGGGGTGATGGTACTGGGGTCATCAAGCTCTCAGCAAGCGCACGAAGCTCACCGGCATCGATCCATTGATTGACGGTATCGTGCTGCATTCCCTTAGCGCTGTCGGAGTTCAAAATTCATCTTCCCTTCTAGCTCCGCACGCAGTCCGTCAAAGACGACCAGAGCACCCGCGCCCTCTTCCATCACGCCGACCGGCAAGCCCTTTGCGCTCGCCCGGATAAACAGATCATCACGCGGAACCACACTCCTAAGAACCATTTCGGAAGGAAGAATGTTTCTTAGGGCTTGCGCAGCCTCAAGACTCTCTAACAGGTGTTGCTGCACCATAGTCATGACCACCCCCAAAATTTGAAACCTGGGATTCACTACTCTGATGCGCGTTAATGCTTCGAGCATCTTGGGAACCGATCGAACCCCTAAAGGCTCAGCTTGTTGCGGGACAAGAACCCCCGAGGATGAGCTCAAAACATCTGCGGTTGCGCCGAACAACCCAGCGGCGGTATCGACGATACAAACTTCGAACCCCAGTTCAGCACTCTCCTTAAAAAATGATCTTACGCGATGAAGGCTCGCCCCCATCACGCCACTCCCCAATTCATAAGCACTGTTATGGCCCGAGGCGACAAGGCTTAAGGTTTCCAGACGCGTCGGCACAATCAAGGACTCAGCTCTCAGAGTCAGATCGGTCAGGAAATCGTAAAATCCGGTGAGATGACGAGACCGCCTCGTCAGGGAAAGTCCTACTGAGCCTTGAGGATCCGAATCTACCAGCAAGGTCTTACGTCCGCTGCGGGCAAAGGCGTGAGCAAGATTGATGGCCACGGTCGTCTTTCCGACGCCTCCCTTTTGGCTGGTAATGGCTAGAGTTATCACAAGGGGTGAAAGTTCTGGAGGATTATTAAGTCTTGGATTTCTCCTTGGTAAAACACTGTTAGCAACCCTCTCTGTTCTTTGAATTTCGGTCTTCAATAGGCTCCGCCAACCGAGTTTCACCCCGGATCTTTTGAAATCTGGGCAGAGAGAAACATTTCCCGAGGGCTTTGTCTGGTCATTTTGGTGCTTTTTCCTCATTTTTAACCCGCCACACTTCTCCACCTCCTCGTGAAAAGCTCTCTGCTCCTCCTTCCCCTATCGATTTGCCTTTTTCTCGCCACGAGTTGTGACGAGAAAGACGGGCCTTCAAACCTTGAAAAACGACGCGCCGAAGATCTTTTCTTCAGCAACGCTGCGGTCTCATCATTAAAAGATTTTAAAAACGAAGCCGCCAATTTTCAGTCAGATTATTTAAAGCTCTACAAGGATGACCCCATCGCATGGCAAGCCTGGGACCAGACTCTGGAAAAGAAAGCCAGCGACTGTCAGGCTCCCATCCTCCTCTTCGTCGTTTCAGCCGTCAATGGCGACTGTCGGGGGGTCGTAAACCAAATCTACAAGGATGAGGAGCTCCTGAATCTCCTGCGCGACAATAACCTTTGTACTTTGGTCGACGTTCACACCAATCCGGAAGTCGCGCTCTTAGCCCATAGTCTGAGTGTGGATTCCAGACAACAAGTAAGCTTCCCAACCCTTATCTGGCTGAGTCACGAAAAACTCCCCATTGCCTCTTTCTCAGTTGGCATGATGAATGACAATCAACTCAAGACCGCCGTCAACAATGCCGCTACCATGGTCGAACAGATCTGGAACAACTCCTCAGACTATGCGGTCAACAATAGCCGTGCTGATAATGAACGGAGACAAGAACGAATTGATTTCGACCTGAGGGGAGAGTCCCTGATGAATACCGAGGAAGATGGGATTCCTCTGAGCATCCCCGCAACCCGAAATACCATCTACCGGGACAGCACCCGGAAGCTTATATCTTACTTCGATCCGATTTCACAGAACTTTGATGGCCTCGGCGGAATTCTACCTGCAAGCGCCCTTGAGCTTACGGGCACCGCCTCTCTCTCCCCTCGTTTTACCCCGCAAATTCGAGCTGCATCCCAAAGGGCATTTTCCGAGACAAATGGAAACATTATTCACAGTGCGGCCAAGGACGTGCTCGACGGAGGCTATTTCCAATCAAAACGTGGCCAGACCTGGGAACTTCCAGTCTTTTCCAAACGGTTGGAAACCCAAGCCCAGTTCTCCGCCGCTCTCATCCGCGGCGGAGATGCCACTGGCGATAAACCCTCGATAACCGAGGGGCTCGCACTTGCCGACCTTTTTGCATCGAGGATGGACAATAACCTGAGTGCGTATCAAACCTCACTCACTGATCCTAATTCTCCAGGAACATTTCTCTGGAATTGGGAAACGCTCTCCGAACATCTTTCGGAAGAAGAGCTTCGTCTTTACTCTCAAGTTTATGGCATCCGGAAATTTGGAAATATCCCAGCCACCATTGACCCTAACGGAACGTTTTTTAAACTGAACAGTCTTGCCCAGAGAGGCTCTTGGGAGGAGCTTGCTACCAAGACCGGCATCCCTGCCGAGAGCCTACAGGAAAAAATCACGGGCTTAAACTCCAAACTTCTCGCCTCACGGAAGCAGACCGCTTCCTTGTTTCAAGAGACCTTGATCTCGGCCAACCAACTCTCTGCTCTGGGCGGCGTCTTCCACGCGGCCTGGGCCGTAAGCGGCAAACAGAAATACCTCGATGCCGCTCTGACCGCCGGAAAAAAAATCGAATTGAAATATCGTTCTGAATCAGGGCATTTTCTGCGCTTCCCCTCGCCCTCCAAAACCTTGGCCAGAGGAGAGGATTTCTCGAACTCCGCGCTTTTTTCACTCCAACTCTATCAAGCGACTCTTGACGAAAAGTGGCTAAAATTAGCTCGTGAAACGACCGCGCAAGCGATCAACCTCCTTGCTCGCGAGGACTTTCCCCTCGAAGAATGCCAGCCAGCCGACCGCATCATCCCCATTCACATTCACAACGCCGCGATGATCTTTGGAGAATCGACCGCGGGGATCTTTGATCAAGTTTACACCCGTCTTCTTGCAATCACGCATGACAATCAACTCTCGTCCCGGAGAGAGCTTAATACCAAAAGATTTCGGCTCAGAGTGGATCGAATTCCCATTATTTTTACCGATCTACTTCGATCCTTCGCTCTTGGCGACTCTCCCTATCTGATCGCGGTATCGGGTAACCCCTCCTCTCCCCAAACCAAAACTGTCCTCAGAGAACTCAACAGACCTCACTTTTCCTCTTTTGCAACGCTTGCCTCCGCAAGCATTTCTGCTCCCGAGCTCACCGCACCGACAGGGGGAATTGCGATTGGACTCTATCAGAATGGTAAGCTCCTCGGAAAAGCAGCCAATCTCGATGTTTTCGCCAAAATTTTCTCAACTGAAATGGCCAAAAAAGAATGATTGGCAGCTGGATTCTGATCGCTAGCATGCGCGCCCAATGCAAGATCACCTCTTTCTAAAGGCTTTCTCTGTCGCCATTTTTGGAACTTTTGGAATTAACCTCTCCCTCGCCGATACCATTACCCTCAAATCAGGCACCGTCCTGGAAGGAAAAATACTCAAAGAAGAGGGAGATGAATACTTGATCGAAGTTCAAGTCACGCGCTCAATTAAGGACCAAAAGGTCGTCAAAAAGAGCAATGTCCTCTCGATCGAAAAAACAGCTGAAGACGCCCAACCATTTGCAGATCTTCAGGGAATTCTCCCAATCGGAGATCAAATGCCCGTCAAGGAGTATCAGGCCATCATCAATGGCCAGCTCAAACCCTTTATTACCAAGTTCCCCGAGTCCAAACACCTTCCCGAGGTCAAGAAAATGCTCGCGACCGTGGAAGGTGAACTTAAACGGGCCGAAGCCGGGGACGTTAAACTGGAAGGAAAATGGATCGCAGCCGCTGAATGGAACGCCAATGCCTTCGATCTCGATTCATTGGTTCTCGCCAGTGAGATGGAAAAGGCGGCCAACGCCACGGCCTACCGCCGTGCTCTGACAATATACGATGAGCTGAAAAACACCTACCCAACCTCAGAAGGTTTGGCGAAAGCTCGTGGAATTGCCAGCTCCATCCTCCCTCAATATCAGAGCATCGTCGCGAGTATGGCTGGAAAGGCCAAAGAAAAGCTCGCCGCGCGTAAGCGATCCATCGAAAACCTTCCCCTCCGCGATCGGGCACGCGTTCGAGCAGGATTTGAAGCGGAACTGGCCCAGCACAAGGCCCGCGTAGACGCGGCCAAGAAGGAAAAAATCCGCTGGATTCCAGCATCCCAGTATGACGAGCGCACTCTTCAGTCTCTCGAGCGCGCAATCAAATCCGAAATCGTCTCACTGGGCCGCATTCGCGACAGCCGCGATAATCTGGCCGAGATCTACCGAGACACCTGGGCTGCAGCAGGAAAAGGCGACACGAATGCAGTTCAGCGTGCGCTCTCAAAGTTCCGCAGTAAGAAACTTGATCCTAAGTACGCACAGCTGCTTTCCGACCACCTCGCGGCAAACCCCGCGCCTGAGCCTGTCGAAGAAGCGCCGGAGCCGGAGCCCAAACCTGAGCCAAAAATCGAGGAGAAGCCAAAACCCAAGAACAAGCCCCTCAAAAAACCATCTTCCGACCAAGAACTCACTGAGCCTGAGGAGGAAAGTGGCGGGTTGATGACTATCGTTTATGTGATTCTCGGAATCGCCGTTATCGGAATTCTCGCCGGAGTGCTTCTCAAGAGTCGCAAATCTGAAGAGGAAGAGTAAACTCCACCCATGAGCGAGCGCACCGCCTCCCAGAACCGCGAAACCGCGGAGACCAAAATCAGCCTCAGCCTGAATCTCGATGGTGAGGGAAACTCCACCATTGATACCGGAGTTCCCTTCTTCGATCACATGCTCACCCTCTTTTCCCGTCACTCAGCCATTGACTTGAATGTAAAGGTGGATGGTGACATCGAAGTCGACTATCACCACACAGTGGAAGACACTGGAATCGTACTTGGTGAAAGCCTTCGGGAAGCTCTTGGAGATAAGGTCGGCATCCGCCGTTACGGTCACGCTTACATCCCGATGGATGAAACCTTAAGCCGCACTGTCATCGACCTCAGTAATCGACCTCATCTCGAGTTCATTGCCCCTGAAGACGCTCCTTCCGCGCAGAATTTCCCCTTCACCTACGTTGAGGAATTCGTCCGTGCGGTCACCGCAAACTTGCGTGCCAACATCCACGTTCAGCTTCTTTACGGACGCGACGGCCACCACATTGCCGAGTCGATTTTCAAGTCGCTCGCTCGTGCCCTTCGTGTTGCCATTGAAAAAGATGCGCGACAGGTCGGGATTCCTTCGACCAAGGAAGTTCTCTAAAGAGCCATGAAACTCGGAATGATCGACTACGGGCGGGGAAACCTCCGCAGCGTCATCAATGCCTGCCGCGCTCTCGGGCACGATCCAGAGCTCATCACCTCATCCGCAGGACTCGAAGGCCTCACCCACGTGATTTTCCCAGGCCAAGGAGCCTTTGGTGACTGCATGGAAAGCCTCAATCGACTTGGCCTTGCCGAACCGCTTCGGGAATGGATTCAAGCCGATCGACCTTACTTCGGGATTTGTGTCGGCTTTCAGCTCCTCTTCTCCTCAAGTGAAGAAGCACCGGGAATCAAGGGCTTGTCTGCCATTAATGGTGCCTGCCAACGCTTTACCTGCCGGAACATCAAAGTTCCTCACATGGGCTGGAATGCACTCGACCTCAAACAGCCTCAATCACCTCACTGGAAAGGGTTCTCTTCCGCACCCTACTTCTACTTCGTCCATTCATTCTACCCCAGTGGAGTGAATGAAGAAGATATCGCTGCAACCTGCACTTACGGAGAGGAAACCTTCTGCGCTGCGATCCAACGCGGGAATCTACTGGCCACTCAGTTCCACCCGGAAAAGAGCCAGCACGCCGGGCTTCAATTACTGGGCAACTTTCTCGGCAAATAAGCGAGTCACTAAATCCTCCAACTCCTCGCGATCAATCTCGTCGAAGTGTCCGAATTGCTCGGAATCGATATCCAACACTGCTATCAGCTTCCCTTCCCGGTCACGGACTGGAACCACAATTTCACTCTGCGACCGGGCGTCACAGGCAATATGTCCAGGAAAAGTGCGCACGTCTTCGACAACTTGCGTCGTTCCCGTTTCCGCTGTAGTTCCGCATACCCCCGTACCGACTGCGATTCGGAGACAACCGACTGTTCCCTGATAAGGCCCAATCACAAGCTCTCCATTCACCAAGCGGTAAAATCCCGTCCAAAAATAACCCTCCATTTCCTCACTGAGTACACAAACCGCCGAAGCCATCTTGGCGATCTCATCACTCTCTCCTTCGCAAAGGGCAAAAATGCGCTCTTTACAGCGTCGATACGCTCCTCGTTTTCTCTCTAACATCGCTCCGACGCTATTTTCAAAACTCTGCGCTGACAAACCTCCTTTCCTCTCCCATATTTGCGCCGTGAGTTATCAGGTTTTCGCACGCAAATACCGTCCCCGCACCTTTGAGGACGTTCTCGGTCAGGATCATGTCGTCCACACCCTTCGGAATGCCATTGAGCAGAATCGCCTCGCTCACGCCTATCTCTTTGTCGGCCCCAGAGGAACAGGCAAGACTTCGACCGCTCGCATTCTTTCCAAAGCCCTCAATTGCCCGGAGGGGCCAAAACTTGATTTCAATCCTGATGACCCTATTTGTCAGGAAATCGCGGAAGGCCGCGCCCTCGATGTCCTCGAGATCGACGGAGCTTCCAACAACGGTGTCGAACAAGTGCGGGAACTTCGTGAAACCGTAAAGTTCGCACCCGCAAGTGGGCGTTTTAAGATCTATTACATCGATGAGGTTCACATGCTCTCAAACGCCGCCTTCAACGCCCTCCTCAAGACACTTGAAGAACCGCCCGAGCACGTAAAATTTATCTTCGCGACCACCGAGCCCAACAAAATACTCCCCACCATTATCTCTCGATGCCAGCGATTTGATCTCCGTCCAATTTCCACTGAGATTATTGCCAGCCACCTGCAGCATATCGCCCAAAATGAAAGTGTTACTCTTGCAGACGCGGCAGCTTGGGCCATCGCAAAAGGTGCTGATGGCGGAATGCGTGATGCACAATCCATGATGGATCAACTCGTTGCCTTTTGTGGGAATAAAATCACCGAGCAAAACGTGCTCGACGTCTTCGGCTTTACTTCCCGTGAAACCGTCGCCGAGCTCCTTCAGGGAATCCTTGAAAAAGAGACCTCGTCAGCTCTTAAGGTTATTCACACCCAATTCGAAACAGGGAAAGATCTCTCGCAATTACTCGGCGAAGTCGTCGCCACGATCCGCGCCTTGGTGGTGGCCAAGCTGGATCGTGAAGCCTCCCGTGAGGGCTTCCCGGAAGCTCTTTGGTCCGATCTTTCCACCGCTGCGGAACCTTATCCCGCCGATCGTCTCCTCGCTCTGATCGATACTTTCGCCGAAGCCGAAAGCCGCATGAAGTGGGCTTCCAATAAACGACTTCACCTTGAAATCGCTTGCTTGAAAGCAATCCAAAAACTTCAGGAAATCCGCCTTTCTGATGTGATCAAGGCAATGGGAAACGCTGATCCTGATGTTCTCGTAAATCCCCTCACTCCTGAAGCCATACCCGCTTCTCAGCCCGGACCTGCTCCATCCGCTCGAGCAGCGACGACCACCGAGACCCCCAAGACTGACAGCGCTGCCCCGACCGGAATCGACGCCCTGATCGAAGCGGCACCGGAAGAACCAGTGGACCCAATCCCGGCCCCCGCGCCAAAAAACGAAGTAGAGCCTACTGCTCCTCCCACTGAAGGAGAAAAGACCGACGAGCCGGTTCAGAACGATTTTCATGAAGACCCCCTCATTCAAGAAGCACTGGGAGTCTTCAAAGGTCGACTGATCTCTTGATCTTCTCTCACATCTCCCTCCCTTAGAAAAACTGCAGATGATCGACCCTCGTCCATGGCACCCGGTGTCCTTGGCGCTCCTTGGCCTGTCGATATCCCTGCATTTCTTTACGGTTGTTCTTTATCTCCGCCTTCCAGATGCCTTTGCCGCCTTCACTATTTTCCCGATCTGGGTCTGGGGGGCGATTGGGATACTCATTAGCGCAATCTCATTTATCTCCTTTCGTGGGGGGCTATCGCTCTTTTTAAGTCTTATCTGGTTATTTACCATTCTCTTAATGGCGGACGAGGCCTCATCCATCAGCCGCCTTGCCCAACCCGAGCTTAAGCCTGGAAAAGCAAAATGGCATGCCGGAAGCCAAGTCCTCAGAGTGGCGACTCTAAACTGCGCTCGCCTCGCCAATCCCAGCGACCTTGCCAGCAGTTATGAACCAGACATTCTCTTTCTTCAGGAAATTCCTCACAGTTACCGCCTTAAGAAAATTGTCGATGAAGTCTACAATGGTGAAGGCGACTACCGCTACAATATCCAAAAAGGGTGTGCCGTAATGGTCCGCGGAAAGATCGAATTTGAAGTTCCCGTGCCCAACTACCGGGCCCAGATTCTCACGGTGAAAATGAACTCAGGCGAAAGCCTCCAACTCATGAATACCCACCTTCAAAGTGCCTCGACTAATCTCCAACTTTGGGATCCTGATTGCTGGCGTCAGCACCGTGAAAACCGAAAACATCGTCAATCCGAACTCGCTTTTACGATGAATACCTTACGACAAAAAAGCCCTTATCATCGGCTTCCAACGATTATCGCAGGGGACTTCAATGCGCCAGCACACGATGCCGTTTATCGCTTGCTTTTAAATGATTTCACCGGTGCTTTCGAAGCTGTTGGCACCGGTTGGGGTAACACTTACCATCGCGCACTCCCCCTCCTGAGAATCGACCATATCTTCTCGTCCAAAAAGCTCGTTCCGATTTGTTGCAAAACCATTAAGCTACGAAAATCAGATCATCGCGCCGTGATCGCTGATTATGTGTATCGCTAGAGGTTCAAAAACCCGTTTTCGGGCGACGCCTCCGCACTGAAACTCTTCCTCCACGAGCTTTGCGAATTGGATCAAAAACGTGGTCCGCTCCCGCTGACTTGATTTCCGCGATCATCGACATCAACTCACCCAGCCGACCACTGGGCCACCCACGTTCATGGAACCACTGAAAATACTCCGGCGGCAAATCAATCAAAGGAACTCCTCGAGGAGGATACTCTTTCGGACCATACTTTCCGAAAGGGATGTGTGCATCGACCAGTTCGGAAAGAAAACTCCGGAAGTCCTCGCGATCGATGTCAGTGAAATTCATGTGATGGGAATCATGAGCTGAAAACAAGCTTCTGAACCGGCCGATTTATCCAAACTCACTTCTATTCCCATCACTCGGAAAAGGCGTCAATACAAGTTAAGAGTAAGTCCCATTTCTGGCTTCGAATAGGCTGCAACCAGCAGCTCATTTATGAAACGCCTGAACCAACCGGCGCCGCTCTCTGGTGTCCACCCCACGCCCATTATCAGGACCTCTCAAAATCACTCCTTATCTTCCACTTCTTTGGGAAGAGTATGGCATACACTGATCCTGATTGAGGTAGGCCATCTTCGAAGACATCATCGATAAAATCCAAAAAACTTGTTCAACCGCCGCTACACCAGTTTCCACTTCGCCAAGCTCCCCTGAAGTATGATCTAGCCACGAACAAAAAGTGCCCCCGCTTTGTAAATGCTCTGCAAATTCTACTGATTTGGAACCATGGCATACAAGCCCGTGGTCATACACCACGCCTCGGAAGCTGGCATCCGCTTAAGCTCATGTCCTTCTCCCCAGGAATCGGTGTAAAGAATCTCTTCCTTCTCTTCATTAAACCCGACGATGAGTCGCATGTGACCACCCCGGGATTGAGGCATATCTCCTTCCTTGAACATTCCGAGATAAAGAGTCCAGCAAATGGGGACGCCTTGGCTGATGTATTCTTTCGTCTTATTCTTAAAAAATGCATACTTAGGCTGCTTCGACTTCACTTTCTTGAACACCTCGGGATCAGCCTGAGCCCAAAATCCTTGAGCAATGACGTAGTGGGTATCGAGATCGATATCAAAAACCTTGGCCTTCTCCTTCTTGGCAAGCCGCTGGTAGGACTTGAAGTCCCGCTCCGTCTGCTTGTAGTCGTAGTCCATCAGGCGGAGGGTCCGCACGTGAATTTTTCCGGTGAGCTTTTTAAAAGCTTTCTCCATTTCATCAGGATAGGTCCCACTACGATCCGTATTCGCCAGCTGAGCGAGCTCATGCTGATCAACATCCAAACCGTAGTAGCGCGCCACTCGCTCAACGCTGGCGACCACACAGTATCCCTTCTCCCCCTGATCCACCATGGGAACAGAAGGAATCAAAACATCGCCATCTTCTTTCTCTACGACGTTCTTCACGAGGTCGCCGCGACGGATCGCTTTATTGTCTTCACCAAGTGAATCCTTGTAACCCATCCGAAGTCTTACGAACTCGATTCTATTCTCTCTTGCATTCACACTTCCCTCCAAAAGAAAAGCGATACGCCCTTTTTCCCAAAGCCATCCATCTACATTGACAGCACCAGCCTTGTTTCTTTTCTTCGGACGCTTCTTCAGCTTGTCATCCAAAGCCATTTTCCAGATTCGCAGCAGTTCGTCATATTCACTCTGCTTCATCGTCCCGTCATCACCTCGGTTGTAAATCGAGACATTCGCCTGATTAATTTTTTTACCATCGCGGGAACGAAGCACAATTTCCCCGACTCTTTGATCGAGGAGCGTGAATTGCCCACCGGCAGCCCGGAGACCTAATTTCTGAGCTGAAAGCCATTCGAAGCCTTTTTGACCACGCTTGACCTTAATCGTTCGACCTCCACCATCCCCCTCGATGATTGTCACACTCCCATCTTCCGTTTCCTCCTTCGGATTATAAGCCTTCCGGATATCCTCAAAGGTTCCGGTCCATAACTTTGCGGTCACGAAAGTATCATCGATCGGGCGGCGATCTTCTTCCTCGTCTGCTAATATAAAGACGGGCAGGAGACACAGCGAACTTAATAAGAGAGTTTTCATCCAAGAATAATTCAGGCCTCCCCCCCGTGGCGCCAGTGCTTTTAGCAAGTCACCTTTCCAAAGTCACGCATTTGCCACATTTCATCAAAATATCACCTTTGGGGGACTCTTCATTCAGCTCAGATCACACTCAGACAAGGGAGGAATCCCCAACTGATCGGGGAGGGCCGTGCGAGGCCTCCAGGTCAGAATTTCAGGATCTCCATCAGTGATCAGCACAGTGTGCTCAAAGTGACTTGTAGGACGCCGATCGCTCGACACGACCGTCCAACCATCATCCAGCCAATCGACTGTCCCAACCCCAGCATTTACCATCGGCTCAATTGCCAAAATCATGCCCGCTTTGAGGACAGGAGACTTTCCCGGTGGGCGGTAGTTGGGAACCTGCGGTTCCTCGTGAAGCTGTCTCCCGACCCCGTGGCCAACGAGATCACGCACCACCGTAAAACCTTGCTGAACGATGAACTCCTCTACTGATCCACAAAGATCATTGAGCAAATTCCCGGCCCGGGCGTGACTGATCGCGATATGAAGGGATTCCTCGGTTGCCGCAATGAGACGTTTCTGCTCTCCGTTGATTTTGCCAACTGGAACCGTGAGAGCATTGTCCCCAATCCAGCCCTGAAGCTTGATCCCAACATCAATCTTCACGAGATCTCCATCTTGAATCACGCGATCTCCTCCAATCCCATGAACGACCTCTTCGTTCATCGAAATGCAAATCTGCCCCGGGAAATCCCGATACTTGTAAAACGCACTTTTACAGCCCTTCTCATGCATCATCTCCATCGCAAATTGATCAACCTCATGGGTTGTCTTTCCAGCTTCGATAAACTTCGCAGTAGCCTGCAGAACCTCACTCGCAAGAGCTCCAGCTGCACGCATTTTCTCGATCTCCTGCTTGGACTTAATGGGAATTTTGAATTTTCGGGCCATAAGAAAAACTAGTGAGAAAGTTGCGTTAGAATTTCACCATGAATTGAATCAGGAGATCCCACCGCCGAAACTCGGATCAGTTTCTGCCGTTCCTCATAGTAGCTCAGTAAGGGGGCGGTCAACCGTTCAAATTCATCGAAGCGATTTTTGAACCGCTCCAGATCATCATCTTCCCGGAACACCATCTCTCCTTCACACTTCGAGCAGGTGGTTGAAGTTCCCTTAGAAGTCACCCAATGGCAATTCGAACACTCCAGCCGCCCCTGAACCCGACGCTTCAACTCATCAAAGGGAACATCAAGGAACACAGCTTTTGGCAAGATTCGTGAAGACTCTTCAAAAGCCCTATCGAGGGCGACTCCTTGGGCAACCGTGCGAGGAAAACCATCCAAAATTACTTTGCCGGGAGTTTCGCTTAACCAAGCAAGAACCATCGGAACCATGATCGCATCAGGAAGATACTCCCCTCGATCCAAAAAAGGCCGAGCCTTTACGCCCAATTCCGTCCGTTCACGCAGGGCAGTTCGTAACAAGCCACCTGTGCTCAAATAAGAAAAGCAGCTTTGCTCGGCGAGTCTCCTTCCTTGTGTTCCTTTCCCCGAAGCCGGGGGGCCGAGAAACACTAGGGATAATTCAGTCACGTGACGCAGCTTAGTTAAGCGACATCGCCACAATAGCAACGATCACAATAATCGCGAGGACGGTCCAGAGGTAGATGACTGCTGAGCTCGAAGCTTGTTGACCACCAACGTTCCGTTGATTCCGTCCCTTGATTTTTCCTTGGCGCAGGAAGCCGTCGTAGTGGCGCTGCAGGAGGTGTGTTTCGATCTGACGCATCATATCGAGCAATACCCCGACCAGAATCAAAAGACTGGTTCCTCCAAAAAATGAAGTGAGCATTCCACCGGCAGGAAGGTTGAGAGCGATCGCCACGAAATAAGGAAGCATGAAGATCAGCGAGAGGAAGATGGCACCGGCAAAGGTGAGGCGGGTCATCGTGAAGTCGAGGAAATCAGACGTCGGCTTGCCTGGGCGAACCCCGGGAATGTATCCCCCACTCTTTTTGAGGTTTTCGGCAATCTCAGAAGGCTGGAACATGGTCGCAACCCAAAAGAAGCTGAAAAAGAAGATCATGAGACCGGAGATCAAATAGAACCAAAATCCTTCTGGTGAAAGAAATCCCTGGAAGGTCTGAATCCAGTCAGCATTCGGGAACATCTGCCCGACAATAGTCATTGGGAGCTGCAAAATGGCGGTCGCAAAGATCACCGGCATGACCCCTGCATAGTTGACTTTCAATGGAAGGTACTGGGTCCCACCAGCCATCTCACGTCGACCTGCAACTCGACGGGCATACTGCACCGCAATTCGCCGCTGGGCCTGGGTGATTGCAATGGTGGCAGCAATCACGAAGAGGAAAAAGACCACGAGAAGAACGATCAGAAGCGGGCTGAAGGCATTGCCAGCACGGTCGATCACGAAGGTTTTCCAGAGAGTGACGATCACGCCGGGAAGAGCCGAAATGATATTCACCGAAATAATCAGCGAAATTCCATTACCAATTCCGCGTTCGGTGATCTGGTCACCGACCCACATCAGAAGGAGCGTTCCGCTCACGATGATCAGCACGGTCATCGCCACAAATCCAGGGCCATAGTCAGGAACCAAGGGAGAACCGACCTCTTGGATGGCTTTCCCGATCCCACTGAGGAGGAAATTACTTTCCGGATTATCAAGAGACTTGGCGAGGAAGAACCCCTGCACGGTGGCAATCGCGATCGTAACGTATCGGGTGTAGGAATTAATCTTCTGACGTCCGCCATCCTGCTTTGCAAGGCGAGCAAGCTTGGGAACAACCGCACTCAGCAGCTGCATCATAATCGATGCCGAAATGTAGGGCATGATCCCTAGGGAAAAGAGGCCCATAGCCTGAAGGCCACCACCAGAGAAGATGTTGAGCATGGCGCCCACCCCACCACTATCGGACCCAGATTGGGCCTGAAGTTCGATCCACTTGTTGATCACCTCCATATTGACACCCGGAATGGGAATGGCGACACCGAGGCGAACGATGACGATCATCGCCATAGTGAAGAGAATGCGGTCCCGAAGCTCGGGGATTTTCCAAGTATTGGCAAATGCGGAAATCATGACTGTGAATGAATCGCTGGGGGTTAATGAAAAGGTTTAGGGATTCCCCTCTCCCTTGACGGGAACAGCTTGATGGAGCTTTGAGAGGATGTCAAAAATTTGGGGGGAATTATGTTTGGAAACAGAGAGTTTACGCTCTGCATCAAGAAAAGCGGTGAGCGCCTTTTGATGATCATCATCGGAATAGAGATGACCCTGACGTCCTTCCCCAGTGGAGCGCGGGAGAGCGGCAGTCTTTGTGCGAAGATCCCGAAGAACCGCAACTTGGTCGGAAAGTTCTCTCTGCCCAGCCTCAGGGTCATTTCCTTCGGCAAGAGCAATCAGAGTAGCAGCCATCTTCTTGTAGAGATCAGTCTGCTGAGCCAACAAAGAGTCATACGATTCTTCCTCCTGACCGCAGGAAGATAAGACCAAGAGAGCTAAAAACGTAAAAAACGCTGCGGCCCGGCGAACCGGGCCCAACGTTGAAATCCGTGCAGAGGAAGCTTTCACAGAGAGTTGTGAAATCGGGGACAATTATGCCTCGATGGAGCCGCCTGCCTTTTCGATTTTCTCTTTCGCGGAAGCACTCAGCTTGCTCACCTTGACGGTGAGCTTCTTGCTGAGGTCTCCCTGTCCGAGAACCTTGATTTTATCAAACTGTCCGCGGACAAGACCAGCCTCGCGAAGAGTAGCCTCGTTCACCTCTGCTCCATCCTCGAAATTAGCGTCGAGTTGGGAGACGTTGACGATCACGAAGTGATCACGGAACTGGATATTGTTGAAACCGCGCTTCGGAAGGCGACGGTGAAGGGGCATTTGGCCACCTTCAAACCCAGGACGGACACCCCCGCCGGAGCGAGCTTTCTGTCCCTTGTGTCCCTTACCGGAAGTCTTTCCAAGTCCGGAGCTCTCACCGCAGCCGAGACGCTTACGGCGATGCTTTGCACCGGGATTGGGCTGGAGATCATGGAGATTCATAGGTCTAGTTATTAGGTTACTAGGTTATTGAGTTATGAGGGGCTGGCGGCATCTGCCACCGAGTGCCACCTAGATTGCTTTCTCTTTGGTCTCTTTACCGCGGAGTTTGAGAACTTGTTCGCGGTTACGGAGCATGGAGAGAGCCTTCAGGGTAGCTTTGACGACGTTGGCGTGGTTGTTCGAACCGATGGACTTGCCGAGCACGTCCTTAACTCCAACAGCCTCGCACACTGCGCGCATTCCACCACCGGCAATAATTCCGGTTCCGGGAGAAGCTGGCTTGAGCAGGACCTTGCCACCACCGAACTCAGCATAAACTTCGTGTGGAATGGTTCCGTCCTTGAGATTCATCTTCTGAAGAGACTTTCCAGCAACACCGGAAGCTTTCTTGATGCACTCAGCAACTTCGTTTGCCTTGCCGAAGCCAACTCCGACACTACCTTTTTGATTACCGGAGACGACGAGGGCAGAGAAGCTGAAGCGACGCCCACCTTTCACCACTTTTGAACAGCGGTTGATGAAGACGACTTTTTCAGTGAGTTCGTTACCATCCTTATCGGTTGGTGTTGGAGGGGCTTCACGGCGGGGGCCGCCACGTCCACGTCCACCACCGAATCCGCCACCGCGATTGTTTCCACCACGGTTGTCACCGGGTTTGTTATCGCCACCAGTGTTTTCTGGCTTAGTATCGCCTGCAGGAGCAGGGCTTGGAGTTTCGTTATTTGCCATTGTATCAGTGGGAAGAATTAGAATTTGAGACCCGCTTCGCGTGCGGCATCGGCGAGAGCTTTGACTTTCCCGTGGAAAAGATGACCACCACGGTCGAAGACGACGGACTCAACATTGGCACTCTTAGCACGATCTGCGACGAGCTTGCCAACGGCAGTGGCGTTCGAGATGTTCGCACCTTTGGCTTCGATCTCTTTATCGAGGGTGGAAGCAGCGACGAGGGTCTTTCCGTCGACATCATCGATGATCTGGGCATAGACGTTGAGATTGGAAAAATGAACTGCGAGACGTGGCGTGGAAGCCGTTCCGCCCACCTTCTTACGAATGCGGCGGTGAATCTTACGACGGATTTCCTTACGATTGAGTTTACTCATGGAAGTGTAAAATTTAGAGAGTTAATTCAGGGTTACTTCACGCTTTTACCGGCCTTACGGCGGACGTATTCTCCAACGTAGCGAACACCTTTACCTTTATAGGGCTCGGGCGGGTAGTAAGCGCGCACTTCTGCGGCGAACTGTCCGACGAGTTGCTTATCAATCCCTTCGACCTTGATCTTGGTGTTGTCTGCGACAGACACAGTGAGACCTTCGGGAATGGGGTGAAGGATGGGATGGGACTTACCAAGAGAGAGGTCGATGGCCTTGCCTTTGACAGCAGCACGGAAACCGACGCCTTGAATTTCAAGATCCTTGACGAAGCCTTCGCTCACACCCTGAATCATATTGTTGATCAGGCTGCGGAATGTTCCGTGAAGAGCGCGAAGCTGGCGCTGCTCGGTGGCGCGAGAAACGGTTAGCTTACCGTCCTCCTCCTTGACTGAGAGACCTTCGGGAAGGTCGAGTTGAAGTTTCCCCTTGGGACCATCAACCGCAACCGTGTTACCGGAAACATTGACGGAGACCTTTTCAGGGAGAGAAATAATTGCGTTTCCTACTCGTGACATTGTTCTATGGTTCTACGAGGGTTGACTACCAGACGAAGGCGAGGATTTCGCCGCCGACATTGTCCTTTCTGGCCTGGGCACCGGTCATCACGCCCTTGGAGGTCGAAATGATGGAAATGCCAAGTCCGTTGAGAACACGGGGAATGTCTGCGGAAGAGGAATACTTACGACGACCACACTTGGAGACCCGCTTGAGGTCGGTAAGTGCGGGGACGCCATCGGTATACTTGGCCGTAACCTTGATCTCGGGAAATTTCCCGGAGGTGTCGACTTCGTAGTTCCAGATGTAGCCTTCTTCTTTAAGGATACGGGCGAGTTCCGCCTTCATTTTGGAGTGCGGTGCAGTGAAGGTTTCATTACCAGCACGGCAGGCATTCTTGAAGCGGATCAAGAAATCAGCAATTGGATCAGTGAGAGTTCCCATGAATCTGTGTCTTTCTATTTGGTTCGTGGGTTAGGCGGCATCGTCTTCCTTGACGTTATCGCGGAAGGGCATTCCCAGAGCCTTGAGGAGAGCCTTGGCTTCCGGGTCGGTTTTAGCGGAGGTGACAAAGATGAAGTCAAATCCGATCTGGCGTTTGATCTGGTCGAGCTCGATCTCGGGGAAGATCGATTGATCGGCGAATCCGACAGCGTAGTTTCCACTACGGTCGAAGGACTTGAACGGTAGACCGCGGAAGTCGCGGATGTTCGGGCAAGTGATGTTGATGAAGCGGTCGAGGAACTCCCACATGTGTGCCCCACGAAGAGTGACACGGGCTCCGACCTGCTCCCCTTCCCTAACCTTGAAGTTCGCCACGCTCTTGCGAGCATAAACGACGGAAGGTTTTTGACCGGTAATCTTAGAGATTTCCTGCACTGCATCTTCAACGGCGGCTTTGCGCTCGTTGACGTAGTGCCCGACGTGTGAATTGATCGAGATTTTCTCGAGACGAGGAACCTCATTCACATTCTTGTAGCCAAGCTCCTTGGTCAGGGCTGCTACGACTTGCTCTTCATAGAGCTTCTGTAGTGTTGGTTTCATTATTTTGGCGGGTCAGCGGTTATTGCTTAAGCGCACAGTCTCATCACGGGGACGAAACTAGACTTTTTTGACGTTTGAGATGTGAATCGGTCCGTCCTGCTCTTCGATTCCTCCGTCTGGATTCAGCTCGGTTTTACGAAGGGCTTTCTTGATCTTACGAACACCTTCAACAATCACCTGCTCCTTAGCAGCATTGACCGAAGTGACGGTGCCTTGTTTTCCTTTGTGGTTGCCTGCGATCACGACGACTTCGTCACCAGGCTTCACGTGAGTTTTGATTTTCATAGCTCGGAAAAATATAGGGATTAGAGAACTTCAGGAGCGAGGGAAACGATCTTCATGAAGTTCTTTTCACGAAGCTCACGAGCAACTGGCCCGAAGATACGAGTTCCTTTGGGGTTGTTGTCTTTGTCGATGATCACCACGGCATTTCCGTCAAAACGGAGAACCGATCCATCAGCGCGGCGGACAGGATAGGCGGTGCGGACGACCACGGCTTTCACCACGGTGCCTTTCTTAATTGAAGCAGTCGGGATGGCCTCGCGTACGTGAGCGGTGATAACATCTCCGATTTGCGCGCTCTTGGAGCGGGTTCCGAGGACGCCGATCATCTTGGCAACGCGAGCGCCGGTATTGTCGGCGATCTCGACTTTGGATTCCATTTGGATCATGGCAGATAAATGTGTTTAAAGCTGAAGTAATTCCGTAAAACGGAGGAGGTTTAGTGACTGAGGACTTCGACGAGTTCCCAGCGCTTGAGCTTGGACATCGGGCGGGTCTCGCGGATGCGGACCTTATCACCGACAGCAGCGCTGCTTTCTTCATCGTGTGCGTAGAACTTCTTCGAACGCTTCACGATTTTCTTAAACTGCGGATGAGGAACACGGGCGACGTATTCGACAACGATGGTCTTATCCATGGAAGTGGACTTGACAACGCCAACGCGCACTTTGGTGTTCTTCTTCTCGCCGCCCTCTGAAGGGACGAAATCTTTCTTGGTGGACTCTTCACTCATAGTCTCGGAAATATGTTAATGGGTTAGATCAGGAATCGGGACTAGGACTCGGACTTGGCCTGGTTGAGAAGAGTCATGACACGGGCGATCTCGCGACGAACGAGACGGCGGCGTGCCGTGTTCTCGAGCTGACCGGTCGCCTGTTGCAGGCGAAGGTTCAGAGCCTCCTGCTTGAGGTCACGAAGACGGGTCTGGAGTTCCTCGGAGCTGAGCTCGCGGAGTTCGGTAATTTTTGCTTGGGACATGACGTTAATTCCTGGTGAAAGTTAGATTGATTTAATTGCCTCGAACGACAAAACGGGTTTCAAACCCAAGTTTGTATGAAGCAAGGCGCATGGCTTCGCGGGCTTGGGATTCGGGGACACCGGCAACCTCGAAAAGCATTGTGCCAGGGCGGATGACTGCGACCCATGCATCTACGGAACCTTTACCCTTACCCATCCGGGTTTCGGGCGGACGGCGTGTAATCGATTTGTGAGGGAAGACACGAATCCAAACTTTTCCCTTACGCTTGAGGAAACGGTTGATCGCGACACGGCAAGCTTCGATCTGACGGTTGGTCATCCATCCGCGGCCGAGGCACTGGAGACCGAAGTCACCAAAGCTCACGTTAGTTCCGCGTCCGGCATTGCCACCACGGTTTCCCCGGTGAGTTTTCCGAAACTTGGTTCTTTTGGGCATTAAAGGCATAATCTTATCCTTCTAAAGTTTTTGGTTTAAATATTGGGGCTAAGCTTAGGAAGCGGGAGCCGCGTCCTTCTTCTCGGCAGGTTTGTCTGAATTGTCGTTATCTCGGTTGTCGCAGCGCTCTCCACCACGTCCGCCGCCTCCACGGCGATCTCCACCTGGGCCGCCACGGCGCTGTCGGCGCTCACGGTCTCCTCCGGGACGCCCCCCTTTGTCTGCGTCGGCATCCTTGTTGATCCAGCACTTGACACCGATGATTCCGTAAACGGTCTTTGCTTCAGCAAATCCATAGTCGATCGGCACACGCAGGGTCTGAAGAGGGACCTTACCTTCGCGATACCACTCCGCACGAGCGATATCAGCCCCACCGAGACGACCACCGCATCGGACACGAATCCCGTTGGCTCCAAAATCCATCGCAGTCTGGATGGCACGCTTCATTGCACGACGAAAAGCGATTCGGCGCTCAAGCTGAACAGCAATATTTTCACAAACATGCTGGGCATCGAGCTCGGGCTTACGGATTTCAACGATATCGATCTTCACCTGCGCGCCACCGCAAATCTTACCGATGTCGCGAGTAATGTTCTCGATCTCAGACCCCTTTCGTCCAATGACAAGGCCAGGACGAGAGGTGTGAAGGGTTACGCGGACGCTGTTCCAGGCACGCTCGATAACGACCTTGGAGAGCGCAATCCCTTGTAGACGACCACCAATGTATTCGCGAATCCGAAGGTCTTCGTGAAGTTTGTTGGTGTAGTCCTTGCCTTCGGCATACCACTTGGAACGCCAGTCCTTGTTGACGGCGAGTCGGAAACCGATCGGATTTACTTTCTGTCCCATGATTCTTTCAGTGTATAAATTATTTGTGCGGTTTACTCAGCAGCTTCTTTGGCAGCTTCGTCTTTCTCTTCTGTAATGACCTCAGCTGCAGGAGTATCCTCTTCAACAACTGGAGGAGCTTCCTCTTCAGCAACTGCAGCGGCCTTTTTCCCGGAGAAAAGTGACTTGGCAGTATAACGCTTCTTCTCCTTACGGTTCACGCGGGAACCACGCTCTTCCTCGCCTTCAAATTCATCAGTCAAAGTAATAAAAATGTGGCTGGTGCGCTTACGGATAGCTCCAGCGGAACCACGAGCGCGAGGCTTAAAACGCTTAAGGGTAGGACCGTCACCCACTGTTGCTTCCTTGACGATGAGTTCATCAGCAGAAAGTTCGTGATTATTCTCGGCATTGGCAATGGCACTCTTGAGGGTCTTACCAATTAAGTAGGCAGACTTTCGAGGAGTATATGTCAAAGCGTCGAGAGCATCAGAAACAGCGAGTCCCTGGATTTCACGAGCGACGTCGCGGGCTTTTTTCGGAGAGATCCGAGCGTATTTAGTAGTTGAACGAACTTGCATCAGTTTGTCGGTTCAGAGTTGTCGAGAATGATTGAAGCGATGTCCTTGGGGAGCACCGGATTGTCTGGATGAGTCAAAGTTTGGAGGAGGAGGCCGCTTACATCGGCCCGGGAAACGGCAACAGTAGCGTTACCAAGGTGTGTGCCTGCACGATGGATGCGAAACTGCATCCCCGGGCGGACGCCGGCTTTCTCACCAGCATTGATGACGAGGAGTCCGGATTCGGAATCGATGCTAACGACGCGGGATTGGGAAACATTCCCTTGGTCCACTTGCCGCCTAGGCATTTTCCGGTGGCCGAGATCGACCTGAATTTGGCGCATCTTACCTTCCACGATTGCCCGCGCCTCGGGATCCGAGGAAACAACAGTGCGAAGATAGTTCTGCAGAGACAGTAAAAGATCGGAGGTGGAGCCTTCCAAAGCGGTGAGACCCTCCCGAGCAACCTGATAGTCGGAGACAGCATTTCTCAGCTTTTCATCCGCTCCTTCGAAAAATTCTTTTCCGAAGAGAGCAAGGTGCTGCTTAATTTCCTTGAGGGACTTGTCCTTGGCCTGCTCCCGCTCAAGAGCAGCAGCGAGGCTTCTGTTGACCGTGTCCAGCTGAAGTCGAAGATTTCGTTTCTCACGCTGAAGTTTCGCAATCTGCTCTTCCTGAGTCTCTTGCGCACTCGCAGACAGACCGAGGAGACAAGCTCCGGTCAGAGTCAGCAAGTTAGCGGAAAAGAGATTCATAAAATTGAGTTAGGTCAGAAAGAGCGATTGGTTCAGATCAGCGAAAGATACAAGAAAATTACTTCTTACCGATACCACCGTGCGCCTTGAAGATACGGGTGGGAGAGAATTCACCAAGCTTGTGACCCACCATGTTCTCGGAGACATAAACGGGAACAAAGGTTTTTCCGTTGTGGACTGCGAAGTTATGGCCGACAAAGTCGGGAGTGATCATGGAGCGACGGCTCCAAGTCTTGATGGGCTTTTTGTTGCCTGATTCGACCGCGGCATCGATCTTAGCAAGAAGCTTCTGATCGACGTATGGGCCTTTTTTCAATGAACGTGCCATGATTTTAGTGACGAGTTAAATAGGTTACTTACGCTTATTCTTGCGGCGATCCTCGATGATGAAGGAATCCGTTGGATTGTGCTTCTTCCGAGTCTTTTGTCCCTTGGTGTGACCCCAAGGAGATTTAAGGTGCTGACGACCACCACCTGACTTGGACTTACCCTCACCACCACCGTTCGGGTGATCGACTGGGTTCATGCACATTCCGCGAACGGTCGGACGAATGCCCTTCCAGCGACTGCGTCCGGCCTTACCTGAAACCTCGTTCATGTGATCGCGGTTCCCTACGGTTCCGATGGTTGCGTAGCAGTTCTCGTGGAATTTACGAAGCTCACCGGAAGGCATTTTGATGTAAGCATAGCCTGCATCGCGGGACTGAAGGATTGCCTGCTGACCAGCAGCACGGGCGACCTTACCACCGCTTCCGGGGCGCAGCTCAATATTGTGAATGGCAGTGCCGAGAGGAACGCTCTTAAGCGGCATTGCATTACCGGGCTTGGGCTCAACGCTATCGCCAGCCTCGATTTTACCACCCACGGAAAGTCCGGATGGAGCAAGGATGTAGCTCTTCACCCCGTCTTCATATTGAACGAGGGCAATGCGGCAGGTCCGGTTTGGATCATACTCAATGGTGAGAACCTCGGCAGCAATATCACGCTTACGACGATTGAAGTCAACGAGACGATACTTACGCTTGTGTCCCCCACCGATGTGGCGACAAGTGATACGGCCCTGATTGTTGCGTCCACCACTCTTCTTCAGAGGCGTGGTGAGGCTCTTCTCAGGCTTGTTTGTGGTAATCTCCTCGTAAGTCGGCCACATTTTGTAGCGATTCGAGGGAGTTACGGGCTTAAAACTTTTCAGTGGCATGGGATTATCCTTTCTGACTGATGTTTCTCAGATGAAATTTTGGGTTTAGATGAGATCGAGAGAATCGCCGTCCTTGAGCTGGACGAAAGCTTTCTTCCAGCGAGCGGTGCGACCGGCATCAGCACGGCGGCGGCGCTTGGCCTTCCCATCATAATTGGCAGTGCGCACGGACGTGACCTTAACGCCGAACAGCTTTTCAACTGCCTGACGGATCTCGATCTTGTTGGCCCGGCGATCCACCTTGAAGGTATACACATTGTCCTCCTGAAGAAGGGCAGCCTTCTCAGACATGCGGACGGTGTCGATGACTTGGTAAATATCTCTCATAGCGAGTAAAATGGTGGAGGATTAAGCGGTGCGCTTGGCAAGGGTTTCGAGAGCGTCATCCACGAGAACAACTGCGTTCGCGTAGAGAATTTGCTCGATATTGACCGACTCGGCAGTCTCAAGCTGGAGAGCTTTGATATTGCGGGCGGAGAGATAAGTCTTCTCCGAAAAGGAGGCTGCGATAACGAGGACCTTCTTGGCGCCGGACAGCGCAGCAACGGCAGATGCGCAGTCTTTGGTCTTTCCGCTGGCGACTTCGAAGGAAGAAGCGGAGATGACGGCCCCAGCGTTGATCTTGTCACCAAGAACACGGCGCAGAGCAAGAGAGCGCACCTTCTTGGGGACGGTCTTGTTGTAGCTTCGAGGGCGTGGACCGAAAGCGACTCCACCACCTACGAAGATGGGAGCTCCACGATCACCGTGCCGGGCGTTACCAGTTCCCTTTTGACGATACATCTTCTTGCCAGTCCCACGGACTTCGCCACGGGTCTTGGTATTTGCAGTTCCAGAGCGGCGGTTGGCCTGATACGCGACAACGAGGTCGTGCACAGCCTGGCTTCCCTTGGATTCATCAGAGATGACCTGGATGTTCGCCTTCTCGGCGTCTTTGAGTGTGAATGCAGACATTGTATTTCTACCTTTCTAAAAATTGGGGATTAACGTCCGGTTTTTTTGATTGCAGGGCGCACGGTGACGTAAGCACCTTTGTGACCCGGAACGGCTCCGGAAATGAGGATGACGTTGTCTTCGGCGCGAACCTGAACAACTTTGAGGTTTTGAACTGTGCGATTATAGACACCGTGACGACCCGGCATCTTCTGCTGCTTCCAAACCCGAGCAGGAGTGGAGCCAGCACCAATGGCACCAGTCCGACGGTGCATCATGTGACCGTGACCATCAGGTTGACCGTTGAAGTTGTATCGCTTTACGACACCCTGAAAGCCCTTACCTTTGGTAACACCCAGAACGTCAACCCACTGACCGGCTTCGAAAAGCTCGGCGCCGGGGTGTCCGTCTTCCTTGGAAGGAAGCTGGTCGTCAGACTCGAAGCGAAACTCTTTAACAAGCTTCTTGGGAGCGGTGGCACCCTGTTTGGCTTGGTGAGTGCGCTCAGGGAGATTGAGGCGGGACTCTTTTTGATCGTCATAGGCGACCTGAACAGCAGAGTAACCGTCCTTCTCTGAGGTCTTCACCTGAAGGAGTTCATTTCCGTTCACGTCGATGACGGTGACGGGGACCATACAGCCTGCCTCTTCGTCAAAGACGCGAGTCATGCCTACTTTTTTACCGAGGATTCCGAGGGACATGGTAGTGGTATCGGTTGGAAATTAGATGTGAATTTGAATATCAACACCGGCAGGGAGGTTGAGCTTCTTGAGCTCGTCCACGGTGCGGGCTGTTGGGTCGAGAATGTCAAGGAGACGCTTGTGAGTACGAACCTCAAACTGCTCGGCAGCCTTTTTGTTCTGGTTCACGGAAGCGTTGACGGAGAACTTTTCGATCCGGGTAGGAAGAGGCACGGGACCGGCAACTTTAGCACCAGTGCGCTTGGCAGTTTCGACGATTTCAACAGTCGAGCGATCAATGGCCCGGTGGTCAAATGCGCGAAGGCGGATACGGATTTTCTGATTCATGGTCTGAAAGAGGACTGAGTATTGTGAGAGAGTATTTTTTCTAGAAGCCGCCGCGCTCTGCGACGAGTTTGTCTACGACATTACGAGGAACTTCCTCGAAGCGACTCGGCTCCATCGAGTAGGAGGCACGACCGGAAGAAAGGGTACGAACGTCGGTGGAGTAACCGAACATTTCAGAAAGCGGAACAGTGGCGGAGACATTGGCAACGGGGCCTTTGGTCACGATCTCGTTGATCTGACCACGGCGGCGGTTGAGGTCTCCCATGATGTCACCCTGGAACTCGTCCGGAGTGGCGATCTCGACGTCCATGATGGGCTCGAGAAGAATTGGAGAAGCTTTTTCGAAAGCGTCTTTCATCGCAAAGATGGTCGCAACCTTGAAGGCATTATCATTGGAATCGACCTCATGATAAGAGCCGTCCTTTACGTTGACATGAACGTCCACAACCGGGAATCCAGCAACAAGGCCATTCATCATCGCCTCGCGGACCCCATCCATGATGGACGGAATGAAATCTTTTGGAATCGCACCTGCGGTAATGCTGTTTTCGGTCGTGAGACCCTTACCCTGTTCGTTGGGAGTGAGCTCAAGGATAACGTGTCCATACATCGCCTTGCCACCGGCGGCGGCATCGCGGATAAACTTCCCCTCCCCACCTGCTGATGTCGTTACCGTCTCGCGGTAGGCGATCTGAGGCTTGCCAACATTTGCCTGCACACCGAACTCGCGCTTCAAGCGGTCGATGATGACCTCAAGGTGAAGCTCACCCATTCCAGCAATGATGGTTTGGCCAGTCTCTTCATCCATGCGGACGACGAATGTGGGATCCTCATCCGAAAGCCGATCAAGCCCGGTCACCATCTTGTCAGAGTCAGCCTGCGTCTTCGGCTCAACAGCCATTGAAATCACAGGCTCCGGAAAACTTGGCGGCTCGAGAAGAACCCCTGACTGTTGGTGAGAAAGGGTATCACCCGTCTGGATATTTTTAAGCCCCACAAGCGCCGCGATGTCACCGGCAAAACAAGTATCAATCTCTTCGTGCTTATCGGCCTGCACCTGAATCAAACGACCCACGCGCTCCTTCTGACAGGTGCGTGGATTGTAGACCATGTCTCCTTTAGAGACGGTTCCACTGTATACACGGAAGAAAACGAGCTTGCCGAAGTATTTGTCTCCCCAGAGTTTAAAGGCGAGCGCACAGAACTTTTCGGAATCGGAGGTCTTTACCTCAACGGACTGTTCCTCGTTCTTGGTGTCCTGCCCCACGGCGGCGGGAATTTCCAGCGGGCTTGGGAGGTAGTCCACGACAGCGTCGAGAAGATACTGAACGCCCTTGTTCTTGAAAGCTGAGCCGCCGGCAATTGGAACAAGCTGATTTAAAATTGTCGCGCGACGAAGCCCCGCTTTGAGATCGTCAACTGTGATCGCCTCCTCCATCAGAAACTTTTCTCCGAGCTCCTCGTCAACATCAGCAACCGCTTCGAGAAGCTCGGCGTATGCCTCCTCAGCGAGCTGCATCTGCTCATCATTGAGATCGGCAAGCTGGTAAGTTGAACCTAGGATGTCATCGTCGGTGTAAAGAACAGCTTTCTTATTGAGAACATCAATCTGACCCTGCAGCGAGTCCTCGGAACCAATCGGAATGAGAATGCGAACCGGACGAGCTCCGAGTTTATCACGGACTTCCTTGACCACATTGTCGAAATCAGCCCCCACGCGGTCCATCTTGTTCACAAAGACAATCCGTGGGACGTTGTATTTTGAAGCTTGGCGCCAGACTGTTTCGGTCTGAGGCTGCACTCCAGCCACGCCACAGAAAACAACAATCGCACCGTCTAAAACACGGAGAGAGCGCTCAACTTCTGCGGTAAAATCGACGTGTCCCGGGGTATCGATGATATTGACGCGCTGGGAATCACCGGTGAAAAGCTTAGAAACACCCTCCTCAGGGACCTGCCGCCAGTCACAAGTTACAGCTGCGGAAGTAATTGTAATCCCCCGCTCCCGCTCTTGCTCCATATGATCGGTCGTGGTGGCGCCGTCATGCACCTCACCAATCCGATGGATCATCCCGGTGTAGAAAAGAATTCGCTCGGTCAACGTGGTCTTACCGGCATCGATATGTGCAGCAATCCCAATGTTCCGTGTCCGCTGAAGCGGAACGGGACGAGCTGGGATGGATGCGGTCTTCGACATGGTAAAAAGTGCGTTGGAAAATTTGAGCGGAGCTTTTACTTAGAAACGGAAGTGAGCAAAGGCGCGGTTTGCCTGAGCCATTTTGTGAACGTCGTCGCGCTTGCGGACAGATGCTCCGGTGTTGTTTGCAGCATCCTTGATCTCATTGGCGAGAGCGACGTGCATGGGAGTGCCCTTTTTGGCACGAGCGTAGGTAATAATCCAGCGCATGCCGAGTGACTCGGAGCGACCGGCGTCCACCTCAAGAGGCACCTGATAAGTGGCACCACCGACACGACGGCTCTTCACCTCAACACGAGGCTTGGCGTTCTCAATCGCACGAGTAAGGATTTCGAGTGGGTCAATGGTATCAGTCCCTTCGTTTGCGCGGTCGATCGCGGCATAGACAATGCGCTCAGCAAGGGAACGCTTTCCGTCCTTCATGATCTTGTTGATCAGACGACCAACGACCGGACTATCAAACTTGGAATCACGCTGATCCGGCTTGGTGTAAACTCTTTTTCTACGAGCCATGGTAAAATCTGGTTAGTTCTTTAAAAGGAAAAGGTTACTTGGGCTTCTTGGCTCCATACTTGGAACGACCCTGCTTACGACCATCGACTCCGAGGGTATCGAGAGCACCGCGAACGATGTGGTAACGCACACCTGGCAAATCCTTTACTCGACCACCGCGGATCAGCACAATGGAGTGCTCCTGGAGGTTGTGCCCTTCACCACCGATGTAGGCGATGACTTCGTAGCCATTGGTGAGACGAACCTTGGCAACTTTACGAAGCGCGGAGTTCGGCTTCTTAGGAGTGCGGGTGTAAACTTGGAGGCAAACGCCACGACGCTGGGGACAGTTGGCCAAAGCGGGAGACTTCGACTTTACGACTGCCTTTTTACGGCCTTTGCGCACAAGCTGATTGATGGTTGGCATAATGTGATCGTGTTTAGGTTACGATGAAGAGGATTGTGTTTTGAAAGTGGTGAAAACTTGGTTTTCTCGATCTCAACCGAATGACGCGTCGGGAGCTCAGAGAAGAAATCCTCTCAAGAGCCTTTTGTCCGGTGCTGCACCCGATAGTTAAAATCTGTGTTCGAAGGGCTTGAAACGTTGCAACTGCAAGGGTTTGAAGAGCTCAGGCCCGATTTGGGGGCCGCGACTATATGAATGAAAGTAGGTCTGGCAAGGGGATTCTCGAAAATTTGTAAAAAATCCCAAACCGCATTCGCGCGACGGGCGGGGTCTTGGTCGGAAATCAGGACGGGAACAAGACTTTTCTCACTTTATTTCGGAAAAGTTAAGATTTTTCTGACTACCCCGGACGAAGCTCCCCATATTTGACGAAAAGACAAGGCACAAAATAGCCCCGAGAATCGAATCTTCGAGGCTATAGGAAGGAACTTACGGAGTTACTTCCTATCGGATCTCCATCCCAGTCTTGGCATAAACCCACCGGGCCACTTTCCCACCTTGTATGAGGGCCTTGGCCTGAACAGTCTGTTCTCCAAAAATGGTCTTTGCTTTGTAAGCGACCAGCCCGGTCTGATATTCTTCACCGTCGACTTCTTCATCTTCACCTGCCTTCCAGGCTTCGACTTGATCACTAGTGAACTCTTTGACGGCGCCGCCCGCAATACTCTTTTTCATCAGTTCCACAATCTGCTCGGCACTTAGAGCGGTCGGAGTCGCTGGTTCTGGCTCAGGCTCGGGCTCTGGAGTGGGTTCCGGCTCGGGTGCAGGCTGCTTCTCGGACATTGCGGGGTTGGCCGGAGGAGTTGGAGTCGGATTATTGGCGGCAATCGTAGGCTCCTTGGGTCGAGTGGTCGGATTGGCAGGAGGAGTTGGTGCGGGATGAGTCCCACTGGCAGCCGCACGAAGTTGATCCATTTTGCGGCGTCCGATGGTGGCAAAAATGTCAGTTTGGCGGATTTCGACCTCACCCTTGGCAGTACCGTCCATTGTTTCGATGATCAACTTCTTCTCGTTGCGATTCAGAAGCTTCACTTCCCGGCCATCGGCAAGAGACTTGATGCCATCTCCGGTCACGGTCGGGAGCTCTACCGATCCTTTTGTACGAACGGTCGCCGGAAGCTCGCTGTCCCTCATTTCAGCCAAATTGATATGAAACACAGCATCCCCAATCTTAATATCCCTCTTCATTGTGGTGTCCTCAACCGCCTCATCGACAAACCAAGAACCCACCATGGGGCCGGACATGAGACCCACGACGTAAAGGACAAGCGGAATGATCAGGAGAGGCAGGTATTTCATAGAGATCGCGACTAAGGTGTGAGAGGAATACTAAGGGCTCGATCATGATTTGTCATTCCCTAAAGACAGTTTGACCTTTTCGCTCCCACCACGGACTCTCCGGCATGGCTGACAGCGAGAACGCGCGACTCTTCCTTCTGGACGGTATGGCACTGATCTACCGGGCTCATTTTGCCCTGATCCGGAATCCCATCACGAACTCCAAAGGGATGAACACTTCGGCGATTTTCGGATTTACAAACACCCTTCTCACCATCATCGAGAAGGAAAAACCCACTCATCTGGGAGTCGCCTTCGACACCTCGGAGCCCACCACCCGTCACAAACTTTATCCTGATTACAAAGCCCAACGCGACGAGATGCCCGAAGAACTGGCCGCTGCGATTCCTGAAGTGAAGAAGCTCTGTGCGGCTTTTCAGATTCCAGTCCTCGTCCTCGATGGTTACGAGGCCGACGACATCATTGGCACCATCGCCCACGAGATGGAAAAAAAAGGGGGCATCGAGACTTACATGGTCACGCCGGACAAGGACTTCGCGCAGCTTGTCGACGAGCGCACCTCCATGTGGAAGCCCGGACGCCAGGGCTCGGACCACGAGGTGCTGGGACTCGCAGAAATCAAGGACAAGTGGCAAGTCGAAAACCCAAAACAGGTCGTCGATATTCTTGGCCTCTGGGGTGACGCCTCGGATAACATTCCGGGGGTTCCCGGCATCGGTGAAAAGACCGCCAAAAAACTCATCGGCCAGTTCAGCTCTGTCGAAGGGATTTTAGAGAATCTCGACCAGCTCAAAGGAAAACAGAAGGAGAACCTCACCAACTTTGCGGATCAAGCCCGCCTTTCCAAGGAACTCGCCCGCATCATTCTCGATGCACCGGTGGAGCACAACCTCGATGCTCTCGCGCTGTCAAAGTATGATCCGGAAGTCATCAAACCGCTCTTTGAGGAATATGAATTCCGCAGCCTGACCAAGCGCCTCTTCGGCGATTCCTCCCCCGCCGATGCCGAAAAGCCTTCTTCCACTCCGGTCTTCGAAAGCCTCAAAACCATCGCCGATGTTAAACACCAGTATCGCCACGTTGAGTCCGAGGACGATCTCTCCGAGCTTCTCACTGAGTTGGAAAAAGCAGAAACGTTTTGCTTCGACACCGAGACCAACTCGCTCGACCGCTTCTCTTCCAAACTTCTCGGCATCGCTATCTCCACCAAAGCGCACACCGGATGGTATCTCGGCCCCGAACACCTCCAAGCTCTTCGACCAGCCCTCACTTCGTCGGCTCTCAAAGTCGGCCACAACCTAAAATTTGACCTCCATATCCTCCGATCTCATGGCGTGGTCGTAGAAGGTCCGTTTTTTGACACCATGCTCGCGCATCAGATCGTCTTTCCCGATCAGAAGCACACCATGGATTACCTCGCCGAATCGCTCCTGGGTTACTCCCCCATCAAGCTCACTGATCTCTTCGCTCAATCGACTTCAAGCGACGACACCTCCGATGACCTCTTCGCCGATGCCGCGAAGAAAAAAGCCGCCAAAGGCGAGCTCGACCCCAGCCAGATTTCGCCTGAGAAGATGGCGGAATACGCCACTGAGGATGCCGATATCACCCTCCAGCTTTTTGGGAAACTTTTGTCCGAGGTGGCGGCGGCGAGGCAAGGTGATATCACCAAGATGGAATTTGAACTTCTGCCGGTGATCGTAGCCATGGAAGCCGAGGGCATCACCTGCAGTCAGGACGTTCTCGACGAAGTTGGCACTGAACTTACGACCCGCATTTCCCAACTCAGCGAAGAAATCACCGAGGCAGCTGGACGTCCTTTCAATCTCAAGTCACCCAAGCAGCTCGGCGAAATCCTCTTCGGTGAAATGAAGCTGGTGGAGAAGCCCAAGAAGACCAAAACGGGCCAATTCAAAACCGACGAACAAACGCTCTCTTCCCTCAGTCACGATCATCCCATTGTGGCAAATATCCTGAGCTACCGTGAAGCCTCGAAGCTCAAGTCCACTTACGTCGACGCCCTCCCCAATCATCGTGCTCCGCACTCAGGCCGTGTCCACACTCACCTTCACCAACTTCTCGCCGCTACCGGACGTTTAGCCTCGAGCGATCCCAACCTTCAGAACATTCCAGTACGCTCCGAGCTGGGTCGTGGTCTGCGACGCGCTTTTGTTCCTCGTGAGGCAAATTTCACCCTCCTTGCGGCTGACTACTCCCAAGTGGAGCTTAGAGTGATGGCCGCACTCTCCGGTGACGAGTCGATGATCGAAGCCTTCAAGAATGACACCGACATTCATACTGCGACCGCCGCCAAGGTTTATGGAATCGGGATTGATGATGTCATTCCCGAAATGCGTCGCACGGCCAAGATGGTGAACTTTGGAATCATCTATGGCATTTCCGCCTTCGGACTCTCGCAGCGATTGGGAATTCCCAGAGGCGAAGCAGCAGAAATCATTACCACCTATTTTCAGGAGTATCCAGCGATCAAGGAATTCATGGAAGCCACGGTCGAGGACGCTCGCAAGAAAGGATACGTCGAGACTTTGAGCGGCCGGAAACGCTCGATGAGGGAGCTCCAAAACAGGAATCAAACGATCCGAGCCAATGCTGAACGCGCTGCCATCAACAGCCCCATTCAGGGCACCGCAGCCGACATGATCAAAATTGCGATGATCCGCGTGGCGGGACTTCTAAAGAACCACGAGACAAAGATGATTCTTCAGGTTCACGACGAACTCCTCTTCGACCTCCATCAAGATGAACACGAGGAGCTTCTTCCCAAGATTAAGACCGCAATGGAAAACGCACTCCTCCTTCCCAGCGGCGTCCCGGTTCGAATCGACACTGGCCTTGGCACAAACTGGCTAGAGGCCCACTAAGATTCGGCCCACTAAGTTTCCGGGCACAAAAAACGGCCTCCGAATCTCGCAGGCCGTTTTGAAAAAATAATCTCGCAGATCAATTAAAGATCCATCTTGGTCCAAGCCGCGTTGTTCCGGGAGGACTCGACGCAAGCTTTGATGAAAGCCATGCCTGAAACCCCGTCGTCGACGGTCGGATAATCATATCCACCTTCCGGAGCAGACTTACCATCGATCTTGTCGGCAATCGCTGCGGCAGCGGCGAGGTAAACATTCGCAAAGGCCTCAATGAACCCCTCGGGATGCGCAAAAGGCGTCCGGGTGTTGGATTGAGCCGCCGCGCCAAGGTAGTCATTTCCACGACGGTAAGTCTTCCGTGGAGCGTTCGCGTATTTGACGATCAACTCATTCGGATCTTCCTGATGCCATTCGAGCGAAGCCTTCGTTCCGTATACCCGGATGTTCAGGTTATTTTCGTCTCCATTGGAAATCTGAGACGCGTAGATGATTCCCTTCACTCCGTTTTCAAAACGCACGAGGCAGTTCCCATCATCATCGAGCTCGCGATTTGGAATAAAGGCAGTCAGTTCCGCTGCGAGCTCTTCGACTTCGAGTCCGGTGATGTATTTCACCAGATTGTGCGCGTGGGTTCCAATGTCCCCCATGCAGTTTGAGGAACCCGCAATTTTGGGATCGGCACGCCAATTGGAAATTGCCCCCTGACCTTCTCCTTCGACATCGCCTACCGCGTAGCCTTGAGGATACTCTGCAACGATCTTGAGGATTCGTCCCAACTCGCCATCAGCAACCATCCGCTTGGCTTCTTTCACCATTGGGTAGCCGGTGTAGTTATGCGTGAGAGCGAAGACGAGGTCACCGCCATGCACGAGCGCCTGAAGCTCTTTTCCTTGATCAAGATTCAAGGCGAGCGGCTTGTCACAGATCACATTGATTCCCGCCTCAAGGAAGGTCTTTGCCACAGCGTAGTGAAGGTGGTTCTGCACCACGATTGAGACAAAATCAATTCCATCTTCACGAGCAGCCTCGGTCTTCGCCATCT
Organism: Akkermansiaceae bacterium; assembly: GCA_049889835.1. Lineage (GTDB taxonomy): Bacteria > Verrucomicrobiota > Verrucomicrobiia > Verrucomicrobiales > Akkermansiaceae > SW10. The sequence goes on from JBMHCQ010000027.1 coordinate 228,496, forward strand.
CCTCGTAAGAGCCATAAGCACGATCAGGATCGATGAAAAAATCCTGCCCCGAGAGCTTGGATTTTTCAGGATCGGAAGAGAAGGCTCCTGCGACGAGTTCGATCTTTCCATCAAGGTTCGCGGCCATGCGGTGGACTTGGCCAATAAAAGCACCCCGGCCTCCGCCGACCATGCCCATTCTGAGTTTTCGATTCATTTTAAAAAAGTGGTGTTAGAGCGAAACTGCCTTGCCCGACTCAGCAGACTGATAAAGCGCGTCGATGACTTTCATGAGGTTGAGAGCCTGACGCGGGGTGTTCAAGGGTTCGGATTTTCCATCGATTGCCTCGACAAAATTTGCCGCGGAATTAATTCGCCCCATGTCTTCGCATTCCTCGACTTCAATGGTGCGATTCACAGATTTGCCATCCTCTTGAACATAAACTTCGCAAGTATCAATGGCGGTCTCATCAAGACCATCCGTTCCAAAGAGACGTTCAACCTTCCCGCCGGCTTTAGTTCCTTGGAACACGACCGAAACTTCCTCGCGCTTCACCATTTCGGCCCAGGAAACCTGAAGCGAGAGAGCCTGCCCGGTTTTGAAAGTCACAAATCCATGCGCCGCAGCTTCGACATCGCTTTTACCATCGGCATTGTCCGGGATTCCCCAGGGACCTTTATGTCCGGGATCGCCAATAAACGTATCGTAGGTTTGCCCGAGCACGTTGGCGGGCTCCGGGTAACCCATGAAATACATTGCCAGATCGACCATATGAAGAAGGTCGATCAATGGTCCACCACCTGAAAGAGCCTTGGTCGTGAACCAACCACCAAATCCGGGAATGCCGGTGCGGCGAATCCACTTGGCTTGGGCTGAGTTAATGGTGCCGACCTCTCCAGCCCCGATAAGCTTCATCATCTCACGGGACTCGGGGCGAGCACGGTTGTTGAAATTAAACATGAGATGCTTGCCGACAGCTTCAGCAATGCTCTGCATTTCTTCGACTTCTTCTGCACTTAAAGCGGGTGGCTTCTCGCAAAAGACGTGCTTCGCTTCCTTGAGACACTGAATTGCAAGCGGTGCATGGAACTTGTTAGGAACAATGATACTGACGGCATCGATATCCGCCTCTTCGAGCATTGCCTCAACACTCTCGTAGGACTGGGGAATCCCCCACTCTTCAGCCGCCTTGGCAGCTGCTCCGGGAGCAAGATCTGCGACCGCGACAACCTCGCCCCCACCTTGGCGGAAGCCCTGCACATGATACTGAAGCATTCCTCCTGCTCCAATGACTCCAATTTTTGTGGTCATATTCTTAAATGTGGTAAGTGATTACTGGTTATCTCCGTCAAATGCCGAGTCAAACATCCCGCCCTCGTTCCGAGGGAAGTCGAGCTTCTTGGTGAAAGCACAACTCTCAGTCGCTCCGTGGAAACGCTCCATGCGGCCGTCTTCCCACTCCACGGAAAGCGGACCGGAATAACGGGTATCATTAAGCGCCACGATAATCTCTTCGAAGTTGATGTCACCACGACCAACAGAACGGAAATCCCACTGGCGTCGCGCATCGGTGAAATCAGTGTGGCCACCGAAAACGCCCACCGTTCCGTCACCATGCCCCCACCAAACATCCTTCATATGGACGTGGTAAATGCGGTCGGAAAACTCGCGAATGAAACGAACGTAATCAACGCCCTGATAACCCAGATGACTTGGATCGTAGTTGAAGCCAAACCGTTTGTGTCCTTTCACCGCCTCGATCGCACGTGCGGCGGAAGCGATATCAAAGGCGATTTCGGTCGGGTGAACCTCCAGAGCAAAATTCACATCAACGGCCTCAAAAGCATCAAGAATCGGCGTGAATCGGGCAGCAAAATCATCGAACCCTTTCTGAAGGTAAGCCTGATCGGTGGGCGGGAAGGCATAAAGTGCGTGCCAAATGCTGGAACCGGTGAATCCATTTACCACTGCGCCAATCCCCGACTGAGGCGAACGTCCCGCCATGTATTCTTTACCGGCATCGATGAATTTGCGGCAAGCCTTGCCCGCATCAATCATTTCCTGAGCCGCACGCTGACGCACGCCTTCAGGGTCACCGTCGCCATAGACATGAGGTGGGAGGATCGCCGCGTGGCGTTCATCGATATGATCGCAAATGGCCTGACCGACGAGGTGGGAGGAAATAGCAAAGCACGAAAGATCGTTTTGCTTGAGCAGCTCCCAGCGACCTTCGACGTAACCCTCTTCATTGAGGGCAGCCTGAACATCGAAGTGATCGCCCCAGCAGGCGAGTTCCACTCCATCGTAGCCCATTTCTTTGACTTTTGGAAGGAGTTCAGCAAGAGGGAGGTCGGCCCACTGGCCGGTAAATAGTGTGACGGGACGGGACATGGATATTGGTTTTTTAAGTTACCGCTTATTGAGTGATTAAGTGACCGAGCGATCAAGCGTTAGATTACTAAAATTCCTCCAATCACCCCTGCGCCCTCAAAAACGCCTCAAATTCTGGAAGCATGGCATCGTAGACCCCTTTTGCTTCCTCTTCGGGCTCAATAGTGGACCCTTCCTTGGGCTGGCTAAACTGGTTCTCAAGATCTTCAAGATTCTCCCCCACTCCATGGGCGGCCCGCATGGCAGCTCCCACTCCGGCAGACCCGGGGACGTCCAGTCGATCCACCGGCACCCCGAAGACGTTGGCGATCACTTGCGCGATCCCATCGTTAGCCGAAGCTCCGCCGGTAATGGAAATCCGGGAGGGTGAAATCCCCAACCAACCGTAGTGCAATCGCATATTAAGGAACTGGCCCTCGAGCACCGCTCGAACTGCTTGAGCTGCAGACGATCCCTCTTTGGAATACACCGGGCCCCGAGTGTCAAGACGAGGGGTGATTTCCGGTTCGTAAAATGGCAGCATCATTAGACCGTCGTTTCCATGAGGAGTCTCCTCAAGAGCCTCTTTTTCAAAAGCCGACCACTCGAGCCCGAAGTTTTCCTTCACCGCTTCACGCGCCAGTGAACCATTCTTAAAACAGATCAGGCTCATGAAGCCCCCCGCTGGATTCCCAAAAGCATGCCCAAAGCCTTGCGGATCAGTTCGCGGCTCAGGCATCGCTGCGAAAAGGGTATCACTGGTGCCCAGACTGATCACGATTTTCCCCGGACGGGCTGCGCCCATTCCAACGAGACTGCATGGATTATCTCCAGACCAAATAATGGTCTGACAGTCCGGAGAAAAGCCGTATTTCTCGACGAAGTATGGTGAAATCGCCCCCGAATTGGTCGCCGATGGCGCGACCGGAGGGAGCTTGTCGCCAAGCCCAACGGAAGTAGCTGCCACGAGCTCAGCATCCCACTCACCCGATGCGAGATTCATCAGATTCATTCCCGCACCATCGCCATGATCGATTGCGACATTTCTTCCGGCAAAAATTGAGGCAAAGAAAGAACTCACCAAATGCACCACTCCAGTTCGCGCGAAGGCCTCAGGATGGATTTTGGAAAACTTACGGATCTGCGACCCAGTGAAGCGCTCCACCGCAATCGATCCCGATTTCGCGCAGACGACTTCATTTCCACACACGGCTTCAGCGATTTCCTCACATTCTTCCGAAGTGGAACTATCCATCCAAATCGGCGCACTGGAACGAGTGAGGCATGGCTCGATCTGCTCCTTGAGCGATCGCCTCGAGTCCAACGAATTTAAAGTTTCGGCAAAGTTCGCCGAGAGATAAACACTTCCGTGCTGCTGACCGGAGCCAGAAACCGAGGAGACAGAAGCAAAATCAACCCCAGTTTTCTTCATTCGCCCCATGAGCAGGTCCAACGCTTCCACCCACATCATGGGGTTCGCATGAACCTCGCCACGTGCACCGGACTCATCATAACCATGAGCTTGTCCGTAATGCGGAAGGTCCTTCCCGAAGTTGACCGAATCCTCGGCCACGATCTGACCGGAATCCGAATCGATGAGAACTGCCGAGAGGCTTTGGGTTGATGAATCGAGTCCGAGAAATGTTGGCATGGTGAGTGCTGTTAGATCTGATGTGTTGCTTGGAAAAGCGAAGGACTATCGTTGGGGAAAAATGATGTAACCTTCGTCTTTCCAGATTAAAAAATGACCCGCTTCTGAAAACCGGAGCGGGTCATTTTGCTGAGAGTCTTAGAGATAGTCGTTGAGAAGATTTTCAAGACGTTCTTGGCGGCCGCTGGAAAGCTGTGGTGGCGTAATGCCCTGCGCATAACTGTCAAGCGACTCGAAACTTGCCGCTCCGGACTCAATCTCAGACCCCACTCCGGAATCGAAACTGGAGTAGCGGGTCTTGATGAATTCGTCGAACCGACCGTCCTCGATGATCTTGTGGGCCACCTTAAGTCCGCGGGCGAAGGCATCCATCCCGCCGATGTGCGCATGGAAGAGGTCCTCCGGCTCATGACTCTCCCGACGACGTTTGGCATCAAAATTCAAGCCCCCCGTGGTAAATCCTCCATCCTTCAGAAGCCGAAGCATGACTTGGGTTGTGCCGTAAAGATTCGTTGGGAACTGGTCGGTATCCCAGCCAAGAAGTTCGTCTCCACGGTTGGCATCGATCGAGCCGAGCGCGCCGGCATTGATCGCCACCTCCATCTCGTGCTCCATGGTGTGCCCTGCGAGCGTGGCGTGATTGGTCTCAAGGTTGAGCTTGAAGTGATCCAGAAGATCGAATTCACGAAGGAAGTTCAAACACGCTGCCGCATCAGAATCATATTGATGGGTCGACGGTTCGCGAGGCTTCGGCTCAATGTAAAATTGACCCTCATAGCCGATTTTTTTCGCGTAATCGACAGCCATGTGAAGGAATTTTGCGAGGTGCTCCACCTCACGCTTCATGTCGGTGTTGATGAGGGAGCCGTATCCTTCGCGCCCACCCCAGAAGGTATACCCCGGACCACCAAGACGGTGTGTCGCATCCAGCGCATGCTTCACCTGGGAGGCGGCATACGAAAAGACATCCGCACTGGGCGAAGTGGATGCACCGTGGGCATACCGTGGGTGGGCGAAGAGACAAGCTGTTCCCCAGAGAAGCTTCTTACCCGTCGAATGGTGCTGTTCCTCGAGAGCATCCACCACGGTGTGGAACCACTCATGAGTTTGCTCAAGCGACTCCCCTTCTGGAGAGATATCACGGTCATGGAAGCAATAGTAATCGATATCAATCTTATCGAGAAATTCGAAAAAAACCGGAACCCGGGCCAAGGCATTCTCCAGAGTCTCCTGCCCATTGTCCCAAGGCATCAGCGCAGTCCCTTCACCAAAGGGATCGCCAAGTCCATTGCGCATCACATGCCAATAAGCTGCGCCAAAGCGCATGTGCTCACGCATCGTCTTATTGCCAATGACTTCATCAGGATTGTAGTGATGAAACGCAAGTGGGTTATCGGACTCAGGGCCCTCATATTTGATTTTAGGAATTGTTGGGAAGTGTTCAGACATAAGCATTGAGATAATTTTGGAAGAAGAGTTTCCCTCCACCGCTGATACCTTAGCAGTATTTTCTTTTCTTAGACCATAGCGTCAGACATCTTTCATTTGTCTTAATTCGTCAAAACACCTTTTTAGATCAATGGCCGAAGATTTTGCATTTCCAGATAAAGATGAAGACTTCGGGAGATTTCTCTCCAGACTCCGTTCCGGACAGATTGCTCTCGGCTTGTTCGAAGCCCTCCCTGAGGTCATGTTCTGGCTCAAGGATCCGCTTGGTCGAATCATCTTCGCCAACAAAGCCTGCGCCGATGTCTTAAGAACAAGACCCAGCGAACTTGTAGGCAAGACAGATCACGACCTTTACCCCAAGGCCCAAGCAAAAGTCTTTCAGGAGGACGACGACAAAGTCTTCCGCACCGGGAAGGCCATGCAGAACAAGATGGAACTCCTCACCCGCCCCGGCGGTTCAATCGAATGGCGCATGGCCTCAAAGATTCCACTCTTTGATCATGACGACAAGGTCATCGGCACCGCCGGCATCTCTAGGCGGCTCGAACACGGTGAAGGACCACCGCTGCCGACCCCCCATCGTGCGATTTCCGAATTGATCGATAAAATCCACGAGAACCTCGATCAACCCATCACCGTTGAAGACCTCGCGCAACAAGCTAAGATGTCGGTGAGTAGCCTTGAACGACGCTTTAAAAAATACCTCAGCACCACTCCCAAACGCTACCTCGTTCAGGCCCGCATCGCTGCCGCCTGTGATCAGCTCCTGAACACCGCTCTCGGGATCGGCCAAATTGCCAACACCCTTGGCTATCAGGAGCACGCCAGCTTTACGCGCGCGTTTGTCTCCGTCATGCACATGAGCCCGAGTGAGTATCGCGAGTATTACCGTTGAGAGATTGATCAGGGGAAAATGAATTTTCAAACATCTTTGGCGAATCAATCCCATTGCAGCAAGGTTATCGGGAAATCCATTCAGGTTCAGACAAAGACGGGAATAAACCATGTGATGGATCTTCTCAATAGCATGCCAAAAGCACTTCTCTGGATCTTACGCATCGTTCCCGCCATCATTCTGCTTCAGACTCTGCCCTTCAAATTTCTCGCAAAGCAGGAATCCGTCGACCTTTTCACCACTCTCACTTCCAAGGCTCTTGGAAACGGAGAGCTGGAAGCGCTGGCCCGAATCGGAACCGGAGTGGTCGAACTCATCGCTGCAATTTTCATCCTTATCCCAAAATTTTCAGTAAAAGGGGCTCTTCTAACCGCTGGAACCATGGCTGGGGCACTCGTGAGCCACATTTTATTCCTTGGTTTCGAAGGAATGGCCGGTCGACTCGCCGGACTGGCGGCGATTGCATTGATCTTTGCGATCATTCTGATCGCCAAAAAGCCTGCCAAAGCAAGCTGACCGTCCCACTCCACATACGATGGCTTTATCCGGAGGCCATCAGTGTGTTACAACCAGGACTGGAGCGTTTTTACATCACGCGCAATACAGGCCAGTGCCTCCTCAACGTCTTGCAGCTTATAAATCTGCGTCTTCCCCCATTCCATATGGAGAGAAATCGGCATTGGCTTCTGGCCCTTACGGGCATTCTCGAAGACCTTTTGATCGACGAATCCGGTATCAAGAGGAACGCTCTTAAGCTTATTGCTCCTCTCCCCACCCCAACGGGCATCCTTGACATAAATCGCCCGGGTGTGCTTTCGAATCACCTGAGCCGCAGCCCGAAAGGAAAGCCCGGAATCGGTCCGGACATGGCGAAGATCGAAACCTACTCCGATTTCATCTGGGCTGATATCTTTTAAGAGAAGGGCCAAGTCCCAACTCAACCCGCCCAGCAATTTTGCCCCGGAATGCAGTTGGTAAATGGCCTCCATTCCATTCTCGCGATTCCAGGCCGCAAGTTCCTTGGCCTTCTTGGCATGTTCCTCGACCTGCGGAAGCATGTCTTTTTCAAGGTCATATCGGTAGTAATCCATACGATACCTCGTGATTCCATGATCCTTAAGCACCTTGAGAAATTTTTCGTTCTCCGGGGTAATCTCGGCAATCCGGGTCGCCGCGAGATGTGCCTTTTGATCATTCTTCGCCAAGGACGCCACCATTTTGGGCACCTCCTTCTCAGCGTTTTTGGGCTCAATATGTCCGCCCGGGCGAATCGTGGCCTCAATCCCATTACAACCCATCTTGGCCAACTCTTCACCCATGCGATCGTAGTCCATTGCCTGGATCGCTTTCTCAAAAACCACCAGCGGCCATTTTCCTTTCTTAGCCCCACCATGATGATTGGCTTGGCTCAAACCTGTCATTCCACCTCCGCCCACAAGAGCAGCACCACTTTTACGGATAAAATCGCGACGTTCCATTGGCAAAAACCTTACCTCTCTTACTCTGGGATTCCACAAACAAATTCTCCCGTCTTACCCGCTTCCCCTGAAGCCGCTCATCACCTAGTGTCCTTCCAAGTTCATGAAATACTTCGCTCTTCTCACCGCCTTACTGCTGCCGCTTCATGCCAATCCTGTGGCGGGTGAAGGTTCCGATCTCAAAGCCGACCAGAAAGCCGTCTTCGGCTCCCTCGACAATGGGATGAACTATATCATTTATCCCAATGCGGAACCACCGGGTCGCTTCTCGGTACGACTTCACATTGCCGCTGGTTCCCTCATGGAGGAGGACAATCAACGCGGACTCGCTCATTTCCTCGAGCACATGGTCTTCAATGGTTCCCGAAACTTCACCGCTGCGGAACTCATTCCAAAGATGCAGCGGCTCGGGATCGCCTTCGGAGCACACGCCAATGCCTACACATCCTTTGATGAAACCGTCTACATGTTGGACCTCCCCAACATGGATCAAGACACCGTCGACCTCACCTTTACCGTGATGCGCGACTTTGCCGATGGCGCCCTTTTAAAAATCGAGGAGATCGACAAAGAGCGTGGAGTCATCATTTCAGAGAAAACATCCCGTGACTCTGTCGGCTATCGCATGATGCTCAAGCAATTCGAATACCTTCTCCCCGGATCCCGCCTCATGCAGCGCGTCCCCATCGGCACGGAAGAAGTGATCAATAACGCTACCCGAGACCGGTTCACTGATTTCTACCGCCAGTTTTACACTCCCAAACGCATGACCTTCGTGGTCGTTGGCGACTTCAAGGCCCAGGAAATGGAAGGCCGTGTCCGCGAAACCTTTATCTCTCTCGAGAACCCCAAAGACCCCGGTGTCGACCCTACCAAAGACAAAGCACCTTCGGGATTTGGCCTTCGTAGTGAGGTGTTCGTCGATCAGGAAATCACTTCGGATAACATCACACTCTACGCGCTTCAAAATTACACCCCTGAACCCGATACCAAGTCCGAGCGCCTGACCCGCTATCCGCTGAGCGTCGCCCACTCGATCCTCAACCGCCGTTTTGAAATTCTCGCCAAGAAGGAAGGTTCTCCAATCCTCGGAGGCGGCGGCGGCCGGAATGTCTACTTCAAGATGGTCGAGTCTGGATCCCTTGCCGTATCGCCCGGGGAAGGAAAGTGGAAGGAAGCCGTCCCTGTCCTCGAGCAGGAATTCCGGCGCGCTCTTCTCCACGGATTCACCCAAGCGGAAATCGATGAAATGGCAGCGCGTCTCATCAACTCTGCCGAGCAAGCCGTCAAGCGCGCCCCCACCCGCGAATCCGCCGGACTCGCAATGGCCTTCGTCAACGCCATCGGCGGAGAAAAGGTCTTCACCACGCCCGAAACCAATCTTGAAATCACCAAGGAGGGCGTTGCTGCTCTCACTCCCGCAATCGTCCATGCGGCCTTCAAGAAATTCTGGGACAAGGAGGACCGCTCGCTGGTTCTCACCACTGCGAAAGCAGAAGACGGAGCTGCCGAGACTTTAAAGAAACTCTTTCTGGAAAGCCAGAACACCGAGGTCGCCCCCCCCGCACAAAAAAAGCTCGGTGGCTTTGCTTACACCGCCTTTGGCAAGCCCGGCACTATCATTTCCGAGAAAGAAATCGACGGGATCGATGCCACCCACCTCGTGCTTTCAAACGGAGTAAAGGTGAACTTCAAGAAGACCGACTTTAAGAAAAACAGCATTTCCATGACAGCCCGAATTGGCAACGGCAGCTTCACCATGCCCAAGGACCAGCCCGGCTTAAATCAGTTTGCGCAAATGATCTTCGGAGGTGGAGGTCTTGGAAAACACTCCGCTGACGACCTCGAGCGCATCCTTGCCGGTAGAAATGTCGGCGTTGGGTTTGGAATCAGTGACGACGCATTTTCCCTCAGCGGCCGCACCACCCCGGAAGACTTCGAACTCCAACTCCAACTCATGCTCGCACATCTCACCGACCCCGGATTCCGCCCCGAAGCAGAACGTCAGCTCAAGATGATGCTTCCCATGATCTATAATCAGCTCAAACACACCATGCAAGGTGCCCAACTTGAAATGCAGCGCCAACTCCATGGAGGCGACGCCCGATTCAGTTTCCCCGAGCAGGAAAAAGCAGCCTCATACAGTTCCGAAATTATCAAGAATTGGATCCTGCCCGAGTTTAAAGACGGGCCACTCGAGCTCACCATTGTCGGGGACTTTGATCCCGAAACCATTCGTCCCCTCGTCTTGAAAACCTTCGGCGCCCTCCCTCCCCGGAAGACGGACAAGCCCAACTTCGCAGAGCGCAAGAAAATCTACGCCCCCTCCGGCCCGGGAACCGAACAGCTCACCTTTGACTCCAAGGACCCAAGTGGTGCCGCTGTCGTCGCTTGGAAAATCCCCGCCATCGGCGACGATATTGGCTCGGCACGCCGCTTCAATCTACTCAGCGACATTCTCAGTGATCGCATGCGCGAGGAAATTCGTGAGAAGCTTGGCGGCTCCTATAGCCCTCGGGCCAGCTCGGCACCCAATCCCATTCTCGAGATCGGATTCCTGCAAGCGACCGCCAAGGTCAAGCCAGACGAGACCCAGAAATACGGCGAACTCATGATCAAACTTGCCGATGAGATGGCTCAAAAAGGAGTTTCCCAGGACGAACTCGAGCGCGCGCTCAAACCGATTCAGTCAGGCCTCGCCGAATCACTACGCGAGAACAACTACTGGCTCAGCTCCGTGCTCAACGGCAGTCAGGAAAAGCCACACAAGATCGATTGGGCCAAAAACCGCGATGCCGACTACGCCGCGATCACTGTTGAAGAACTCAACAAGCTAGCAAAGGACTACCTCAACGAGGAGAACGCCCTGCTCTACAAACTCATTCCGGAATCGAAAGAATAGGGCAGCAGAAGCGAGCGCCGCTTCCCAGGCATACCCTACACTGGAGGTCCCTTGACCCAAAGGACTCTCCCTGCAAACATCACTAGCCACCTTCAACGTTAGGGCGGATTGGCTCAATACGCCGCTCGTTTGAGAGGGGTTGCTAGATCGAATCAATCACCGCGTTGAGTGTTGCGCTGGGGCGCATCGCAGCGGTGAGTTTTTCTTCATCAGGCGCGTAATAACCACTCAACTCAACCGCTTGTCCCTGAACTTCGTTCAGTTCTGAGACGATTGCGTCCTCCTGAGAGGCCAACTTTTCGGCAATCACACCGAATTCTGCCTTCAACTCCGCATCCTTATCTTGTGCAGCCAGAGCCTGAGCCCAGTAGAGCGCGAGATAGAAATGACTCCCCCGGTTATCAAGTTGATTCACCTTGCGAAGAGGAGATTTGTTCTTAAGCAGCACCTCGGTGGTCGCCTCATCGAGAGTTGCACCGAGAATCTTAGCTTTGTCCGTCCCAATGTGCTCAAAGGAAACAGCTAGGGCGAGAAACTCACCAAGGGAATCCCAGCGAAGATGATTCTCAGCGACGAACTGCTGAACATGCTTTGGTGCGGGGGGGGCGGGGGGGGGGGGGGGGGGGGGGGCGGGGGGGGGGGGGGGGGGCGGGGCGGGGGGGGGGGGGGGGGGGGGGGCGGGGGCCGGCGCCACTCGCGCGCCGGCCCCGCGGCGTCCCTCCGCTCCCTCCTGCGCAGCGGCGCCGAACCTTTGGGGCGGGGAGCTCGGCCGGCGATGGCGGCGGC
>JBMHCQ010000028.1:0-3677 GCA_049889835.1 Akkermansiaceae bacterium
GACGACAAAGGAAATCTCGTCACCTGGCCCCTTTACCTCAGCTCACCCCTTCACCTTGGCCACGTCGCCCAGAGTGCTGGCTACCAAACATACTGGGCCGGAAAAACACAGATGGCGGGCGACCTCACCCGCTTCGGCTACCATCGCGGCTGCTTCACTCCCGGCTCTCTCCAGGACAAGGACAACCCCTACACCGACTTCAAACACTTCTACAAAAAGGTCGACGGCGATCGTATCCTCATCGACGCCGACACCGGTAATACCCTCGACACTTACCAACAGCACGGCTGGTATTTTTACCCCCACGTCCGCCTCATGAACCACGGTGGCCCCGAGGAAAAAGACAACTTCCAGTGGTTCCCCAACACCGATCAATCACGCAAAGAATTCGGCCTCCACAGCTACGGACCCGACATCGAACTCGACTTCATTTTCGACCACATCGAAGAGCAACACGCCGCTAATAAACCCTTCTTCGTCTATCACTGCTCCCACCTTGGACACGATGCCTACGACTGGCTCCATCCCGAATCTCCTAGCTCCTGGCCCGGCACTCCCGTCATCCAATGGGACGGAGAAAAATACACCCGCACCCCGCCAAAAATCTCCGGCGACAAAGGCCAATACGAAACCAACGGCACCGTCACTGAGCCCGGCATGCACCGCCACGTCAACTACCTCGATTACCAAGTCTGGCTTTACCAGCAGAAGTTCAAAGAGCTCGGCATCGCTGACAACACCATCTTCGTCTTCTGCGCCGACAACGGCACCGGCGGCTACGGCAAGCGCAGCTCCGACCGTCAAAAAGGCACTCACGTCCCCCTCATCATCCACGCCCCCGGCATGACCAAAAAAGGCGAGCAAGACGTCCTCGTCTCCATGGCCGACTTCCTCCCCACCCTCGCCGAACTCACCGGAGGAAAACTCCCCGCCGACTACGAGCACAACGGTAAAAGCCTCGTCCCCTTCCTTTTCGGAAAGGAAAACACCCACCGCGACCACCTCTACGCCTACCAAGCTGATCACCAGATCATCCGCGGTAACCTTGTCCTCCGCGATGGCCGTAAGAAATGGTGGGACGTCTCTAAAAACCCCGCCGACCTCATCTCCTTCCCCGAGATCACCGACTGGTCCATCGTCTCCGAAGCCCACCGCGCCGAGCGTGACAAACTTCTCGCTCTCCTCCCCAAATTCTCCGTCGAAAACACCACCCAACACGCCCCCGGCATCGACGCCCCCACCGGCTTCGGGAAAAAGAAAAAAGAGGCTAAAACTTCCGAGCCCAAGAAGGAGGCTCATCGCAAGCCCGACTTCAAAGACACCTTCGATTCTCCCGAGTCCCTCAAAAATTACGACAAAATCGCACCCACTCCGGAAGCTTGGACCGTCGTTGACGAGGCCCTCATCGGTACCCAAATCAAAGCCAACCACGGCTGCGTCATTCGCAAGAATATCGACTTTGCTGACCTCGTGATGGAAATCGATGTCCGCTTCAACGGCGGCTCCCGCTTCAACTTCGTCTTCGATGACTCCAATGAAAAATCGGTCTGGGCCTCACACATCTGCCGCATTTCGCTCTCTCCCAAGTATCTCAATATCAGCGATGACAAAACCGGCGCCATGAACCTCGAAATCCGCAATCGTCGCAAAGCTGGAACCCTTACTCCCGAGGATGAGAAAATCCTCGCCGCCTCAAGAACCGGTGCCAAAGTCGACCTCAAAAAAGGCGAGTGGCACAAGCTCCGCGTCGTCATCAAAGACGACATCATGAAGGCCTTTATCGATGGAAAACTCGTTAACAAACTTAAATCTCCCGGCATCGCTCATCCCACCAAAACCAAACTCGGCATGACCGTCAACGGTTCCACCATCGAATTCGATAACTTCAAGGTTTGGGATTCTTGGCGGTAGAAGAACCTCGGACCTTAAGGCCAGCGAGGGTGGATAAAGAGAAGGTGCTCTTGAGTGAACTGATGCCGTTTTTGTCAGGCGCGATGAGGGCCAGGGAAATATCCTGATAGCGGATTTCACCGGTCCGTTGATGGTCCCACGCCTGCACCTTCCAAGGTCCCACCGAGACCACCCCTTAGCTCCTCGCGGTCTACTTTGGAGCGGTAGGAACTCATTGCACTCGTTACGACCTCCTCGCTGGACTTTCGGTGGATTTCGCAGGAATCATCGCGGCGATGTTGTGGCCTGCGCTTTCTTGAGTTAAGAGCTCCCTCGACACTGGACGTTGATCGAATCAGCTCGTCCAAACTTGTCATACATCCCGATTGTGTCGTAGGTTCTGCCATGTCCAGTGCTCGACGCTTTCATCTGATCAATTCTCTGTTTCGAATTTCCCTTCTCTTACTCGTCTCTCTCGCTGTCTTGAGTGCGGAAAGCAAGCAGCCGAACATTCTTTGGATCGTCACCGATGATCAGCGTTACGATTCTATCCGCGCCTTCAATCAGATCATCGATGGTCGGGAGATGAGCGAGCTGGGTTACGTGGAGTCGCCCGAGGTGGACAAGTTGGTCTCTCAAGGAACAACCTTTATCAACACCTATTGCCACTCGCCGGTCTGTGCACCGTCGCGGGCCGCGATGCACTTTGGCCGCTACCCCTGGCATTCGGGGGTTTACCAATTCGAGTATCACAACAGCAGTGCCGAGCACTGGAAAAAGCCGCTTCCGGAACATATGGCCGACCTCGGCTACCAAACCTTCCACGTGGGGAAATTGGGATTTCGATTGAAGGAGATTCAACCCGGCGGGAAGTGGGCCAAAGGCTACGTGCCCTATCAGCAGAGTGTTGGCTTCAAGCCCTTGGGCAAGGATGGTCTCACCGCTTGGGGCAAGGACTGGTTTAACTCGATTGACGGGCAGAAGCTTGAGAATCCCATCCCGAGTCTCGAATACTTCTACACTCCCGAAGATGGCTTCACTTATCTCTCGCTGGAGGTAGAGAAATTGTTCCCCAAGTATGCTGGAAGAACGGCAGCGGCGAATGAGAAATATGACATCTTGCGTCACTCCAACAAACGCAAGGGCACGCACATCGACAGCGGAATGATCCTCGGAGGCGTCAGTCCACGCCCTGCGGGGAAAACCCGCGATGGATATTATGCCCATTTCCTCGGGGAGTTCCTTGATCACAAAAATAGGGAATTCGCCGCCGGGTCACGGAAGTTTCAGGGGGCGGATACCGCGAAGCCGATCTTTGCGCATCTGGGATTTGATTTTCCGCACACGCCGGTTTTGCCTCCGAGCGATTACCGCGAGCGTTTCGCCAAGAAGACTTACAAGATTCCTGAAGTGATCGGTGACGAGTTGGAGACCATGCCCAAGCAGATGCGCAATGCCGTGGAGAGCGGTTTCACCGATCACTTTCCCGACTCGCAGAAGCTGTCGATGATTCAGGATTACTTCGCCTTTTGCGCTTATGGCGATTCCTTGGTTGGGCAAGCGGTCGATGAGTTTGTCGCTTACAGCAAAGCGCAGAAGCAAGAGTGGATGATCGTCTACGTGTGCGGCGATCACGGCTGGAAGCTCAACGACCATGGTTCCGTTTCCAAGACAACCCCGTGGCGCATCGACACCCTCAATCCGGTCGTCGTTGTTTCTTCTGACAAAGAAGCCTTCCCCCCTGGAAAGGTGGTGAAGGGCTTCACTGAGTTTGTCGATCTGGCTCC
>JBMHCQ010000029.1:0-22196 GCA_049889835.1 Akkermansiaceae bacterium
AACACCTTAAGTGATCAAGAGGCCCGGATGCAGGTCTTGCTTCCTAAAAACGCGGTGGTCTCCCGGCTTACCCTGTGGGTGAACGGAGAGCCTCAGGAAGCGGCCTTTTCCTCAAAGGAAAAAGTGACTGAGGCGTATCGCAGCATCGCCGTGGTGGAGCGACGCGATCCGGTGCTGGTTCGTTGGGTTGGAACGGACCGGGTGATGGTGCAGTGCTTCCCCGTCTTGACGACCGAGAATATGAAAATCCGAATCGGGGTGACGGCTCCGCTAGATGATGAGGGGCGTTTGTTTGTGCCTCGTCTGATCGAGAAAAATTTTGACGTGCCGGAGAATCTTCAGACCACGGTCTGGCTGCAAGGGGATACGGAGATGTCGCTGCCCGGTCTCACCGCCAAAGGCGAGCTCGGGAAATGGCGCGAAACCCACGGCGGAATTCTCGCTCGTGACCTCATGGCGCGTCATAGCCAGATCAATTGTAAGTTGCCGCAACCGCAAAAAGTGGTCTGGACCAGAGATCAGTTTGCTTCGGAGGCGGAACGTTATCTCGTTCGGAAGCGCCTTGAAAATGAGGTTGAGCCGCGGAGTCAAAAGATCGTCTTTGTGGTCGATGGTTCCTCGTATTTCTCAAAGTGGACGAAAGCAGCCGATGAAGCGATTGGCTGTCTCCAGAATCGAGGGCATGAAGTAGTCGTGATCTTGGCCAA
The DNA here is from genome assembly GCA_049889835.1 of Akkermansiaceae bacterium. GTDB lineage: Bacteria > Verrucomicrobiota > Verrucomicrobiia > Verrucomicrobiales > Akkermansiaceae > SW10. Next base: position 708 of record JBMHCQ010000029.1, read on the forward strand.
CTCGGAGAAAGTAATTGAGACCGGGAAACCACTGGCTGACTACGCGCACCTGGGAGGGCAAAATTGTATCCCGGCCCTTCGATTGGGATTGAGCAAAGCGCAGGAAATGAAAGCGGATCATTTGATCTGGATGCATGGTTCCCAGCCCATTTCCTTCGGCGATGAAGAAGGCTTTTTGCAGCTTCTTGAGCGCGGCTTTTTTGAGGTAGCCTTCAGCACGGTCGATCTGGAAGGGAAGCCCAACCGGTTGGTCGAAACTGTGTCGAAGCGTGTTGAGATGGCAGGAAGTGCGCGGCCGACAGATCAGGAAGATCTCATGTCCGCTCTTCATCGCTTACTCCTTGAAACTGATTCGAATTTTCAATGGGAACGTCAGGCTGTGGAGCCGACGGAAGGGAAGGAAGTCTGGGATCATCTCGCCCGCCATCGTGTTTGGGAGCAGGTGCAGGAAATGTCTCGAACGGGCAAGCGAAAGGGTGAACTCACCAAGCTCGCAGCCGAGTATCAGCTTGTCACGCAGGTGAGTGGCGCGGTGGTGCTCGAAACTGCGGAGCAATACAAGCGTTTCGGGCTGGAGCAGGTTGAGGTGGAAACGACTCCGGAAATCCCGGGAGTTCCCGAGCCTTCCACCGCTCTTTTTTCACTTCTCTCTGTGGTCATGGTTTGGCGGAGAAAACGAATCTATTCGTGAGATGGACACCTCACAAAGCGCTCCCCTTTCGATCGTCGCAATCTTCGGAGTTGTGTGGGGAGTGAGACTGGCGTGGTCGGCTTTTCGAACCAAGGGGTGGAAGCGAAACAGCTTCATTATGGCGTGTCTGGCCATTCTTCCGGTGTCGGTTTTCTTTCTGTTGGCCCTCAATCCATGGCTGGTCGATGCCCGGTTTCGAGCCTTCCGAGCTTTCTACTACGATCTCGAAGAAGGGATGACACGCGCGGAAGTTTTCGCTGAACTCGAAAGACACTATCCGGAAAGCGGGAAGCGAGGTCGGCCCACTCTAAACGTCAACAAGGACGATCAGGTCATGTTTTTTATGAACACCGAAGACGGGAGCCACACCTGCGAAGGCGTGTTCATCAACCTCCACGAGGGCAAGGTGACGGGAGTCTCCTATTCCTGCGATTAGGAAGTTAGTCTTCCGTCGTGGGCATCGAACCCCACCAGGTTTTGTTGGGCTTAAAGTCGGCTTTTAAGTAATTGGCATGCTGTTTCTCGAGGCGTTCCTTGCGCTCTGTTTGGAGGACTTCGAGTTGCTGTTTCTTCTTGACCGGATCGAACCGTGAATCTGGTTTTGGAATGACAGCTCCCACTTCTTTGAGATGAGCGTTGAGCATTTGCGAAAGCTCCTCGCGAATGGTGGGCTCGCTTTTTGAGATGTCGCTTTGCTCGCCGAGGTCTTCGCTGAGTCGGTAGAGTTCCTCGCGACCGTCTTCGTAGTAACGGATCAATTTGTAGTCGCCACGACGCACAATTCCCGATGGCTCTCCACCTTGGTTTCCATAATGCGGATAGTGCCAAAAGAGGGGGCGTGAAGGAGGGGATTCGCCTTTCAAGGCTGGAACTAGAGAACGACCGTCGATGTGGGACTTGGGTCGAAGTTTAAGGCCAGCGAGTTCGAGCAAAGTCGGGAAGAAGTCGTTGCCGGTGGCAAAGGTTTCGGAAGTGGAGCCCGGCTTGGTTACACCTGGCGCGCTGATGTAATAAGGTTGGCGAATTCCACCTTCCCACTGTTTTCCTTTTCCGCCGCGAAGCGGGAGGCAGGAGGTGGCAAAGGCATCTCCGGAGGAAACTCCTCCGTTGTCGGACGTGAAGATGACGATGGTGTTTTGATCGAGGCCTGCCTTTTTCAATCCCTCCATCACCATGCCCACGGCATCATCCATCGATTCCATCATGCCGGCGTAGATGGGGCAGTCCTGAACCTGGCGCACAGGCAGGGTCCGATCGACTTTGAAGCGTTCACTCGCCAATCCGGATTTAGCGGCTTTTTGCTGATACTTTTTCCAAAGCTCAGGCGTTGTTTGGATCGGTGCGTGAACAGCGTAGAACGAGAGAAAAGCGAAGAAGGGTTTGTCGGAATGGGCGGTGGTAAACTTCACCGTCTCTTCTGCGAGCCGGATCGTAAGAGACTCTCCCTTTGGACCATCTTCGAGCACGGGGTTTTTATAAGGAGAGAAAAATCCACCCGGTGGGGTCCCGCGATGGTGTCCGCCCTTGTTGACTTCGAATCCGTGGTGCTCGGGCCGGGAATCTTCTCCTCCGAGGTGCCATTTTCCGGCGAAGAAGGTACGATATCCGCCCTCCTTGAACGCTTCCGCAACAGTCGTGAGTTCGTGGGGAAGTCCATTCTTGTTTGGGGCCGGGAGGACCTTGTCGTTGCGATTCCAGTTCGTGCCAGTCGCTGCTCCGATCCAGTCAGTGATTCCAATCCGAGCAGGATACTGTCCCACCATGATCGAAGCCCGGGAGGGCGAGCACACCTGACAAGTTGAGTAGCCATTCACAAAACGCATCCCGGATTTGGCGAGTGCATCGATATGAGGAGTTTCGTGGAAGGTGGAGCCCTCACAGGACATGTCTTTGATGCCGAGATCATCGGCGAGAATGAAAACGACGTTGGGCTTTTCCGCCTGAGCCAGCGAAAAAAGAGGGGCAAGAAGAAAAAGAAAACGCATATGGATCTATTAACTGCCTGCCAAGAGAGATTCTATCGTGAGGTCAGGATTTCTCCTGATTCGCCCAATAATCCCGGCAGTGAATGAGAGGTCATCGTTCTGAGGTTGTCTTTTGCGCTTTCAGTGGAATTACGGTCACATTAAGCCCCCCATTAAGCCACTGCATTCCGTAGGCTTGTCTCTCCTAGGCCGCTTTCCCCGACCGTAAAATTGAGATGGTGTCTCCTTCAGGTTATGAAGGAGTTTGAGGACTTCATTTTTTGACAAGACCACTGGACCCCGTTGCTCGGTCTTCCGAGGCGTCACGCCAAAAACTAGATTTTCCACTTTGCACACGCGTTGTAAAAACAGGGTGGGAAATATTGAATGTCTCTGATTTTAGTTCCTCTCAGCTGACCTTGATCGAATTGAAGGGGAATTGCACAAGGTGTGGTTGAAAATCCACGGTGGAGATCACTCCCAAGAGCGAGTCAAAAAACTTATTCCCAAAAATCACTTTTTTTGTCTGATTTTCGGTTTTGCGGGAGTTCAGAGTGACGGCTTAAGCAATTGCTTGGAATTATGACTGAAACAAGTCGTTCAAAAACGTCAGAACATAACCAAGTTCATCATGAATAAAACCCGCTCAACCACTGGCAGTCCTCCGGAGGTTGCAGAGCCAAATTCAGCACTTCTCCCAGGTCTTGGTGCCTTCGGGTGGGGAGCTCTTCGCCGCAGAGCTTTTCGTCGCAGAACTTTTCAAGCTGAACAAGATGGTGGACTCGAGGCGCTGCCGCGCGTGAGCCCCCCGTGACATTCTCTTAAAAAACACAAAACTATGAATACAACAAAAAGCATGATGGCAGGGGCAGCCATAGTGGCAGCCCAGGCGGCGTATGGAATTGAAGGCACAGAAACGACTGTGCCCATGGAGAAGAAAGCCTTCAAAAAGGGAGGGCCTGACTTCAGATTATTCAAACCAAGTCTCAAGGTGTTCTTCGACACAGGAAGTGATGATAAAGGGAAGATTGATATCTTCAGTGATGGGAGTCTGAACGCTTCGCTCGATCTGGTGAATTTTATTTATCGGAACGACACCGGCCTTAAATTCGTGAATGCACCGGAAGATGCGAAACTATGGTGGGGACCGAGCCTAGGATTGGGTATCACGTCCCCCGCAAATGACAGTGCTGACAATATTGCACAAGCGTCGGATGCGCCAGTGCTGTTACTCTCAGCAGGCCTATTTGTTGAGTATGATTTTTCTGAGAGCACGTCTTTTCTTCTCGAGAGCGGCTATGCCCTTGGGATTACTTCAGATGAAAGCTTTGGCGAAAAAACGGACGGAGCCATTTTCGTCGGTCTTAGTCTGGACTTCAAATTCTAGAGATGCACCAAAAAGGCAACAAGACGGTGCAAACCAACGCGCTGCCGGTCCGGAGGTAGAATAAAAATAGGAACCTTGAATATGAAAACGAAGGGGGGGTGCCAGCCCCTGAGTGTTTTGCCTTAGCGTGTGAGACTGGGTTTGAGGGCTGCTCTCTCGAATATCGGGAACGACCCGGTGGGAGTGTTGGACACCCGTTGGGTGTGTCGGACGCAACAGATTCTGATTTCAGAGGCTGTATGCTCCGGATTCTTGTTGTCCGTGATTGCGTGCAGACATCTTGGATCGATGACGCGGATCAGCACGTAAATAGTTGAGATCTTCACTTGGCCGATCGCGGAATCAGCAAGCCGGAACAAGAGGGGGAGGAGATGGGTGACTTTAGGTATTTTCTGAAGGCGCCATAGTTTACAGCGGAGAAATTCCGTGGTTTTTCTGACATATTCAATCAGCAGGAGTGTAGACTGAAGCCTCTCTTTTGAATAAAGTGTGGCGTGCCGGAGCGAAAAATTATCCACATCGATATGGACTGCTTTTATGCTGCCATCGAGGTGCGGGATGATCCATCGCTTGAGGGCAAGCCGGTCGGGGTGGGTGGAAGCTCGGGGAGAGGGGTTCTCACCACTGCGAACTACGAAGCACGAAAATTCGGGTGTCGCTCGGCGATGCCGGTTTTTCAGGCAAGGCAGCTCTGCCCCGAGATTATTCTCACGCCGGTCCGCTTTGATGTTTATCGTCAGGAATCGGCCAAAATTCGGGCGATCTTTGCGCGATACACTGATCTGATTGAGCCCTTGTCTCTTGATGAGGCTTATTTGGATATCAGTCATCGAAAAGAATCGGGCGCTGCTCTTGCCGGGGAGATTCGCGCTCGGATTTTCGATGAAACAGGTCTGACCGCTTCGGCCGGAATTGCGCCCAACAAGATGATTGCCAAGGTCGCAAGTGATTGGAACAAGCCCAACGGTCAGCTGGAGGTGAGGCCCTCGGAGGTAGCGGATTTTATGAGGGGGCTTCGGGTGGGGAAGCTCCATGGAGTGGGCAAGCGCGGACTTGAGAGTTTGTCTCAAATGGGGGTGACCACGTGCGGCGATCTCCAGAAATTCAGCAAGTTTGCGCTCGCTGATCGCTTCGGGAAATGGGGGGGCGAACTTTACGAACGTTGTCGCGGGAATGATCAGCGGGAAGTTTCGGTGGATCGCACCCGGAAATCGCTCTCGAAGGAGCGAACCTTTTCCCAGAATATTGAAGACTTTGATTGGCTGGTGGATGTCATGCGAGACCTACTGGCGGAAGTGCGGAAATCGGTGGATCGTAAAGTGGAGCAGGAGATCAAGTCTCGCGTGATCAAGTTAAAATTTGAGGATTTCACCCGCACCACGGCTGAGAAAGCAGGAGTCGATATGGACGAGACGATCTATCGGGATCTTCTCCAGCTTGCTTGGGACCGGGGAGAGGGGAAATCGGTGCGGCTATTGGGGCTTGGAGTTCGTCTTGAGACCGAGGAAGAGCAGCCTGAACTTCTTTAAAAAAGGACGTTCTGTGGCGAACAACTTTCTTCCATTTTGGGTTTTTCGAAGCGGTTGAATTTTCTAGTTTTGGGAGGGATGCCTGATTCCTTTGTTCACCTTCACCTTCATACTGAGTTTTCCACCCTTGATGGAGCCTGCCGGACTGCGGATATTGCGAAACAAGCGGCTGATTTTGGAATGCCCGCGGTGGCCATGACGGACCACGGGAATCTTTTTGGAGCGATTCAGTTTTACAAAAACTGCCGACAGCACGGGGTGAAGCCAATTTTGGGATGTGAAATCTATCTTGCTCCTGAATCGCTGGAGGACAAAAAAGAGATTCCGGGCCGTAAGCGAGCGACTCACATGACCCTCCTTGCGGAGAATAATACCGGCTGGGTGAATCTTCAGAAGATGATTTCGGTGGGGCACCTCGAGGGGATGTATTACGGAAAGCCCCGGCTGGATCGTGAAGTGCTCAAGAAATATGCGGAAGGGATTATCTGTCTCTCCGGATGTATTTCCGGTCCGGTGAACGAGTGGCTTTTGAAGGATCAGGATGAGATTGCCTTCGAAACCGCTCGGGAGCTTTGCGATATTTTCGGGAAGGAGAATTTTTACATCGAAGTCCAGAATCATGGCTTGGAGCCGCAGGAGAAGGTGCGTGCCGGCCTCTACGAGATTGCTGAGAAGCTCGGCGTCAAACCGGTCGCGACAAACGATGTTCATTTCCTGACCCGGGAAGACCATGAAGCGCATGACGTCCTGATCTGCATTGGAACCGGCCGCTTGATTATCGACGAGAACCGCATGCGGTATTCGCCCGAAGTTTACTTTAAATCAGCCGCGGAAATGCGAACACTTTTTGGGGGGCATCCCGAAGCCTGCGATTCCACCTTGGAAATTGCAGAGCGTTGCAACGTCGAGTTTGTTCTCGATCCCACCTCTTCGGAAAAATACCCTGAGTTCCCTACGCCGGATGGTTCTCCCCGCGAAGACTATCTTAGAAAAGTGTGCTACGACGGTCTTGTCACTCGATACGGCGAAGAACGAGCGAGGACGGATACCGAGCTTCATGAGCGCCTTGATTACGAGATTGGCATCATAAACTCGCTCAAGTTCGCTTCCTATTTCCTCATCACTGCGGATTTCATCATGTGGGCCAAGGATCAGAATATTCCAGTAGGTCCCGGTCGCGGTTCCGCTGCTGGATCACTGGTGGCCTACACCATGGGAATCACCGATATTTGTCCGATACGATTTGGGCTTCTATTTGAGCGATTCCTAAATCCTGAGCGGGTAAGCCCTCCCGATGTCGATATCGATTTTTGCCAGACCCGGCGTCCAGAAGTGATTGATTACGTCCGGAAAAAATACGGAGAGCGCTGCGTTTCCCACATCATCACCTACGGAACGCTCGGTGCGAAATCCGTGATTCGTGATGTCGCACGCGTGATGGGCGTGAGCTACGGAGAGGCCGACATGCTGGCCAAAATGATCGAGGCCAAGCCCGGGGTGAAGCTTAAGAAGGAATTCGAAGAGAAACCTGAGCTTCGTGAAGTTATCGAATCTTCAACTACTTACCAGGAGCTTTGGAGTTACGCTTTGAAGCTGGAGGGTCTCACCCGAAATGTCGGCGTCCACGCTGCCGGCGTGGTTATTGGAGATCGGAACCTCGATGAGCACGTTCCGCTGACCCGGGGAAATGAAGGCGAAGTTGTGACGCAGTATGACATGGGGGCGATCACCGATGTTGGCCTTCTCAAAATGGACTTCCTGGGATTGAAGAACATGACCGTGATTCAGGAAGCGGTGAATCACATCAGACAGACCGTTCCCGATTTCGACATCTACAAAATTTCGCTTGAGGACGAGGCTACCTTTAAAATGCTGAACGCGGGCGAAACGATGGGAGTGTTCCAGTTGGAATCAGGTGGAATGGTGGAGACCTGCCGGAAGTATGGCATCAATCGGATCGAGGACATCATCGACCTTCTTGCGCTCTACCGTCCGGGAGCGATGCAATATATCGATCAGATGATCGAAGTGAAGGAAGGGCGATCCCAGCCGGTTTACGAACACCCTCTTCTCGAGGAAATTTGCGGCGACACCTACGGGGTCATGATCTACCAGGAACAAGTGCAGAATTCGGCCAAGATGCTTGCTGGTTACACTCTCGGTGGTGCGGACATTCTTCGCCGTGCGATGGGTAAGAAAAAGCCAGAGGAGATGGAGAAGCAGCGTCAGATTTTTGTGGCCGGAGCGGCCAAGACGAATGATATCGACGAGCGAAACGCGAATAAGATTTTCGACAAGATTGCCGGTTTCGCGGGCTACGGTTTCAACAAGTCCCACTCGGCGTGTTACGGCTTTATCTCTTACTGGACGGGATTCCTGAAGGCGAACTATCCGGTCGAGTTCATGTCGGGTCTCCTCTCAAACGAGATCAACAACACCGATAAAATCGGAGTGTTTGTCTCCGAGTGTCATCGCATGAAGATCGAGCTCCTTCCTCCCGACTTGAACAAATCCAAGCTTCGCTTTGCTCCCGAGGAAATTGCTGGGGGTGCGCGGGGAATCCGATACGGACTGGCTGCGATTAAGAACGTGGGAGCGAAGGCGATGGAAATGGCGATCGCCGAGCGCAAGGAAAACGGCCCCTTCGAGTCGCTCGATCAGTTTTGTGACCGGCTCGATTCCAAAGTGATCAACAAGCGCATTTTAGAAAACCTCGTCAAAGCGGGCGCGATGGATTGGACGGGAGAAACCCGGGCGGGGATGTTCGAGCGGATGGAAAAAGTGGTCGCCAGTGCCAGTTCAGCGCAGAAGGACCGAGCGGCAGGTCAGGTTGCGCTTTTTGACACGATGGATTTCACCGGAGGAGGTGGGGACACGTCGGGCGGGGATTCCGAGCAATCGAACATCGAAGAATGGAGCAAGGATGAGCGACTAGAGCATGAGAAGGAACTTCTCGGTTTCTACGTCACTGGTCATCCGCTCGATAAGTTTCGGGGAGTGGTGGATCACGAACGATACAAGCGTCTTGGGCTGCTGGATGACATTGACGTCGGCAGGGACAAGCGTGCGCGTTTCCCCTTCGCAGGCATGGTCCGCAGTGTGGAGCATAAGATGACCAAAGCGGGTAAGGCCTTCGGAGTTCTGATCATTGAGGACTTCACGGGATCCGCTGAGATGGTGTGTTGGTCCGAGAGTTACCTTCCGGCGCGCGATGCCGGTCTGATGGAGCCCGGTCAAGTGATTCGGATCCAAGCGCAGATCACGGTGGATGATCGCACGGAGCAGCGACGGCTGACGGGATCGCAGATCAAGGAGCTCAAGCCACGCCGCAAGAAAGCGGGTGGTGTTTTGGAACTCACCCTCTGGACTGGTCGGCATGGAACGGATGATTTGAAAAAGATTCAAAGCATCCTCGCCGAGTATCCCGGGAAGATTCCCGTGGTGATGCACTTCCAAAACGGGGCAGGTCAGCGGGCCACGATGGAGCTACCCACACATATCGGAGTTGATTTCAAGAACCCGGCTCTTCAGCGGGAACTCGGTCCTTGGATTGCCTTGTAGGCTATTTTTCTCCGTAGACTTCGTCCGGGTTGAAGGTGCGCTCGTCGTCGACGAACTTTGTTTCGACTGGATTGCTTTCAAATTCCACCGCACGGTAGAAGCATGAGCGACGGCCGGTGTGACAGGCTCCGGCTCCCAATTGAGTGACATAGAGAATAAGGGCATCCTGATCACAATCGGTCCGAATTTCGTGCACCTTTTGCACGTGTCCGGAAGTCGCTCCTTTGTGCCAGATTTCCTGACGAGAGCGGGAGTAGTAGACCGCTTCCTCCTTCTCGAGGGTGAGTTTGACCGACTCCTCATTCATGTAAGCGAGCATGAGCGGCTCGCGGGTTTCGTGGTCGATTGCCATTGCCGGGATCAGGCCATCGGCATCGAATTTCGGGCAGAAGTCGAGCGTTTCATCGAGTTCTTTTTTTTCAGGGCGAGGGGAAAATTCCTTGGCGCTCATGCCCAAGAAGCTGCTTCACTCAAGGAAGATGGTCGAGACAATACTCTTCGCCATCTTCGGCGACGCGGAACTCGGTGTCAGGATCGTCCCGCTCCGTTTTCCCGCAGGTTTTGCAGAGGTGAAAGGTGGGTGGGCCGCCGGATTGGGCCATGACGAACTTATTGCGGCGCCTGGAGACCTGTTTCCGGGTTTTTACATTTCGGATGAGGAGAGGAATGGCCCAGATGAGATAGGGGAAATAAACGATCGCACTCCCCAACAAAAGAATGGGAGGAACAAGGCTCCCGATGATGATGAGAACGCCGCTGATGCTTGCCAGAATCCAGACCTTTACAGGGAGAATGAGAAAGAGGTGGAAGGTGACGTGGGGAGCCACGGTCGCGAAGGCGAAGAAGATGCCACTCAGGTAGCCTGTTCCAGCAAGGCTGGACAACTGGATTGTGGTGACCGGATTGGAAAAGGAGTAAGCAAAAAGGGGAAGAATCATCCCTTGGCAAAGGATCAACGCTAAGATGAAAAGAGTAACTCGTGTGGATCCCCAGGCTTGTTCGAGCGTGTCGCCGATCAAGAACGAAACCCAAACACTGATTAACATGAAAAAGACCGCAAAGACGAGATTCCCGTTGGGAGAAACCGGGGGATAAAAAACGTAGCTAAAGATACGCCAAACCTCTCCTTGTAAAACCTTGTTCCAATTCGGCGTCAGTAATTCGGCCCCTTCAGGATTGATCAGGAAGACGACGAAAAACACCGCCTGCAGCATAGCGATTACGCGAATCAGTCCAGGGATTGCGAGCCAGCGGAATTTTTGGTCCAGAAAAGTGGGGAGGTGCACTACTGCTAAAGAATCGGAGATTCCCTGAATGTTGACAAGGCGGATCGGTTCGTAAAAGGATTCTACTTTCCCTGCAAGCGGAAGGACCAAGAGTAGGTGCCTTTAGCAGGGATCTCGTATTTTGGAAGAGGGCGGGCCCCCCAGGAGTTGGTGCCGCCGAGGCCGACTTGCTTGTGGTCGATGTTGAGCGTAACGACCTCTCGCTTGGGGATATCGACAGGATGACGGCGTCCTTCAAGGTCAGACATCAGACAGGGATAAGTGCCGCCGGAGAGGAGGTGATCACCGCGGGCGATGGCGGTGAGGCCTTGGCCTTCTTTGTTGGTGAGGGAGATCGAGCGGAGGTCGGTAAGGTTTCCGGTTTCCTGGGGTTCGGCGTAGGGGAAGAAGAGGTCTTGGACGGTGGAGTTCCAGCGGCCGATCCAGGCGCCGGCCTTGCGGTCTGCGTAGGTTTCATGCGGTCCGTTTCCGAACCAGGAGACTTGGTGGTAGGATGTGGGAACGGTGCATTGCATACCAAGGCGGGGAATGTGGCCGAGGTTTCCTTTGGGGGTGATGGAGACATCGGCATCGATGATGCCATTCGCTCCGATTTTGTAGACGAGTTTCCCGGTCGTTCCGGCGGCGGGGATTTTGAGGTCGAAAGCGAGAGTGAGGATACCGTCTTTTTCTGATTTTTTGAAGGAGGTGACTTTGGCCTGGGGGCCGGCATTGCGCCACATGCCGGAGCGGTTTCCGAATTTGTTGGCGCGGTCGTTATCGACGGGGGGACGCCAGAAGTTGAGGTGGAGGGGGGAGGCTAGGAGTTCGCGGTCGCCGATTTTGTAGGAGGTGAGTTGCCCGGTGGTCTTGTCAAAATCTATCGTGATTTCTCCGACTTGGGCTTTGGTTCCAACCCAGATTATTTTGCCAGAGCCTTTGAGCTTGGAGGTCTTGGCTTTGCCGCCGAGATGGATTTCTTCTCGGGCGACGACGTGGCCCTTTTTTGCCCAAAGGGTGTCCTCTTTGAGCTTCAGCTCGAGAAGGAGGTGAATTTCACCGGGATAGTCGGTGGAGTAGGGTGTGCTGATTTTAATTTCTCTCTCCTTTCCGGGAGCAAGATCGAGGCTGCCGACGCTGATTTCGGCGCTGGGTTTGCCGTCGAGAAGGATCGTAGCGGTGCTGCCATACTTGTCCAAACGGGTGAAGGTGGAGGTGTTCCGAAGCTTGAGGACGGTTTCGACTTCGTTGGTGGAAACGAGCTCCACGAGTCGTAAGTTCTGATAGGCCTTGTGGACTTCGGGCGCTTGGGGGGAGAGCTTGCGATCTGAGGTGATGATGCCGTTGAAGTTGAAGTTGTTGTCGTTGGGGAAGTCGTTGTGATCGCCGCCGTAGGCGAAGAATTCGAGTTCGCCTTCGGGGGAGGTGAAGTCGGTGAAGTCAAGATCGAGAGCAGCTTGTTGATCGGCGGTGTTTGAAATCTGGACGCGCTTGATCATGCCGTCGAAGGGGCGGTGTCCGTATTGCTCGTTGCGTCTGATGCCAATGGGATAGGGGCTGGGTTTAATGGTGCCCTCGTGGTTTTTTTGAGCGAGGACCTTTCCGTTGAGCGAGAGGGTGATGGTTTTGCCATCGTAGCTGCCGATGAGTTGATGCCAGTTGTGCTGCCAGTTTTCGGGAGTCTGGGCGCCGACGGAGCGCCAGTTACCATCGAAGATGAAGAACTCGAGCTTGCGTCCGCGGTTGAGCTTGAGCGCCCAGGATTCGTCGCCTTTGGTGACGATGGGGTTGTCTCCCCAGTTGGAGCGACCGGGTCGAAGATCGACGGTGACGGTGAGGTGTTTGTCGAACGTGAGTTGATCCGAATCGGCGATGGTGGCGTAGCCGGAGGTAAGGCCGAGATTTTGATCAAGTTCGCCAGCGACTCGGACTTTGTGTTCGCCGGTGTTGTTCAACCTTCCTTGGGGTGGTTTGGTTTTGCGGAGGCCTTGGTCGACCCAGTCCCAGATGCAGCCGCCTTGAAGAAGGCGTTCTTTTTCGAAGAGCTGCCAGTAGTCCCAGAGGTTTCCGGAGGAGTTGCCCATGGCGTGGTTGTATTCGCACTGGATGAGGGGGCGTTGTTCGCCGAGGGGCTTCTTTTCTTCTGCGCGGACGTATTTCTCACATTCTTTGATGGAGGCATACATGGGGGTGAAGAGATCGACGTGGTCTTTTTTGGCACCTTGCTCGTAGTGGATGGGATATTTCACGGGGGCTTTTTCGCGAATCCATTGGGAGCATTTTTCGAAGCAGATGCCATCGCCTGCTTCGTTGCCGAGCGACCACATGATGATGGAGGGGTGGTTCTTGAAGGCGTGGATCATGTTGGTGACGCGGTCGAGGTGGGCGGCGGACCAGGAGTCGTGCTTGGCGAGGGATTCGGGGCCGTAGCCCATGCCGTGGGATTCGATGTTGGCTTCGCAGATAACGTAGAGACCGTATTCGTCGCAAAGCTCGTAAAAGCGTGGGTCGTTGGGATAGTGGGCGGTGCGGACGGTGTTGATGTTGAGCTGCTTCATGAGCTCAAGGTCTTTTCGCATCGATGCCTCGGTGATGGTGTGGCCGGTGTCGGGGTCGTGATCGTGGCGGTTGACGCCTTTGACGAGGATGGGTTTTCCGTTGATGAGGAGCTGGCCGTTTTTGATCTCGGAGGTTTTGAAGCCGATTTTTTGGGTGTAGTAGTGGGTGGGTTCTTCGTTGGTTGGTCCCACAGGTATGAGAAGAGTGTAAAGGACTGGATTTTCAGCGGTCCAAGGAGTGATGGCGAGGTCTTCGAGTTCCAAGGTGGCGGCGCGATCTGAGGCCGAGATGAGCTCTTCAGAGAAAATCGTCTCTCCGGCGGAGTTAAGAAGAGTGGCCGGAATGGAAAAATCTTGTGCGGCAGTTGTGAGAGATGCTTCGAGAGAGAATGTGCCCTTGCCGTCCTGATCGAGAGTTGCTTTGACGGTATAATCTTTGAGTCCCTCTCTTGGGAAAGAGGTGAGGTAAACATCCCGAAAAATCCCGGAGAGGCGCCAGAAGTCTTGGCACTCGAGGTAGGAGCCGTCTGAGTAGCGGTAGACTTCGACAGCGAGGGTGTTTGCTCCTTTTTTGAGGAATTTGGTGAGGTCGAACTCGGCGGGTGTGCGGGAGTCCTGGGAGTAGCCAATTTTTTGGCCGTTGCACCAGAGGTAGAAGGCGGAGGAGACGCCGTTGAAGGTGATGGTGGTTTGGCGGCCGTCCCATGAATCGGGAAGGGCGAAGGTTTTGAGGTAGGAGGAGACGGGGTTGCGCTCGTTGAAGGTGGTGAAGTGAGCGGGAGGCTCGCCCATGACGAAGGGTGGGTCTTTTTTAAAGGCGTAGGGGTGGTTGCAGTAGATGGGGGTGCCGTAGCCCTGAAGCTCGACGTTGGAGGGGACGGGGATGGTTTGCCAAGCGGAGGAATCGAAGTCGACTTTGAAGAAATCGGTAGGGCGCTTGTCGGGATGATCGACCCAGTGGAATTTCCATTCGCCATTGAGGACCATGCAGTGAGGGGACTCCATGCGTTTCTTGGTGAGGGCTTCCCCCTTGGTGGGGAAGGGCATCATGACCGCGCGGGCTGGAAGCTTGTTTTCGCGGAAGACGGTTTGGTTTTCCCAGTCAGGAGCAGCGGAGGCGAGGGGTGCGACAGCAAAAAGTAGGGCAGCAAACCGATTCATGCCCGCACGCTAGAAGGAAGGGGAGAGAGGGCCAATCAAGAAATCAGCGAACCAGAGGAGTGGTCGCCTAGCGCTTGTCGAGCCAAGTTTGGATGATTGAAGTCCAGAGTTGATAGCCTTTCTCACTCAGGTGGAGTCCATCGGGGGCGAAGAGATTATCGGCAAGTGGTTTGCCGCTTTTGAGCATTGCTCCGGGGGTGTCGAGGTAGTGCAATTTACCGTTGTCATTGGCGATTTTTTGAATGGCCAGATTGGCTTTGTTCATTTCGGGCCAAAGGTTCCACCGTTTGATGCTGGGCTTGATGGGAAGAAAGACAATCTCGGTATGGGGAAGTGAAGCGTGAATTTTGGCGACGAATTTTTGATAGTCGTCGGTGACAATTTCGGCAGTTTTCCCCTTGTGAATATCATTGTCACCCGCGTAGAGAAAAACGACAGCGGGTTGGTGTGGAATGATGATGTGATCGGCGTAGTGAAGGGAGTCAGCAAGTTGGGAGCCGCCAAAGCCACGGTTTACGACCGGTAGTTGAGGAAAGAATTTGGTGAGATCCCACTTTCGGATGCTGGAGGAACCGACGAAGAGGTAGGCGTTTTTGGGTGGAGGGGATTTGAGGTCTGCCTTCTCGAAAGCGGCGATGTCTTTAGCCCATGTTTGCGGTTCGGCTGCAAGAGACGAAGAGCCAAAAGCCAGTAGCAAGAGGAAAGAGCGGATCACCGGGCGAGATTAGAGAAGAGAAGAGGTAGCGCCAATACGGAATGGTGTTGCTAGCTCGCTGATCGACGAGCCCCCTCCTTCTTGTTGGCAGGTTTCCACTCTTTGGGCTCCGAGGCACAGGCGGGACGCCTGTGCTACGTGAAGGGGAGGTTACTTGATGATGGCGAGCCAGTCGTTTTTATCGGGGGCGGTGATGGTGGAGTTTTTGAACTCTTGCACTTTGCCCATTTCACCGTTGCGGGTGTTGAGCCATTGGATGGTTTTGGGTTGGTCGCCGTCGATGGTCTGGAGCTTCTTCGAGCCGCCATCGGGGAGGAAGACGAGGTAGAGTCCTTTCTTGGCGAGGCAGTAGGCTGAGTTGTCGTGCTTCTTGTTTCCAACGAGTTCGTCCATGGGCTTCATCTCGTGAACGGGAATGTTGTTCTGATTGAAGAAATCGAGGGCGATTTTTCCGTAGTCCCAGGAGAGGTCGCGAGAGCGCCAGTCTTCGCAGACGAGGTCGTTTTGAGGGAGTTTGTAGCCGAAGTAATATTCGACGCCCCAGCCCCCGGCCATGAGGGTTCCCCAGAGGGTGTATTTCCGGCAATCATCTACGGTGTCGCCCTTGTAGCCATCTTTGACGGAAGGCATGCCGGGGTAGCCAGGATCGGCGGGCATTCCTTCGGAAGCATTTCCGGGTTCGTCAAAGGCAACGCCCCAAGCTTTTCCTTTTTTCTCGGAAGAGCGGACCCATTTGACGACTTGCCAATGGCACTGCTTGAGCGAGGAATTTTGAAGGGAGGCTCCGGTGTAGGGGGAGTGCTCGCCCTGGAGGTGCGGGTAAATTTTATCCTGCTGGTCAGGGTAGGTGTGGATGACGAGGTGGTGATCGTAGGGATCGACATCGCGGAGGTAGTTCGCCATGTCCATCTGCTCTTCGGTGGTCTGGGTGTTTTCCTCGCCAATGTTCCAGTTCAGGGCGAGGTGGTGGCCGAAGCGGGCGACCATTTCGCGACAGTAGAGTTTCCGCTCGGGTCCGAGTTTTCCGCCATCGAGTGAGGTGGGGACGAGGCGATCGCTGGCTTTTTTATGGCCACGGCGGTTGTCATCGATTTCGGTTTCCTGGAGTTTGAAGTGAAGGAAGAGGCCCTTGGCTTGTCCGTGGGTGAAGACGATGTTCCACTGATCAAGTTTTGAGGTGTCGTAGTGGAATTTGTTATTTCGGGAAACAAAGGGCCAGATGTTGTCGCCATCTCCTCCGGCATTGTAAGGGAGGAAGGAAAAGGCGTTCATCCCTTTTGCGGAGAGGTAGTTGAGGGCGCCGATCAGGCCTTTGCCTTTCCCGTTTTTCCAGGTGGGGTCGCCTTCCTCCCAATCGCGTAGGTGAGGCTTGTAGTGCTTGATGGGCGCGTTCTTTTTCGGAGCGACGGTGTCGTCAAAGTCCGCATACGCGAGCAGTGTCTCCGGAGCATCGGCTCCGACTTTGAGGAAGGGTTTTCCGGAGCCAGCAAATTGGAGGTAGTTTGAGCCTTTGTATTCGAGACGTCCTTGTGAGTAAAAACCGGGAGCGTTTTGCGGAGCTTTGGCAATCTTGAAGGATCCCGAGATGGCGTATTTTTCGAGCGCATTGAGCTCTTTTTCAGGAGCTTTCTCGACGGGGTGAAGGGCGACATTTTTCCCGGAGTGAAAGTGGGTCTGGTAGTGCCAGACGCCAGGTTTGTCCGGGGAAAGATGGGCGCGCCACTTGGTGCCGGATTTGGCGGAAGTTTGAGCAGCATTGCCATCTGTCGCAAAGTATCCGGGAACATGATAGACGGGAGCGCCGGATTCGTGACGAAAGGTCACGGTGAAGGAGTAGTCGAGGAAGGGGTTGGGGGCGTTGTCGAACTCATGAGCGAAGGGGCCGTCGAGCGTGAGGGTGAAGGGCTGCCACTGGGTGTCGCCAGTGAGAGTGACCGTGGCATCGCCATCGGGCTGACGCGGCTGCTGAAGAGGCTTCAGTTCTTCAGCAGGGAGCTGGGGCTTAGTCACGGGTTGTTGATTTTTGGCGGAAGCGAGCTTTTTTGCGGTGTCGGTATCAGCCGCGGTAAAACGGAGGCCGGAAAGACGGGCGCGGGAGTATTCTTTGCCATCGGCACTGTGGATGGCGGAAGATACCGTGATGTCTTCGCCTTGTCCGATGAGCACGTCTTTGACGGTTTTGTGATACTTGGGGCCTTCTTCGAAAGTGTCTACCGCGAGGGGAGCCTTGTGCTGGAGGATGGACTTGCCATTCAGGCTGACTTCGTAGCTGCACTGGCCATCGTTTTCGCCCACCGCCAGCAGGGTGACGTGATACTTCCCGGAAGGATAGGGGAAGCCGGTGGTCGATTGGGCCTTCTTATTTTTATCCGGATTGATCGCGAGCCACTTGCCCTGGTCTACGTAATAGCCAGCATTGAGAGGGAATTGTGAGGCGTTAAGGTTAACGCTGACAGTTTGGGGAGCTGCTTGTTTTTTTTGGGTCTTATTTTTTTGCGTGGCTTGCCAGGCGGATCTCTTGTCAGCAGCGGCTTTGGTTTCTGCGGCGATTGATTTTTGAAGGTTGGTTGTGATCCATTTTCTCAACGTGCCAGATCCCATTCCGTAGCCGCCGGGGAGAACTACGCGGTCGCGTGTCTGGCGTTTTGGCACATCACCCCAGCTTTTTGGGAAAGTGGGACGAGGAGCGGTGCCGGCGATGATGCGCATTTGTGGCCCAAAATCGGTGACGGGGTTCTTCTCGTCGGGCTTTTCACGGGTGAGGACGAATTTATCGAACTCAAAGCCGTCCTCTCGCATGGAGAAGTGAATCTTGTGAAGCCCGGGGCGGGGGATATCGATCCAGATTTGACCGAAGATTCCGATGTGGACTTTTTCGGTGCGCTGCTTGGTGTTCCAGTGCCATTTGTTTTTGGTGATCCACTGCATCCGCGCGCCGGACTCGGGCCAGGTGCCGTTTATGCCAAGGTGGATTCCGTTGTCCTCGGTGTTTGTGGAGTGAGTCCGAACCCAGCAATAGTAGCGGCCGGCTTGGTGGAACTTCACGTGGTAGGTGAGGATAGCCATTTCACCGGGAGTGTTGGTGAAGTTTTGCTTTTGAATGAGCTTGTCTCCGTGGGTCCGGCGGGTGTCGGGAAGGATTTCCAAATAGGCTCCGGCGGAGGCGGTTGTGGCATGGGAGGGGTCGCCATCAGGCTTGATCTGCGGGTCGGAGGCGTTGGAAACGAGGTGCCAGGAGCGGACTTTGTCTTTGGTCTGGGATTGATAAAGCTCGGCTTCCACGGCTACGACGCCGTTTTTTTCTTCAAAGACGAGATCGGGATGAGCGGCAAAAAGCTGGAGCGGAAGAAGGGTGGCGAGAAAGAGAGGAAACTTCATGTGTGTTAAGATGTCTGACACCTTAGGGAGTTTGGACAGCACTGCCAATCGCTCATTTTTGTGAAAATGTGATGGGATTTTAATGCTTCAAATATCGATGAGGGTTAGTCAGTTTGCGGGATGCGCGCGGCACTTTTGTTAGCTTTGTTCCTTCCTTTGCAAGCGGCTGAGAAGCCGAACCTCCTTTTCATTTTCGCCGATGATATGACCTATGAGGCGATCGGAGCCCTTGGGAATAAGGAAATTAAGACTCCGAATCTGGACAAACTCGTCCGAGGCGGGACGACTTTTACTCATGCCTACAATCCGGGAGGATGGAATGGGGCGATCTGCATCGCGAGCCGGACGATGCTGATGTCGGGGCGCCAGCTTTGGAACGCGGAAAAGGAAGAAAAGACGATGCAGAAGGACCTTGTCGGTCGTAGGGGAACTTGGCCGCAGATGCTGGGGCAGGCTGGTTACGAGACTTACATGACTGGAAAGTGGCATGTGAAGATTTCGCCGAAGACGATTTTTGATCACGTCGGTGATGTTCGTCCGGGGATGCCGCGGGATCGTGCCAATGCCTACAACCGCCCCTTGCCTGGTAGGCCGGATTCATGGAGCCCGACGGATCGTGAGGAAGGCGGATTCTGGGAAGGCGGGAAGCATTGGAGTGAAGTCGAAGCGGATACCGCGATTGGTTATCTCGATCACGCCAAGACCCACGATAAGCCTTTTTTTATCTACCTCGCCTTCAATGCTCCGCACGATCCACGACAAGCCCCGCAAGAGTATCTCGACCTGTATCCGACCGATCAGGTGGAAGTGCCCGAGGATTTCCTGCCGCTCTATCCGCATCGCAACGTGATGCAGGCGGGGAAGGATTTGCGAGACGAAGCACTGGCCCCTTTTCCCCGGACTTACGAAGCGGTGAAAGTGCACCGGAAGGAATACTACGCGATAATTACCCATCTCGACGCGCAGATCGGACGGGTCATTGAAAAACTGGAAGCGAATGGGCAGCGTGAGAATACCTATATTTGCTTTACTGCAGACCATGGGCTTTCGGTGGGGCATCATGGATTGGTTGGAAAACAAAACATGTATGATCACAGCATTCGGGTTCCTTTTGTCATTTCAGGCCCGGAGCTCGAGGCGGGACGCAAGATTGAGTCGCCGATCTACCTGCAGGATATCATTCCGACTTCACTGGAGGCCGCGGGAGCGGCGGTTCCAGAGCATGTGCAGTTTGAGAGCTTGCTGCCACTGATTGAAGGACACTCCACCGGGCGGGATTCGATCTACGTCGGCTACCGGATGTCCCAACGTCAGATTACGGAGGGTGATTTTAAACTGATCGTCTATCCCCGCGGTCAAGTGGTGCGTCTTTTTAATCTCAAGGAGGACCCGCTGGAGAAAGATGATCTGATCGAGAAAGGTGAGGGCGTGGAAAAAGCGCGTGAACTTTTGAAGAAGCTCAAAGCGCATCAGAAGGAGATGAATGATTCTCTTGACCTTGGGCGCTATCCGGACTTGGCGATGCCGGTGCGGAGGAAGAAGTAAGGTTTCGCTCATTGCTTGATCCAGCCGGCTGAGGCACAGTGAGGGCGTGACGGAACTCCTTGCCCCCGCTGGAAATTGGGACTGCGCGCGTGCGGCAGTGGCTAATGGTGCGGATGCCATCTTTTTTGGGCTTCCGCATTTTAATGCGCGGATGCGGGCGGATAATTTTACGGAAGAGGACCTTCCGGAGCTGATGGACTTTCTTCACCGGCATGGGGTGAAGGGTTTTGTGGCTTTCAATACTCTGGTGTTTCCCTCGGAGTTGAAGGGGGCAGTTGAACAGATTGAAATGATGGGTCGCGCGGGGGTGGATGCGGTAATTGTGCAGGATTTGGGAGCGGTGAAATTGGTGAAGGAAATTGCGCCAGAGATGGAGGTGCATGCTTCGACGCAGATGACGATCACTTCGCCGCAAGGGCTGGAATTTGTCGACGAGATGCTGGGCTTGAAGCGTGCGGTTTTGGCGCGGGAGCTTTCGGTCGAGGAAATCTCACGGGTGAATAAAGCGAATGGAGTGCCGCTCGAAGTCTTTGTGCACGGAGCGCTTTGCGTGGCGTATTCGGGGCAGTGTTTGACCTCGGAAAGTCTCGGTCAGCGTTCTGCGAATCGCGGTGAGTGTGCTCAGGCGTGTCGTATGCCCTATGAGCTTGTTGTTGATGGTGAGACGAAAGAGATGGGCGAGGTGCGTTACCTTTTGAGTCCGCAGGATTTGGCGGCGGTGGATTTGATCCCTGATCTGGTGAAGGCGGGTGTGGTGAGTTTTAAAATCGAGGGACGACTGAAGAGCCCGGAATATGTCGCGGCGGTGACGCGAGTTTATCGAAAGGCGCTTGATGAGGTTGAGATTTTGCCGAGCGATCGTCACACCTTGGAAATGATGTTTTCACGCGGCTTATCCTCGGGTTGGCTCGAAGGGACGAATCATCCCCGGCTCACGCATGGACGATGGGGAAAGAAACGGGGGGCTTATGTCGGAAAAATCTCCGAGGTGGGCGAAGGGTGGTTGTCGATTGAGGACGCGCAAGTGCCGATGGATGTGGGAAATGGATTTGTGATCGATGCTGGGGAAGATCGAAACAAAGAACAAGGAGGAATGGTTTGGAAGGTCGAGGGGGAGCGACTGCACTTTGATCGTCGGGCCAGGATTGATTGGGGAGCAGTGAAGCCGGGACAAGGTTTATGGAAGACCAGCGACCCGAGTCTTGATGCGGCGGTCCGGAAGACCTGGAAGGGCAAGCGTTTGGAAGAAAAAGGGGATGCGCTGGAAATTACGGTGCGGGGAAAAGTGGGAGAGCCTTTGGTTCTAGTATCCCAAGGGAAAGAAGTGGCGAGTGAGGTGAAACTTGAAAAGGCAGAGAAGCGACCGCTGGGGGATGAAATTTTAGAAGCGCAACTGGGTCGGCTCGGGGGAACCGGGTTTTCGCTGGGCAAAGTGAAGAACGAGTTGGAGGGAGAGGTGATTCTACCACTGGGGGAATTGAATCGATGTCGGAGGCGGTTGATCGAGCTCTTGAAAACAAAGCCGGAAGTTCGTGAGGGTGGGGAAATCTTGAAGAACTTAATGCCGGTCGTGGCTCCGCCTGCTGAAGAAGTGGACGTGCGGGTGTTGTGCCGAAGTCTGGCGCAAGTTCGTGGAGCTTTGGCAGCGGGGGGTCGTGTTGTTTTAGGGGCTTTTTAGGGCCGCCCGGCAAAAAAAAAAACCGGCGCCCCCCGGCGGGCATTGGCGCATAACGTG
>JBMHCQ010000030.1:0-37856 GCA_049889835.1 Akkermansiaceae bacterium
TGGGACAAGGCCGGTTCGCAAGGATATGGGTTACGTGGGGAATACCGCTTTTCAACTCATGCGCTTGCTTCAGGTGGAGTCGCAGGAGATGAACCGGAAGATTTTTTATCTGGCCGATTACGAAACGGTGGTGCTCGAAGATTGGGCGGAGGGATTCCGGAAAGAGTTCGGAAGCAAACCGATCTGGCGGGTGCCGCGCTCGATGGCGCGTCTGATGGCGTGGGGTGGTGATTTTCTGAATCTGGTGATGCGGCGAAGATTTCCGTTCACCAGCTTCCGCTACCGGAACCTGACGGAGGATGATTGTTGTGAGATCGGGGAAACGGAGAAGGTTTGTGGATCGCTTCCGTTTTCCAGAAAAGAAGCCATTGCCACAACTGCACAATGGTTCCGAAAGGGCGCGAAGTAAGAATGAGCGAATTTCAAAAGCTACGCGTGGTGCATGTCACGGAAGGTCGAAGTCGGATTGATAGTCTGCATGGAGGGGATATTTCCTTGTATCACTTCACGAGAAATCTGGCGCTGCTGGGGCATGATGTTCGTTATGTCGGGATCACCCATAAGGAACCGGCACCTATTCCGGGAGTAGACACCGTGAGTGCGCGACGAGGGACGATTCCGGTGATGGCCAGCGGGGAGCTCAAAGAGAAGATTTCTGAGTTTTCGCCCGACTACGTGCACTTTCACGGGGCATATGTTCCGGGAAATTCCGCGGGTGCTCGAGTGGCCCGGAATCTGGAAATTCCCTACGTGGTGACGCCCCATGGAAACATTAACCAAGATGTGCTCAATCGAAGGGCGTGGTTGAAGCGTCCTTACCGGAGGTTTTTCGAGCTTCCGATGCTGCAAGGCGCACGATTTATTCATGCCATTGCGGATCGTGAAAATATCCGCAGTTACGGGGTCACCCGACCGATCGAGGAGGCTCGCAACGGAATAGACCTGCCCGATGAAAATGCCGCATCTCCCGGGCGGGAAGGGCTGAGGCGTTTCGGGATTCCGGAGGGGAAACGAGTGGCCTTGTATCTGGGCCGTTTGGATCGGGAGCAGAAGGGGCTGGATGTGGTGGTGGAAGCGTTTTGGATGGCCCGAAAGAACAATCCGGATCTTCACTTGGTTCTCGCCGGGGTGAACTGGAAGGACGACGAGCGATTGCTGCGCGAGCAGATTGATCGCTTGGGGATCAGTGAGGAAGTGACTTTTACGGGAGCGATCTATGGCGAGGAAAAGGCAGAGCTTTTGCGTGATTGTGATCTCTTCGTTCATCCATCGCGCTGGGAAGCGGGGGTGCCGTTCTCAGTCTTGGAAGCGATGTCTTACGGGAAGCCGGTGGTGGTGACTGAAGAGGTGGATCGGGAGGCTTTGCTGGCCGAAAGCGAGGCGGTTCAGGTCGTGGAGGGATCAGCACCCGATGTCGCGGAAGGGATCAGGGTTCTTTTGGAAAAAGTGGCTGGAGACGCTTCTTCGGTCTCATCGGAAGCACGCGGTTTATGCGAGCAGCATTTTTCGTGGCGAGCTTCGGCAGAGCTTCTCACGCAGGCTTACTTAAAACATCTCGATTAAGGAATTCATCGATGCATCAGGACGATCAGGCATTTCTTAGCGCTCTCGGGGGTCCGAGTGGAGCGGGCGAGAAATGGCGTTGCTTCTCCAGGAAGGGACGAGTTTTGGTGGTCTTCAGATCCACTGGTACGGGAGCTCGTAAGGCGCGGGAGTTGTATAGTCCACAGCGTTTGGTGGCGAAGGTGGTGGCAGGATTGTTACTGGGCCCGCTTGGTCTTTGGCGGTTTCTGCCATCGTTTCAATGGGGAGGAAAACCTGAAGCACTTCTGGCGAAAATTCTCGCGAAATCGGCGACGGAGGCCGAGGCAGTCTTGTTGGGAAATCCAGAGCATCTCGGTCGCCGTGCGGTGATTCTCGGAGCGGGGAAGGTTTTGAAAATTGGCGTCTCGGGTGAAGCGGCCAAGTTGGTTTTAAGTGAGAGTGAGTTCCTCCGCGAAAATGGAAACGGGCGTGATGGGCTGCCGTCTTTCTCCGGGAGCTATCGGGAGGGGGGCTGCGTCGCTTTGGCGATGCCGCACTATGCTGATGGAGAGCTCTCCCGGAAGCAATTGATCGAACTGGTGCAAAGGTGGTTGAGTGCCGAAGAGGTTTCAATTGAAACGCTGAAGGGATGGCAGATGTTGGCGGAGTCTCCTCATGAAGAGGCGAAGGAAGTGATCCGCAGATGTCAGGGGATTTTATTGTTGCCCTCGCTGATGCACGGGGATTTGGCGCCTTGGAATGTCAGGGTGGATGAGAATGGAAAACCAGTTTTAATTGACTGGGAAGGGGGGCGGGAACGTGCGATCCCGGGATGGGATCTGGTGCATTTTGTCTTCCAAACTTTGGTCTTGGTGGAGAAGAAATCGCCAGAGGATACGCACAAGGCAGTGATGAATTTTTTGAAGTCCTCAGAGGTGGATTCGTATTTGGAACTCTCAGGTTGGAAGGATCATGAAGATGTTCTTTTTATGAGTTATCTCGTTGCGATGGCCACCGAGGATTCCCACATTAGTCCCATCTTGGAGCGAATTCTAAATTCCTTCGATAAATGAAAGTCTTGATTTCAGCATATGCCTGCGAGCCAGGCAGAGGAGCAGAGCCCGGTGTGGGTTGGAACCTCGTCCGTGAATTGTCCGAAGAACATGAGCTTTGGGTCCTTACCCGGGCGAAGCATCAGCGGGAGGTTCTTGAATGTGGTGAAGCTTGGATCGATCGTGTCCACTGGGTGTTTATCGATCCGCCCAGATGGTTGACTTTCTGGAAGACAGGACGGCGGGGGCTCTATCCATTTTATGCCCTTTGGCAGCGTGAAGCCTGGAAAACGGCAGTTCGACTTGAGGAAGAAGAAAGGTTTGATCTTGTTCATCATCTTACCTTTGGTCAGTATTGGGTCCCAACTCCCTTGGTCAACTTAGGTCCACCGTTTATCTACGGGCCAGTGGGCGGTGGAGAGTCAACACCTCCCGGGTTTTCGCAGTATTACAGCACGAAGGGAAAAATCAGGGAATTGATTCGAGATGCTGTCAGGCAGTGGCTTCCAGCGATTCCTACACTGAAGCAATGGTACCTTGATGCAGCGTGGTCTTTTGCCGCAACTAAAGATACGGAGCAAGCACTGGCGGATATCGGGGTCACCAAAATGGAAGTGCTCCCTCAGTCTGGAATCGGAGATGGGGATGAATTGGCGAGATTTTGCGAAAAGCGCGGGAAAGTCATCAAGTCATCTGCTGATCGATTAGAGTTGGTGAGTGCTTGTCGGTTGGAGCATTGGAAGGCGGTGGATTTGGCGATCGAGGCTGTTGCGCTGGCGCTGGAAAAACGAGTGCCAGTGCGCTATTCGGTTTTGTCCTCAGGTCCGGAAGCAGCGGCATTGAAAAAACTCGTGGAGGAACGCAACCTTCAGGATCATGTCATTTTCACGGGGAAGCTGCCGTTGATTGAAGATGTTTTTGAGCGGGTTTCCAAAGCGGACGCCTTAATTCATCCCGCATTGCATGAAGCCTTTGGACAGTCCTGCCTGGAAGCCATGGCTCTTGGAACTCCCGTGGTTTGCTTGGATTGGGCGGGCCCCGGACTCATTGTTACTGAGGACACAGGATACAAGGTGATTCCGACTACCCGGCAGGAAACGATTGAGGGGCTGGCGGATTCTCTTGCTCGTTGTTACGAAGACAAAATTAAGGGAATGAGCAAGGGGGATCAGTCAGCTCAGCGCGCTCGTGGGTGGTTTTCGTGGTCGGGCTTGGCGCAGCGGATCAGCAAGGCCTACCATGGTCTTGCCTAGGGGAAAGGCCTGCGAATGATCGCTTTCCTAGGTTCTTTGAAAACCTTAGGATCACAAACTCATTTGGATAATTTTGATAAACTGGGGCTTTTTGACCAAGTCCTCAATCTGGAGTAGAATTAAATCGGCGAGAAGCTAGCATACTTCCGTCATTCCGAATTCACGGTGTTGCTTCAAAAGCCAACCATAATATCTTCAGTATTTGTCGTTTCTCTGGGAACAGCAACGGCGGAGCTTGATTTGAACCGTAATGGATTTTCGGAACTTTGGGAACTTCAGTATCCCGAAGCAATTGAGCCGGACGGTGATCTAGATGCAGATGGCTTCAGCAATGCTGCGGAGGCGGTTGCCGGGACGAATCCCGGTGATGCTTCGAGCTTTCTGGAGCTTGAGGTTGTTGGAGTGAATCCATCCAGCGCGACTGTGCAATGGCAGGGGGTGGAAGGCAAAGCGTATCGCATTGAGAAGTATAGCGAAGGGGGCTGGCTCGAGGTGGTCAATTTTTTGCCGCGTCCGTTTCCGTCGCAGCGATCGGCGGTGATCTTATCCGAGAATCCTACTTCGGAATTGTTGAGAGTGATCGCGTTTGACCTCGACCTTGATCAAGATGGTCTCAGTGCATGGGAGGAATCCCAACTGGGGTGGAGTGACAACCGTGGTCAAAGTTCAGGCGATCCCGATCGCTTGGATTATGCTGCGGCGATTCGTTCTTTGGAAGATCCCGGGGGTGTGACTTTGGCAAATGGGCGGGATTTGGGGCGACGGTTACCCAGCCGAGAAGAAGCGAGCCGGTTTTTAATGCAAGCCAGTTTTGGGCCCACCAAGGATGAGATCGATAAGGTCACCGCAATTGGGCTTACCGGTTGGATGGATGAACAAATGGCGATGTCCCCGTCATTGAGTCGACAGACGATGTGGCTGAATGGCGCAAACTATAGTGCAAGTCTATGGAAAGATGCTTGGTGGAAGTTATCGTTGGGTTCCCCAGATCAGCTCAGACAGCGAATAGCATATGCGTTGAGTCAAATATTTGTAGTTGGGTTTCAAGGAGGCAGTTGGGTTGGCGACAATCCCTTGGTTCAGGCATCCTATTATGATCATTTGATCCAGAGAAGCAGCGGGACTTATCGTGAATTACTCAATGACGTGACATACAGTCCGGTGATGGGATTTTATCTCTCACATCTGCGCAACCGGAAAAGTGATCCTGAGACGGGGAGGTTTCCCGACGAGAATTTTGCGCGGGAAATCATGCAGCTGTTTTCGGTCGGGCTGTGGGAGCTTCACCCCGATGGGACCCGCAAGATAGATCAGAATGGGCTGAATATTCCCACTTATGATAATGCAACCATCACCGAGATGGCGAAAGTATTTACCGGAATGAGTTTCAGCCGTAACGGTATCAATAGCAGCCTGGTAGACTTTTTCTCGGGTGTGAGTGGAAACGCCTATTTGTATCCCATGAAGGTTTTTGAGCTGGAACATGAACCGGGACTAAAGACTCTCATCGGTGGCGTAGTTCTCAACGATACCGCGAACGGGGGCGAAGCCCTGACGGGAGATGAGGAAGTGCAGGCAACTTTAGATACCCTCGCCTCTCACGAAAATACCGCACCATTTATCAGTCACCTTTTGATTCAGCGACTCACCAGCTCTAATCCGAAGCCTGAATATGTTCAGAGGGTTTCGGAAGCCTGGCATCTCCGGGGAGGGGCAGAGTCGGGAAGTTTCAAGCGGGTGATGGAAGCGATCCTTCTCGATCAAGAAGCCAGATCGCAGGATGATCCGGATCGTGGAAAAGTCCGCGAGCCAGTTATCAGAGTTGCGCATTTGTTACGTGTTTTTGATTACCGCAATTCTCGGCAAACCTACCCTTTTCGGGCTAAGTTTCTTCAAGGGGTTTTGGGTCAGCATCCCATGTTGTCTGAGAGCGTCTTCAATTTTTATCTGCCCGCCTTCTCCCCTCCAGGGGAAATGGCTGAGCTTGGGTGGGTGAGTCCCGAGATGCAGATCGCCGATGCCAGTCAGTTGATTGACTCGGATAACCTTTTAAAATCAATGGTGGAATCTGGGTATGGGGGCCTCACCCCTGATTTTTCGCAGGAGCTCGCCTTGGCGGGAAACACAGAGGTCTTGCTTGATCATCTCGTAGGGCTTCTTTGCAGCAGAGACATTGCGGCGGAAACACGGGCGGTGATTACGGCGGCGGTTGAAGCGCAAGGTGATGCTCGTTCGAAAGTGAACACGGCAGTGCATTTGCTGGTAGGATCACCGGAAGCGGCAACTCTCAGGTAGAAACGGACATGAATCAGGACTCTTTTCATCATCTGACGCGCCGACGATTCCTTGGGGAAATGAACTGCGCGGCCATCGGTTCGACTTCCGTGCTGTCCGCGCTTCTCAACCTTCAGCTGTCGGGGAGGCTGGCCGCGCAGACTGGTGGAGAGGATGAGGACTATCGGGCGATTGTCTGTCTCTTTCTTTCCGGAGGAAATGATTCCTTCAACATGTTGGCTCCCTTTAGTGGTGATGCGCGGGCGGATTACGAAGCCTCCCGGGGGGAAATCGCTCTTCCTGCAGATGATTACACCTTGCTGCCGGATTCCCTTCCCGATGGGCGTCAGCTGGGCCTTCACAAGAGGATGCCGGAGGTGTCCGACCTATATACTCAGGGCAAAGCGGCTTTCCTTTGCAACGTGGGGAGTTTGATCGAGCCCACGAATTTGGACGCGATCAAGTTTGGCACGGCCCAGCTTCCTTTGGGCCTCTATTCCCACTCGGATCAGACGGCACACTGGCAGTCCAGCACTCCCGAACAACGGAATGCCAGAACGGGTTGGGGAGGCCGCCTCGCTGATCTCATTGAGAGTGTGAATGGTGGGAGTGATATTTCGATGAATGTTTCGGTAGCCGGGCGCAATCTCTATCAGGTGGGAAACAGCTCGTCAGCGTTCACCATCCGTCCTGGAGGACTGCCAGCTCTCTCGCAGTGGGATCAGGCAGCTTATCTTCCCCGAAGAAATGCGCTTCAATCCCTGCTTGATCAAAACTACCAATCTGCCCTTGAGCGGACATTTTCCGGCTCCAAGCAAGAGGCGATTGAAATAGGGGAGCAATTCCGATCAGCCTACTCTCAGGGAACGCCGATTACGACGACTTTTGATTCTTCCAATGGGTATGCTATTCAGTTGCAGGAGGTGGCTCGAACAATAGCGGCCCGGGACGTTCTCTCCAAAAAGCGTCAGACCTTCTTTGTGCTTCGAAGGGGCTGGGATCATCATGGCTCGCTCAATGATCATCCGGCCTTGCTTGGTCAGCTCAGTCAGGCCATCGGCCAGTTCCAGAATGCGATGGCGGAGCTTGGGGTGGAGGATAAGGTTACGCTCTTCACCGCCTCAGACTTTGGTCGCACTCTTTCACCCAACGCCGGTGGCTCGGATCACGCCTGGGGTGGGAATCAAATTATTGTGGGAGGTGGTGTTCAAAAGGGGATTTATGGTGATTACCCCGATCTCGCGCTGGGAAACCAGCTCGATACGGGCCGGGGTCGTCTCATTCCGACCACTTCAGTGGATGAGTATTATGCCGAACTCGCCCTCTGGCTGGGAGTGAACCCGACTGATATGGGGTATGTGCTCCCCAATCTTCATCGATTCCACGATATTTCAGGAGGTGAGGCCCCTCTGGGCTTTATGTCTTAATCGGCTTGTGGTTCAATTCTGCCCGTTCCCATAATTCATCAAGCTCCCTGGAAAAAATGGATCATCAAGAACCTCAAACATTCGGAAGTCTTTGGGAAAATCCTTCCAAGACGACACGGATTCTTCTCTATTCGATTCTTGGAGTATTTCTCTTTTTCTACCTCGTCTACCAGGCTTTCCCGACCGTTTATGGGAAATCACTGGCAGGCTGGACTTGGCATGCTTGCAATCCGATCAACAATTTCCTTCACGGGCGTTTTATCCCGGTGGCCTTTGTGATCATGATCTATCTGGCCTACCAACAGGTTAAGGACGAGCCCCTTTCTTCGCAGAAATGGGGGCTGATCCTTCTGGTGTTCGGCCTTCTTTTCTATCTCTTTGCGGTGCGGACGATTCAGCCCCGTTTAGCCTCGATTGGTGCTCCCTTTGCCCTCGTGGGAGCCTCCTATTATTTGTTTGGCCATCGGGTTGCGCGTCATTTTGTCTTCCCGGCATTTTTCTTGTGGTTTGCGATACCTGTTCCCGGTCTTGAAACCCTTCTCACGGAAAAACTGCAGCTTTTTATTACGGAGGCTTGTTATCAGTCCGGGATGTTTATTGGGATGGATTTGATTCGATCTGGAAATGATATCACAGTGGTGGGAAGTGGGGCAGATCCGGTGAAAATCGCAGAGGGTTGCAGTGGAATGAGATCATTGATGGCGCTGACGATGATTGCGGCAGTCTATGCCTACTATACCCAAAAACCGTTGTGGAAAAAGGCGCTCCTCTTCTCGACCGCTCTCCCGCTTGCGATTATTGGAAATTTCGGAAGAATTTTTACCATCCTGGTGATTACGAAGATGGGCTATCCTGATTTCGCCAAACAAACTTATCATGACTGGGCGGGGCTTTTGATCTTCTTCCCAATCGCGCTTTCGGGCCTTTACGTGTTCGACTATCTCCTCAATCGCAAGCAAGGTCGGAAGAAGGTGAAAGTGACGAAAGCCACAAAAGCCACCAAGCCATCCACTGCCGGATAAGTTCCAGTTTAATACGGCAATGATACAAAAACGTTTGATAATAGTTTTGGTCACAAGTGTGGTCATGTTCGGTGGTCTCGCCTTGGTCCCTAAGACTCCCAAGATGAAGCCCTCACGGCTTTCCAAGGGATTACCGGAAACTTTTTCCGCATGGACCGGAGAACCGCAGGAACCAGGGGAGAGGGAGAAGGCGATTCTGGCCAAAGATACCGAGTTCCGGAGGATGAGCTACCGGAGTGCTGATCAAGCCCGGCCTCCGGTTGAGACCTCTTTGGTGTTCTCCGGCAAAAACGTCAACGAGAGCATTCACCGGCCCGAAGTTTGCCTACGAGCACAAGGATGGAATTTTGTTTCGGAGCGGACCGTCGAGTTTGAAGGACTTCTTCCTAATGGCGAAGTTCTTCCAGTCCGCGAACTCGTTTGCCGCCGCCCCATGATGGAGCGAGGTGAAGAGGAAGGCTCGGTGAGGGAAGTGTTAAATGGTGATGGAGAACCGATCTTTCATTGGCGGATATTTTACTACACCTTTTTCGGATACGAGGTGATTGTTTCAGGCCACTACGAGAGAACAATTCAGGACATCAAGTCAAGAATCGTCGGAGGGTATGATCAACGATGGGCTTACGCGACCTTTTCCAGTCCGATTGTGGGGAGGTATGCCGAACAAGGGGTCGCAGTTGGAGTTTGGGAGCCGATGTCACTCAAAAAAACGTCAGATCACATCAGGGATTTCCTCAAAGAGCTACTCCCCTTGGTCGTGATGCCACCTCGGGAGGGGACCGACCCTTCGCTTGCTTCTAATTCAAAAAACTAGATGAGCCAACGGATCAAAAAGGAATTGTTTTCCATTCAAGTTCTTCAAGTGGTTGACGCGTGCTTAATCTGGGCTGCTTTCTTGGTCGCAGATTGGATGAGGGCTCCCATACGGTCTTTGTTCAACCTGTCAAACGTCGAGGGCGACGGGCTGCCCCAAATGATTTGGGTGGTTTACGTCTTGGTGCCACTAACACCTCTGATTCTCGATAGGATGTCCTTTTATCAAGGGCTCAGGAACCGGGAAGTCGCTCAATCTTGTCAGCGGCTTTTTCAGGGAATTTTTTTTGCGGGGGTCTTTGTTGGAATCCTCACCGTGTTTGCAAAAATTGGAGAGCCAAGGCGCCTCATCCTGATTTCGGGATTTTTTTGTTGCTTCGTTTTCATTCTGATTCGTGATCGGCTTACTACCCACATTCTTGGAATACGCATGAAGGGAGATGGGTTCGGAGAGCACGTGATCGTAGCCGGGCGTCCAGAAGAGGTATCCAAGTTCTGCGGGAAATTGTCTCATGAGGAGGGAGAAATTAGAATCGTCGGGCAGTTTGATCTTGAGAAAGGCACGATTGAGGCCCTTTGCAAAATGATTGGTGTGACCGCGGCGCAGAGGGTTATTGTCTTAAGCGAGCATGCCGATTTTAGTCGGATCGCTCAACTTGTTGAGGCGTGTGAGGTGCAAGGGGTCGAGGCCTGGATTGGAGCCTCGTTGCTCCCAACCAAAATTGCGCGCCCCAGTTTTGACAGCATAGGAGGTGAGGGGATGCTGGTTTTTCGTTCTACTCCCGATTTCTCCTGGCAGATGGTTGCGAAGAATGTGATTGACCGAGTCGGAGCGTTTTGTGTCCTGGTTGCTAGCCTCCCGTTTTGGGTTTTGGCCTTTATCGGAATCAAGATTGCGAGTCCTGGGGCACCTGTTTTTTTCAAGCAGGAACGGGCGGGACTTTATGGGAAAAAGTTTTGGATTTGGAAATTCCGCACGATGATCCCTGAAGCTGAGAAGCTCCTCGAGAAGGTCAAACAAGAGATTGGCAACGAAGTGGATGGGCCCGCTTTCAAGCTAGAGGAAGATCCACGAATTTTTAAGTTCGGAGCGTTTCTCCGACAATATAGTATCGACGAGCTTCCTCAGTTGATCAACGTGTTAAAGGGGGAAATGTCGTTGGTTGGCCCACGTCCGCTCCCTGTGCATGAGATTGAGGCCATGAGCAAGTCGGCGCATCGTCGCCGTTTAAGCATGAAGCCTGGTTTGACCTGTCTGTGGCAGATTAGCGGGCGAAGTGAGATTACTGACTTCGAGGAATGGGTGAATTTGGATACTTGTTATATTGACAATTGGTCGATCTGGGAGGATTTGCGCATCCTCACTAAGACTATTCCGGCGGTTCTGTTCGGCAAGGGAGCTAAATAGGAACCCCCGGAGTTTTTCTATACCTTCTCAATGTTGAAAGTCCGGGTATTTTTTCTGATCGTTGCCCTTCTGATTTTTTTATTTTCTGGGGTTGATCTGGCTTATCAAAAAATTGGCTTTGGTCTCTTGGCGGTTGGAGTCGTCCTCACGCTTTACCCATGGGTGACAAATCGTAAGGATTGGTCCATCGGCTTGACGGAGCTAGGAAGTCTGGGACTAGCAGGAGCTTATTTTCTCGGACGAGGATTGCTGAGTGATACTCCGGGCTTTGCCTTTGCCGACAGGGTGCTCTTTCTCAGCTTTGTTGGGGTTTATCTGGCCACCCGATTACTCGGAGCCAGAGGGGGGAGGGGTCTTGTGTATGGCATTATCTTTTTAGGAGCGGTGAATGCGGGTCTTGGGTTTGTTCAATATTGGAATCCCGGGATGGATTATCTGTTCCGGCAAGGAGCGGTTCCGGAATGGGGCATGACCGGTCTTTTCGGCCACTACAACTATTTCGCGGCCTTTTCAAATATGGCATTGATCTTGGCAGCATCCATGGTCGTTTCCCCACGAAGTAGTCGAGCAACAAGAACCGGGATGGCGATTTTGGCCTTTGTCTTGGTGGTCGCGATTTATCTGAGTGGGTCCCGGGGAGGATGGCTCGCTTTTTTAATTGGGTTCGGGGCCTTCGCTTGCCTGTATGCCTTCCGCCTGTATCAGGACAAGAATAAGGCTTTCAGTTTGGTTCTGGGGTTTATGGTGGTGGGGTTGGTTTTTGGGGGAATAACGCTCAAACAAAAATTTAATCACGTTCTCGAACAACGGAGTCGAGATAATAGTGAAGCGATGGAGGATGGTGGCCGCCTTGTGTTCCAGCAGTGGGCATTTGACTTTTTTTTGGATGAGCCGCTCATCGGGAATGGGCCGAGGTCATTCGAATATCTCTCGCTGGCACGCTGGGATCAGGATGACCTCGGGTATTGGTTTCCTGATCCGGATTTCGCTCATAATGAGTTTCTGCAGATCCTTTGCGATTATGGGGTTATTGGCTTTTCCCTGTTAATGATTGTGCTCTTTGTCGCCGGAGTGAGGGGGCTGGCTCGGCTTCTTTCGACGGACGAGAGGAAGGGACTCACTGGAAGAGAGCTTCTGCCCGGAGTGATCGCGGCCCTGATTGCCCTGTTGGCTCAGAGCTTGTTTAGTTTTTTGGCTCATGCCCCGACCTTCATCGGGGCGATGGCGATCTTCATGGCACTCATGTATGGCAGCTGCCGGTCGAGGGCTAGATTTCCGATTCTTTCCAAGGCGGCAGTTTCGGCGATGGGGCTTGGAGCGGTGACTTTGGGGCTGATGCTAGTCTCGGCATTTCACGCTCAGAAAAAAGGCCAAGTCATGTTGGCTGGGGCTGCATCGCTGGATCAAAAGATTACCGCGCTTGAGGCGATTCAAAACGCAGCCTTGATCAGCCATGATTCACTCCTTGCCGAGAGGGTTGGGCTAGCGGCACACAACTTGAACAGGGAGGCGGAACAAAATGCCAAGAAAGAGGAGGCAGAGCAGCTGCGGCAAGAGGCTTTCGAGGCCTTTGAATTGGCCCGGAAGCTCAATCCCCATTCCCTTGTGGCACTGTGTGCGCAAGCGCGAATCCTCGATGAATCAGGCGAGTATGAAAGAGCATTTGAGTTTCACCGTGAGGCGGCGGAAGCAGCGTGGTCGCGGGAGTTTTTTCTGCGTCCCAATTTCGAGGCAGCCAAGAATCGGGCGGCTCTGGGGCTGCGGCAATTTAAGCAAGGAAATCAGAAGAAGGCGGAAGAGCATTTTCGGGCCGCCTTGGATTTTTTGCTTCGTCGGGTTGAGCTGATGAACGGCTATGATCGAGACAAAGACGCTCAAGGAATGAGAAAACGGCTCACCGGGTGGGTGGCATTTTACGAGGCCCAGCGCCTCTATCGCGAGGGCGATCGAAGGTGGAAAGAAAGAGATGCCGGGTCCGGACTAGCGCTGATGCTTGAAGCAAGGGAGCGATACCGGATCTCCCAAAAGGTGGTGTCTCGTCATGAGCCTCTTTGGAAACCCCAGTGGAAACAGCTCAACGAAAACATCAAGATCCTAGAGGG
Organism: Akkermansiaceae bacterium; assembly: GCA_049889835.1. GTDB lineage: Bacteria > Verrucomicrobiota > Verrucomicrobiia > Verrucomicrobiales > Akkermansiaceae > SW10. The sequence continues at coordinate 12,876 of JBMHCQ010000030.1, forward strand.
GGCTGGTATAACTCCGAGCGAGATTTCCGCCGAAGAAGCGGAACGAATTGCCAAGGGCCTTGAAAGTCCCTCCCCGAAACGTTAACCCTCCTCGAGATGAGAGCTGACTTTGGCATGAAATTGTTTTCCGGCACCGCCCATTCCGAACTTGCAGAGGGTATTTCTTCTTATCTCAACACCTCTTTAGCCGATGTCAAGGTGACGGCTTTCCCGGATGGGGAAACCTTCGTTCAGATTAACGAAAACATCCGCGGCGAGGATGTCTTCATCGTCCAGCCCACATGCCCTCCCACGAATCAAAATCTCATGGAACTCATGATCATGGTGGATGCTGCCAAGCGTGCGAGTGCCGGGCGTATTAATGCCGTGATTCCTTTCTTCGGGTATGCCCGGCAGGATCGGAAGGATCAGCCGCGGGTGCCGATCACGGCTAAGCTTGTCGCTGACCTTCTTTCGGCTGCTGGGGTGGACCGGGTGGTCACGATGGATCTCCACGCGGCTCAGATTCAGGGCTTTTTCAACATCCCGGTGGATCATCTCTACGGAAAGCCGATCATTATTAAGGAGCTGCGAGAGCGTTTCGGGGATCAATGTGATCATCTCACGGTAGTTTCCCCTGATGTGGGTGGAGTGAAGATGGCGCGGGCCTATTCGGATGCTCTTGGAGCCCGTCTGGCAATCGTAGCAAAGCACCGCGTGAGTGCTACTGAGGTTGAGGCCATGCAGGTGATCGGCGATGTGGAAGGTCGAAACGTGGTCCTAATTGACGATATGACGGAGACTGCGGGAACTTTGTGTGCGGCAGCTGATATTTTGAAAGAGAGCGGTGCCAAGCGCATTTTTGCGGCTGTCTCACACGCGGTTATCGGGCAGTTGGGCCATGAGCGAATTGAGAATTCGGCGATCGAAGAAGTGATTACTACGAATTCAACCCCGGTCGAGGCCGTCGGAAAGGTCAAACCTGTCTCAATCGCTCCCATGCTAGGAGCCGCGATTCAGAGGATTCACCATGGCAAATCGGTCACCTCGCTTTTTGATATTGATACGGAATTCTAGCTCTTTTCCGGCTTCTCTGGCCCTCAGATCCGAGATTCTTCTCCTTGCTGAGTCACTTTTCTAAAAAAACGGGGGTTGACTAGGCCCTATCAAGCGGTTTAAGCACCCGCTCCGCGAGTTCTTCGCAATCTCTCTTCAAATTTTTCCAGACCATGGCCAAGACCCAGACTCTAAAAGCAGAAACCCGTCAACGCACCGGTTCCGGCGTGCTCAAGCAAATGCGCCGTGAAGGTTACATTCCTTCCGTCGTTTATGGAGGAAAGTCGGAAAATGCCAACATCAAGGTAAACACCAAGACTCTCACCGACATGCTTGCCGCCAGTGCTTCTGCGAACATCATTGTGGACCTCGAGATCGATGGCGCAGGGAAGCAGTCCGCCTTCATTCAGGACACCCAGAAAGACCCTCTTACCGGCCAGCTTCTTCATGCCGATTTCCTCGCGGTCAGCGATGACACCATCATCAACGCGAACCTCCCGGTCATTCTTCACGGCGAGCCTGTCGGCGTGAAAGCCGGCGGAATTCTCGAGCAAATGATTCACAGCCTCGAGATCACCTGTTCTCCGAAGGACCTCCCTGAGACCCTCGATGCAAATGTCGAGAACATCGAGGTTGGTCAATCTCTCTCCGTGGGCGACCTCGAACTTCCCGAGGGTGTCTCCGCTATTCTTTCCGATGACGTTCTCGTCGCCATCGTGAACGAGTCCCGTGCGACCAAGTCTGGTGGCGCTGAGGATGAAGGCAATGACGCTGCCGAGGGCGAAGAGGCTTCCCCAGAAGCGGAAGCCGAGTAGATCACGGCACGGCTCGATTTTTTTAAAACGCCCGCCGCACCATTGTGCCGGGCGTTTTTTATTGTCCGAATTTTTCCCCGCTTCACCCTTCTGAAAAAAAATGTCTCAGCTCAAAGCTATTGTCGGACTCGGAAATCCCGGGGAAAAGTATCACGACACCCGCCACAACGCCGGGTTCCGCGTGCTGGACCTCGTTGCCGGGCGCTCCGGAGAGACCTTTAGAATGGAGGGAAAGTGGGAAGCCGCCGTGGCCAAGATCGGCCCGGTAATGCTCGTCAAGCCGCAGACCTTTATGAACGAGAGCGGCCGCTCGCTCGGCTCCCTCTCTCGGTTTTACGGCTGGAAACCCGAGGAAATCCTCGTTGTGCACGATGAGGTTGCCCTTCCGCTGGGAACGCTCCGCTTTCGAATGAAAGGGGGCCATGCCGGACACAATGGTATTCGTTCACTCCTCGCCCACCTGTCTGGCGAGACATTCTCCCGGCTGAAATTTGGGATTGGAGCAGCTTCCGGAGCGCAACTTGTGGGGCATGTTTTGGGCCGTTTCGCCGTTGCCGAGAGGGAACTCCTTGAAAACACACTTGCAACCGCTGCCGATGCTGTCCAACTTGCCGTTTCAGCAGGCGTGGAAGCGTCGGCAAACCAGTTTAACGTTAAATTAAAACCGAAACCACCACACGTAGATGAACCGGAAATACGAGGGAATGATCATCCTTAAGACTCAGGGCAGTGAAACAAGCGTCGACGACCTCGTCAGCGCCGTCGCACGCGAAATGGAAGAAGAAGGCGCCAAGCTCGACGAAGTCCAGCAGGTGGGTCGCAAGAAATTCGCCTATCCTTCGAACAAGATCGATGGAGGTCACTACGTGAACTACATTTTTGAAGCCGAAGCTCCCGTAATTGATAAGCTCACCGAGCGTCTCAAGCTCAATGGCGATGTGCACCTGCAGCATTATCGTCGCGTTGACTAAACTCTTTCCCGCCTCCCCTTTGTCATGGCCAGCGTTAACAAAGTGATCCTCATCGGGAATCTCACCAGAGACCCGGAAGTGCGCTATACTCCGAAAGGCACCGCAGTTTCGGACATCGCCCTCGCGTGTAACCGCGTGCGAACGGGTGACGATGGGAATCGGATTGAGGAAGTGACCTACGTCGATGTCACCCTCTGGGGACGTCAGGCGGAGCTTTCCGGCCAATATCTCTCCAAGGGACGCCCTGTTTATATCGAGGGCCGCCTGCAGCTCGATACCTGGGATGATAAGAACACCGGGCAAAAGCGCAGTCGTCTTCGCGTCGTCGGAGAAGTCATGCAGTTTCTGGGTGGTGGACAGGGTGGCGGAGGCAACCAAGGCGGTGGTGGCCAGCAAGGCCGCCCTCAGCAGCAGCAACAAACTCCCCAGCAGGAAGCCCCTCCTCAAGGCGGAGCGCCCGCTGACAACAACTTCGAAGACGAAGACGACATTCCGTTTTAAGGAACGCGAGCCGCAAAAACGCGGGATTTTTGCCGCGCTTAAGATGTTTCAAAAGGGCGTTCCGAAAAGGAATCAGCCCTTTTTCTTTTTCATCATTCGAGAGATTAAGAGGAAAACGACTGCTCCGAAGGCCGCGATGAGGACCTGATTCGATCAGGCCTTGCCATCACCGAATCCCGGAAAGATCACCGATCCCACTCCCATCGCTGGGCTTGAATCAGGCCGTTCCATTGGGATTTTTTCTCGCAACAAATCCAGCCTTGCGACTCCAGAATTTCCCGAATGGGAGGAAGGTGCCGGGTCTTGAGTTGAGTGAAAAGGTGGAAGAAGCGATACATCATCCAAACAAGTGCTCTGGCTAACGGACGCTTGAGTGTTCCTGAGACTTCTTCGGGAAAAAAATCTCCGACGATGAGAGTTTTGGTGGCGGGGAGGGACTTCAGAAGGGCCTCGGCTTCCCTCCGGGTAAAGAGATCGAGCACGAAGATGAGGACAATCACATCACAGGCCGGTGCTTCCTCCATTGAAGTGAATCGGGCGCGGGGAGTTCGTCTCCGAATTAAGGCACGCATGGTTTCGTCCGGCTCGATGATCTGTAACTCGAGGCTGGGATTCTGAGCGAGGAGGGCTTCGGAGAATCGCCCGTCACCTTCTCCAATACTTAAAACTTGGCCTTTCATTTGACCAAGAAACGCGACCCGGCACAGCTGTAAGGCTTCGCCAAAAACGAGGCGTTCGCACGCTGCATAGATGGGCCCGAAGAATCGATAGGTCATCGGAGTCTGTCCCTAAACTATTTGGGTTTCATTGGCGACCGTGATCGCCCCCATTCTGTTCTGAAAAAGGCTTATCGGGAGGGACAATCATGAGGGGTCGAAACGCTTTACGATAGAACGATGAAATTCATAGGTTATCTTGGTTACTTGGGAGTCTTCCTCCTTTTCACATGCAACTTAATCTATTGTTGGATCAATTCGTCCGGACATGGTCTTGATCTTGGTAGCACAATTGTATGGTTTGTGACGGGATTAATTTTGGTGTTGATCTTGGTGGGACTGGGAGATCGCAAGCTTGGCTTGGCAGGCTGCTGGCTCGCGATTCTAGGCATCGTCTTCGCCCTGGCTGCCAAACCTCTGGGCGTCATGACAGCTTATGACGAATGGCTTGCGCTCGGGATGCCAGTGCCGGGAGAGTCGCGGGCTTTGTGGATTCTGGGATTCGCCATCGCCGGACTGTTGGGGACTGTATTGCTGATCTGGCTGGTCCCCGAGGGGGAGTCTTTCAAAAAGAGAGCCTCACCTACTTCCTGAGCGTGAACTGATCAAAAAGACGGCCTTCGAGATCGTAGGCCTTGTATTCGAAATGGCGGCCATTGATCCAAACCATCGCGTAATGGTGACCTCGCTGCACCACTTGTCCGAAGGGAGTGCGAAAGGGGCCCGGGGTTTCAAGATGTCCACCGCCGCCCCCGGTGATGAGGTGAATGGTGCCGTTTTTTTCGACGGCTTTCCCCTGATTCAAAGGCCAGGTGCGTTCGTAGGAATGGATGTGGCCGTTCCAGATGATGTCGACACCGTACCGGTGGGCGAGATGACCGAGGTGGCGGGCATTGAGATCGCCACGGGTGCTCTTGTTGGTTTTCCAAAGGTCACCGTAGTCGTTCTCATCCGAGGTGTAGCCCGGGTGGTGGTGACAGACGATCTTCCAGGTCGCCTGGGAGGCTTGGAGTTGTTTCTCGAGCCACAAATATTGTTCGCTTCGCGGGTCACATTTTTTGTTGGTGTCGATCATGAAGAACTGCGCGTTTCCGTGCTGGAAGGTGTAAAAATATTCGGGATCGGGAAGGGATACGTAGTTGTAGTAATTTGCAGCGTTCTGCTCGTGATTTCCCAGGACGGGGAAGAAGGCAACGCGGGAAACCAGTGGCTCCATGCTGGAAAAAAATTGCCCGACCCATTCCTTTTTCCGACGGCCGGTGCTCACGAGGTCTCCCGGATGGAGCAGGAAGTTGGGGCGATGACTCCACGCCATTTGCGCAAGCTTGCCGGAAACCGAGGGATTTCCCTGAGTGTCACTGATGATGGCGAAGGCGTAGGGAATTTCCGGCCCTCCATCGGTCTGGAAGGTGCGCACTGCGCTTGCGACTTCCTGAGGGCCGTCGGTTCCTTCTGCTTGGGTTTCCGTGCGATAGAAATACTGCGTTCCCGGCTTGAGCCCGGTGATGCGGAGCTCGTGGATGGGGCCCTCGGTAGTTAAGTCGACCTGCTGCGTGCACTCGGCGGTCTCGCCATAAAACACCCGACCTGTTCCGCGTTTGGAAGTTTCCCACATCACGGTGATCGCATCAGTCGTGGTGAATTGGAGGTAAGGGGAAATGACAACGGTGAGGGGCTGGTGTTTTCGAAGATCGGCGGGCTCGGTTGTGATGAGGCTTGCATGGTGTGCGAACTCCTTCGCAACCCATTCGGCGGTGGCGACGTCTTCGTAGATCGCGGCCGAGATGAGCTCGCCCTTCATGGCATGGGATTCGTCTTTGTCGAGGTAACCGGCGACACTGAGGCGCCGATGATCCGGCATCACGATCGCGCCACCGGGAACTTTTGAGGACGCGCTTTTTTTGCCGTTGAGATAAAGCGTGAGCTCCGCGCCATCGTAAGTGGCGGCGAGATGGTAGTAGGTGTTGGGCTGGAAGGGCTCAGAGGCAGCAAGGAAAACGTTTTTTCCGTTTCCGTCGTTGGTGGCTTCGGTAGACAGAGTGACGACAAACCTGGAGTCGTCATACCCAAGGAGCCATCCCTTTTCGTAGTTCCCGTTGTCCTCATAACAGCCGATGATTCCTCCGTAGCGGGTGCCTTCTTCCAAACTACACCAAGTGGAAATGGTAAACGTTTCCTTGGGAAGAACTTGTGCGGTAGCGCGGGGAATAAGGCCGGTGCCCGGGAATCCGAGGCCGTGCTTTGTTACGATCGTGTTGGTCTTCTGAAGCGCGAGATCGGGGCCCTGCTGTGCGATGAGCGTGCCATCACGGAGGAATCGCTGGTCGAAGCTGTAGTGCACCATCGGCGTGGGGCCATCGTGCGCGAAGAGGGACTCAAAAGAGAAAAGGAGGAACGTGAGGCACAGGGGAACCCGCATCTCCCAAGCCTCGCAAATCGGGGGGTGAGAACAACTGGAAAAGACCACTTAGCGCATCATCTTTAGCCAAGTGGCGAGATGGTTCGACCAGCCTACAGTAGTGCCACGGCCTTTGATTCCGTAGCCGTGCCCCCCGTCGGGATACACTCCACCGCTGACCGGGATGCCGAGTTCTGCGCAGCGGGCGATGTAGTCGGTGACGTTTCGCAGAGGCACAACACGGTCGTCTGAAGAGTGAACGAAGAAGAGAGGACAGCAATTCTTGGTGAGGCGCTTTGCGGTATTGAAGCGATTGGCTTTTTCCGGCGAGACCTCGGTGCCGAGAAGATTGTTCTGTGAACCACGATGGCCGTGGTCGGTTCCCATCGCGATGACCGGATAGCCGAGAATCTGGAAATCAGGGCGACAGCTTAGTGCGTCGATTTCGTCTTTGGTTTCGGTCTCGAATTTCTCATCGAACATCGTGGCACACATCGAGGCGAGGTGGCCTCCGGCTGAGAACCCCATGATGCCGATTTTCTTGGGATCAATCTTCCATTCCGCAGCGTGTGCCCGCGCGGTGCGGATCGCGCGGCGGGCATCGAGAAGAGGAACGGGGAATTGATAACCGAGTTCTTTTTTTCCGACGCGGTATTTCACAACCACAATGGTGATGTCTTGAGCAAGGCCCCAGGCAGCGACATCGGTGCCTTCGTTTTCCCCCGAGACAATGCCGTATCCACCACCAGGGAGGACGACGATGCACTGGCCACTTTGCTTCTCCGGCTGGTAGAGCATGTATTGCGGAACTTCAATATTGCGATGGCGCAAGCCTTTACCTGTTTCTTCCGTCCCTTCCGGTGGACGCGGAGCACCGGGAGCTTCTCCGGGCCACAGCGGTTTCCATTCCTGAGCGGTGGCAAGGGTAAAGGTGAGCAAGGACAAGAGAAGGAAGTTCATGAGGAATGAGAGTGAGAAACGAAAGACCAGAGGTCGATCTCCTTTTCATGAGAAGGAGAATGAGCTGGTAAGAATCCTTCTTTTCATCCCATCGAGGAAAGCTTAGCTTGGCGGCATGTGTTGTTTTTCAGGGAAAGTGAAGGCGGTCACTGAGACCAAAATCTTCAGTCGTTTTCTCACCAGGGATCGTCAGGCAATCGTGTATCAAATGCGCCTTGATGCGCCGGAAGAAGTGGCGATGATTTTGCCTCTTCCGGTGATCCAACCTGCGGGGGAGAAGGCGGTCGATTTCATTAACCTCGAGGAGTATGACGAATTATTTAAGGACTTGAACAAAGGGTTTCCAAGGCCTCGCCCGAAGTTCCGGTTCCTTCCGGTCGTCGACGCGGCTCAGGGTTCTCTTGAAGTCGTAAATGTAGGGTCTTTTGTGGCGTCCTTCGTTCCCGCGATCAAAGACTTCAAGCGCCTCGATGCTAGGTTTCGGCTCCCCGAGGGAACCTGGGACAAGCTCCCGCAGTATGCCGATTATGGCTTCGCGGTTTTCCAGTTGAAAAAGGGAAACCAAAAGATTCACCCGATGGCGTTTTCCTTCCCTTCACGTTTGGCAGAGAACGCGCAGCTCTATTTTCCGACCGTTCATATTCACGATGGTCAGGTGCATGAAAAGGAAGACTTCGACCATGTGCTCTACGGCCAGACCTGGCCCAAGGCGGGGCTTTCAAGTCGCAAGGGATGGGAGGAATCAGCCAAGCTTGCGGGGGGCTTCACCGAGGTGGAAAAATCGAAAGGCCTCATCTGGGACAAAGGCCACGTCTATCGGAAGAAGATGCGTGGTAAGCATAAAAATGAAGACGTGATCGCGCAGGCCGTTTTGGTAGGTTAGCAGCATGAAATTTTTGCTTATTCCCAGCGCGCTTGTTTCGCTGGTGCTCGGCGCCCCTTCGTCATTATGGGTCGAGGCTGAATCGGCTTCGGTGCAATCCATTCAAACCAACGGCTGGTATTCCAATGTAAAGAAAGACCAGCTTTCGGGCGGGGATTTTCTCGCTCATTGGGGGAGTCGACCAGGCACCGCTTCATACGATCTCAATATTTCCGAGGCTGGTGACTACACCCTTTGGCTGCGTGCCAACCCGGTGGCCTCTCAGCTTGAATTCAGGATCGACCAAGGTGCCTGGACCGCCGCCGATTTTAAAAATCAGAGCCATGAATCGATCAACATCGCCAGCGATAACAAGCCTGATCTTCGCTTTGTCTCCTGGGTTCGTGGAGGGGTGCAGCAACTCGCCGCCGGAAACCATCGTCTGGAAATCCGTTTTAATTCCTCGAACAATCACCACGGGAATCTTGACTGTTTTTGCCTCACCTTGGATGCCGGGTGGAAACCCCGGGGTGTCATAAAACCCGGCGAGCAACTCCCGCATTGGACCGCTCCGGAGATCAATTCCGGGAATCTCGACCACTGGACCGGCTTCATTCGGCCTTCGGTGGAAGAGCTTGGCTGGAGAGGGGTGCGCTGGCACCGCAGCCTTTCCGAGGCCGCGGAAGAAGCGCAGGAACTCGGGCGTCCCATTCTGCTCTGGGCGATGAACGGCCATCCTTGTGGCGAAACATGAAACAACGGCGTCATCGGACGTCGTGAAATCTGGTCAGATTTACACATTCAAAAGATCGCCTCGCAATACGTTTGCGTGATCGAAGAAACCTTTTTCCTCCATCCTCCGGCGTGGCTTAAAAATCCACCGAACCCGGCTGCGACGAAGCTTTTCAAAACCTACGCCGCCAATGCTCCGCAGGGAACCTTCCCGCCGCAAACTTCCACCCATCAAGGCCTCTACTGCATGATGCCGGATGGGACCTATCTTTCAGGGAAGTTTGCCCGGCAGAGTCGGAAGCTTGCGAAAGACACCCTCAGCAGTGGACTAAAAAAATGGCAGGATATTACCCGGGGAAAATCACGGAATCCTCAACCCGTTCCCACCAACAAACTCGCGATCTACGGCGGTGATACCCTGCAGAAGGGAGGGATCAAATTAGAAGTAGCTTATCGTGACCTCCCGCGGGGTGAGGTGAAGCGCCCCGGCGATGCACGCTTCCCGAATCCTTATAATCTGGGCTGGTATGACTTCACTCCTGAAGAAGCTCAGGCCTTCCGCACGACGAGTCGTGAAAAGGTCGCGCTGCCCGATGCCCTTTTTGAAAAGCTTGCCCGCTTGCGCCTCAAGGATGCAGTGCGTGGTCAGATGGGCGACTGGAAACGCGGCGCTCTGAAGAAAGGAAAACTCTACACCCAGTTTATTGGAAAACGTCATCATCAAAGCGTTTATCAACTGAGTGGAAGTGCCGTTTTGGAAGAGCAGGGCCGTTTGTTCTCACCTGAGTTTTTTGGCATTGTCCGCTTCGATGAATCGACCGGAGAGTGTACCGACTTCCGTCTCATCGCTTCCGGCCAACGGGTTGGAAAAGGCCCGGCCAACGGTCGCGCGACTGATTTGGGCCCGGCGCCGATGGCGGTTTCGTTGACGCTTTATCGGGAGTAAGGGGCTGAACGGGTTGGCCGACGGATCGCTTTTTCCGGTGAAATTCACTCCATCACCGTGACCACCGGGTAGTGATCCGAGGGCCACTGTCCCTTGCGGCTGTGGTGATCGATCCACGATTTCTTGATGACGGGTGTTCCACCGAGCAAGATGTGATCGATGGTGCCTGTTCCTGCGGTTTTGCCATTCCAGGGGTGAAAGGTGTTGCGGTTTTTATGGGCAGCGTGGAGGGAGAGAAAAGAATTGGTGAGGCCGGCTCCGGTGAGGGTTTTGAGGGCCGGGTTGGTTTCGGTGGCATTGAAGTCTCCCATGACGACGATTTGACCGAGGTCTGGTTTTTCTAAATACGGAAGAATGAGTTTTGCAGACTCTTCGCGTGCTTTTTGGCCCCGATGGTCCCAGTGGGTGTTGAAGGCGGTGACGATTTTCCCGTCGGACTTTTGTTTCAGGCGTGCCCAGGTACAGACGCGGGTGCAGACGGTGTCCCAACTCTTGGAACCGGGGACCTGCGGGGTTTTAGAAAGCCAGAAGGTGCCTTGATCGAGGAGTTTGAATTTTTCCTCGCGATAGAAGAGAGGGGAAAATTCCCCAGCTTTCTTGCCATCATCACGTCCGACTCCAACCCAAGCGTAGGCGGGAAGTTTTTTTTCGAGGAAGGCAATCTGTCGGTGGAGGGCTTCCTGAAGTCCGAGGATGTCCGGATCAATTTTGGTGATGGTTTCGGAGACCAAGGCACGTCGATTCTCCCAGGAGTTTTTCCCCCGATCTCCACCGGCATAGCGGATATTGAAGGTGGCGAGGGTGAGCTCGGCCTGGGCGAAGCTGGTGAGCGCGAGGAGGAGGAAGAGACGCATGCGCCAGTGAAGCACAGAAGGGATTAAATGATGAGAGGCTTTTTTAGGAGGGTGGACTGCGCTAGCCTTAAGGCATGTTTGGAGTTTCTGATTTTGCGACGAGTGAGCCCTTGATCAATGCGGAGAAGATTGTGGGAAGTGGGCTGGATTTTATTGAGCCGGGTCTGGCCAAGGTGGCTGCGATGTCGGAAGAGGATTTCGAAGCGGCAGCGCAGCGGATTGAGAGCGGGAAGATCCGGGTGCAATCGATGAACTGGTTCCTCCCACCGGCTTTAAAGGTTGTGGGTTCCGAGACGGATGCGGCTGCACAGCGCAGTTTTTTGGAGGGTGCGTTTTCCCGCGCGGCGCGGTTGGGGGCTCGGGCCATCGTGCTGGGGAGCCCGGGCTCACGATCGATTCCAGAGGGATTCTCCGCCGACGAAGCGAGGGTGCAGATGGTCGAATTCCTGCGGCTGGCGGCAGAGGTGATCCGGGGCAAGGGATCCGCTATTAGCGTGGCGCTTGAGCATGTCAATCACACGGAAACCAATTTTCTGAACACCTTTGCGCAGGCCCATTCGCTGGCGCGCGAGGTGGATCGAGCGGAGATCGGATTGGCGGCGGATTTTTACCACTTCGAGATGGAGAATGAGTCGGTGGAGGCAATGAAGGATGCGGCGGATCTGATCTGCGCGGTTCAGATCGCCAATCCCAACGGGCGTTGTTTCCCAACTCTGGACGCGGAGATGCCGCGGGTGGATCGTTTTTTCGAAGTCCTGTCAGAGATTGGTTATGCGGGTGGGATTTCGGTGGAGGCGACTCCTTCCGAAGATCTGGAAGCCGATTGTCGGAGGGCTGCGGAGTTTTTTAAGTATCATTCCCGATAAGAAGAACCCCGCTGAGCGCGTAGTGAGGAGATGATTCGCACACTGGTAGTTTCGTTTTCATTGAGTTTCGCCGCACAAGCTGGCGAGTGGGTGTCCCTTTTTGATGGAGAAAGCCTCAAGGGCTGGACCAATGGCTCGGGGAAGGCGGTTGAGGAAGGGGGATGGGTCGCCGAAGACGGAGTGCTCTATCGCAAGGACAAGGGAGGCAGTCTTTTTTCTGAGAAAGAATATGGCGACTTTGAGTTTCGCTTTCAGTGGAAGATCTCCGAGAAGGGAAACAGCGGCGTGAAGTATCGTGTGACCCGCTACGAGAAGGGGGGGCTCCTTGGGCCGGAGTTCCAGGTTTTGGATGATGACAAGCATCCCGATGGCAAAGTGGGGCCGAATCGACAAAGTGCGTCACTCTATGACATTCTCGCGGCCGACTCGGAGAAGAAAAAGCTCAAGGTGGTTGGTGAATGGAACACCTCACGGATCGTGGCTCGTGGAGGGCATTTCCAGCATTTCCTCAATGGCCAAAAAGTCATTGAGATCACGGTGGGATCTGATCAGTGGAAGGAGCTTATTGCCAAGTCCAAGTTCAAAAACCGCAAGGGCTTCGCTGAGAATCCCAAGGGGCGGCTCATGTTGCAGGACCACAGCGACCCAGTTTGGTATCGTAAGCTGGAAGTTCGTGAACTGAAGCCGAAGAAATGAAATTCTTTGGCCTGTTCCTCCTAACTCTCGTGTGGGCCTCTGCAGCCGTGGCCCGGAAGCCGAACATCCTCATGATTCTGGCCGATGATATGGGCTATGGTGATTTGGGCTGTATGGGCTCAAAGGTTTTGCAAACGCCCCATCTCGATGCCCTTGCCAAGAGTGGGGTTCTTTGCACCCAGGGTTATGTTCCCTCTTCGGTTTGTTCTCCCTCGCGGGCCGGGATTTTGACGGGCCGTGATCCGCGGCGCTTTGGATATGAAGGGAATCTGAATAAGGGGCCCAATGCCTATCCCACGCGTCCCGAATTGCAGGGCTTGCCGGTGACCGAGCACACTTTGGCCGATCATTTGAAATCGGCTGGCTACGCTACCGGGCTGATTGGAAAATGGCATCAGGGAATGTCGGCACCCTTTCATCCAAATGTGCGTGGGTTCGATCATTTTGTGGGAATGCTCAGTGGTTCGCACACCTTCTTCCTCAAACCGGAAAAACATAAACTCGAGGGGAATGGTACTCCGCTCACGGAGTTTTCAAACTCTTACATCACGGATTTTTTCACCGATGAGTGCGTGAAGTTTATCGATGATAAAAAAGAGCAGGCTTGGTTCCTCTTCGCCTCTTACAATGCGCCTCACACTCCGATGGAAGCGACTGAGGAAGATCTCGCACGGTTTCCGAATATTCAGAACAAGAAGCGGCGTATTTATGCCGCAATGATGTATGCGCTCGACCGCGGGGTGGGGCGCCTGGTCAAGAAACTCTCCGAATCGGGGCAGCTGGAAGATACGCTCATCGTCTTCTTTTCTGATAACGGCGGAGCGACCAATAACGCGTCATGGAACGGTCCTCTTTCCGGCCGCAAGGGCACTCTTGCAGAAGGGGGTGTGCGGGTTCCCTTTATTTTCTCGTGGCCCGGAACGATCCCTTCGGATAAAACCTTCGGGAAACCAGTGTCGGCTCTCGATCTTCTCCCCACATTCATGGCCGCTGCAGGGAAGAAGCCTTTGGCTCTTCGTAAAGCCCCCGGCTATGAGGACCGGAAAAATCGGCTCAAGACTGCCCCTTTCGATGGCATTAACCTCCTTCCTGCTCTTCAGGGGAAGCGGGAGAATCCGCCACGTCTTTTGCATTGGCGTTTGCAGGGCCAAAGCGCGCTGCTTTTTGGGGAGCACAAGCTCATTACCTTCACCCATCGTCCGGCCCAGCTTTTCCGCCCGGCGGATGATCCCGGTGAAGCGACTGATCTCTCTATTTCGGAAAAGGACGTCTTCCTCGATCTCTTCACCCGTATGGGCAAGTGGCAGAGTGGTCTCGCGACCACACCGCTTTGGGATTCCTCTCCGAGATGGTGGGCCGAGTCCTCGAAAAACTATGATACCGCCCGGCCTGTTCCCGAGCCGGAGTGATTAGTAAGCGCGATAGCGTCCTTCGCTCGCCAGATTTGTTCCCGGAGGGACTTCCGCAAATCCGGTTGCCGGAAGCGGGGTGACAAAGTCGCCCGAATTTTGTGGTATCAACGAGCGGAGCTTTCCTTCTCTAGAAATCACACAGGGGATGAAAACGGTAAGGCGGGGATGCCGGGTAATCTCCGTTTCGAAAGGGAGCATGGCAGTGTGTTTTTGAGGCGTTCCGCTCATCGTGTTGAGGAGGGGAACGAGGTAGCGATGAAAGGTTGTGAGCGTGGAATTTGGATTGCCCGGGAGGGCGGCGACCCCCGGCCAGAAGGCGAGTGGCTTCCCGGGGCGCTGCAGCACTCCATGAAAAAGGGGATCACCAACGAGAGACTGCATGGCAGGCAAAACGAAATCTTTGCGGCCTTTCGAAATCCCTCCGGACACGATGACGAGATCGCTGCTCTCCATCGCCCGCTGAAGTCCGGTGGTCGTCGCCTCCAAGTCATCGGCTAGGTGGAGCAGGGAAATCTTTGCGGGGCCCCATTCATGGATCGCAGCCTTGAGCGTGAGCCCATTGGATTGACGGAGTTGATGAGCTTGGGGTTGATCCTCCGGTAAGACGAGCTCATCTCCGGTGGTGAGGATTGTGATGCGGGGTTGTCGTGCTACCGCCATTGCCACCGCTCCGATCGACGCTGCCAGGCCAAGATGCGCGGGGCGGATCCGCGTGCCACTCTCCACTAGCACATCGCCAGGCTGCGCATCGCTCCCTTTGCGATGGATGAAGATTCCGGGTTTGGCATCACTGGTCAGGCGGGCCTGAGTGTCGTTGATTTCGGCCTCCTCGTAGGGCACTACGGTATCGCAATCCGGAGGGAGTGCCGCTCCGGTCATGATCTGCCAACAGGAGCCTTCGGGAAGGGCCTCGGGAAGAGGAGAGCCTGCGGCGTGGAGGCCGTGTAGGACATATTCTTGACGGCCATCAAACTTGCAGGCGATGCCATCCATGGTGACCCGGTCGAAGGGAGGAAAGGGGCGATCCGCCACTAGTGCTTCACGCAGAATGCGCCCGAGAGAATCCCGCAGAGTCACGGTTTCGGTCTCAAGCAGGCTCGCAGAACGCAGCATGAATTCCTCAGCTTGCGATGGAGTCATCGGCGACATGGCACAAACATGCATTGGTCTTACGAAAAAAAAAGCGTAGCTTCCCAGAGGTGCGCCACTTTTTAATTTCTCTGCTTCTCATGACGGACCTCTGGGCTGGCCGGCAAATTCGTGTCGCCACTTACAACACTTCGCTGGCATTGTCGACGAGAGGCGAGCTTTCGGCCCAACTTCGAGGCGCGACTTTCAACCAGGCACGCCGTGTCGCCCAGGTCATTCAGATGATCAAGCCCGACATCATCTTGCTCAATGAGTTCGACTACGATGCCGGCTCAGCCGCGCTTACCCGTTTCAACAATCACTATCTTTCCGTTTCTCAGGGAGGGCAGAGTCCTCAGAACTATCCTTACCGTTATACCGCGCCCTCGAACACCGGGATTCATTCCGGCTTCGATCTTGATAACAGTGGCACCGTTGATTCCACCTCCGGTGATGTCAGCTACGGTGGTGATGCTTTTGGCTTCGGTGAGTTCGAGGGGAAATACGGAATGGCGATCCTTTCAAAATTCCCCATCGATACCGAAGCGATTCGCACATTCCAGCTTTTTAAGTGGCAGGATATGCCGGGTAATCTTATTCCTGCCACGTTTTACACTGATGAAGAAAAGGCGGCACTGCGCTTGTCTTCCAAGTCGCATTGGGATGTCCCGGTCGCGGTGAATGGCCAGCGGATTCATCTTCTTTGCAGCCATCCCACCCCTCCTGTTTTCGATGGGCCGGAGGATCGGAATGGTCGTCGGAATCACGATGAAATTCGCCTGTGGGCCGACTACCTCACGCCGGAAAATGCCAGCTACCTCATCGATGATCTGGGCCACCCTGCGAGCCTTCCCGAAACTGCGCGCTTCGTTCTCCTTGGAGATCAGAATGCCGACCCTGTTCGGGGCGATTCTTTCCAAAGGGCCATTCATCAATGGCTCGACCATCCCCGCATCGATGCCTCCTTCACGCCTGAACGGACCGGAACCGCCAACGCAGCTTCCAAAACTCATACTGCGACCTTCAATTTGAGAGTCGACTACGTCCTTCCTTCAAAGGCGGGTTTCCATATCGAGGATGGGGCGGTGTTTTGGCCGACCGGCAATTCCCCCGGTGCGAGTCTTCTCGGCGCCTCCGACCACCGACCGGTTTATCTCGATCTGGAACTCGTGCCCACCATCGAGGAAGCCGTTCGGGGCCTTACCATTGATGAAGGAGTCCTCAGTTGGCAGGGGCTCCCCGAGACGGACTACCAGATTGAAGCCAGTACGGACCTTGAGAACTGGAGCGCGCTCGAGGCGGAGATTATCTTTTCCGAAGGAACGGCTTCGGTGGGAATTCCGGCCTCTCCCGTAACCCGGTTTTTGCGGGTTAAGGTATCGCTATAGAGGCCAAGGGGCCCTTGGAAAGAGCATCGGGTGCGGTGATACTTCAGCGGGGTAAAAAAAGATCGATCAGACCAAGACGGGCCTCATCTTGGAGGGAATGGAGCCCGGGAGGAGAGGCATAACTCCTTATTTTTTTGAAAGCTCCCTGAGAGGAGAATCTGAGAGGGGGCTCCCAAATTCTTGATGGGCTCTGAATCTGACCCATGAATCATCAAACGCGCTTAAATCGCTGACGGGACTGTCGGAGACGAGTTCGCCGAAGGACTCTTCTTCGCGGAATGATATTTCGGTGACTTTTGGAGCAGGCGTATGCTCACGATTCCGGAAGGTATGATCGAGAATGAGTGCGCAGATTCCCGCAATGACAATGACGAATGATCTCATACTGGGAGATGTGACGGCTCTCTCTCAGGTTTTATTCGCAGGATTTTGAAGATTTCCCGAGCGCAGAAAAACCCGACTTGGCAGGCAAGTCGGGTTTTTGAAAAGCAGGAGCTTGTGTGGCTTATTTGTTGCTCAATGCGGCAACGCCGGGGAGCTCTTTGCCTTCGAGGAGTTCGAGGGAAGCGCCGCCTCCGGTGGAGATGAAGGAGACTTTTTCGGCGACCCCGAACTTCACGGCAGCGGTGACGGAATCTCCTCCGCCCACGATGCTGAGAGCTCCGCTGTCGGCGATGGCCTTGGCGATGGCGTCGGTTCCTTTGGCGAAGCAGTCTTTTTCGAAGACACCCATCGGGCCATTCCAGAGGATGGTCTTGGCTCCGGTGATGATGGTTTTGAATTCCTCGATTGCGACGTCTCCGATGTCGATGCCTTCCTTGTCGGCTGGAATCGCGCCGCCTTTGCCATAAACCTCGGTGTTCCAGGTTTCAGCGCCTTCTTTGAATTCTTTCGTGATGCGAGTGTCGGCAGGAAGGACGAAATTGACGCCCTTGGCCTTGGCGGTTTCGAGAATCTCAAGCGCGAGCTCCTGCTTGTCGTCTTCGACCAGGCTCATGCCGATTTCGTAGCCCTGCGCCTTACGGAATGTGTAAGCCATCGCGCCGCCGATGAGGATGGTGTCGGCCTTGTCGAGAAGAGAGGAAATGACCTCGATCTTATCGCTCACCTTAGCACCACCCATGATGACGACGAAGGGGCGCTCGGCATTTTCAAGCTTCACCTGAAGATACTCGAGTTCACGCTCGATGAGGAGGCCCATCGCGGATTGGGAAACGTGGTGCGTCACTCCCTCAGTGGAAGCGTGGGCGCGGTGCGCGGTGCCAAAGGCGTCATTGACGAAGAGTTCGGCATTGCCGGCGAGCGCTTTTGCAAAGTCGTCGTCATTCCCTTTTTCCTCGCTGTAGTAGCGGGTGTTTTCGAGCAGGAGAATATCGCCATCACTCAGCGTAGCGCGAGCGGAAGCGGTGTCCTCTCCGATGCAGTCGGCAGCAAAGCCCACTTCGCATCCCAGAAGAGAGCCGAGATGAGCGGCGGCAGGAGCGAGGGAATACTTCACTTCCTTCTCCTCGCTGGGTCGACCCATATGGGAGCAGAGGACGATCCTGGCTCCGGCGTTTTTCAAAAGCTCAATGGTCGGGAGGGCTGCGCGGATACGGGTGTCATCGGTGATTTCAAGGGCGTCGTTCTTGGGGACATTGAAGTCGACACGGACGAGGACTTCCTTACCGGCAACATCGAGATCACGGACAGTGAGTTTGCTATTCATAACTGCCAAGGGAGGTGCCGCAAGGGTACGGGGCTGTCAAGGATGGAGGAACCTGGCGGAGGAACCTGAAACGATTCTAGGGTGTGAGTCTAGGTGGTGGGAAAGCCCCCAAGGGGCGTGTCTGTTGGCTCACCCAACCGAAGCCGCCTCTTTCTCAGGAATCGTTTTCCCGTGGGGGAGATTTTCAGGGAGTTCGGCGAACTCCCCGACGCGGTCGAAGAGTTCGGTGTAGTCCTTGTCCATGAGATCGCCAATGAGGCAGTCGGTGAGATCTTGGTGGATTTCGCCGTATTTCATGACGACATCCTTAAAGCTGAAGTCCTGATCGTAGAAGGCGTAAACGAGTTTACGCATCCATTCGATCCCGGCACAGAGGCGTTGGCCGTAGGGGAGGAATTGCGGGGCGGAGGTGTCTCTTTGATCGAGGGCATCTGCCACGGCATCTGCTGCCATGGACCCGCTGGTGAGGGCGAGGTAGACGCCGCTGGAAAAGACGGGGTCCAGGAAGGCGAAGGCGTCTCCGATGAGGACTAGGCCGTCAGTCGCGCAGTGCTCGGCGCGATAGGAATATTCTCCCGCGACCCAGTAAGGTCCGATCTGTTCGCCCTCGGAAAGGTGGTCTTCGACCCACTTGTTATTTTTGATCTCGCGATCGTAGATTTCCTTGAGGTCGCGACCGTCACGGTAGAGGTAATCGCGTTCAGCCACGATTCCGGTGCTGACGATGTCGTCCTTGAGAGGGATGTTCCAAAACCATCCCTTCCCCTCGACGTAGGCGACGGTGGTGGCTCCTTCGTCGATCCCGGGGTCGCGTTTGGCTCCTTTGTAATTGGTCCAGATGGCAATTTTATTGAGCTTGGGGTCGCGCTTGCGCCATTTTTTCTTTCGTTGGAAAAGGCCATCGCGCCCGGAGGCGTCCATTGTGATCGGAGCGCGGAGTTCGAAGCGGGTCCCATCGTCCTTCTCTGCCTTTACTCCCACAATGAAACCTTCTTCCTCGAGGAAGCCGATCACTTTGACCCCTTCGCGGACCTCGGCGCCAGCCTCGCGGGCGCGTTTCATGAGCATGTGATCGAAGGTTTCACGGTCGACCTGCCAAGTGCGATTGCGCGGATGGTCGGAGTGTTTTTCAAAGTAAAATGGTGCGGAGAGTTCGCCATCGGGGTTGACGAATTGCACGCTGCGCTTGCTTTGGAAACCATGCTCGTTGAGCTTCTCGACCATGCCGAGCCGTTTGATGGTGTCGTAACAATGCGGGATGAGGGACTCACCGACGTGGTAGCGGGGGAAGTGCTCTTTTTCGAGGACGATGACTTTTTTGCCCTTCTCCTCAGCCAGGATGGTGGCAGCGGATGTTCCGGCGGGTCCGGCGCCGATGATAAGGACATCGCAATCGTAGGAAAGGTGGGAGATCATGATTGTTCGCGGGGTAGAATTTCGAGAATGCGGGCGAGGACGCGGTCATCCGCGTTGGTGAGCTGATTATAACGCCCAAAGAGAGATTCGCCACCTGTTGGGGGGAAAAAATCGGGTGAAAAGTCGTCGCTCTTGATTGAGAGGAAGGATTCGGGTGTGCTTTTGTAGGGAAGCCCACTGGTGTTGAGGATATTGCCGAGGGGTTCGCCCTTCTCGGTGATGCGTTTGCGGAGGTCGTCGGGGAAGTTTTGAAGATGAATCTCGATCAGGCCGTATTCCACCGGCTTTTCGCCCACCGAGAGGATGACCTCGCGCATGTAGAGATCGGCCACCTCATATTCCTGAAGAACTTGGAGCTGAACCTCCCCGCCGTGGAATTCTGCCAGCGTTGAGGTCATATCACGATCGTGCGAAAGCAGCTGCTGGTATGGCCGCGCGATCTCGAATTCCGAAATCCACCGCAGGTCCACGCCTTTCAAGCCGGAGGCGGTGAGCATTGATTTGATCGCGCGGGAAAATTCCATCTCTAAACAATCCGGTCCGTGCGGTGCTCGGGGAGGAAGAAGTCGTGCAGGATGTTATCGACGCAGAGCAGCCCATCGCGCTCGAGGAGGATTTGTCCGCTTTCCACTTTCAAGAGTTCCTCTTCCTGAAGCTGGTCGAGTTCGCGGGCCCAGCGGTTGAGGACGTCGACGCCGAATTTGTCATCGAAATATGCCGACTCCACTTTCCCGAGTTTCATCTGCAGGATGAACTCGCGAATCATGCGCTGTTCCTCGGTGGTGCGGAAACTGCGCTTGGTGGGCATTTCTCCGGCTTCGATGGCTTTGGTGTAGTCGTCGATTTCTGTGAGATTTTGGTAATGCACGCCTGCGGCATGCGAGAAGGAGGCCACGCCGAGTCCAAGAAGATCCGCGCCTCCCCAGAGGGAATCGCGGTAAATGAATTTGGTTTTATCGGGGTCCTTGACCGCGGTGTAGCCGGATTTGATCGCGTAGCCCGCAGACTCGAGCGCGGCAAAGGCCTCCTTGACCCAGCGACGCTTGGTCTGCCAGTCGGCGACAGGGGCGACGAGTTTTCCCGTATCCTTCATCTCCTTATAGATGGTGGTGTTGTAGGGAATCTCCATCTGATAAATGGTGACGCTATCGGGAGCTAGTTCGATGGTCTTTTCGATATTGCGCTGCCAGTTTTCCTCGGTCTCCTCGATCATGCCGGCGATGAGGTCGATGTTGATCTGGTCAAATTTTTCCACCTGCGCGCGCTCGTAAGCCCGGCCGACTTCTTTGGAGCGGTGTGCGCGACCGTTGATCTCGAGAATGTGGTCATCGAAGTTCTCGATCCCGAGGCTGAGCCGGGTGACGCCAAGGTCTTTGATCGCGGCGAGTTTCCCGGGGTTCAGCGTGCCGGGTTCGCACTCGAAGGCCACTTCTTCGGCTGCATCCCAGGGAAGGAGAGCCTTCATGCGGTCGGTGAGATCGCCGAGTTGCTTCGCCGAAAGGTAGGAGGGGGTTCCGCCGCCAAAGTAAATGAACTGGGGCTTGCGCCCTTCGATGAGCGGCTTGCGCGCCATCATTTCGAGCTCACGAACGGTGGAGTCGAGGTAGTGTTTGATCTCATCGGCGTTCTTATCGGTGTAAACGCGGAAGTAGCAGAAGTGGCAGCGGCGCCGGCAGAAAGGAATGTGGTGGTAGAGCCCGAGCGGGGTACCATCCTGAGGGGCCTGCTTATAAGCTTCGGCCACCTGCTGGTTTTGATCTTGGGACCAAAAGGAAAAGGGCGGGTAATTGGAAATGAAATAATTCCCGGCCCGGGTGGCTTTTTTATCGGCGGGAGATGCGGGGGTGGCTGCACTCATGATGGAGAGGACTGTGCCTGATGCACCTTCACATTACAGGGCTGAAAGTCGTTTTTTTCAGAAGATTTTCCCGCTTTCGAGAAGGGAAAGGTGGCATTTCAGTGCCTGGAGAGAGCCTGATAGCTGGCAGCGTGGGCGGTTTGCACATCCAGTGTTTTGGGCGAGCGCCCCTCGACCGCTTGTTCGAGGACGAGGTGAGGGTGGATTGATTTTGAATTCAGGAACTCGAAGAGGCGGCGATAATCGATATCGCCCTCCATGGCGAAGGTCTCCTGCCAAACGCCTCCCTGAGACTGGCGCAGGTGAAGTTCGACCACTCGTTCGTAGTAGTGCGCGACAGCATCGAAGAGGGCGACTTCCGAATTTCCGCAGCCGCGATAAATCCAGTGGGAATCGAGGCAAAACTTGACCACTTCGGGTGAAGTCCCAGTGAGCATGTGGTGGAACTCGCGGGCGCCGTGGTGGAGCTCCATATCGTGATTGTGATAGGCGAGGGTGACTCCTTCTTTCACAAGTGCCGCGCCGAGTTCGTCGAGCGCAGCGGCCTGTGTTTTGAGCTGGGCATCGGTCTTGGCCTCCTTGCTTCCCCATTTGATCGGGGAGGGATTAGTGACAATAATTTTAAGCCCAAGCGGTTTTCCGGCGCGGGCGACCTCAAGGACGTGCTTCATACTTTGCTCGACCTTGGTCGCTTCGTGCAGCGTGCTGTTGGTGTAAAGCGAGCGCATCTCAAGCCCATATTTCTTGAGAAAAGGAGCCATCTTTGCCAACTCACTGGGGCGACTTACGCAAGGCTCGTAGCCCTGAAAGCCGATTTGGGAAACCTGTCCCATGATCTCATCGGAGTGTCCGGGGAAGGGCTTCTTTTCCCGGCCATAAAAGGTGGTCCAAGGGTAGGAGTTCGTGGCGATAGGAGGAGATTCGCGTTTTTTCCCAGATGCTGGAAGAGCTGAGGCGGCAAGGAGTGAAAGCGCGTGACGACGTTTCATGGGGCCAGTGAAACAATCCCCTGACAAGAAGGCGAGGATTTGCTTAGCTCCGCCCCGTGGTCTTTCTCCGTAATTTTTTCCCCGTTCAGGGAGGCTTTGCTGCGAAGCAAATTTGGCGAAAGCGGTGTTTGTGGGAGAGGAGGGGCTTGCAAGCTTTAGCGATCAGTTCAGGAGCGGGGGGAGTCAGGCGGGTCGATCGCTGGAGTTTCTGCCGGGGGTTTGGGCAGATGAGCGAGGAAACTCGGAGAGGAGGGGTGAGTTAGATGGCAGATCTTGTGGACACGGCAGCAGCCCTTAATCTCAGCTCTTATGAGCGCCACATCTTTCTCTGCGCCACCCCGGAGAAGGCGAAGTGCTGTCAGGCTGAGGAAGGAATGAAATCCTGGCAGTTCTTGAAATCCCGCCTCAAGGAACTTGGGCTTGGCGATCCGCAGCCAACGGTCCACCGAACGAAGGCGGACTGCCTGAGGGTTTGTATGAAGGGGCCTGTTGCCGTCGTCTATCCTGAAGCAGTCTGGTATCATTCGGCGACCCCGGAGAATCTGGAGCGCATTATTCAGAGGCATCTCATCGGCGGTGAACCGGTGCGGGATTTGATGATCGAAGCTCCAGGCCAGGGTTGATTCCAAGAGTTCTCAAGGCCTGGGAGAGCCGAATGTGGCATTGATTTCTCTTTCTCAGGGGTTAAACAACGCCCGTGCCTCTTTCGGATTACATCGTCACCATCGGTCTTGAAGTCCATTGCCAGATCAGGTCGAACACCAAGATGTTCTGTGGTTGTCAGACCTCGTTTGGCGATGAGCCGAACTCGAATACTTGTCCAACTTGTCTTGGCTTGCCGGGCGCGCTGCCGGTGCTGAATGAATTCGCCATCGAGCGGACGATTCTTGCGGGGATGCTTCTCAATTGTGAGACGCCGCCGACGGTCGTTTGGGATCGGAAAAACTACTTCTATCCCGATATGCCGAAAGATTACCAGATCACGCAGCTAGACCTACCGCTCTGTCTCGGAGGAGGAGTTCCTCTATACGCGCACTGCTATCCAAAAGACGCGCAGAAGAGCATCAAGAACCCGGGCAAAACCGTCGAGCTGACGCGCATTCACCTTGAGGAAGATGTCGCAAAGTCGACCCACCAGGCGAAGCACTCGCTCATTGATTTCAATCGGGCCGGAACTCCTCTGATGGAGATCGTTTCTGAGCCGGATATTGAGTCGGCCGAAGAAACTTTTGCCTACCTCAAGTCGCTCCAGCAAATCCTCATCGCGGGCAATATTTCTGATGCCGATATGGAGAAAGGCCAGTTGCGCTGTGATGTGAATATTTCTCTTCGCAAGAATGAAGCCGATCCTCTGGGCACCAAGATCGAGCTCAAAAATATGAATTCCACTTCGGCGGTACGTCGGGCGATCCACTATGAGATCGAGCGTCAGGCGGAAGCTCTCGACAACGGTGAGCCCCTTGTGCAATCGACCCGTCGCTGGGACGATGATCTGGGCGAAACCCAGGAGATGCGGGGGAAGGAAGACGCGCACGACTATCGCTATTTCCCCGATCCGGATCTCCTTCCGGTTGATACCGCGGATTACGTTGAAAAAGTGCGCCCTCTCGTGCCGGAACTGCCCCACGAAAAATCGGCACGTTATCAGTCCGAGCTTGGACTGACGGAATATGATGCCTCGGTGATCACCTCGGATGTGCCGCTTTCGAACTACTTTGAGGCTACGGTAGAGAGTGCCAAAACGCCGGGTAAAAAAGTCGCCAACTGGATCATCAACAACCTCCTAGGTATCCTGAACGAGAAGTCCCTTGAGATCGGCGATTCCCCTATTGTTCCCAATAAATTGGCGGACATTTTGAACCTGATCGAAGCGGGGACCGTTTCCAATAGCCAGGCAAAGGATCTTTTTGCCGCGCTTTGGGAAGCACCTGAAAAAGAGGCTGCGGCTCTGGCGAAGGACATGGGCTTCGAGCCTGCGGATACCGGTGCGATTGATGCCCTGATCGATGAAGTGATCGCCGCGAACCCTGACAAAGTCGCCGAGATCCAAGGCGGAAATGAGAAGCTTCTCAACTTCCTGACTGGCCAGGTGATGAAAGCCTCGAAGGGCAAGGCGAACCCGAAGATCGTGACGGAAGGATTGCGGGCGAAGTTGTTATAGAGATGATGGTTCCCGCAAGCATCCAGAGCCTTCTCAGGGCAATTCAAGATCGGGACATCAGAGTGATAGTAGGTGGGGGTCTCGCTGTGAATCATCATGGATTTGCGAGGCTGACGACAGACGCAGACCTGATCGTCTGTCGTGATGATCAGAATCAACTTTAGAAGATCTTTGATGAGCTAAAGTTTGTCAAAAATGGAGAGACTTGGGTTTCCACTCGGTTTAGCCATTCGGGTTTTTCCGTTCCGTGTGTCGATCTCCTCTGGACGGAGAAAGAAACCTTCGAAGTTTTTATCAAGGCGACCGAAGAAGAAAAAGGTTCAGAGCCGTTTCTGACTCTTGGGCATCTCATTGCGATGAAGGTTCACACCATCGCGCAAAACAAAGACCGCTTGGTAAAGGATTCGGAAGATATTCGTTACCTGTTCGTAGAGTTTTAGTATTCACCTGACAGTGGCCCTGTCTTCAACGAGACAGCGGCCACGTGGTTCTGGTAAGTTGTTTTTACCAACAAAACACCAACCAAGAACCAAACATGACCGCTGAAAACAAAGTCGCTCGTCGCAAAC
>JBMHCQ010000031.1:0-191060 GCA_049889835.1 Akkermansiaceae bacterium
GTTTACACGAGCTCAGAATATTCCGAAGCACGATGATGTCCGCTCATGTGTTCGAGCTTGCGATTACGATCAAGACGGTGACCTCGACCTCTTCCTCGGGAGCCGCGTCAAGCCCGGAGAATATCCTCTCTCCACTCCAAGCCGTCTTATAAAAAACGACAAGGGAACCTTCACCGAAGTCCCTTTACCCGGACAACTCGGGATGGTCACCGATGCCATCTGGAAGGATGTCAATGGCGACAAATCTCCTGACCTGATCGTCATTTCAGAATGGGGAAGCCCCCGTCTTTTCCTGAACGATAAGGGCTCTCTCTCGGAGAAAATGGATTCTGGCCTCGAAGGACTCACCGGCTGGTGGACACGCATCTCTTCATCCGATATTGATGGCGATGGCGACCTCGATTTTGC
The DNA here is from genome assembly GCA_049889835.1 of Akkermansiaceae bacterium. Lineage (GTDB taxonomy): Bacteria > Verrucomicrobiota > Verrucomicrobiia > Verrucomicrobiales > Akkermansiaceae > SW10. The sequence continues at coordinate 409 of JBMHCQ010000031.1, forward strand.
CATCGGAAACTTCGGCCTCAACACCAAGTATCACGCCTCACCAAAAAAACCCGCGCTCGTCTACTACGGCGCCTTTGATGACTCGGGAAAGAAGCAGATCATCGAAGCGGAATTTGAAAACGACACCCTTTTCCCCATCCGCGGCAAGAGCTGTTCGACTGCGGCAATGCCCGCCCTTGCGAAAAAGTTCAACACCTACCACTCCTTCGCCCTCGCTGAGTTGAATCAGATTTACGATCTCAAGGACAAGCAACGCTTCGATGCCAAAGTCCTCGAAAGTGGCTTTTTGATCAACGATGGCACAGGAACCTTCACCTTCCGAGCCATGCCGAGGATCACTCAGATTTCCCCCATTCAAGGAATGGTCTTTAGCGATCTCACCGGGAACGCGGCACCCGACCTCTTGATCGCACAAAACTTTTACAATCCGCAATTCGAAACGGGTCCCTACTCGGGAGGCATCGGCCTACTTTTGAAGAATGATGGCAAAGGAGAATTCACCCCTCTTCAACCTCACGAAAGCGGAATTCTCCTTCCTGGCGATCCTCGTAGTCTACATCTCTTCGATCTCACCGGAGATGGCCATGCGGATCTTCTCTGCCCGCTCAATAATGGCCCCCTGATCTGGCAACGGAGAATTCCCCGACCTTCAAAATGAAAACCCTCTTCTTTTCCGCCAGCTTCCTGGCCATGCAACTCGTCTCCGGCGATTCCATCGGAGTAAACTTCGGAGCTGGAAGAACAGATGCCAGCCTTGCTGCCAATGACAGCGCCGGAATCATCGCTCAGACAAACTGGAACAACGCCTCAGGTGCCAGCGGATCCCTCAATTCCCTCAATGATGATTCCGGAGCCAACTCCGGAGCCTCCATCACTTGGGCCACTGACGAGCAATGGAGCGCCGGCACCAATCCAGCCGATGACAACGGGCGACTCCTCAATGGCTGGGTCAGTTCGAATAATGGAACGGACTCCATCAATATTACTGGCATCCCCTACTCCACTTACGATCTTTACCTGTATTACAATCACGACCGTGCCTCAGAAGATGTTTTAATTGAGGAATCAGGAAACGCCTTCCCGGATTTTCTCGCTCACGAAAACGACACGAATATTAACGCTCCGGTAACCTTTACCCGACAAACTGAGAGCGCGGCTACCAACCCAAGCGCGACGGGAAATTACGCGCAGTTTGAAGGACTCACCTCCTCCAGCCTCAACCTTGTTCTCTCCGCCGCAGGCTCTGCCGGCTCCTCAGATCGTGGAGCCATCACCGGACTGCAGATTGTCGAGACCGTCGTCACCCCCGGCCTCCCTGAGGTCGTCGCGATTGCTCCGGGAAATCTGACTTCCTCCTCTGCAACCGCCCGAGGCATCCTCGCTTCCAATGGTGAGGGAGCTGATTCCTCTTCGCTCACTGTCTACTGGGGCCTCAGTGACGGAGGGACCGATCCCGCCTCATGGGATAACAGTCTTTCAGCGGGGAGTAAGACCTCTCCCGGTCCATTTTTCGTGAGCCTAAGTTCACTCACACCTGCGACCACTTACTTTTATCAAACCTTCGCCAGCAACAGTGCGGGCGATGACTGGTCAGCCGAAACCATCTCGTTCACCACCCCCGCTGAACTCCCCTCCGTGCAAAATCTCACTCCGCAGAATATTCAGGCCACCAGCGTCGAACTCGGTGGCGAAGTCACAGCCACCGGAGGCGAGGCTCCCGAGTTGATCCTTTACTACGGAAACAGCGATGGAGGAACCACTCCCGGAAATTGGGCCTCACAGGTCTCATTCGGACCTCAAAGTGGCGCGGCCTCCCAAACCTTTTCGGGTCTCGTATCTGGCACGTCATATTTCTTCCGGGTTTCAGCGACAAATTCAGCTGGCACTGTTTGGGCTGATTCGAGTTCTTCTTTCACGACCACCGCAGCGATGGTCCCAACCGTCAGTATCTCCCCGGCGACTGGAATCAATGGCTCCTTCGTCACTCTCAATGGCTCCGTCACCAACACCGGTGGCGACGCCCCAAATGTCACCTTTTTCTATGGAACGACCGATGGAGGGCAAAACCCAGGCAACTGGGAGTTTTCATCTCCTGTTGGAATTCGCTCCGGAGATTTCTCAAAGCTCGTCACAAATCTTTCTCCAACAACGGAATATTTTTTCACGGTATTCGCGGAAAATGTCGCCGGCTCTTCCTGGGCGACCCCCTCATCATCATTCACCACTCCGGTCTTCGTGGCTCCCTCAGTAGTCATCAATGAGATCCACTACGATGAAGATGACAAAACTCTTCGTGCTGAATTCATTGAAGTTCACAATCCCAGTAACTTCGAGGTAGACCTCTCGGGATACTCCTTTAGCGATGGCATCGACTACACCTTCCCTGCCGGAACAATCCTCGACAAGGGAGGCTATCTTGTGGTCGCAGAAGACCCAGCCACCATGCTTTCAACGTTCGGACTCGCGAACGCCCTTGGGCCATTTGAAAATGGCACGACCTTAAAAAATTCCGGTGAAAAGATCACCCTTATCGACCCAAACGGAACCGTCGTCGATGAAGTCGACTACGCCCTCGGTTTCCCATGGCCCACCGTAGGTGATGAAGTGGGTTCCCCCTTGGCAAGCCCTTCAATCGAACTCATCAATCCTTTCCTGGATAACGACCTCGGGGGAAGCTGGCGCGCTTCCGGCTTTGCCGCTGCAACCGCTGGTGGCAGCGGACCGGTCACCCTTCTTGCGTCAGGTCAATCAGGCTGGCGCTATCGAAAGGGAACCTCCTACCCTGCAGACGATAACGAAGGAGATCAATGGTGGGACATTCAATACGATGATGCCGATGATGGTGAGTGGATCGATGGGACAACGAGTATCGGCTATCGCGATGACGACGACGCCACGATCCTCACCGACATGCAGCAAAATTACATCAGCATTTTCCTTCGTCGGGAATTCACCATCGATCCCGGCCAAGTTCCAGACGTGATCAATCTCCGCTGCTATCACGATGACGGAGCGGTGATTTACTTAAACGGAATCGAAGTCGAACGCTACTCACTGGATAGCGGAGCCATCGCCTTCCCTCCACCCAACGGCTTCGCCAATAACCATGAGGCTGACTGGACCGATCGCACCGTGACGGGTGCTTCTGCTTACTTGGTTGAGGGAACCAACGTCATCGCGATCCAGTGCATCAACGATTCGATCAACAGCAGTGACCTCTCCATTGACGCAGAGATCATCACCATCCCTGGCGGGACAGGCACCAGCAATGCTCCCACTCCTGGTGCCCCTAACTCTTCTTTTGCCCTCAATGCTCCCCCACAGGTTCGACAAGTTGATCACTTGCCAAAAGAGCCCGCATCGGGACAAGAAGTCATCATCACAGCCAAAATTTCCGACCCCAATCAAGTGGCGTCGGTCTCACTCCAATATCAAATCGTAGAACCAGGTGACTATTTCTGCCGTTACTTGAAGTTTAATACCAACGGCACCCCAAACCTCGACCCCCGATATGAAGATCCTGCGGAATGGACCACTGTCAGCATGGTGGATGATGGTACCGGAAACGATCTCGTCGCCGGAGATTCCACCTACTCCGTCACTCTTCCAGCCTCACTGCAAACCAACCGTCGCCTCATCCGATATCGCATCACCACATCCGACCTCACTGGCAGTGAGATCACCGTTCCTTACCGCGATGACCCTCAACCAAATTTCGCCTACTTCGTATACGATGGCACTCCAGACTGGTCTGGCTCAATCCGTCCCGGCGACACCCCCGTAACCTTCCCCGGGAGCCTGATGTCGAGCATCGCCACCTACTTCCTCCTCACCAAGAATTCATGGGTTGAGGATTCACAATTCGGAGGCTACCGCGGCTCGGAATACCTTTGGCCCGGAACCATGGTCTACGATGGTCGCGTTTATGACCACATCCAGTATCGCCCACGTGGTGGCGTACACCGCTTTCAATACGGCAAGAATTTTTGGAAGTTTGATTTCAATCGAGGACACCGCTTCAAGGCCCGCGACGATTATGGAAAACGATACGACACGGAGTGGGACAAACTAAATTTCTCGTCCATCGTTCAGCAGGTCAACTTTGGCCATCGTGGCGAGCAAGGACTCTTCGAAGCCACCGGTTTTAAACTGTTCCAGCTCACCGGAGTCGAAGCCTGCCACACCCACTACAATCAGTTCTACGTTATCGATGACGCCAATGCCACCGGCACAACTCAATACAATAGCGACTATTACGGCCTCTATCTCTCCATCGAGCAGCTGGATGGGCAGTATCTCGACGAGCACAATCTCCCCGACGGGAATCTCTACAAGATCGAAGGCCACTCCGGTGATTCAAACAATCAGGGTCCCACCCAAGTGAGCGATCGCTCAGACGTCACTACTTTCATCAGTGGTTATCGAAACACCACGCCCACCGCGCAATGGTGGCGCGACAATCTCGACCTCGATAAATATTACAGCTACCGCACCATCGTCGAAGGTATCCACCACTACGATATCGCTGGCGGAAAAAACTACTTCTACTACCACAACCCCACGACCAATAAATTCGAAGTGCACCCTTGGGATCTTGACCTCACTTGGGCGAACAACATGTTTGGCACCGGCAACCATGATTTCAAAACGAAGGTCGCACAAAACTCTGCCTTTAATACCGACTACCAAAACCGCGTCCGTGAGATCAAAGACCTCCTCTACAACAACGACGAAGGGGCACGGGTAATCGATGAGGTCGTCCGCTACGTTTGGACTCCGGGACAGCCATCTCTGGTCAGCGCGGATCGCCGACAGTGGGACAACAACCCCGATATCAATCATCCCGACCGCTACTATGACATTTCCGCAGACAATGATTTTGGCGGCATGATTCAACTGACGAAGAATTACATCACGAGCCGGGGAAACTGGATGACCTCGAATCTTCTTTCTCAGGAATCAAGCATCCCCAACACACCCCTTATCTCTCAGACCGGAACCAGCCTGGAGTTTAACTCAACCGCCTACCAAAGCCCAAACGGAAGCGCCTTCGCTGCGATGGAATGGCGACTCTCGCAAATCGACCACCCCGGTCTCGCGAATTACGCCGCAAACGATCCCTATGAATTTGAAATCGAGGACGCGACTGAATCAGGCGAACTCACAGTATTCAATTCCACCTACACCTTCCCTCTCGTCTCCGCTCGACCCGGCAACACTTACCGGGCCCGGGTCCGCCATCAAGATGCTGCCGGAAGATGGAGTCACTGGTCCGCTCCCGTGGAATTTGTGGCCGCCGTTCCCGATGTTCTCGTTTACCAAAACTCCCTCGTCATTTCCGAGGTGATGTATCATCCCGCCGATCCCACCGGAACAGAACTCAACGTCTCAGACGATAACGACGACTTCGAATTCATTGAACTCCGAAATGTCAGCAATCAAGACATCAATCTCACCGGCGTCCGTTTCACGAAAGGTGTGGATTTCGACTTCGCCGATAACACCATTCTCGCCGCCGGAGAAAACATTCTCATTGTCAAAAACATCGCCGCCTTCGAAGCCCGATACGGGCTCGGGCACCCCATCGCCGGAAGCTACGGCGAAGACAACCTCTCCAATGGAGGCGAGCAACTCAAACTCTCTCTCGGAGCGGGAACCGCCATCATTGATTTCGCTTACCTCACCGCAACTCCTTGGCCGAATTCAGCAGATGGTGACGGCTTCAGTCTCACCCTGATCGATCCAAATTCTCTTCCAGATCACACCCTTGCTTCCAGCTGGCGTCCAAGCGTTTCCCTGGGCGGTTCACCTAATGGCTCTGATTCCACCAACTATGCAAGCTGGGTCGTCGCAAACACCGTCTCCGGAAGCGCCACTGAAGACGACGACACTGATGGCCTCTCTAACCTCCTCGAGTATGCCCTCGCCAGCAACCCCCAAAGCAGTGGACTTGAGAATCTTCCCAATAGCAGCATCACAAACGACTTTTTGACCCTGAGCTTTACAAAACCTCTCGGTGCCGACGACCTCATCTACACCATCGAGTTTTCCCCAGATCTCACCAATTGGTCTTCTGAAAATGCCGTCTTGGTATCCTCCATCGCCCAAAGTGATGGCACCTCCAGAGAAACGTGGCGGCATGCAAACTCGGCCACCGCATCTCCTAAACGATTTGCGAGGGTTCGCGTGAGCTTGCAGTAATTCCCATCTCTTTGAGTCATTCAATAGCAACCTACTAATTTGGAAAAAAGATAAAGAAATCAGGCAAAAATCTCGTAATAAAAGAGATCCCGCTTTTTAATGCCTCATTCGATCTTCTCCATCACCGCATTACTCCTCGTCCTGGGAAGTTTGGCACACGGAGAAGAACATCCTGTCTCTTATTCAAAAGAAATCCGCCCCATCTTCTCAGCCAATTGCTTTAAATGTCATGGCCCCGATGACGCACAGGACGACCAGGGCAAATCTCTCCGGAAAGCCGGGTTGAGACTTGATGTCTCAGACGGTCAGAACTGGGACGAAGTGATCGCGCGAATCACTTCGGATGATTCGGAGGACATCATGCCCCCGCCCGAAGCGAACAAAACGCTCACTCCAGAACAAATTGACCTCCTCAAAAAATGGATCGCCCAAGGTGCCAAATACGAAAAGCACTGGGCCTTTGTCCAACCCCGGAAATCTTCTCCCCCAGCGAACACGCATCCCATCGATCATCTCTTTCAAGAAGACCTCGCCGGAAAAGCCGATCCCTACACCCTGATTCGGCGTGTCCATCTCGACCTCATCGGCCTTCCTCCTTCTATCGAAGTCGCAGACAAGTTCGCTGCCAATCCCTCATCTGAAGCCTTCGCTCAAATTGTGGACAAACTCTTAGCCTCTCCTCGCTACGGCGAACGCTGGGCCCGCCGTTGGCTCGATCTCGCTCGCTACGCCGACACCAATGGCTACGAAAAGGACCGCAACCGTTCGATTTGGCCTTACCGCGATTACGTCATCAAATCCCTCAACGCCGACAAGCCCTTCGATCAATTCACCATCGAGCAAATCGCCGGAGACATGCTTCCCAATGCCACCCCCGAGCAAATCATCGCCACTGGCTTCCACCGCAACACCATGCTCAATGAAGAAGGTGGCATTGATCCTCTCGAATTCCGGTATCATGCCATGGTCGACCGTGTCGCCACTACTGGCACCACCTGGCTCGGCCTCACCACTGGCTGTGCCCAATGCCACACCCACAAATATGATCCCATCACCCACCACGATTATTTCGGCATGATGGCCTACCTCGATAATACCGATGAGCCGGATTATCACATCCCCGATCCCTCGCTTGAGGAGCGCCAAAAAGCGAACCTCGCCAAGGCCGGGAAACTTCTCAGCGAACTCTCTTCACGGTGGTCCAAGCTCCCCTCAAAAGCCAACTTCAGCTCCGCTCCAATCACCAAGGTCACAACCCGGAGTGCCGAAGCAGAAATTAAGAACAACACCGTTCATCTCGCCCAACCCACTTCGGAAAAAGAAGTCTACTCGATCACGATTGAAACTAAGCAAGCGAACATCTCAGCTCTCCGTCTCGAGACCCTCACTCTCGATGGACAAGGACCCGGCCACACCAAGCATGGCAACTTCGTCCTTTCGGAAGTTGAAGTCACCGCCGCTCCTCTTGATGGCTCCACTTCCCCAAAGAAAATCGACCTCGTCTCAGCCAAAGCCTCCACCGAGCAAAACCGCTTTCCCGCCGCGCATGCCATCGACGGAAACCCCGCCACCGGCTGGGCCATCCACGATCCCAAAAAGCCTTCTCATCAAAACCAGAACATCGAATTCTACTTTGCTCCGTTAAAAGAACCTTCTCCCTCCGGAACGCGCTTCACCATCAAGCTCGTTCAAAACTACGGTAATCAACACACCATCGCCAACTTCCGGTTTTCCCTCGGAACGGCCGTCACTGAAGTATCCTCTAATGATGACGGAGGCCTGGAACAAGCCTACCAGTTATGGCTGGCTCAGCAAAAACCGAACCTCGTCGACTGGCAGCCTCTCACTCCTTCCAAAGCCGAAGCCAATATTCCCTACCTCACTCTCGAAGAAGACAGCGTGATTTTCGTCGCCGGAGACATCTCGAAGCACGACATTTTCACTCTCGACTTCCCCGCTTCCGATCAACCCATTCACTCCCTGCGCCTCGAAGCCCTCCCCGATCCCCGACTCCCGAACAACGGCCCCGGAATGACTTACTACGAGGGCCGCAAGGGCGACTTCTTCCTCTCCGAATTCCAAATCAAGACCAACAAAGCACTCACCTTCTCAGGGTCATCGCAGTCCGCTTTTAGCGCGCAATATTCCGGCAATGCCGACGCCTCAACCGCGATCGACGGCGACATACAGACTGGCTGGTCACTCAAACAAAAAACCGGCCAACGGCAACTCGCCGTCTTCAACCTTTCCGAAGCGATCCCCACTGGGACCCCGTTTAAGGTGACCATGCACTTTGGCCGCCACTTCGCCTCTACCCTTGGAAAGTTTCGGTTGAGTTCATCAGACCAGCCCAAAGTCAAAGCCATCGCCCACAACGGCACTTTTCAAGAATTTCTTCTGCACGCACCAGAGCTCAAAGCTCATTCCGACAAAATCCGCGCTCTCCAAAAACCACTTCAGGGAACGCCCACTCTGGTCATGAAGGAGCGCCCTGCGGCCCACACCCGCCCGACTCTTCTTCGTCATCGCGGCGAGTTCACTCAGCCCAAAGAGCGCGTCGAGCCCCGCCTTCCAGCCGCCATTTTCCCCGAACCGTCCAACTTCCCCAAAGACCGCCTCGCTTTCGCGAGATGGCTCGTTTCGAAAGAGAACCCTTTGACCGCTCGCGTGATCGTCAACCGCCATTGGGCTGCCTTCTTCCGAGAAGGAATCGTGCCCACCCTCGATGACTTCGGCATGCAAGGCCAACTCCCCACCAACCAAGCTCTCCTGGATCACCTCGCTGTCTCCTTGATGGAAAATGGTTGGTCCCTCAAAAAACTCCACCGCCTCATCGTCACCTCACAGGCCTACCAGCAAACTTCAGTCATCGAATCCGGCACCTCAAAACAATTCCTTCGACAACGCCTCGAAGCCGAAATCATCCGCGACTCCGCCTTGCAGGCTTCCAATCTTCTCAATGAGAAAATGTTCGGCTCTCCAGTGAGACCACCTCAACCCGCGAATGTCTCCGAAGTCGCCTACGGCAGCCCAAAATGGAACGCATCCACCGGCACGGACCGCTTCCGTCGTTCCATCTACACTTACCAAAAACGCACCGCCCCTTTCGCTTTCCTCACCACTTTCGACGCCGGTTCCGGCGAAGCCTGCCTTGCCAAGCGGGATCGGTCCAACACGCCCCTTCAGGCCCTGACTCTTATGAACGATCCCATGTTCATCGAGATCGCCAACCACTTCGGCCAAGAACTCGAAAAACGCGAAGGCACTCCCGCTGAGAAAATCACCTACGCATTCCGACAACTCCTCACCCGTCCTCCCACTGACGACGAAGTCCAGCTCCTCTCCAAATTTTTCCAAAAACACCAATCCTGGCCCACCATCACCCGAGCCCTCCTCTCCCTCGATGAGGCCGTCACAAAAAACTAACAACTTGTAACGTCGGTCTATGACCGTCGCAATTCCCCCTCAACCAAGCCCTTCAAATCTCAATTTCCAAAGATGAACAATTTCATTTCCAGACGCTACTTCCTCAACGAATGCGGCATCGGTCTCGGAAAAATCGCCGCCGCCGGACTCCTGACCAATTCTCTCTCCGGGCGTTCCCTCGAACCCCGCCCTTCACACTCCAAAGCGAAAGCCAAAGCAGTCATCCACCTCTTCATGGCGGGCGCGCCCTCGCAGCTCGAACTCTTCGACCCCAAACCCCACCTTTCCAAACTCGAAGGCTCCCCTCTTCCCAAATCCATCATTGGCGACCAGCGCTACGCCTTCATCCAACCCGATGCCGCCGTTCTCGGACCTCAGTTCCAGTTTCAACACTACGGCGAAACCCGTGCCACCCTCGGCTCCCCTCTCGCTCCACTCGGCGCAGTGGCCGATGAACTCTGCATCGTCAAATCCTGCACCACCGATCAATTCAATCACGCCCCGGCCCAACTTTTTCTCAACTCCGGCTTCTCTCAACCCGGACGCCCCTCCCTCGGCTCGTGGACCCTTTATGGACTCGGATCCGAAACCGACAACCTTCCCGCCTTTGTCGTGATGTCCACCGGCGCCGGACTTTCCGGCGGCACCGCACTGTGGTCCTCGGGCTTCCTTCCCACCACCTACACCGGCGTCCAGTTCCGCAAGGGAAAGGATCCCATCCTCAATGTCTCGACTCCCAAAGGCTTCTCGCCCGAGCTGCAATCCGACACCTTCGACCTCGTCAATCAGCTCAACGCCCAGCGCCTCGCCGCAATCAACGATCAGGAAATCGCCACCCGCATGGCCTCCTACGAAATGGCCGCTCGCCTCCAAAGTTCCGCCCCTGAACTCATGGACCTCAAATCGGAATCCGAAGAAACCATCAATCTTTACGGTTGCGACCGCGACCAACACTCCTTCGCCCGCTCCTGTCTCCTCGCCCGACGCATGGTCCAGCGTGGCGTTCGCTTCATCAACATCTACCACGCCGGCTGGGACGCTCATTCCAACGTGAAGGGCTCCACCGAAAACAACTGCAAGAAGACGGCGCAAGCCACAGCCGCCCTCATCCAGGATTTAAAACGCCACGGCCTCCTTGACGAAACCCTCGTCGTCTGGGGTGGCGAATTCGGCCGCACCCCCATGGTCGAAACCAATCCCGCGCTCGGGCGTAAGGCCGGACGCGACCACCACCCCCAAGCCTTCACCACCCTCATGGCCGGCGGCGGCACCAAGCCCGGAACCTATGGCGAAACCGACGACTTTGGCTTCCACGTCGTCGACAAAAAAGTCCACGTCCACGACCTCCAAGCCACTATTCTGCACCTCCTCGGCTTCGACCACAAACGCCTCACCTACCACCACGACGGCCGCGACTTCCGCCTCACCGATGTTCATGGCCACGTCATCAAAGACCTGCTGGCATAAACCGCAATCCAAAGTAACTTATTGGCACCGAAATGAAAGGTTTCTTGATTCTCTTCGCGCTGGCCACCTCAGCCCATGCGAAACTCTCTTTCAATCAAGACATCCGCCCGATTTTATCGGCCAAATGCATCATGTGCCATGGACCTGATGACGGAGTGGATGCCAAGGGCAAACCCAGCCGCAAGGCTGGACTGCGGTTGGACACCCCCGAAGGAGCCTACGCCCTCAAGGACGGAATCGCCGCTATTGTCCCTGGCTCCCTTGATGAATCCGAAGCTTGGCTCCGCATCATTGATCAGGACGATCCCATGCCCCCCCTCGACGGTCACTCCAAACCCCTCTCCTCTGACGAAAAACAGCTCCTCAAACAATGGATCGAAGAAGGCGCTGAATACGAAGAATTCTGGGCCTTCGTCCCTGCAAAAAAACAAACCCCTCCACCCGTCAAAAAGACCGACTGGCCCAAGTCAGACCTCGACAACTTCATTCTCGCTCAAATCGAAGCGAAGCAAAAATCCCCTAAGCCCCAAGCCGACAAGCGCACCCTCATCCGTCGCCTCGCGCTCGACCTCAACGGCCTTCCTCCCACCCGCGAGGAGATCAAAGACTACCTCGACGATCAGTCCCCCGATGCCACCGCCAAGCTCGTCGACCGCCTCATCGCCAAACCCGCATATGGCGAACACATGGCAAAATACTGGCTCGATCTCGTCCGCGGCGCCGATACCAACGGCAACCATCACGACCACTTCCGCGACCACTCTCCTTACCGCGATTGGGTCATCAAAGCATTTAATAAAAACCTCCCCTACGACGACTTCACCAAATTCCAAATCGCCGGCGACCTCTACGAAAATCCCACCCAAGAACAACTCATCGCCTCCGGCTTCAATCGCCTCCACCTCATCATCGACGTCGGCACCGCCCTCCCCGAGGAATCCCATTTTAAAAATGTCGTCGACCGCGTCTCCGCCGTCGGAACCGCCTTCATGGGACTCACCATGGGCTGCGCCGTCTGCCACGACCATAAGTACGACCCCATCACCCAGAAGGATTTTTTCCAAATGTATGCCTTCTTCAACAACTTCGACGGCACACCCGAAACCGGCGGTCGCTCCGGCCCCGACTTCTTCCGCGGACTCCAAAAACCCTACATCGATCTCCCGACCGAGGAACAAAAGGCCGAGCTCGCAAAATTCGATGCGCAACTCGCCAAACTCAAACAGGCCCCACCCGAAGGGGCAAAAACAACTCAACCCGAAGACCGTAAAAAACAAATTGCCGCTCTTCAGAAGAAAAAGAACAGCTACCTCCATCAAGTCCGCGGCGCTATGGTCATGCGCGAGCGCAAGGACATCAACCCGGCCCACATCCGTATCCGGGGCGACTACGCCAGCCTCGGCGAAGTCGTGAATCGCAACACCCCCTCCTTCCTTCCTCCCCTCGAAACCGCCGGCGAAATCCCCTCCCGCATGGACCTTGCCAAATGGCTCGTCGACCCCAAAAATCCCCTCACCGCCCGCGTTGCGGTCAACCGCTTCTGGCAGCAGCTCTTTGGCACCGGCCTCGTGAAAACGTCCGAAGACTTCGGCGGCCAAGGCATGTGGCCCTCCCACCCCAAACTCCTCGATCACCTCACCCTTAAGTTCATCGCATCCGGCTGGGACGTCAAAGCCCTCATGAAGGAAGTAGTGCTTTCCCAAACCTACCAACAGTCCTCTTCCGGTAGTTCTGTCGACTTCGAAAGCGACCCTGAAAACCGCCTCCTCGCCCGCGGCTCCCGCACCCGGCTCGATTCCGAAGTCATCCGCGACCAACTCCTCCACGTCACCGGCATCCTCAACCCCGAAATGGGCGGCCGCTCCGTCAAAACTCCGCAACCTGACAAACTCTGGAAAGGCGTCGCCCTCCCCTCCTCCTACCCCAATAAATTCGTCGCCGACAAAGGCCCCGCGACCACCCGCCGCTCCATCTACTCCTTCTGGAAACGCGCCCTCGCCCCGCCGCAGATGACCATCTTCGATGCCCCCAATCGCGACGCCTGCATTGCCCGCCGCGAACGCACCAACACCCCTCTGCAAGCCCTCCTCCTCATGAACGAACCGGAGTATTTCAAGGCCGCTCAACACAAAGCCAAAACCCTCCTCGCCGAAGAAGGCAGCGAAGACGAAAAGCTCGCCCGCCTCCACGAAACCCTTACCGCCCAACTCCCTTCCGAAGAGACGCTCAAACTCCTCAAGGAAGCCCTCGCCACCTTCAGAGAAGAAGCCGACGACCACTTCGCCTGGACCATGATCGTCCACACCCTCCTCAACCAAGACTCCTTCAAAAACAAAGAGTAACCACAGCTCTCGTAGCACAGGCGTCTCGCCTGTGACCCCGCATCTCAAGAATTCTCAACCAAGCACGTTCCAACCTCATCCTTCGTGCTCAAATCTCAAAGTTCAACTCCACCCATGTTCGATCTCCAAACACGCCGCCAATTTCTCAACGCCACCGGCATGGGCCTCGGAGCTTCGGTCCTTGGAAGCATAGCCGCCCAAGGAGCAAGCGGCTCGTCCCCTGAGCACACCACAGGCGAAGCCGGAGGTCAGAAAGCCAAACGCGTCATCTTCCTCTTCATGGCCGGAGCTCCCAGCCAGCTTGACCTCTTCGACTACAAACCCGAGCTCCACAAACGCTTCAAGGAACCCATCCCCGAATCCGTCACCCAAGGCCAGCGCGTCACCGCGATGACCCGCGGGAAAGCCAAGGTTGTCGCCCCCTCCATGTTCCAGTTCAAACAACATGGCCAAAGCGGAACCCACCTTTCCGAACTCCTTCCCCACCTCGGCACGGTCGCCGATGACCTCGCCCTCATCAAGTCGACCTCCACCACCGCGATCAATCATGACCCCGGCAAAACCCTTTTCTGCACCGGCACCGAAATCCCCGGCAAGGCCTCCATGGGCGCCTGGCTCTCCTACGGCCTCGGCCGCATGAACGAAAACCTCCCCGACTTCATCGTCCTCAACTCCGCCTACTGGACCGGCGGTTTCGCCAACGTCCAAGGCCTTTACTCCCGCCTCTGGGGCTCCGGCTTCCTCCCCTCAAAACACCAAGGTGTTCCCTTCCAGCCTTCCGGCGACCCCGTCCTCTTCCTTTCCAATCCTCAAAACGTTTCGCGGAAAACCCGACACCAGATGCTCGACCTCGTCACCAAGCTCAACGAGGAGCAACTCGCGAAAGTCGGCGACCCCGAAATCCAGACCACCATTGCCCAGCAGGAAATGGCCTTTCGGATGCAGGCCTCCATTCCGGAGCTTACCGATCTCGAAGGCGAAAATGAAGCCATCAACGAAAAGCTCTACGGTCCCGAGGTTAAAAAATCCGGCAGCTTCGCCCGCAACTGCCTCCTCGCCCGCCGCATGGCCGAGCGCGGCGTCCGCTTCATCCAGCTCTTCCACCGCGGCTGGGATCACCACTCACATTTGCCCAAGCAAATCCGCGGCCAAGCCTACGATGTCGACCAACCCTGCGCCGGCCTGATCAACGACCTCAAACAACGCGGCATGCTCGAGGATACCCTCATCGTCTTCGCCGGCGAATTCGGACGCACCACCTACGGCCAAGGAAAGCTCGAGCGCGATCAATACGGCCGCGACCACCACCCCAAATGCTTCTCCACCTGGATGGCCGGAGGCGGCATCAAGCCCGGCATCACCTATGGCGAAACCGACGACTATTCCTACAACGTCGTCAAAGACGAAGTCCGTGTTCGCGACTTCAACGCCACCATCCTCCACCAACTCGGCCTCGACCACAACAAGCTCACCTTCCCCTTTCAGGGCCTCGACCAAAAACTCACCGGCGTCAACCCCGCCAAAGTCGTCAAGGACATCATCTCTTAGGAAAATTATCCGCGACTCAAGATTTGAGTCTAATTCGCTGGCCCCACCGAGTCGCGCTGGACATAAGCGGTGGGGAAAAACACGCCTCGAGGCTTTTCATCCTCTTTTCCATCAATGCGCCCGACTAGGAATTCGACCGCTTGAGCCGCCATCCCTTTATAATCCTGAACGATGGTCGAAAGAGAAATCATCAGATGCTCTCCCAGCGGAATGCCGTCAATTCCGACCACCGAGACATCCTCGGGAACCTTCAAGCCCATCTGAATCGCGGCACGGATCACCCCGATGGCGGTGTAGTCATTGAGAGCGACAATCGCAGTTGGACGGTCCTCACGTTCTAAAATCTGGCGCCCTACATCCCGAGCTTCAGCCACCGAAGGACCACAAGCGATCACCTCCACCTCGGAATCACCGAATCCTTTAACCAACTTGGTGAAGGTTTCCGGACGCCCGCCCACTTGCTGGCCCCTTGCATGGGCCGCTAAGAATCCAAATTTACGATGCCCTAGCTCATGGAGAAATTCCGCAGCTTCGGCGAGCCCGGTGGAAAAATCGGGCACCACCATATCCACCGGAGCCTTCCCTTCTCCCGGCATGGCGAAAACCACCACCGGAAACCCCATCTGACTCTGCTGCTCGAGAAACTCCCGGTGTGCCTCAAGATCGCTCACAAAAGCTAGCACGCCATCGACATTCCGATGCACCATTTCCTCTAAACTCTTCTTTTCCCGCTCGACATCGGTCTGCCAACTTTCGATCACCAGATCATACCCCTGCACAGCCGCCAGGTTTCCAAAGACCTGACAAAAATGAGTGTAATAAGGATTTTCAAAATCAGCGACCAAAAGCCCGATCGTCTTGAACTTACCAGAACGCAAAGCCACCGCAGCGCGGTTTGGGCGGTAACCCAGCTCTTTGGCCGCCGCAAAAACGCGTTCCTCGGTTTCCTTGGAAGCCCAGGAGTTCGGTCGACGATTCAAAATAGTCGAAGCCGTATTCACAGCCACTCCCGCCCGCTCGGCGACGTCCTTGAGTCTGATTTTCCCCCCTGCCATCCTTGTCAATTTACTTGTTAGAACAGTTTATGGCAACTCTTCGAATCTTAGAAGCAAGGGAAGAAAAAACCACAAACTTCTGGAAACTCGATTAGAGATTCGCGGGTTCATAATGAGGATCGTCCTCAGCGACTTCCACGGTCACAAAGGCATCAGCCTGATCAATCATCTTGGCACACGCCGGACTCAGATGGCGGAGACGTATCCGCTTCCCGGCATTCTTATATCGGGCTGCCACTCCGTTCAGGGCCTCCAAGCTCGAAAAGTCTGCCACACGCGCATCTTTGAAATCGATGATCACCTCCCCGGGATCATTGGCAGGAACCAAGCGCTCCGCAAATTCCCGCACCGAACCAAAATACAAAACTCCCTGAAGATTGTAGATGCGAACCCCTTCCTGGGAATCATCGCGCCGGAGCCGCACGTGCTTGGCGCTCTCCCAGGCGAAGACAAGGGCGGAGAGAATAACACCAGTGAAGACCGCAATCGCTAAGTTATCGGTAAGAACGGTAATCACAGTAACAGCCACGATGACAATGATCTCGGAGAAAGGAACTTTTCCGAAAGTCTTCAAACTCGACCACTCAAAGGTGCCGATCACCACCATGAACATCACACCCACAAGGGCCGCTACGGGAATTTGAATGATCACTGGACCACCCACTACGATAAAGATCGCCAGGGTGAGTGCTGCTACGATTCCAGACCAACGGCCACGACCTCCAGATTTGATATTAATCAAAGACTGCCCGATCATTGCACAACCGCCCATACCCCCGAAGAGACCGGAAAGGAAGTTCGCGCTTCCTTGAGCAAGACACTCACGATTTCCCTGACCTCGAGTTTCCGTCATATCATCAATCAGCTGCATCGTCATAAGCGACTCAATGATTCCTACCATCGCCACTGAAAAGGCCGTTCCTAGAATCAGCAAAAGAACTCCATCTCCTCGCCATTCAATGTCTGTCGGCAGTGCTGGAATTGGAAGATCATTGGAAAGCTCTTTGATTTTCCAACCTTCATAAAGCACATCAGAGATTGTCTTAGTGTCGAACAACCCAAAGAAGCTGGCGCACCCGGTCACTAGAATCGCAACTAAAATTGAAGGGGCCGCATTGGTGAACTTAGGAAGAAAAAAGATAATCGCCATGGTCACCGCTGCGATGATTCCCATTACCATAATATCGCCCCGCTCCATCCAAATCTGAGCCGTGCTATCCGCATTCGATGGGTCGAAAGCGGGGTTCGGCATCTTGAAGAATCCGAACTGCCCGATCAAAATGACAATCGCCAGTCCATTCACAAATCCAATCATGACAGGATGAGGGACTAGACGAATAAAGCGTCCTAATTTTGCGACCCCAAAGAGAATTTGAATCACTCCAGCGATCATAATGGTCGCAAAGAGATACTGCATTCCCAGATCAGAAATCCCCACTTCAGCTCCACGCGCGTTTCCTGCTTCCACCACCTTGCCCGCCACAATGGCAATCGCTCCAGTGGCCCCTGAGATCATTCCAGGGCGACCTCCTACACTCGCGGTGATAAACCCCATGAAAACCGCCGCCCACAATCCGACCAAGGGATCAACTCCTGCCAAAAACGAAAACGCAATCGCTTCTGGAACGAGAGCGAGTGCCACGGTCAACCCGGACAGAGTGTCGTCTTTCCAATTTCCGTTTCGCTTTCTAATGAGATCAAGTATCATCGTCCTAATAGAGGTTTTGGGAAACTGTCAGACATCTCCCGCACCCGCGCGTAGTCGCGGCCTGCTTGATTAGCAAGGAATTTGTCGCTTCTCAGATTCTGCGGGACAGTCCGCGACCCTTGCGTTCTTTTGTTGCATCGGAGTCACTACCTGACTCAGCTTTCCTGCTCTGTTCTTTCTGGCAAGAGGAGATCTAACGAGCTGGCTCAACCATCACTTTCGACCAAATTTACGCTCCAGTTCTTGAAAGGAAATCTGCACCAAGGTTGGCTGACCGAGCGGACCACAATAGGGAAGATCGCACGCAAAGAGCTCTTCCAAAAGGGGTGCTACATCCCCGATCTGCCACGTGAGATGCGCCATTCCGGCTTGGGCAACTTTTGCTGCGAACCCTTCATAAGCGAGCCGTTTCACCCGGCTGCCTCCATCGTGATCAATAATCGCATCCACCAGATCAGTCAAAAAACCGCGAGCATCATCGACCTTCAAAAATCCCGGAACACCCGAAACTTGAACAGTCTGGCCACCGAAGGACTCCAGGGTAAAACCCGCATCATCGAAATGATCGCGGTGGCGCATGAGAAGATCGAGATCCCGGGCGTCCAACTCCAGAAGCACCGGCACGAGCAGGCCCTGCTGAGCGACCCTCTCATCGCGGGCCAAAAGTTTCTCATAAGCGACCCGCTCCCGGGCGGCCTTGGGCTCCAGCAGCACCAATCCCTCCTCCCCTTCCAAAAGAGCGTATCGCTTCGACAAGGCCCCAATGACTCGAAATCGAGGATCACCCGAGATCTCAGCTTCAATTGCCGGGAGCTCTTTCTGGGATGCGCTCTTCCAACGCGGTGGCGCGCCAGCCTTCGATCTTTCCCCTCCCAGCTCCCCCTTGACAACCGTCGCCTCAAAAACTGGCTCCATGGCCGGTTTCGAAAGAGGAACTCGCACAGGCTCAATCACCTCCGCCTCAGTAGGACGGAGCGCCTGCTCCACCGCATCCATGAGCGTCACCCGCACCTGGGACGGATTGCTAAAACGTACCTCCCGCTTGGCCGGGTGAACATTCACATCCACCATCGCGGGATCCATTTGAAGCCAAAGCCATGCCGCCGGCTGAAGACCTTCTGACAAGGCACCTCGAAAGGCCTCCCGAAGCGCTTTGGAAATGACCCTGTCTTCCACCGGCCGCCCATTCAGAAAAACAAACTGGTGCTTTCTCCCCCTTCGCGCAAAGTCCGCCGGCAGGATGGCACCCTCCACCGAAACTCCGCGACGCTCAAAGTGTGGCACCGTAATCAGGGCTCGATTCGATTCCGGTCCGCTCATCGCCTCGATCCGCACCCGGCGATCAGTAGTCGCCGGGACGTCAAAAACCACACGCCCCTCTTTACGAAAAGTCCAACCCACAGCAGGAGTGCAGAGTGCATGTAACCTGAGCTGATGCTCCACATGCGCCGCCTCCGTGCTCTCGGCCTTCAGAAATTTCTTACGCGCCGGAACATTGAAGAACAAATCACGCACTTCAATACTGGTGCCCACGGCACAACCAACTGCCCGTGGTGCCCCGGCATTTCCTCCATCCACTCGAATTTCAGTCCCTTCCACCGTATCCACTTCGCGAGACAGCATGGTGAAGCGGGAAACACTTGCGATGCTTGGTAGGGCCTCCCCCCGGAATCCCAAAGTCAAGATCCCCGCAAGATCATCAGCTGTTCTGAGCTTGCTCGTGGCATGACGCTCCAGCGAGCACGCTGCATCCTCAGGACTCATTCCGCATCCGTCATCGCGCACTTTCATGAGGGCAATTCCTCCCCGCTGAATCTCAACCTCGATCTTTTTCGCACCTGCGTCGATGCTGTTTTCCACCAGTTCCTTGATCACGCTGGCCGGCCTCTCGATCACCTCCCCTGCCGCCACTTGGCTGGCAAGAGTTTCGGGCATCACCTGAACGGTCGGCATGCCGGGAGAATAGAGAGTCCTCCTGTCGGGTCACTTTTAAAATGCACCCGACCCCGACCGTTCCACCACTCGAATAGACGAATTTTTGTTTGGGTTCTCAGCTTCGATCAGACAACGTCTTTCCACCAAAAATGAGTGACCAATCCCAGGCGACCGACCGAGACACCAAAATCATCGCTGACCAAGCAGAAGCAATCGACACTACAATGTCGAACCTTACCCAAACCCTCTCCTCCTGGACCAAAAGCCAGAGTTGGGTTTCAGAATCCCTGAGCGGTGTTTTGACACTGTTCATTCTCTTTCTCTGCGTGATCGCCGTATCCGCACTGATCTACCTCGTGTTCCGCCCTTTGATACTCCGCGTGGTGAATCGACTCATCAGCAAAAGCAAAACAAGCTGGGACGATCAACTGATGGGACACGGCGTCTTCCGATGGCTGACCCATCTCCTTCCCGGCGTCTTTATCTTTCTCGTCACCCCCGGCCTTTTTGAATCAGCCCCAGTTCTTCAAAAAGTTCTGCGCACCGCATCCGCACTCTATCTCCTTATTTCCTGTTATCTCGTTTTTGACTCCATCGTCAACGCCCTCCAGGCCATCTACGCCAGGACTCCTTCGGGAAGAAAAATCAACCTCACCACTTTCGCGCAGGTTGCCAAATTGCTGGTGGCCCTTGTCGTCATCATCCTCTCGCTGGCGGTGATCCTCGGGAAATCTCCTCTCGTCCTTCTCGGCGGCCTCGGGGTCTTCGCTTCAGTCCTGATGCTCGTCTTTAAGGACGTCATTCTCGGCTTTATCGCAGGGATTCAGCTAGCGACCAATCGCATGCTTGCGGTTGACGATTGGCTGGAGATGCCCAGTCATCAGGCAGATGGAAACGTCGAGCTGATTGGCCTCACAACCGTCAAGGTCCGTAACTGGGACAAGACCGTCACCACCATTCCTACCTATGCCCTCATCAGCCAACCCTTCAAGAACTGGCGAGGAATGTCGGAAAGCTCCGGTCGCCGGATCAAGCGGAGCTTCTTAATTGACACCAACTCCATCACACTCTGCGATGAGCAAATGCTTGCTCGCTTCCGGGACATCGAACACATCTCCGGCTACCTCGACGCCAAGGAAAAAGAAATCCAGGACGCGAATTCCAAACTCGATCAAAGCCGCCTTAAAAACCGGGTCAATGGCAGACGTCTCACCAATATCGGAACCTTCCGCGCCTATATCGAGCGCTACCTCAAGACTCACCCGGAGATTAATCAAGACATGACCCTTCTCGTCCGCCAGCTTGGCGGAACCGGTCGCGGTATCCCAATCGAAATCTACTGCTTCAGCTCAAACAAAGACTGGGTCGCTTACGAGGGCATCCAATCCGACATCTTCGACCACCTTCACGCCGTCGCGCCCGAATTTGGGCTCCAAATCTTCCAAGAACCCACTGGGATGGATTTCCAGCAGATGAACTCTTCTTCAGAGTAAACACAGAGTCGTTCATCGGCCGCCCTTCTTTTCTCCTACCGTCACCTTTTTGCGATAGAAATCATGATCTTCCATCCGTGAGATCTCATACTTCTTCCCTTGGAAAGTCATCAAAAACCGAATGGAGCGCCCTCCCCCTCCTCGGCTTTTTCCTTCCAGTTGATACCATCCATTTTTTCGTCGAAGATAGTTGATCGTGACTTGAAACGAACCCAAATCTCGGCATTCGAGATTCCTTCCAAGGGAAAACATCTGATAGCAGGTTCCCCCCCGTTCCGCTGTAGGCCGGAATGGGTAGAAAGATCTCCTCCAATCCATCGGCATTGAGATCGGTGATGGTAAAGCGGAACTCCCCCGGCAACTGATCCTCCGGCCAATAGTGTCGAAAAATCACTCGTCGGCTCTCGGAGAGTTCCTTCAATGTTCTTGTCTTCTGTTCCTGCTTTGGCTTCTTCTCGGCTAAAACAGGCCATTGAAAGTGATCAGGCGCTGGTAGCCAATCCTTCCGAAGGATTCCATCCCCGAAGCCTTCTGCGAATCCTGCTGCTGGAATGCAGAGCAAAAGATGAGCCAGAGTAACACGCATTTGAGGGATACGCCCTATGACGGAGATTTTCTATACCTCATTCTCAATCACCGCATAAGCGTTGTGATTGTGAATCGACTCGAAGTTTTCCGCCTCCACCCGATACCAGTAGAGCTCGGGATCCTGATTGGATCTCAGCGCCACATTCCGCACCAAATCTTCCACAAAGACCGGATTGTCATAAGCACGCTCGGTCACCGCTTTTTCATCAGGACGTTTCAAGAGAGAGTAAAGTTCACAGCTCGCCGATGCTTCGACACGAGCAATGAGATCCTCAATCCAGACGGGCTCTTTGAATCGAACCGAGTAAGTCACCACTCCCCTCTGATTATGAGCACCATAATCACTGATCGCTTTTGAACAAGGGCACAGGGTGGCTACCGGGACCATAACGGTCAGGATGAAGTCCGTCTCGCCACCCTTTTCGGCTTCAATCTCGAATTTCACCTGATAATCCATCATCCCCGCTTTCTCCGTCACCGGAGCTGGTTTGGAGAGAAAAAAAGGAAACTCGAATTCAACATGCGCCTTCTGAGCCTCGAGTCGCTCAAGCAGAGCTGCCGGAAGTCCGGCCATATCGCGAACAGAAAGACAGTTTCCGTGCGAATTCAGAACCTCGACGAACCGGCTCATATGCGTCCCCTTGAAATGATGGGGCAAATCAACGGCCAGCGCGACAGTGGCCACCGTGTGCTGTTCGGAACCACTCTTGTCTTTGACTTTCAGGGGGAAGCGCAGGGACTTCACTCCCACCCGATCAATTGCGATCTGGCGGTCATCACGTTCGTTTTGGGTATCCTTTAATTCACTCATTTGTTGAACATAAAACAACCCGTCCGAGAGGCACGGACAGGCTGTCTAAAAAGATCGTTTTTACAAGATCTCCGAACTACCGAAGAAGATTCACCGCACGAGCGCGCTTGATCTCGCGAGTGATGGCACGGTGCATCTTGGCGGAAACGCCAGTCACCTTGCGAGGAAGAATCCGTCCAGTCTCAGTGGTAAACTTGGAAAGAATGTCAGGGTTCTTGTAGCTGATTTTCTCGAAAGGAAGGTCAAGGCGCTTGGTGGGCATCGCCTTGTTGTGCTTGCGGAAATTAATCCGGCGCTGGACGGTCTTTGGCTCAGACATAATCAAATAAAGTAAAAGTTAGATTAGCGAAGTTCGCGGTGGAGCGTCCGGCGATTCAAGAAAGGATTGAATTTCACTTTCTCAAGACGACCTGGAGTGTTCAGGCTCTTTTTATTACGAGTCGAAGTGTAGCGTGAGGGCGGCTTGCCCTCGGCGCGAGCCTCGGTGCACTCAAGGATAATAATGTCTCTAGGCATAATCTTGCTAAAACGGGACGCGGAAGCTATGAAAAATGACCCCTTCGTCAAGGGAAAACCAAGGAAAATTCGGGGGATTTTGCCCCCTTTCCTTTCTCGAAACCAGCCCATTTAAGGGAGCAAAACGATTCCTTGCCCTTCCGCCCTTCGTTTTCTTAAGTGGGGAATGCGCCTCGCACTCTTCCTTAGCTCGCTTCTCAGTCTCTCATTTCTCAACGCTCAGGACCCTTCCGGCCTTCACTCAGCCCTTAAGCCGGGTCATAGGATGAACCAGGAATGGTGGAAAAAACGCCACGAAGCCGCCAATCAGAAGGCTGCGACAAAGCAGCACGACATCCTCTTCATCGGCGATTCAATCACCCAAGGCTGGGAAGGAGCCGGAAAAGGGACCTGGAAAAAGTTCTACGCCGACCGTAACGCCCTCAATCTTGGATTCTCCGGAGATCGGACCGAACACGTCATCTGGCGTCTCCAAAACGGGAACCTCAAAAACCAAGAGAATGCCAAGCTCGCCATCATCATGATCGGCACCAACAACACCGGCCACAACGGCCAAGCCCCGCACGAAACGGCCGAGGGCATCGAAAAGATCATCTCTCTTGTCAAAGAAGGCTGCCCCCAGGCCAAAATCCTCCTCCTCGGCGTCTTCCCCCGCTCCGTCAATCCAACCGACAAGCCTCGCCTTCTCAATGAAGTGATCAACAAGCATATCGCCGGCCTCGATGACGGCAAAACCGTCCACTATCTCGAACTCGACGACAAATTCCTCAACGACCAACGCATCCTCGCCAAGGAAATCATGCCCGACGCTCTCCACCCGAAAGAAAAGGGCTACCAAATCTGGGCCGAATCCATGGAACCCAAGCTCAAGGAGCTGGGGTTTTAAAAATCCGTCCAATCAACCATCCCCACCCGATCCACTTTCATTTTTGCAAGGCAATTCATAACATCGATGAATCGCTGGTAATCCACCTCTTCCGCAACGCGGAGCTGAACGATCACTTCGATCCCCGAGCGCTTCATCACTGAGATGTGTTCTTCCAGTTTCGGCAATTCGGATCCGCTTCCGGCCTCCGCAATCAATTCGGGAAACTGATCGGGATTCACCTCAACCCTTCCACTCTCAGCCAGCTCAATGACCAACGGAGGAGCTTCAGGTAGTCGTTCTCCATTTGGATCCGGAAGCTGCATCGAAATGTCCTTTTCCTCTTTGATGATGGTGGTGGTGACCAAAAAGAAGATGAGGAGCAGAAAGCAAATATCGATCAGGGAGGAAATTTCGAACTTCGGCTCATCGAGCAGACCGGCGAGGGATTGGTGTTTGCGTCTCATCGATCAGGGAAAACGCAGTCCCCTCAAAAGTTCTTAGATCATGACTTGCTCCCGATTCCGCAGCAATTAGTCTGCCCTCACATGAAAACCGCTTCATATCTCAAGGATCTTTTCGGCCTCGAAGGCAAAACCGCTGTCATTATCGGCGGCACCGGCGAACTCTGCGGCCACATGGCTTTGGGGCTTGCCAAAGCCGGAGCCGAAGTCGTCCTCGTCGGTCGTAATGAGGAAAAGGCCAACGCCCGCCTCGAGGAAGTCTATGAAGCCGGAGGCTCCGGATATTTTGCGCAGGCTGATGCCGGAAACCGCTCCTCGCTCAACGAACTGCTCGATTCCGTGGTCGAGCAGTCCGGACAAATCGACATCCTGGTAAATGGCGCTGGGATTAACTCCCCCAGCCCGCTGGTTGAAATCACCGACGAAGAAGCGCACCGTATTCTCGACATCAATCTCGTCGGCGTTCTTCGCGCCTGCCAGGTCTTTGGAAACTATTTCCTGAGCCGCGATGTTCAGGCCTCGATCATCAACCTCGGCTCCATTTCGGGGCTCAACCCCCTTTCCCGCGTTTTCACCTACTCAGCCTCCAAGGCCGCGGTACACAACCTGACGCGCAATATCGCCCGCGAGTGGGCTGACCGCGACATCCGCGTGAACACCCTCGTTCCTGGCTTCTTCCCGGCTGAGCAAAACCGCAAGGTGCTCGATGAGTCCCGGGTTGCCGATATTCTCCGCCACACTCCGGCTTCCCGCTTCGGAAGCCCCGAGGAACTTGTCGGTGCTACCCTCCTTCTCGCGTCGAACAAGGCCGGTGGTTTCATCACCGGAACCGAGATCGTGGTCGACGGTGGTTTTGCCTCGATGTCGATCTAGTCAGACTTTGAATACTTCAAATTTCAGCCCGCAGTGCCTCGCTGCGGGCTTTTTTGTGAAAAAGAACGAAAGATATGGCATCCAAAGCCATCTCTTGCTAGTAGTTGATGTTCGGAAAAAAATTTCCCATTAACTTATGCAAACCGTGAATGATAACCCCAATATCGTCGTGACCGTTCGTCACGAGGAAGTCACTGATTCGCTTCGCGAATATGCTGAAAGCAAAATCCAAGGATTGCACCTTGATTACCCCAAAATCATCGAAGCCAAAGCCGTTCTCGATGTCGAAGGCAACCGGCGCCACAAGGCCGAAATCATCCTCTTTTGTGCGAACCATATTGTCATCGACGCCTCCAGTGAAACCGACGACATGTATAAAAGCATCGATGAGACGATCAGCAAGATCGCCCGCCGCATGCGGAAGCACAAAACCCGCCTCCTGAAGCGCGCTCATTCACGCAATCAGGAATCGATCCG
Source organism: Akkermansiaceae bacterium (assembly GCA_049889835.1). GTDB lineage: Bacteria > Verrucomicrobiota > Verrucomicrobiia > Verrucomicrobiales > Akkermansiaceae > SW10. Next base: position 26,178 of record JBMHCQ010000031.1, read on the forward strand.
CTTTCTCGACGAGAGCCACTACAAGGCGGATTTCCTCGATAGCCTCCCGGAAGAAGTCAAGGAAGAGCCGGAACCCTTCTTTGTCCACAAGGAGCAATTCCGCCTTCGGAAACTCTTCAAAGAAGAGGCGATCATGGAACTCGACCTCACCGAACGACCTTTTGTCGTGTTCGAAAACGCCCGCCGTGGTGTCACCTCCATCGTTTGGAGGAAAAAAGACGGCGATTATGGCATGGTCGATGTCTCCTAATTGATCTATCAAAACAGCATGTCCTTTGAGCATTCTGTTTGCCGCTGGTGTTACGAAAGCACTCCTCTCTCCGAACTTGCCGAATGGTGTCGCGAGTTCGGAATTCGCGGGATCGATCTCCTCACTCCCGAGGAAGCACTGGAAGTGGCGAAATTTGGTCGCGTTTGTCCTGTATCAACATTTCCCACGACGAAAGACGGACTCGGCTGCATCGAGCGCGCGTTCAACAAGGTCGAGCACCACGCTCCCTTGCAAGCGCTTTACACCGATTACATTCCAAAGTGCGCAGACGCTGGCATTGACCAGGTCATTGTTTTTTCAGGAAACCGGGATGGCCTCGATGATCAAACTGGGCTCGAGAATTGCGCCATCGGAATCGAGCCCCTCTTAAAAATCGCCGAAGCTCACAATATCACCCTCGTGATGGAGCTTCTCAACTCGCGAGTCGACCATCCCGACTACCAGTGCGATCACACCGAATGGGGCGTCGCGCTCTGCGAAAAACTCGGTTCCGATCGTTTCAAACTCCTCTACGATATCTACCATATGCAAATCATGGAAGGAGACGTCATCGCCACCATCGAGCGACATCACCAATACATCAGCCATTATCACACCGGTGGCGTTCCGGGTCGGAATGAAATCGATACCACTCAAGAGCTCTACTACCCCGCCATTGTCGAAGCGATCCGCAAGACTGGCTACTCCGGCTTTATCGCCCAGGAATTTATCCCGACCTGGGAAAACCCCAAGGATTCGCTCCTGGATGCAATCAAGCGCTGCTCCTGATTTTCTTCCCTTTTAGCTGAAAAGAACGGTGGCAATTTTCCGAAATCACCGGAGTTTTTATTTGTGCAATTTCCCGGTAGATTTCCTCGTCTGAGTGCGTAAAGATCCGGAGAAAAGATTTGTCATACATCCAATCCCTCATGATTTCACGTTCACTCACCGTTTTTCTGGTGTTGGCCGGTTCTTCCCTTGCGTTCGCCACGGAAGAAGTGAGCTACAACTCGGATGTCCGCCCCATCCTCTCGGACAAATGTTTTTTATGCCACGGTCCGGATGTCAAAATGAATAAGGCCGATCTCCGTCTCGACACTCCGGAAGGAGCCTTCGCCGCTCTTGCTGGTGATTCTTCCAACCATGGGATCGTTCCGGGCAGTCTTGAAAAATCTGAGGTTTGGAAACGCATCAATTCGACTGATCCCGATGAGATCATGCCAACCCCGAAGTCGAAGCTTCCTCCGCTCAACGATCAGGAAAAGAGCATCATTGCCCGCTGGATCGAACAAGGGGCAAAGTATGAGAAGCACTGGGCCTTCGTTGACCTTCCTGCCGAGATCGCGATTCCGAAAATTGAGACCAGTTCTTGGGCGCGAAATCCCATTGACCACTTTGTTGCCGCCCGTCTGACGGATGAAGGCCTGAATCATTCGCCTGAGGCTGACCCTATTCGTTGGTTCCGTCGTGTGAGCTTTGCCTTGACCGGACTTCCGCCAACTCTCGAACAACTCGAGACCTTTAAGAACAATCTTCAAAAATCTCCAGACACTGCTCACGAAAACGCAGTGGATGCCTTCCTCGATACCCGGGCCTACGCCGAAAACATGGCGACTCCATGGCTCGATGCGGTGCGCTATGCCGACACCTGGGGATATCATGCCGATTCCAATTTCACTGCTTGGCCGTATCGCGACTACGTCATTCGGGCCTTTGAAAAAGACATGCCTTATAACCAGTTTGTCACCGAGAACATCGCGGGAGATCTCCTTCCCAACGCGACGCGTGACCAGCGACTCGCCACCGCTTCGAACCGCTTTAATCGCATGACCAATGAGGGGGGCTCGAACCAACTCGAGTTCTTCCTCGATGGCGTCGCCGACCGCGTCAACACCGTCGGCACCGCCTATTTGGGCCTCACCATGGAATGCTCGAAGTGCCACGATCATAAATACGATCCCATCACCGCAAAGGAGTATTTCCAGCTCAGCGCCTTCTTCAATTCCATCAACGAGGACGGACTCTACATTCACGGAAACATATCCCCTCCTCCCAGCCTCCTCCTCCCAACCGAGCAGCAGGAGAAGCAATTGGCTGATCACCGGAAAAAATCCGCTGAATTAGAAGCCCAGCTCGCTCAGATTTCCGAAAGTGCCAGAACCGATTTCCAAACCTGGAAGAACAGCCTGACTTCCGCAACGGAACTCACCATGGCGGATCAAAGCGGCTTCTTCGATTTCAACAAAGATTCCAAAAAGCCCTTCGAGTCTCGAGTGCAACCCACCGAGCTGAAGAAGGACAAGAAAGGAAACCCCATTCCACTGGCGATTAAAACAAGCCTCAAGAGCTTCGTCCCCGGCCCTAAAGGCAAAGGCACTGCGCTCGCACTCAATGGAGATGACAAAGTCACCGTCGAAAACTTCTTTAACAAAGACCGCTACAACCCCTTTACGGTGGGCCTCTGGATCAAGGACACCCAGCGAGCCCAGCGCTCGGTCGTGGTTTGGCACCGTGCTTATGGAACGGAAGTCGGCTATCATGGCATCGATCTCCGAATCGAAGATGGTTTCCTCTCCGGTCGCGTCTTCCGCGCTTGGCCCGACAACGGACTCGGAATCAAAACCAAGACCCGTCTTCCGCGAAACGAATGGCATCACCTAACCTGGACCTACGATGGCATGAGCCGGATCGAAGGCCTGAAGTTTTACCTGAACGGAGAACCCATCGAGACCGAGATCACCAACCAGAAGATCTCCAAGAGCGTCACCACTCCGACCTACTCAAGCGGGCGTCACTTTACCCTTGGAGCGATCTTCCGAGGCCCGGGATTTGCGGGAGGACAGGTCGATGAAGTCGCTGTTTTTGACCGCGCCGTCTCCTCACTTGAGGCCCGTCAACTCGCAAAAGGTGATGTCGATCTCGCCGCCGCTTCCGAGGAGCAACTCTTCGACTACTACCTTGGCAACTTCAATGAAGACTATCGCAAAACCGTTGCGGAGATTTCCGAGATTCAGAAATCAATTACCGATCTCGAAACCAGCTTCACGGAAGTCCCCGTGATGGAAGACATGAAGGAAGCTCGCCCCGCCTACATTCTCACTCGTGGTGAGTTCAATAATCCCGACCTTGAAACCGGACCAGTAGAGCGCGACACCTTCGCCTTCATGCTCCCCTTCCCCAAGGATGCACCACGTGACCGACTCGGGCTTGCCCAGTGGCTTACCGACCCCCGCCACCCACTCACCACTCGTGTTTATATCAATCGGATTTGGCAGCAAATTTTCGGTGATGGCTTGGTTGGCACCACTGAAAACTTCGGCCTCCAGGGCGATCTCCCCACTCATCCGCAGCTCCTTGACTGGCTCTGCCGTAATTTCATCGAGCAAGGCTGGAGCACCAAGAAGCTCGTCAAGCAGATGGTCCTTTCCGCAACCTATCGTCAGGATTCGGTAACCACTCCCGAACTCCTCGAGCGCGATCCTTTCAATGATCTCCTCGCCCGCGGTCCGGCTTTCCGACTCCCCGGTGAGCAAATCCGTGATGCCGCCCTCGCTTCTGCCGGACTCCTTCGCCAGTTCAATGGCGGCCCACCGGTCCATCCCTACGGTCCGACCAAAAAGAAGGGCGAGCGCTCCGATCAGGTGCACCAACGTTCCGTTTACTCCTACTGGAAGCGCACGGTCCCCCAAGCGAACATGACCATCTTCGATAAACCATCGCTGGAAGTCTGCAGTGTCGAACGCAACCGCACCAACAGTCCTGCGCAAGCCTTGGTGCTGCTCAATGATCGACACTTCGTTGAAGCGGCCCGCAAGCTCGCAGTCGATATTCTTCAAAGTTTCGATAACGATGAAAGACGCATCCACACTGCCTGGTTGCGGGTTGCAAGCCGGGAGCCCAAAGAGTTTGAACTCAAAACCTTGCAGGAGCTCCTTCAGGAACAACGTGCTTACTTCAAAGAAAACCCCGAGAATGCGAAAAAGCTTCTCGCCATCGGAGTCTTTGAACATCCCAAAGACCTCGATCCCCACGAAAGCGCCGCCATGACCACAGTGTGCCAAACCATCTTCAACACGGACGCCGCCATCTGGTCACGCTAATCCCATTTTGACGCCATGAACGACTTCCTGAACGATCCCTTCTCGATCAATCGTCGCCACTTTTTTAACAAGTCTGCCACCGGAATCGGAGGCATGGCTCTGGCCTCCATCATGGCCAGAGGGGCCGACAACGGAGTTTACGGCCTCCCGAGCGGTGGCGAGCCCAAAGCCAAGCGCGTAATCTACCTCTTTCAGTCGGGAGGTCCTTCGCAGTATGAGCTTTTTGACAACAAACCCTTCCTGCGCGAACACCACGGCGAAGAGCTCCCGGGCGATGCCGTCGTCGAAGCCACCGGCATGTCATCGAATCAGTCCTCCCTCCCCATGGCAGGATCAGTCTGCACGGAATTCGGTCGTCACGGAAAAAGCGGTCAGGAAATATCCGGCTTCCTTCCCTGGCACCACAAGATTGCCGATGACATCTGCATCATGCGCAACGTCTACACCGATGCGATCAACCATGACCCCGCGATCACCTTTATGCAAACCGGCAACCAAATCGCCGGTCGCCCCTGTCTGGGCTCGTGGCTTTCCTACGGCCTGGGGTCCGACAACACCGACCTTCCGAACTTCATCGTAATGGTGAGTAAAAATGGAGGCGGACAACCGCTTTACGATCGCCTCTGGGGATCGGGCTTCCTCGACTCCCGTCACCAGGGAGTAAAATTCCTTCCCGGTGAAGACCGCGTGCTTTTCCTCAGCAACCCCGAGGGCATTACTCGAAACAACCGCCGGGCCATGCTCGATAAGCTCAATGCGCTGAACTACAACCAGTATCGCGCGGAGCTCGATCCCGAAATCGAATCACGGATCGCGCAATATGAGATGGCCTACCGGATGCAAGCCAGCGTCCCGGAAGTTTCCGACACTAGAGATGAGCCTCAATCCACTTGGGACCTCTACGGTGAAGACGCCAAGGAACCTGGAACTTACGCCGCGAACTGCCTTCAGGCCCGCCGACTCGCCGAGCGCGGGGTTCAGTTTATTCAACTCTACCACCAAGGCTGGGATGCCCACGGCGGACTCCCTGGGTCCATGCGTGATCGTTGTAAAAAAACCGATCGTGGTTCCGCTGCGCTCGTGATGGATCTCAAACAACGCGGCCTTCTCGACGATACCCTCGTGATTTGGGGAGGTGAGTTCGGACGCACTGGTTTCTCACAGGGCAAGCTTTCCAAGACAAATTACGGCCGGGATCACCACAAGAACAGCTTCTCGATGTGGATGGCTGGTGGCGGCATCAAGGGTGGTATCACCGTCGGACACACCGACAAGTATGGGTCCAGCATCGTCGATCGCGATGGCAACCCCGTCACCCTCGACAAGCACCACAAACCGACCGACGCCATCCACGTGCACGATATCCAGGCCACCATCCTCAAGCTCATGGGAATCGATCACGAGCGCCTGAGCTACAAGTTCCAAGGCCGCCGCTTCCGTCTTACCGACGTTCACGGCTTCGAGATCAAACAGATTCTCGCTTAAAGGCTGTCAAAAAAATGCCGAATGAGGACTGCTGAGCAATTTCCTATCAGGCAAGGCGGGAAGAGGGAACTGGTGAACACCAGTGACCAATGAGCCACGAAGCTTAAATGGAAAGGGCTCGCAGCCCGGCAGGGTCCTTCTGAACTCAACTGGCGAAGCCACTCAATCAAAAACACTCATTTGGCATTTTTCAGACGGTCTCTTGGGCCGAAAGCCCGCTTCAGTCCTGATCCACCGTTTCATCCCGCTGATAAATCGGGAGCTGGCGATACGGCACAGTGAACGCCAGGGTCATAATGGCCGTCCCATAAACAACGCCTCCCTCTTTAGCATACCAAGAGCCGTCTTCCTTCTGACGCTCCAGATAAGTGGCATACATCCAGTCCGCATAGGTCGCCCAATACTTGCCTCCCATTTGGAACATCGCCTGGGCGTTGTAATAATTTCCGTAGAACTCGAATTGATCGTTGGGAAGCTTCTGGAAATTCTGGAGGACAAAGTCGGCGGCTCTAATGTTTTCCGGCTTCCCGTGCTGGCCGCAGAGCTCCAGACACAAAAGCCCCATCCCGGTGAGCGAATTTTTATGATTCTGGGTGTCGGTATAACCAAAGTGCCCTCCTTTGAGGTTAAAATGCCGGTAAAGGTAAGCCACCGCGTCTTCGATCGCTTTATCAGGAACCGCAGCGCCATTGAGCTTGGCCGAACGAAGCGCCATAAGCGCCCAGCCGCTGCACGAAGTATCCGAATCTCGCGAGCCCGGGTGGTAACGCCACCCCCCCTGGTTCTTATCGGACTTCTTCACCGCCTGCGCACGTAGAATGAGTCCCAGTGAACGAGGAAGACTTTCCGCAATCTTAGCCTGCCGCCCGGGGTCAACCATACCGGAAACCTCGGAAAGAAAAAGGGTGGCGATGTTGTGGGCATACATCGGCCCCGAACCGGCATAACCAGCTTCATAGAGCCCTTGGCGATCCTGATGCGCAAGAATGTAATCGATACACCGCGTGAGCGTTTCGACATATGGTCCCTCGGTCGCCATGTGACCGCGCGAAAGAATGGCCATTCCCACTAGGGCCGGAATACCCGCGGACTTTCCATACCCTTCAGGAAAGGATCCGTCTTCCTTCTGCACCTTGGCCAGATAGTCCAGCCCACGCTCGACCGCTGGATCGATACGCTCTTTCCACTTCGAGAAAACGGTCTCGGGAACTTCCTGAGCGAAGCCGGTCGAAATTATCAAGACTCCCAACAAGACCGCAGCTTTCATCTGTCTCATCACCTGCATCATTTCTTCGCTCCACTCACTTGTTCAAAATACTTCTTCACGAGCCCGCGGTAATCCTCCGGAACCACCGCGCCACTTGAGCCGCTGACATCCGACTTCATCGTGGCCTGAATCTTCTGCCAATCCTTCGCACTCACCCCGAGTCGTGCAAGTTCTGGAGGCACTCCGGGGTCACCCTGCTCTTGTGGGGGTTGCTCGTTCGGCTTGTCGCCGGGTTGCTCCCCAGACTCATCGCTCTGCTCTTCCTCGGGCAAATTCTGAGCCATTTGCTCCCCCTTTCCCTGCGGTCCTTGTTGATTGGCCAAGCGATTTTGCGCCATTGCCGACTTCGCTTCTTCGGCCGCATTCCTGAGTGCCTCGGCTGCAGCCTGTGCAGATTCCGCAGCCTGTTGTGTCGAAGGTGATTTGGCCGCTGCTGAGCTTTGAGCAAGGGCCTCGGCGAGGGGCTTACCCGGCTTGGAAGCCATCGCTTGGTTTTGCTGCTGGTTGGCTGCTCGCTCAGCCTGAGCTTCAAATTGCGCGGCCGCTTGCTCCAACTTGGCCGCCGCTTGTTCAAAATTCTGCGCGGATTGCTGATGCCGTCGCTCGGCTTGATCCGCACGCTTATTCGCCTGCTCCTGCCTTGCTTGCTGGGCGTAATTAGAAGCGTGCTGCGCTTGATCCCGCGCCTGATGAAATTCGCCATTGTGTTCGGTAGGATCGAATTGACGAAGCTCTTGGGCAAAGTCCGCCGCATTTGCCGCCTGAAGTTCCTCCAGCTCAGCAAGCGCTTGTCCGGCATCCCCCTCGGCCAATGCTTCAAAGGCTTCCACCACTTGCTCCTGCCGCTGCTGTAGCTCTTGCTGCGAAGCGGAATTTTCCTGTCCCTCCGCGAGTGCTTCAGCTGCGGCCTGTGCGAACTCGGCTGCGGCTTCCAGCGAAGCCGCTTCACTCGCGGCTTCTGCTTGCGCCACTGCTTCCGGAAGTGAATTGGCTCGTTCCTCGTTCTTGAGCTGCGCTTCCGCGAGCTCCCCCTTCGCCTCCTCGGCAATCCTTCCCTGCTCCTCTTTCAAAGCGTCCGCGATTTGCTCGGTCATGGAGTCGGCACGGCTTTCATTCTGAAGTTCCGCGAGATCGGCCCGCGCCTGTTCAAGGTCCCCTTCAGCAAGCGCTTCGAAGGCCTCCGCCACTTGCTCCTGACGATCTTGCAACCCTTGTTGAGATTCGGATTGTTCCTGCCCCCGTTCAAGGGCTTCTGCTGCCGCCTGCGCGGACTCGGCAGCAGACTCAGGAGAAAGGGCATCACGTGCTTCCTCGGCCTTGGCGACCGCCTCTGGAAGTGAGCTGGCTCGCTCTTCGTTGTTTGACCGTGCTTCCGTAAGCTCCTCTTTTGCCTCTTCAGCGATCTTGCCCTGTTCTTCTTTCAGCGCTTCGGCGAGTTCTTCGGCAGAGGCCTTCTTTTGCGACTCCGCTTGCAGTGCCTGAAGCTGGTCGAGGGCCTCTTCCGTGTTGCCTTCTGCAAGCGATTCAAAGGCTTGCGCAACCTGCTCCTGACGATCCCGTAAGTCCTGCTGAGACTCCGATTGCTCCTGTCCTTTTTCAAGAGCTTCCACCGCCGCGTGAGACCTTTCAGCAGCCACTTCCAGCGTGTGTGCATCCCGCGCTTTTTCCGCTTCGGAAACGGCTTCCGGAAGGGTGTCGGCACGCTGTTCCTTGTTCGATCTCGCTTCGGCCAGTTCCTCTTTCACCTCTTCGGCAATCTTACCCTGTTCTTCTTTGAGCGCATCGGCGATTTCTTCCGCGAGCGAATCCTTCTGAGCCTCCGCAAGCTGCTCCTGGGTGTCGGCCTGGGCCATCGCTTCTTGTGCAAGCTCACGTGCTTTTTGAGCTTGGGCTTCGAGCGCTGCCGCCTTGGCTTCGGGAGATTGCCGTACCATTTGTTGCACCTCGTTTTTCACCCGCTCCTGCTGCCGCTGCCAATTCTGATCAGGCTGGTTCTGTGGTTTGGCTTGCTTCTGATGAGCCTGAGCTTCACGAGCGAGATTGTCCTGACGTTGGGCGAGCTCCTGAAGCTTAGCGAGGTCTTCGACCTTTCGATCATCCTTGGTGACTTCATTTCTCAATTTCTCCAGCGCCTTGATCGCCTCGCGAGCGTTATCGATGGCAGCCTCCGCTTCACTTTCGCGGGCCTCCTTATTGTCCTGCAAGGGAGTGAACTCTGCATTGCGCTGGGCCTCCGAAATCTTCTCCGCAATCGCCTTCACTTCGTCCGTACGATGTTGCTGGACTGAGTTCTCCATCATCTCGGAAAGCTCCTGAAGCTTGGTTTCTGCTTCCGCAAATCGATCGCGCGCTTCCGCAATTTTCTTCTGCGCGCTTTCCGGGAGTTCTTCTTTTCCGAGCTGATGCTTCACCTGATGCATCTTCTGTTCGGCCCTCCGGGTATCCTCGATGATTTCCTGAATCGCCTTTTTAATCTCCTGCTGATCCGACCTCAGCTCTTGCCGCGCAAGCGACGGCGCTCCTTTCTGAATACGAACCGTAATCCACTCGGAGTAACCGACCCCGGGACCACCGAAATCGGACGGACGATTGTCGCTCACTCTGAGACGAAGCTTGAACTCTTTCGTCTTGGGAAATCGATCCATCAAGGTCCCCAGATAGACCATCGCCTCCCCTTCCCAATCATCGCCTTTGATACGCTTGGGAAGAACTTCCTTCAGGGGCGCCTGGGGCTTCTGACTGGCCTGAAGCTCAAGCTCTACCGCCGAGATGCCAATCTCTTCCGTGATCTGGTAAACGAGCACCACCTGATCCTCGGGGTTAAGCCTCAGTTCCGTATTCGTCGGCTCGATGAGAGTCACCACCGGGAGATCATCAGGGAGAGACTCGATCTTAAAGCTTGCGAGTTCGAAGTCCTCTCTTACCCGGTGGTCGAGCATCACTGTTCCCTCTTGAATCCCTTCACCACTCAAGGGGAATGACCAAGCGAGGTCACCTCCGTTCGCAGATTGGCTTACCGAAGGAATAGTTCCGGGTTCTTGATCCACCAAAAATTTTGCCGCTTCCACGCCTACCGGAATTCGGCTTTTGATTGTAACCTCTGTCCCGCTGAGAGCGCTGACTCCATTCGAGAGATCGGTCACCTGATCCGGCCACCCTGTGTAAGCCGGAAACTGATAGCGAACGGTGGCGTTTTCCAAAGTCGGACGAGGATAAACCTTCACCTCAAAGTGATCGCTTTCATTCCGCCCCGCTCGCAGGAAGTAGTCGAACGAACTTCTCGCCTCCGGGAGACGATAGCTCAAGGACTGCTCCTCATCGTCGGTCGATTTCGGAGTCAGAGACTCTTCAAATTCCTCCCCGGAAACAGTCCGGGTAAAAAGACGAACCTCTTCCTCACCCTCGTAGCTGAAATTCAATTCAATCTCCTCCCCTTCCAAAACCTCCAAGTCACCGGGTTCAAAGCTGAAACGCACGCCCCCCGCATTTCCAGAATCCGAGAAGGGAGAAATCGCCCTTACCATTAAGCGTGACATCTCCTCTGGAAAAATCGCCAACAAAGCTGCCAGCGAAGCCGCCAGCGCAGCCAATGGAATCAGGGATTTCTTCAAACGATGTATCGAAACTTCCTCTTTGGGATCAATCGTCGAAATGTCATTAGCAGCCTCTGCGGACAACTCAGCAAGAAGTGACTCGGAAAGCCCGGCATCTTTTCCATCCAACTCGATGGCAGTCGAAATCCGCTCCTGAATCTCAGGATGGCGAAGCTCCAGCCATCGCGCCAGTTTCACATCCGAAATGCTCCGGCCCAAAGGCCTCAAAAGAGCCCCAATCAAAGTCCAGGCGAGTGCTCCCAACCACAACGCAAAAAGAACCAAACGTGGTAAAAGAGGAAGAGGCGCGAACACAAAGTCGACCGTAATCAGAAGACTCAAGCCCGCCAAAAAAAATAGGCCGAAACGAAAAATCCCTCGACTGGCTTGAATCCGGCGGATCCGGCGACGAAGTGAAGCCAGTGCCCGGGTGATTTCTGGAGAACTCGCCACAAAAACAATACGACAACGAATTCCCCATTCTATCCAGAAGGAACACGCAGATTCGAAGCTTTCCGACCAAAAGCCCTTCTCGAATCTCGAGCATGCCGAGCTCCTCTGCGACCGCTCAGTTTCCAATTGTTCGTCCATCGGCAATTTGTTCAGATGGATCCAAGCGCACCTGCAATCTTAAGCCTTCAACGATCACTTCCCTTTATGCCCCAGCGATTCCCCCTCCTTCCACTCGGGCTCATCATCCTGATGAGCTTTCCCGGCATCGGCATGGGAGGAATTCGGACAAAGAATCAAGCCAACTTCCTCATCATTCTCACCGACGACCAAGGCTACGCTGACCTCTCCTGCTTCGGTTCAAAAACCGTCAAGACCCCTCACCTCGACCGCCTCGCCAAAGAAGGCCGCAAATTCACCAACTTCGCGGTTCCCCAATCCCTCTGCACCCCCTCCCGTACCGCCCTCATGACCGGCTGCTATCCCCGACGCCTCGGCATGCACAAATGGGTTTTCTTCCCGCAAGACACCGAAGGCCTCAACCCCGCCGAACACACTATCGCCGACCACCTCAAGGCCCAGGGCTACGCCACCGGCGCCTTCGGCAAATGGCACCTCGGCCACCACCCCGAAACCCTCCCCCTCGCCCACGGTTTCGACCACTACTTCGGCATCCCCTACTCCAACGACATGAACCACCCCGACAACAAGGGGAAACCCAAGCAAGGCCTCGCCGGATACGACGCCCTCTGGGCTGACCGCGAATCGAGTCTCACCCAATGGAAAACTCCCCTCATCGAAGGCACGAAAATCATCGAGCTCCCCGTCGACCAACGAACCGTCACCCGACGCTACACCGACCGCACCATCGACTTCATCAAGAAGAACAAAAACCAACCCTTCTTCGCCTACCTTCCCCACACCATGCCCCACGTCCCGATTTATGTTCCGGACGATCTCTACGACCCCGATCCCAAAACGGCCTACATCAAGGTCATCGAACAAATCGACTCCGAAGTCGGCCGCATCATGGACACCCTCCGTGAACTCAAGATCGAAGAAAACACTTACGTCATTTTCACTTCCGACAACGGCCCGGCCCTCAACCTCAAACATCACGGCGGGAACGCCGGCCCCCTCCGTGGCGGAAAAATCTCCACCTTCGAAGGCGGCACCCGCGTCCCCCTCATCATCCGCGGCCCCGGCATCCCCGCCAACACCGAGTGCGATGAATTCATGAGTATTCTCGCCCTCCTCCCCACCATCGCCGCTCTCACCAAAACCCCACTCCCCACCAAAAACAAAATCGACGGCCTCGACGTCTCCACCCTCCTCACCAACCCCACCGCCAAATCTCCACGCTCCGAAATGCTCTACTTCGACGGCCACGGAAAACTCGAAGGCCTCCGCCAGAACGATTGGAAACTCCTCGTAAAGAAAAAGACCACCTTCCTCTTCAACCTCGCCAACGACCTCAGCGAAAAAAACAATCTCGCGGAAACCCACTCTGACCGCGTCCGCAAAATGACCGCCCGCATGAAAGAGCTCGGCGCCGAACTCGATTCCAACCAACGCCCCCCGTGGGAGAAAGACCCGTAATCCCCACCCAAGGTGGATAAAGCTCTGGCACCCTCAAGGAAACGATAGACTCCAGAAACTCGGAAAGCTAGCTTCCTCGCAGGATGTTTCGTCTTCTCACTTTCTTACTCCCTCTCTCTTTCACACACGCAGCCACTATCGACGACTTCGTCTGGCTCGACTCCAATCGCAACGGAATCCAGGACGAAGGCGAGAAACCACAATCCAACATCGGCCTCAAACTCTACTTCGATAAAAACGCCGACGGCTTCCCCGAGCGCCTCCTTGCTCGCACCAAGTCGGACCAAAACGGCCGCTACTCCTTCTCCGATCTCAAACCTGGACTCTACTCCGTTGGCCTCGAAGTCAATTCCCTCCCCGAAGACATCTACGAAGCCACCCGTCTCCACGCCGGCCCCTCCGACAAGGACAACGATCTCAACCGAAACACCCTCCGCACCCAGCCTTTTAAAATCGAGGCAGACGACCAAACCCTGGAAAACATCGCCGACGTCGGCCTCCTCCCCGGCTCCGCCGAGGTCTCTTATCTCGGAAAAGAAAACTACGTCTCACTCACTGGAATCCAAGTCGAGTGCGACATCTACCTCTACCAAGGTCTCAAGCTCCGCTTTCCCGCTCATCACGGCCGGGTCGAACCCGCCGTTATCAAGCAATGGATGAAATGGCTGAAGCTCACCGACTCCATCCAACAGCAACTTTTCGTCGCCGAAGGCTTCCTCGATGGCGGCATCGCCCGCGAACCCGGAAGTGATCAACTCGACCCCTCCATCGGCCACCGCCCGCTCGCCTACGCCGGAGGCACCTATGCCAGCTCACCCCGCTCCGAAGGCGACGACGTCGGCAAAGTCCTCCTCGAAAAACCCGACGACTTCCACCGCCACTGGACCCTCATTTACGAAATGGGCCGCGTCCACCCCGGCCCATGGCACTTCCGCGCCACCTGGCCGCCCTACACCTTCATGAACGCGCACTTCCAGACCGCCCTCGTCCTCCACCATCTTGGCGGCGATGAAGCGCTCAAAGTTCCCAATCCTTACAACAGTCTCTCTTACGACTTCACCCGCACCGGACTCGATTTCTGGACCCGCTCCGATGCTAAATTTGCGGAAACCTTTCAGCCCGACTTCGCCGACCGCGGCGTCGAGCTCTTCATCGGCGACGAACGCAACTACCTCTGGGGAGGCACCATTAATATCAACATCCTCTTTCACATCTACCTCAACGACGGCTTCGAAAAAATGGTCGAAGTCCTCCAAAACATGGCCCGCAAACAACGCCTCGTTTCCACCGCCGCCCAAGCCGGACTCGACTTCTCCGAGGCCATCAACGAAGCCACCGACGGCAAATATGCCGAAACCCTCATCAAGGATTGGGGCATGCCCGCCCCCAAAGAATACGCCTTCCGCACCCTTGGAAAAGACACCGGTCCTTTCGTCGAACAAGACGAATACCGTTGGGACTTCATCCCCTTCAACTCCGAGGAAGTCGCCGAGGACCACGCCCCCCTCACCGAGCGAAATCTCAAAGGCTACGTCCGCTGGAAAAAAGCTCCCGACTTCGCCACCCGCTCCCGCGATGGTCAGCTCGGTCAAGCCTCCGCCCGCGACCAAACCATCGTCGGCATGGGTCACGACTACACCAACATGAATGGCGACCACTCCTTTGCAGACTACCAAGCCTTTCTCTCCCGAAAGCCCTCTCCCACCCTCACCGAAACCCGTTCCGTCGGCCAACTCAAAGCCGAGGAAACCGCCGACACCAAAGAACACTACCTCGCCCGTTGGACCGGAACCCTCCACGTCCCCGAAACCCGCGACTATCAATTCAAATTCGAAGCCGACGACTTCGCCTTCCTCCTCATCGACGGAACACAGGTCGCCACCTGCCGCAACACCAAGACAGAGCAAACTCTCACTCTCGAAAAAGGCTCACACCCCTTTGAACTCATCTTCGGCGAAATCGGCGGAGCCGCACGCTTCAGCTTCGATCACGACCCCGCCCTCAAATTCACCGGCGAAAAACCAAACTCTCAACCAAGCTTCCATCGCTTCGATGACACCAACCTCGAAGGCGGCACTCCTGTGACTCAGGGTTCCTTTACCCTCCAACACCAGCTCAAGCCCGCCGTCTGGCAGATCACCATCACCTTTTCCAACATCGCCGAGACCAAGGGCATCTCAATTTCCGCCGAAGGCGAGACCCTCAAAAAAGACCTCACCCTCCCTCAACACGCCCTCCACGAGGAGACCTTCGAAATCGAAGTCAAAGACGGCACCCTCGATCTCTCCTTCTGGAACAAACCCAGCGCCATCAACACGATTGGGCTTTCTTCTTTGCGGGTAAAGAAACTGCGAGATCTTCCCAATTAAAGAAGAAACAAGCCTACCTCTTGATCTTGCCGGACTTCTCCCCCGCAATCACTTGCGCCCGAGTCTCCACATCCACTCCGGTGAGTCGTGTCTTACGCATCCGATCCATCGTCGCCTGAAACGCTGTCTTGATCGCACGCTCTTCTTCCGAAAGCTCTTTCTTCTTTAGCACTTTCCCCTCAAACGGCCCAGAGTAACGCGTCAACTGCGCTCCCGCACCATCCTTCTTCGCCAAAAGCGAATACTCTTGATTTCGCACCATCACCTCGCCCCGATACCACACATAAATCCAATCCTTCTTCCTCTCCCCCGCTCGATTCTCCAACACCGGAAGCAAACTCACCCCATCTTCAGGATGCCCCTCGGGTAAGTCCGCCCCCGTCACCTCGCACAAAGTCGGCATCACGTCACTAAACTCCACCAAATCATCCACCACCCGACCCGGCTTCTCGATCCCTCCCGGCCAGTTCACGATGAAAGGCACGCGATGCCCCTCATCCGTCATCTTCCCTTTGCCTCCAACCACTTTTCTCCCCTTCCAGGGCGTCACAATCGGAGTGTCCGTCCCGTTGTCCCCCGTGAAAATCACCAAGGTATTTTCCTGCACGCCCGCCTTCTCGAGTTGCCCCACAATCTGACCCACCATCTTATCGGCAAAGGCCACCATGTCCCGAAAATGCCGCTGCGGATCCTTACGATCTCCCTTGTAAGTCGTCGACCCCAACCTGTCCGGGTCCCAGTCACGCGAATCCGGCGTCGGATCAAAAGGACAATGCGTCAGGATCATCGGATAGTAGACTAGGAAGGGCTTCTCTTTGTTCTCCTCAATGAACTCACAAACGAAATCGGTACAAAGCTGCGGCGCATACTCCCCACTCGTAAAGTCCCTCTCCTCCCCATTGTATTCCAGCTGCGGATTCACAAAACGGCGATCAATCCGCTTCCCATCCTGCTGCGATCTACCGCTTCGGGTGTGCTGCCAAAGACAGGACTTCTCAAACCCAAAGTGCTGCGGCGCATCCTTCTCCCGTCCCAACTGCCACTTTCCGGCAATACAAGTGGCATACCCCACCTTTTTCAATTGATGCGCAAAAGTCGTCTGAGCCCGGTCCAATTTTCCAAACTCCACATAGTTCCGCACATTGTATTGCCCGGTCATCATCTTCACCCTTGAAGGCGTGCAGATGGGATTGGAAAAGCCATTGGTAAAACGCAACCCCTCGGCAGCAAGTTTGTCCAGATGCGGGGTTTTACAAGATTCACTCCCATTCACCGAAAGCGCCTCATATCCCATATCATCGGCCATGATGAGCACCACGTTGGGACGCTCGTTTCCAAAAACCAACCCCATCAGGAAAAGAGAACAAACAGCTAAGGATCTCACAGCTCTAAGCCTCACCCTCTGATCCCAATCTTCAAAGCTCGAAGTTGCCTGCTTCCCTGATCGATCGAGATCAGAAAAAAGCAAAGCGGACGGACTCGTCAGCCATGCGTTCGAACCCATGGGCTTCGCCGCCGGCTCAGCAGGGTTCTCGCCCCGTCCGCCCTGACTTAAGGACACAAAAAAACCTTCCTGCGCGGGGAAGGTTTTTGGCGTCTGAATTTGCAAAGGAGTGGCGGAGCGGACGGGACTCGAACCCGCGACCTCCGGCGTGACAGGCCGGCGCTCTAACCAACTGAGCTACCGCTCCGCATTCTTGGTTAGGACGGGCGGAAGCTATGGCGATCGTCGGACGGGGGCAATACTTATTTTAACCATTCGAGCACTTTTTTTAGAGCGCTTCGTTTCGACAGGTCATCAGAGAGCCTGAAGAGCAGAAACGGCTTCCTCAAGCGACTCTGCATCTTCGATGGAAATGACTCTTGCCTCTTTATCAATGCGAGCCATGAATCCCGCCAGCACCTTACCCGGACCAAGCTCGACGAAAAGGTCATGCCCCTGAGACCTAAGGAGCTGGATTGATTCGACCCAGCGAACTGAACCAGTCACCTGCTTGGTGAGCGATTCCCGGATGGCCTCGGCTCCCTGCGCCGGCTCAGCCAGGAAATTGGAAACAACGGGAACGGATGGAGTTCCCACTTCAACGCCAGCGAGCACGTCTGCCAGCTTCTCTTGGGCGGATGACATGAGACGAGAATGGTAGGCACCAGCAACGCTCAATTTTTTGCCCATCCGAAGTCCGTAGTCCTTGGCAAGGGACACCGCTTTATCAATCCCCTCTTCCTGCCCGGAAAGAACAATCTGTCCAGGACAATTAAGATTCGCAACATCGACATCGCAATCGGCAGCCAAACGACGAACATCTTCTTCGGCGCCGCCAATCATTGCCGACATCGTTCCCGGATTCGCCTCGCAAGCTTCGTCCATCAGTTCGCCACGACGAGCGACAAGTTGAAGTCCCTCTTCAAAAGAAAAAGTTCCTGCCGCGGCGTGGGCAGTCATCTCACCGAGCGACAATCCCGCTGCCGCAACGGGCTCAAGCTGCGGACATTTTTCCTTAAGAAGAGCCCATAAGGTGAGACCATGGAGAAAAAGAGCGGGCTGGCAGTTACCCGTCTTGGTGAGGGATTCAGGAGGCCCCTCGAACATGGTTCCAGTCAGGGCGCGACCGAGAATTTCGTCAGCTTGGGCAAACATCGACTTGGCAGTCGGGTAAGCATCCACAAGATCACGACCCATGCCTACTTTTTGGGCACCTTGTCCGGAGAATAAAAGAACGGCTTTGCTCATCGACCCTGAGCTACCCCAGACCGGGGGGGGCGGGCAAGCCTCACCTGATTTTCTTCCAGCTCAGCGACATCTTTTCTTGCCATTATTCCGAACTTCTACGATTCTCCGCCCAACGGAGAGGTGGCAGAGTCTGGTTTAATGCACCGGTCTTGAAAACCGACGTGGGGCAACTCACCGAGGGTTCGAATCCCTCCCTCTCCGCCATGACCCCATCCTCGCTTGCGGAGATGGGGTCATGGCGTTCCTTGGGGACAAAATCGAACGCAGTCCAAGAACTGTCGCAAAAAGGGCAGCGGATTCGCCCATCCCATCCGGTGCGAAGGGCATCAAACTCGCACCGCGTGAAGAGCTCAGCGACGAGGGCAATCCCTCTCTCTGCGCCCCTCCTCAAAAAAACCAGAAAAGGCTAACGGTGAAGGAACTCCAAGATACCCTCGGCCGTTTTCTGAGAAATCCCCGGTAATTGTGCAATGAGCTCGGGCGCAGTCTCCTTGATCCGCTTGACCGAACCAAATTTCTTGAGCAACAGTTTTTTCTTCGCCGGTGAAACACCAGGGCAATCATCCAGGAGACTTTCCTTAACCCGCTTCCGGAGAAGAAGTTCATTGTAGCCGTTGGCAAATCGGTGGGCCTCGTCTCGGATCCGCTGCATCAGCTTCAGGGCTCCAAGTTCATGAGGAATGGTGATGGGATCGCTCTCACCGGGGGTAAAAATTTCTTCCCGTTGTTTTGCCAATCCCACAATGGGAAGATCATGAAGACCCAGCCGTTGTAGCTCTGCGACCGCGGCACTCAATTGCCCCTTTCCGCCATCAACAATCACAAGGTCAGGCAGCGTGAGCGGACTTTTCCCCTCCTTGGCGAGCCTTCGCATCGCTTCCACCGGGCTCTCCTGACTTTCCAGAGCGTCCGGATTGGCATCCATATTTTCCTTTAAAATTCGACCGTAGCGCCGCCGCACCACCTCGGCCATACTGGCGAAGTCATCCTGTCCCTCCACCGTCTTAATTCGGTAACGACGATAATTCTGATTGTCTGGCAAGCCTTCCCGGAATCTGACCATTGAGGCCACGATGTGCGTGCTTGAGATGTTGGAAATATCAAAGCACTCCATCACGACGAGTGAAGGCATTCCGAGCCAGTCACCCAACTCGGCGAGATCTTCAACGGGCTTGACCGTGGTCGGAACTCCCCGGCCTCTGGTGAACTGACGGGTCGGGCTCAGGGCGCGTTCCATATTTGCGATCACATCCCGAAGCCTCGCCGCCTTTTCAAAATCAAGCCGCAAGGCCGCCTGCTCCATCTCAACTCTCAAGCTTTTAAACTGCTCTCTTCTCCCCTTTCCGCTTAACAAATTGCACGCCTTCTCCACTTGAATCAGGTAATCCTCCCGCCGGACTTTCCCCACGCAGGGAGCGAGGCAATTCCGGATCAAGTCGGCATGGCAATGCTTGTAGTCCTTCTCCCCCGGTTTTTTGGGCCGACAATTCCGAAGCCCGAATTCCTTGTTCAGCCAGGCAATGGTCGCCCGAAGAGCTCCGGAATGCGCAAAGGGACCAAAATAACGGGAGCCGTCGTTTTTGCGAAGCCGCGTCGTGACCAATTTCGGCCATGGATCCTCCATATTGACCTTCACCAGAAGAAATCTCTTATCATCCCGAAAACTGACATTGTAACGCGGGCGATATTGCTTAATGAGCTTGCCTTCCAACAACAAGGCCTCCTGCTCATTGCGAACTTCGTGGGTCTCAAAATCGCAGATCGAATCAATGAGCGCCCGGGTCTTTCGATCCGCCCGTTTTTTGCCCGAGGGCATAAAATAAGAACTCAATCGCTTCCGGAGATTCCGGGCCTTTCCCACGTAAATGATCGAACCCAGCCGGTCCTTGTGCAGATAGACTCCCGGCTGGTGGGAGACTTGCGAAAGGCGGGCACGGAGTTCAGGAAGATGCGACATCAGTTTGAGATCCTCGGGAAAGAAAAAGACAACACCCACCCGTAGCCGCGTTCCTCAAGGGACGCAACGCCCCATTTTTCCAGAAATCACCACACTTGCGTGACAGCTTTCCCCCGCTATGATCCCTTGAGTTGCAATGAAGTCATTTGTCACCCTACTTTTTCTCATCGTGTTGCCCTCTTTCGCGAGCGCAGCGGAGCCGGGTCCGGCAGATGATCTCAACGTGGTCGATCTTCTTAAAAAAGGTGGCTACACCATGATCGCTCTGGGGTCGCTCTCGGTCTTCACTCTGGTGCTTGTGCTTCTCTACTTTTTAACCCTTCGCCGGGGCTCAGTGGTGACCAACAAGTTCATGAACAATGCCGAGTCCATGATTCGCAAGCGCGACTACATGGGTCTCATTGCTTACTCCCAGCGACGCTCCGAGGCGATTGCACGAGTGGCCCAAAAGATGGTCGATTTCATGACCAAAAACCCCACCGCCACGCAGACCGACGTCCGGGAGGTGGCCGAGGCCGAGGGTGCACGACAGAGTGGCATCATGAACCAACGGGTAAGCTACCTCTCCGACATTGCCGGTATCGCCCCGATGGTCGGACTCCTCGGAACGGTGATCGGAATGATCAAATCCTTCATCGAAATCGCAAAAGGTGAAAACGAAGGGCTCAAACAACTTCAGCTTGCCGAAGGCATTTGGGAGGCACTGATCACTACTGCGGTCGGTCTCATTATCAGCATCTTCGCTGTCGCTTTTTACGCTTATTTTCGCGGCCGTGTCATGCGGCTTGTTGCTGAACTCGAAGCAGCCGGGACTCACCTTCTCACCCTCATTGCCGGGCAAATGAGCAGCCGTCTTCCCGTTCAAGAGAATATTCACGCTCAGGAAGATTATGCCGCGTCTCCCCCTCCGGCGGGAATGCGCTAATTCAACCCTTCATTGTTCGGAGAATGAAAATCCGCCAGATCGATCCCAAACCCGCCTCTTTTCAGTTGGCACCCATGATCGATATCGTCTTCCTTCTCCTGACCTTCTTCCTCGTGACCTACCAGATCACTGAGCAAGAAAAGGACAATCGCGTTGCTGTCCCCACCTCCACCGAGGGAGCGCAAAAGGCCCGTGTCGCCAACGAGATTGTGATCAATCTCACCAAGGATGGCGTCATCACGATTTCCGGGGAGGAATACACCAAGACGGAGCTCCGCGAAAAGCTCGAACGCATCGTCAAAGCCGCGGAACTGGCCAACGAAGGTGGCGCCGATCAGCAGCCTGTTCGTATCCGCTGTGATGCCGATGGCACCAATCAGATCCTCTTCGAGCTTCTGGACGAAGTCCGCAAAGCCGGCATTTGGAATATCGGTTTCGCCAGCCGAAGCGGAGCCAACTCTCCTTAAAAAAATCCCTTTGCCCACAACGCTTTCCCTACGACAATCCCCATGTCGTCTCTCATGAAGCCTCTGCTCCTTCTTCTCGCCCTCGCTTCGCTCCTTCCTGCCGAGGAGGCGAATCCGGAGCCGCCGCAGATCGAGCCTGCAAAGCCTCTCGACGTCAAACCCTCCCGCGATGTCTTTGACCTCGCGACTCTTTACTACAACAGCGCCACCGAATCGAAAAAGCCCCGGGAACGTGTGCAAAATTTTCGTCTCGCAGCCGGGAAATTTGATCGTTTTCTCCGGGCTTTCCCCAAAGACAAAAAGGCGGTTGATGCTTGGTATTTCCTCGCCCTCTGCTACCGCCAGATCGATAAGCCCGAAGCCTCCCGCACCTGCTTCGAAACGATTGCCACCCTTTGGGCCTCCGGGAAGTACGTCGCCGGTTCCGCCCTGCACCTCGCCTCCGAAGATTACGAAAAGAAGGAATGGAAAAGCGCTGCTCAATGGCTTCGGATCCTGGCCCGCACCACCGACCAGCCCGAGGTTCGTTACGAGTCACTCTTCCGCCGTTTCCTCTGCTTCAATAAACTGAACGATCAGAAGGAGATCCAAGCCTCGCTGGACGCCATTCTGGTTGACCCCGCAAACCCCTACCGCGAAAAGGCCCAACTCGCTCTCGCCCGCCTGCACCAGAACAATCAGAACTTTGACAAGGCCTTTCCCCTCTTTGTCAAACTTGCCGGTTCCAAGGCACTCGAAACATCCTCGGATTCAACCCTCCAAGCCGCTCTCTGTGCGAGAGCGACAGGCGACAAGAAAAACGCCGTCATTTGGTTCGAGAAAGCTCTCGCCCATCCCGGACTAGGGGACTCGCGTGGACAAACCCAATTCACCCTGATGAACCTCTACTTCCAGACCAAGGACTACAAGGAGGTGATCCGGGTTTTTGAAAAAGGACGCTTTGAACTGGAGGACCAGCCTCACCTTCAGCGACTGATTATGGCCTCGAGCTCTTACAAGGCACTCGGGAAGGAAAAGGAGCAACTCCGACTCTATGAACAGATTTTAAAAATTGCCCCCAATAGTGAGACCGGGTTTCAGGCCGCTTACCGTATTCTACTCCGCGATCACGACACCAAACACCGGGAGTTTGCCCGGCATGCCGAAGATTTTCTTGCGAAATACGCTCAGAAACGCCCGCTGGACAAACGACTCGCCTCGGCCCGGCTGCTGCTCGCCGAGCACTACCACGAATCCAAGGACTACCGCCGCGCTCTGAGCCACTATCAAAAGCTTCCTCTTGAGCTCGTGGATGCATCCAACCATCTCGCGATCCGCTACCACGAAACCAAGTGTTACCTCGAACTCAAGATGGATCCCGAGGCGCTGCAGAGTATCTCATCATTCGTCAAAGATTTCCCCAAGAGTGGTAAGATCATCCCCCTACGGTTGCAACGCTCGGAAATCTTCACGCGGCTCAATCGGCAGAACGAGGCACTCGCCGATTTCCAATTCGTTTTAAAATCCACCGACGATCACAGACTTAAGAGCTTTCTTCTTCAGCGCCTCAGTGGCATCTATCAGGAGAACAAAAACCCCGAAAAGTTCGCCGCCACGCAACGCCAACTCCTTACCCTTCCGGGAATCTCGGATCATCTCAAAGCAAGCGCTCACTTCTCTCTTGGAGTGGAAGATTTCCGGAACAAAAACTACCCCGAAGCGGAACAAAAGCTGCGAATCGCCCGCGATCTCAATCCGGGGAAGTTTTCCGGTAAGGCTGGCCCTCTTTTGATCCGCTGCGCTTATCAGTCGGGCGAACTCGCCACGCTGGAAAAAGAAATCAACTCGCTGCGAAAAGCCGACCCCAAGGCCGAAGCCCCCCAACCCATCCTGCAATGGCTGGGAGCGACACTCGCCAAACAAGGTCATCACAAACGGGCCTGGCCCTTTTTGCACGACAGTCTCAAGCAAGCCACGACCGCTCCCGTTCTGGTGTGGAAACTCTACGCTGCCAGCGCGCTTATTGCCGGAAATTCTGGCGAAGCCCTCCGCGCGGCAAATGCCCGCCTGGCACTCGAGACCCACCCCTATCGCAAGGCCGAAGCGCTCTTTCAAAAATCACAGGCCCACCTCAAACTCAAGCAGTTCAACGATGCCCGCCAGGCGATCGATGATGCCCTTGGCCTGCATCCTAAAGGCGATCTCAACCTCGATCTCCGCCTCTTCGCGGGAGATATCGAAATGGCTGCCCAAAAACCAGAGGAGGCCCTTCGGCACTACGTTGTGGTCGAAAGCCTCTACGCCAAGAGCAAGGAAGAGAAAATTGAAGCAACGGAAAAACTCATCGCCTCTCTCAAGGCCATCAATTCGCTCAAGGCCAGCGAGCAACTTTCTCACTACGAGAAGTCCCTTGGTGCACTCAAGGCCGTCGAGTAATCACCCTCCTTCAAAAGCCCCCTTGGGTCTCCTCCGATCGTATCTTCAGGTTTGAGCTCGAGTTGCTGGCGCTCTTTGTCCTGAGACTCCCTCTTCATCCCTTCAAAATTTCCTCTCTTAAAATGTCGCTTTTTCGGGCACACTCCCTTGATGAATCAAGAGAAGCTTCTCCTCCTGCTCCTCTCGCTCTTTGTCCCTTGGCTGACTCGTTGCTCAACCACCATCGCCGTGCCCGATACCATTCGTCTCGAAAAAAGCGCCCTGCACAGCTTCGATGGTGATCAGCTCCCCTACACCAAATGGCTCCCGAAGGACGAACCTGAAATCGTCATCATCTGCGTGCACGGAATTTCCGGTGCAGCGGCCGACTACAGGCCACTCGCCACGCATCTTCTCGCCAATCAAACGCGCATTGCCGTTTACGCGGCTGAAACACGTGGACAAGGAAACGACCCCATCAAAGAGCGCCGGGGTCACGTGAGAAAACGCGAAGATTGGTATCGTGATCTCTACGGTTTCACCGCTCTCATTCGCAAGAAACATCCAGCGGCTAAGATTGTCTGGTGCGGGGAAAGCATGGGGTCGCTCATCGTTCTTCACGCATACGCCCGGCAAGCTGCTGAGATCAAAGCTAAACCTCCTTGTGATGCCATCATCCTTTCCTCGCCCATCACGGAAATCAAAGGCGACTTCCCCCGCTGGAAAATTTATGCCGCTCACAGCCTCGCCACCATCTTCCCCAAGGCCCGCATATCTCTCGAAACTCTCTCGGGGCAGGATGAGGTCAAGGTGACTAAAAACTCCGTTCATCAAAGGCAGGTTGAAAACAATCCTTATCATATCAAGCGCCACACCCTTCGGCTCCTTTCAACTCTCGGTGATATGATTGAGACCTCTCACTCCGCCGGCCAGATGGTGAATCTTCCGATGCTTATTCTGCATGGTGGGCAGGACATCTTCTCTGAAACAAAGGCTGTGGAGCGCTTCTCGAAAAGCCTCCCTAATCAGAAGAATATTACGCTCAAACTCTACCCGGAAAGCTACCACCTCCTCTTCCATGATCACCAAAGCGACGAGGTCATTAACGACATCGAATCCTGGCTGAAAACGCTCAATAAGTAGGACCGATACCCGGTCATTCCAGCATTGTCACCCCGGTCATTCGAGGGCATTCTGCGTCCCACACTATGACCTTCGCCCCATCTCTCACCTTCAGCTTCCTCGTGGCAGTCTTTTTATCCTCATGTGCGAAGGAAGAACTTGTCGCAGAAGAACCTGCCTCCACCCCCGCTCCCTTCGCTGCACCCGGGAGCGATCAGGAAGGATTATCCGAGGCCTCCCCAATTCAAAACCTTGGATTCGCCGACCCCAATACCACTGCCAAGCTCATCACCGCGGAAGAAACAAAAACCTTCCTTGGTGATAACCCCACCAAGGATCCGGAGGAGGCTCTCGATGACAATGTTGTCAATGTCGCTCCTCCATCACTCCCGGATACTCAACTCCCAGATCCCTCGTCGAACTGATGGCTCCATCGCCCACGCCTCAGGAAGGCTCCACACGTCTTCCAAAGAGGCCTAAAAAATTTGTTCCAGATCCCTATGATTATCACGAGATCGTCGAACTCGAAATCGTCTCGCTCTCCAATCTCGGCGCAGGAATTGCCAAGCCGAATGACTGGGTCGTTTTTGTCCCTTTCACTCTTCCGGGTGAAACGGTGAGGGCCCGCGTTTACCGGAACGAGGGAAATTGCTCTCACGCAGATCTCCTTGAAATCATCACCCCTTCCCCCTCCCGAATCGAGCCTCAGTGCAAACTCTTTGCAAGCTGTGGCGGCTGCCAATATCAACACCTCGGTTATCCGGAACAACTCGAGTGGAAAACCCGCCAAGTGGCTGAGCTCCTCCGGCACATGGTGGGCATTGACCTCCCGGTGCTCCCTGCTTTTCCTTCTCCGAAGCAATGGGGATACCGCTCCAAGATCACGCCTCATTTTCAAAAACCAAAACCAAAACAGCACACTCCGATCGGCTTTCTAATGCACAATCGCCGGTCGCTTATCATCGATGTCCCCCACTGCCCGATCGCGATGGATGAGATCAATTCCGATCTCCCCCGTGCCCGCAAGGAGGTCCACGATAACGCGACGGCCTACAAAAAAGGGTCCACTCTTCTCATGCGCGCGACCGATGGCCGCGTCGAGACCAATCACCGGAATCCCGTGAGCGAGAAGATCGGTGAATTCACCTTCAACTTCCTCGCCGGAGATTTTTTCCAAAACAATCCCTCCATTCTTCCGGCCTTCACCGACTACGTCGCCCGGCAAGCCGCTCGTCCCGGACAGCATTTTCTACTCGATGCCTACTGCGGATCCGGACTCTTCGCTCTCACTCTGGCAAAACATTTTGAAAAAGTGACCGGAATCGAGGTTTCCGAAACTTCTGCCGACTGGGCCCGCCGCAATGCCAAGACCAACGGCATCGAAAACACCACCTTTATCGCCGCCTCCGCTGAGCATCTTTTCGCCGATATCACGGACCCCGCGCCGGAAACTTCGGTGATCATCGATCCTCCCCGCAAAGGTTGCAGTGAAGACTTCCTCAATCAACTTTTTGCCTTTGGTCCGGAGCGCGTCGTCTACGTCTCGTGCAATCCCGCCACCCAGATGCGCGATCTCAGGAGCTTCCTTGAAAACGGATACCGGATCGAAGAAATCCAGCCCTTCGACCTTTTCCCACAGACCCGCCATCTCGAATGCGTGATGACGATGAGCCGTGTCGATTAGATAAAATCGGCGCCTCCTTCAGATCAAAACCTCTTTCGAACTCCCGCAGCCCCCCGGAAAGAACCCCGGCTCTTCTCTAACCCGAACTCGGCCCCCATGGGCGTTGTGACCTGCCGGGCCCTTCAAAACCAGCTGCTTGAGGAAGACCGGGCCTCCACTTCCTCCAGAATCTGCCATGAGCACCTCTAGAAGAAATGAGTTGAAAAGAGCCCTCTCTGTGGAAAGTTCATCAATGCGGCCAAAAGATCGGCCGGACCACCCTTCGCTCCATTCGAGAAACCCATTGCTTATGAAGAAAACAATTCTCTCCCTCGCCGTATTCGCCGCCGCCTCTTGTGGCGTTCAAGGGGCAGTCACCTTAAGTTCCCACAGTCGCTTCGATAGTGATACCGATGGCTGGCAGGAAGGAGGAGCTTCACCCAATCCCCCTTCTCAAACAGCGAACCCCAGTTGGGACGGAAATCCCGGTTATCTCATCAATACCTCCACCGGAAGTGGTGTTGCCGGTAGCCGCTTTGTCATGTTTCATCTGGGCTCAGATTGGACCGGTGACTACCTGGGAGCTGGCGTAAGCGCCATCTCAATCTACGTCGATAACTGGTCCGGCGCCGGCTCAACTCTCCCACTCGCCATTGCCTTCAATGGTCCTGGCGGATGGTTCCTCAGCGACCCCGTTGGGGTTACCGACGTCACTCCCGGAGTCGCCGAGTGGCAGCGGGTTCAATTCGACCTTTCAGTCGCAAACTTCACCCGGGCCAGCGGTAATGGCACTCTCGCCGATACCCTTGGCGATGTTTCCCGCTTTGAGATCCTTCTCGAAGATGGAGCGGGGGTCAGTGTCTCAAGAAACAATATCCGCGGCGAGCGGCTGGCTGCCGATCTTCGCTTTGATGATATCAGGGCAGTGCCTGAGCCTTCAAACTTGGGCCTTATTCTCCTTGGAGGGCTGATCTCGTTGGGGCGTCGCAAGAGATCGCGCGCTGTCGCTGCTCACCGAGGCGGTCCTCGTGAGTCATTTTACTTTTCTTAAAATGGCTCCTGTGAGAGCCTCCTCCGCAATGGACGAAATCACCGCTCAACTGAAGGACTTCCTGCAATACATCGCACTGCAGTTCATTAAAGAACCGAAGCTTGCCGAGCTCCGCATCGGCCACAGTGGAGATCAGAAAGTGAACTTCCGCCTCGTGCTCACCCAGCCCGATGTCGCAGTGCTCATCGGACGGCAAGGCTACACCGCCTCCACCATCCGCAGCATGCTCAAAGCCGCGGCAGAACGCGAAGGGGTCCAGGCAAATCTCCGCATTCATTCCCACGAGGAAGAACAGGATTATATCGCCGCGCAAGAAGCCAAGGAGATGGAATAAAGAAAAAGAGGCCTCATCAGAAGCCTCCCCTCGATCATAAAAAAGGCCTTCCGGATTTCCGAAAGGCCGTTTTAAAGTTTTGGGATCAAGCCGTTTTACGCGAGTGCTTGAAGCTTTTCGGAGATTTGGTTCTGCGTCACCGCAGCTCCCACGATTTGGTCTTTCACCTCACCGTCTTTGAAAAAGAGGAGGGTGGGAATGGAACGTATGCCATACTTGGCAGCGAGAGCCTGACCATCATCGAGATTACATTTCCCGACCTTGGCAACCCCCTCCACCTCATCGGCGACAGCGTCCACCATTGGTCCGATCATTTTGCAAGGGCCACACCATTCGGCCCAGAAATCCACCAGGACCGGGACGTCAGAGTTCACCACTTCATCTTCGAAGTTGTCTTCAGTAATTGTTAATGCCATGTCCGAACTATGGACGTAAAAAGGGTGGCGTCAAGAGCCACCCTTTGAGACTCCAAAAAGGGAGTCACTTGTCATTTTTTTGGGAAGAAAATCTTCGCGCACCCTTCGCCATTCCGAGGCTTAAGGAAGTGCCTTCGCCGATTAAATCGTTCCCGAGGTCATCAGGTTCAGGAGGGTTACGACCGCTCCGAGAACGAGGACGATAATAGGAAGTGCCATGTCTAATAAATTTCTACAATTGAGTTGGGTTTACCCGAAGAGCTCGCCAATTTCGTTCTCTTCCATCCAAGTCATGAGGCCGATCACGAGGACGCCAAGTGCGAGCACGAAAGCGAGAATCGACGTGATGGTTGGAATGGTGTCACTCTCTTCCTCATCATCCATGTCAGTGGTGTTGATGGTTCCGATCTGGGGACTGGTGGGAGCGGTCGGGGCACCAAGTTGCTGAGTGCTCTGAAGCTGGACAGTCGCCTGGGGAAGAGGCTTGGTCTCGGGGCCACCTGCAGCCGGAGCGGTCGCGAGAGGCGCGGAGGCGGCAGGAGCAGTTTTCAAAGGAATCGTCGGAGCAGGTGCTGGGGCACCACCCGCGGGCTTCGGTGGAGCGGGAGCACCTGGTGCGGTCGCCACAGGAGCGGTCTTCAAAGGAATGGTCGGAGCCGGAGCAGGCGGCTTTGGTGCTTCCGGAGCAGCTTCGGTCTTGGCTGGGTCAGCCTTAAGAGTCACGCGAACTGTCTCTTTTTTCAAAGGAACAGCGGACGTCTTCTTCATTGGTGCCGGTGGCTTGGGCGGCTGTTGTTCATCGCTCATAATCTGTGGTGTGTGTGATTGGGATTGAGGTTAAATGCGAAAGAGAACCATGAACCATGGCTTCAGCTCTTTCGTGGAGTAAACAAAATCCGGTATTACCCTGTCAAACCCGCATCTACGAAAAGTCAATTTTCAGGCCACATTTCCTCCCTAAAGGTGCAAAAACCCTAAATTTCACCAAGGGGCCCCTCCCGAATCGCGCCTTTTCCTGTTCCGACTCCAGTTTCTGCTTCAACTCTTCCGAGGCCGAAACGACATCATGAGCCGGACGGCTGCGACCGGGAGTATTCCGATGAGAGCAGCTGCCGCGGCGACTTTCATTCCGGGATAGATCCGGGCCCGGCCAAGATCGAGCGCTCGCAGGGAGTTCGAAACAACGGTTTCCGGGGTCTCGTAAAAGGCCTCTTGAACCGGAAGTTTGGAGCTCGCCGATCGTCGAGCCCGATCACCGAAGCCCGTCTTAACCGGTCCCGGGCAAACCGCAAGGACTCGGACACCCTCATCTCTGAGTTCCAGCCGCAGAGCTTCACTGAAACTCGTCACGTATGCCTTACTCGCCGCATAGACCGCAAAGTCAGGAATCGGCAGGATGCTGGCAAGAGAGCTGACATTTAAAATGCCACCTTTCTCATCAATGAGCCCAGGAAGAAGAGCATGGGTGAGATGGGTGAGGGACTCGATGTTCAGCCGAATCATCTCCTCCAGCTTGCCCCACTCTGCTGTCCTGAATTCCCCGTAGTCCCCCATCCCGGCATTGTTAATCAAAAGGTCGGGACCCAAATTTTCAGCAGCGAGTGAACCCACGAGAACTTCCCGCGACGAAGCGTCGGCCAGATCGCTGGCAAAAACTTTGACCCTTAATTCCGGATGTTGTGAAACGAGCTCGCGAGCAACTTCCGCCAAAACCGTTTCGCGACGGGACACCAACACCATCGTCTGAACCGATGGTGCAAGTTGACGGGCATACTCCAGACCCAATCCCGAACTGGCCCCGGTAATCAGAGCACAGCGGAATTGAGAGCCAGGAGAAGCCATCGATGCTAGGAAGCGGGTTGTCCGCTCTCATCCACTTGGACGATGCGAAGAGGCAGCCGCTGAATCAGCTCGCCATCAACCATGACGTCGACCGAGTAAACGCCAGCAGCCGGGAAAGTGAGGCCCTGAAATCCGACGATGAGATGACGGGTGAGAAAGGCCATGTTCTCGGGCATTTGCACCGGCATTGCTCCCTTGATCGGCATCTTTTCGTTAACCGGCTTCCCGTCCTCATCAATGATGCTGATGTTGAGCTCATGGTCACCCGCGTCCTCGGGAGTAAAGCAGAAGCGCATCGCGAGCGAGCACTGGGGATGCACGATCGGAGTTGCCTTGGCAGCAAGGGCATCAAAGGTTCCGGAGATTACCATTTTGCCCTGATATTCAGCGGCAAAGTCACAGAGAGTTGCAATTTGAAGGTCCATAATGTTTTTAGGAAAAAGACATGCCCCGCGGGCACCATTACTTCCTGAACGTTCTGCTCTGCGAGGTAAAGAGGAAGTTGGGAAAAGATGCCGTATTACTCCTCGACCGGCACCGCAACCGGAATGACATCCTCTGCCACCGGCACCGCAACCGGAATGACATCTTCCGTCACCGGCTGTGCCAAGGGAATATCAACCCACTCCTCCTCGCCCTCATTGTCCTCCTCGATGATCATGGCCTTGGCTGGCGGCTTGATCGTTTCTACAATTTCATCCTTAAATTTATCGAAAAACTTCCGCACCATTGGGGCTGCCTTTGCTCCTCCACTGACTCTCTCATTCGGCATCCCTTCGTAAACCACGGCATAGGCATAACGAGGGTTATCAAGAGGAAAAAATCCCGAAAACCAAGCGAGCCCTTGCTTTTTTGATTCCGGGCCCCACTGCGCAGTCCCGGTCTTGCCACACATGATGGTGAAGTCGAGGCTGGCATTTTTCCCGGTTCCATAACCAGCATGCACGACATCCATCATCCCCTCGTGCACCGCCGCCACGGCATCAACTTCGAGGCTCAAATCATTGCGCTTTTTAACATCCGGCGCTTCAACCACCCGACCGTGAAAGTCCTGCACCTGCCGCAGGAGGCGGAGTTCCAGAAGCTCACTTCCATTGGCAATGCCCGCCATCGCCTGCGCCACCTGGAGAGGTGTTGCCAGCAAGAAACCTTGCCCAATAGAAAGATTGGCAGTGTCGCCATCTGTTGTTGGGCGCCCCATTTTCTTCTTAATGAATTCAGATGAGGGCACGATCCCCGCCGCCTCGCCGGTCAAGGGAAGACCGGTCTTGCTGCCAAATCCAAGGCGTCGTGCAGTGGAGAGAAAAGTCTGGGTGCCGGTTGCTATTCCAACTTGGTAAAACCATGGGTTCACGGACTTGGCGAGGGCTCTTTTGACATCAATCTCCCCCTGATCTCCTTCGGAGTGATTTCGGAAAGCCTGACCTCCGATTCGAATCAGGTAAGGACAATCAATCTTGGTCTCAGGCGTGACCACCCCATTGGTAATGGCCGCAAGCCCCACCACCGGTTTGAACGTAGAAGCAGGTGGATATTCCGCCTGAAAGGATCGGGCGTAGAGTGGTTTACCGGGATCGTTCAGGAGGGAATCGTATTTTTTCGGAGAGATCTTGGGAACAAAATGATTGAGGTCAAAGCTGGGGCGGGAAGCCATCGCCAAAACGTCCCCGTTACTCACATCGATCACGACAAAGGCTCCGCGCTTACAGCCGCGCCGCAGAACATTTTCCGCATGGCGCTGCCAATCAAGATCGAGAGTAGTGACGACTGTTCCGCCCGGCTTGGGACGTGAAAGTATTTCATCAAGAATGAGTTTCCCCTCCTTGTCGAAAATCATTTTCTTCGATCCCGGCTGACCGGAAAGTTGCTGATCGTAGATCTTTTCAAAGCCTCTCTTTCCGGTGGAGCTATCGAATAACGGATCACCAAATGAAATCGGGCCGTCCGGAACTTTCATATCCGTCCCCACGTAACCAATCAGGTGCGCACCCACAGACTTCTCTGGATAATGACGGAGATAGGCCGGAAAAAGAGTCAAGCCTTCGGGAAGGGTCTCCTTCACCTTCTTTGCCACCTCCGCACTAAGTGGCCTGGAAACAACATGCGGTAACCAGCGGCGATTTTGATAATAAGTTTTCATGCGCCGCTCAGAAACAGCGTATTCTCCTTCGATGAGCGCATTGGCCTCCGCAATTTTTTGCCGTGCCCAGCCAAGGGCAAACTCTTCGCTGGTCTCACCGGGAAGCACCGTAAAATCAATCGCAAGATGATACGCGACTCTCGTTTGGGCCAGCGGCCGACCCTCACGATCCAAGATCAACCCGCGAGGTGCAGGAATGGAAATCGTCATTGTGCGCGCATTCCTCTGAGTAAAGATCGAGCCATCTGAAGCGCTCTCTTTTGCCGGGGCTTCGGTCACCTCAGCAGGAATCCCCTGTGCCTTGATCCCCTCAGTCGCAAGACAAGCTGCGAGAAAAAATCGCGCGCACTTCTGTCCCGTATCTTTCATAGAAAAAACCTAACTCCCCTCTCGCACCCTTGCAATAGCGTCTTACCCATTCCACTGGCGAGGATTCCCTCGCACACTTTTGACAATCTCGGTGGGAAGGAAAATGCTGTCGTTATTCCACTTGGTCACAGGCTGAAGTCGGAATTTAATCCACTCGCTCTTCTCCCTTCCATTCGCCTGTACCGAAACATTGAGGTGAATGGCAATATCACCGGCCTCCCGCGGCATTACCGAGAGTTTCCCGGGAATCTGATACTGAGCAAAGCTCTTCCCTCTCACCGGGGACCTTTTTGAAAGGTGCGTTCACATTCAAATTATTCCGTGGATACCACTCATCACGCTTCGTCTTGGATGTCGTGACGCGAATCTTGTTCACTCGGAGATACTCGTGAACCCCCTCCTGTCCCTCGGCTTCAACCCGCCAGAGAAAAGGACCGTCTGTAGTTCCCGTTCCTGCCGCCACGACCATTGCCGAAAACGCCATGCCCGCAGAACCACCCATGGGCTTGAGCGCGATCTTCACCTCGGCACCATTCACTCCCACGGCAGAGGTCTCACGGAATCCATGATCCTTGGTATACATTGTGGCGCAACTCGAGAAGAGCAACGCAAGGAGAACACAGATAAGAAGCCGAAGGAATGTCTTCATAATGTCGATACCTAAACGACCGTTATTCGTCAGGAAACCCCTCATTTCAAGAATGTCACAATGATCAAAATCCCCCCTTGTCATACGAGCTCCACACTCTAACCTCCACTCAGGTGCTTCAGAGCCTTCAGCGATCTGACCTTCAAGTCTCCCGACTGCGTTTCCAGTGTTTCAGCGGAACGCTGCGGGGTCCGTCTCCTGTGAATAAGTCGAATAGGGCTTGCACAGAACCACAGAAGCTGACAAGGGCTCCCGCGCATCATAGACGTATCGAATCTTACTTAATCCCGCGCCACCAACAGGCGAGTCCGGCAGCAGCAGGTCTTCTCAGGTCACTTCCAGCTTCGTCAGAGTGGATGGCCACCTCGTGCAGCTCCCCTTTTTGTAGAGCGGACCCTTCGATACCCGAGGGACAAACCCCAACGAAAAAATGTCTAATACAGAAAATAACCAGTCAGCCGGTCAGAGTTCCTCGAACTCGGGAAACCGGAATCGCAACCGGAATCGCAATCGTAACCGCAATCGCAATCGCAACCGCAACCGCAATAATAACAACGAAAACGGCCAGCCCCGTAACCAAAGCGGAGGCGGACGCAATCGGAATCGCAATCGTGGAGGAAACCGCGGACCACGCAAACCAGTCACTCTTTGGGAAAAGTTCCTGAACCTCTTTGGTCTCTACAAGCCCCCCACCGGTGAGCCCAATCGTATTCCTCGCAAGCAGGCTGCAAAAAAGGAAAACAAACCACGTCGAGAAAACGTCCGCAACGCGACGGGTAGGACGAAAGGTCGCGGTGGGGAGCGCAGCGGCCGTAAACGCGAGATTCCTGATGCCTCCGGAGTCGACTCCAAGCGGCTCTACGTCGGCAACCTCTCCTACGATGCCACCGAGCAGGACGTAGAAGACCTTTTCAAAGGCGTCGGCTCCGTCCGAAATATCGACATTGTCTACAACCGAAACACCCATCGCTCGAAAGGCTACGGATTTGTCACCATGAGTCTCCTCGATGAAGCCAAACGCGCCATCGAAGTCCTCCACGACCAGCCCTTCATGGGCCGCACCCTGATCGTGAACAGCGCCAAGTCCAATGGCCCCGCCCCGGACGCCCAAGAAGACGGCGAATCCGCCCCAGCAGCCGAAGGGCAATCCGAACCAGACCCGGAAATCAAACCTGCCGAAGAGGAGGTGGTCTCCCTTTCGGATGAATCCGCATAAACGGATGAGTCCGCATAAATCGTCCTGAATCGCTTCCTTCGGCCCGTCTGGTATCAACCCGACGGGCCGATTTTCAGCTCATGATCCACGAACCCTTCTATCTCTGCGGACCAACGGCGTCCGGAAAGAGCGCGTATGCTCTCGCGCTCGCCGAGAAGTGGAATGGTGAAATCATCAACGCGGACGCTTTTCAACTCTATCAAGGCTTCGAAACCCTCACCGCCGCACCCGAGGAACACGAAAAATCCCTCGTCCCACACCACCTCTACAGCCAACTCCACCTTTCCGAGAGACTTGATGCCGCCCGATACGAATCCCTCGCCCGCCCCATCATTTCCGATGTCCAGGCTCGTGGCAAAATCCCCCTTATTGTCGGTGGCTCCGGACTCTATCTCAAATTCCTCACCCATGGCCCAGCCGAGGCACCACCGGGAGACGAAACCATCCGCGCCGAACTCGATCTCCTGACCGTGGATGAAATTTTTCGGCGTCTCCAGAGTCTCGACCCCGAAGAAGCGGCTCGACAAAACCCCCAGAACCGACGCCATCTCACCCGCGCTCTCGAAATCTGCCTCCTGACCAATGGAAAAGCCTCCGATCTTCGAAAGAATTTTCAAGATCCTGAGCGCGCCCAAAATCTTCGCGGCTTCGTCCTCAATTGGCCTCGCGAAATATTGGCCGAGCGCATCGCCAAACGCACCACCTTAATGCTCGAGCAAGGAGCAATCGAAGAAGTCCGGAATCTCCCCGCCAATTCCGCGACTTCTCGCCAGGCAATCGGAGTCCGTGAAATCGAGGCCCATCTCGAAGGAAAACTCTCACGCTCCGAGTGTGAAGAACGCATCACCATTTCCACCCGCCAATATGCCAAG
Organism: Akkermansiaceae bacterium; assembly: GCA_049889835.1. Taxonomy (GTDB): domain Bacteria; phylum Verrucomicrobiota; class Verrucomicrobiia; order Verrucomicrobiales; family Akkermansiaceae; genus SW10. The sequence continues at coordinate 61,439 of JBMHCQ010000031.1, forward strand.
CGGCAGCGCAACTGGTTCCGGCGGGAAAACTGGCTCACCCCAATTGACGCATCAGAAGGACTCGACTCACCTCCAGATCTCCCCACCATCCCATAAAGATTCACTCCCCCACGTTCTTCAATCGGATCTCGACTCGGCCACCGTCCTGTTTCGGTGTTGAGGTAACGATAGCCGTAGTAAAGCAGTCCCGTTTCTTCGTCTTCGAATTTCGTGCTAAACCCGAATGACGGGGTAAATCCTTTCGCTTCCTGCAGCCGTTGCTGGGTGATCATATTTCCGAAGGGATCATAATCGCGCTTCTCGATGAGTTGCCCGCCGTTGCTCGTCCAGACGATGATATTTCCATTCCCATCGTAGCTGGGCCGATACTTTTGCCAGTAGCCAAATTGGTTCTTGTAGGCCGACATGATGAGGCCTCCGACTCCTCCCGCACCTTGTTCGGTATTGCTCAAATCAAGCCCCCAGTGGTGGAAAGAGGAGAGTTCGAGTTCGGCGCTTTGGGCTGGTTTTTCAAATTCCGCTATGAGGTTCCAACCATCGTAGAGGAAGCGCCGGTCGTAGGATTGACTGGTGTCTGCTGCATTGATGACTTCCTTGCGCACCCGGCGGCCACGGTGATCGTAGGTGAAGCGGAGCTCCCAATCTGGGTGCCCGGCGGCTTTCGCTTGTGAGGTGACAGTCATTCCAATGAGACGGTTATGAGCATTCCAACGATAGTGCCATCGATCGTCCTTTGTCAAATTCCCATCATCATCATATTCCAAGGTGGTGGTTGAAGGCGGGAGCCATTTCCGGCCCTGGTGATCGTCTGCCGTCGCTTCATCGATTCCAATGTAGAGGTTTTTCCACTCGCCATTCGCGGCATCGGTCGCGAGTTCGGCACGGTAGTAATCACCCGTGCGTTGCACTCCTCCGGGGACTTGCGGGCCATCAGCTTCGGTCGCCACAATGACAGCGCTTCCTTCCGGAGCTTTTCCGATGAGATCCCGCCGCTGGGGATGAGTGATGGTGGCGTATTGGTTCTTGGCATTCGCAGTGTAGGAAATGATGCGATTTCCTGCGCCTTGGGGTCCTGCGCCAAAACTCGCGGAAGTGCGATTCCCGATCTCATCGTAGGCGTAGCCCAATTGATGCCCCGGCACCGGGCGCCCATCAGCGAGGATTTTTCCACCCGAGAGGACTTCGCCCCGCTTGTTATAGGTGTATTTCCAGGTCGTGCCATCTTCGCGGGTTGCGTGAGTGCGGCGGCCCGCCCGATCGTAAGCATAAGACGCCCGGGCGATGTCTTGAGGAAGACTGGGCCCATAGTAGGAGGCGTTTTGTGATTCACGGATGGAAACGAGACGCTCGAGAAGATCGTAGTTCTTGTCCTGCGTGAAGGTGCGGTAGCCGGGATACATACTGGTCGTCATTTTCTCCGCCATCGCAGAACCCGGCAAATAAGAGGAATAGCGGGCCGTGGTGTAGAAGGTTTGCGAACCCGCATAAGGATGCGGCAATTGAATCTGACTCTGTGAGGAGCGGAATCGTCCATTGAGGATTTTCTGAGTCATGGTGTTGGTAAAATCCGGTCCAAGCGATGCCACGAGTTTGTTGTCGTAGTCATTCAGACCACGGGTCACGCGTCACCGAGCCAGGGAAGCCCCCGGCAGGATGGCGTGATCTGCAGCATACTGCTCACTGGTGAGTCCGGTGAGCGAATCGTAAGTTAGAGTGATAATCCCCTTTCCGTCTTCCTCGATCGTTCCCGGCCGCCCTAGTTTGTCGTGATCACGATATTCAACGTTAGGAGTGTGGTTCGCATCCGCAGGTTCGTTATCGGTGACCATGGAAAGCCAGCCAGTGGCCGGATCAAAATGAAAGTGCTGGGTGAGGCGCTCCCCGAAGCCCCCCTGTCCTTGTCTAAAGCTGCGAGCATGGATTTTTGTGATCAAGCGGCCATAAGCGTCGTAACGGTAGGTCGTTCCCATCCCGGGCGGGATTTCATCATTGGTTCTTTCAGTTCAGGTTTTCATTTTTGAACTGTCCTGACAACGGGGAAGCTTACACCCCGAACTCGTTTTGTGGAAGTCTTTCTGGACCGCGACAACAATGGAATTCGTTATCCGGAGGATTACCTCGGCGTCTACACCCTCACGGAAAAAATCAAACGTGGCCCCAGGCGCGTTGCCATTCATCAGCTTAAAAGAGAAGAGATCACGGACCCGGACATCTCCGGCGGCTATCTCTTCAAAGATGATCGCCCTGATCCGGGAGACCGGGGGATCACCCTGGCCGATATCGGGACCTACTACTTCGTCAATCCCAAAGAGAACGCCATCTCGGTCGAGCAATTCCGCTATTTGAGAAACACCCTCACCGATTTCACCCTCGCGGTGAAATCACCCACGGGAAAACACCCGCTCACCAAAGTCCCCTATCAGGACTTTATCGATTTACGCTCCTGGTTGGTCTGGCACTAGCTGAATGTCTTTGCGGGCAACCTTGATACCTACAAAGCCAGTTCTTATTTCTACAAAAACCACCAATCACGCAATGAAGGGCGGATCGAAGCCGGGCCGCTCTGGGACTTCGACCGCAGCATGAATTCCTATGATGACCGGGATAACAATCCCTTCGGCTGGATCGCCAATGGAAACGGGGGAACGGCTTTCAGTGACTCCAGAGCACCTTGGTGGGGTTGGCTTTTAAACCATCGGGAAGCGATGCAGGCCCACATCGATCTCTGGCATGAGATGAGAGCAGATGTTCTCAGCTGGGAATCTCTCGAAAAGATGATCGATGAAATGGCCGCCGAACTCCAAGGCGGAGGGAGCGCCCAGCAAAAGGGAGCAAGCTCTCCGGTGGAACGAAACTTCGGGAAATGGATTCAAGTGTCCCCCCGAGGAGGAACACATCAGCACGAAATCAAAATCCTCAAGGATTGGCTCAAGCTGCGACTGCAGTGGATCGATTCTCAATACACCTCCCCGCCTGCAGCCTCCGAGGCCGCAGGGATTATTCCGGCGGACTCTTCAGTCACCCTCACGGGACCCAAAGGCGCTTTGATTTCCTACACCCTCGATGGAACCGACCCCCTGGATTCCCAAAGTGCGCAACTGGCAATCCCGGGCACCCCCATCCCGATCAAGCAATCCTCGGTTCTCAAGGCAAGAGCGCGACTGGGAATGGGAGCCCATGCCTGGAGCGGAATCCTCCGAAACGTCTACCTCCTCAAGCCACACTCAGAAAAACACCAGCTGGAGATCAGCGAAATTGACTGGACACCAAAAGCCACCGGGAGAGACGGGCCATTCCAACCCTACGAGTTTGAGTATTTCAAACTGACCAACCCCTCCGAAGACCAGACGGTCGATCTCACGGGAGCTGAGTTTCGCAAAGGAATTGAATTCACATTCGATCAATCACCCTTTCAGAAACTTGGCCCCAAACAATCGCTCTATCTGGTCTACAACAAAGCCGCGTTTACTCACCGTCATGGCAAAGAAAAAGCAGGTCTGGTAGCGGGGGAATTTAAGACCTCACGCCTCAACAATACCGGGGAGCAGATCAGATTGGACGATGGAGCCGGAAGAACACTTATGGACTTCAAGCCCTAGCCCCTATGCCGAAGCCAGGTCCGCTTCGATCGCCTCAATCACATCCTCCTCCGGCTTAAAGTCAGCCGCGTGGTAGGAACTGCGAACCAGAGGACCACTGGCAACATGGCGAAAGCCTTTTGTAAGTGCGACCTCCTTCCACTCGGCAAACTTCTCGGGCGTGACGTAATCCACCACCGGAAGGTGCCGGGGAGTCGGGCGCAGATACTGCCCAAGGGTCAGAACGGTGACATCCGAGGCCCGGAGGTCATCCATGGCCTTTTCGACCTCTTCCGGCCTCTCACCCAGCCCGAGCATGATTCCGCTCTTGGTGGCGACGTGCCCTCCGGCCATCTCTTTGGCCTTTTTGAGGACCGTCAGAGAACGCTCATACTGAGCTCGACTCCTCACCAAAGGGGTGAGCCTCTCGACCGTTTCAAGATTGTGATTAAAAATATGCGGGCGCGCTTTCATCACCAAATCGAGTGCCCAATCCTTATCGTTAAAATCCGGAACGAGGACTTCGATGATGATTCCAGGATTCGTTTCGCGAACGGACTCGATGGTGTCTTGAAAATGCTGCGCCCCCCCATCGGCAAGATCATCACGAGCCACCGCTGTAATCACCACGTGCTTAAGATTCATCCGCTTGGTCGCTTCCGCCACTCGTTGGGGCTCATCATCTTCAAGCGCATCAGGCTTGGCCGTCTTCACCGCGCAGAATCCACAAGCACGGGTGCACTTCTCACCCGCGATCATAAAAGTGGCGGTTCCCTGCCCCCAGCACTCCCAGCGGTTCGGGCATTGGGCTTCTTCACACACCGTGACGAGACTGAGATCCTGAATCATCGACTTCGTATCCCAGAAGACCGGGTTGTTCGGGAGACGCACTTTGATCCAGTCCGGCTTCTTCTCCAGATGAAGGGACGCGTCCATCTTCATCCGGGGACCAAAGTTTCGGTTGGAACCTCCGCAACTGCTCATGGCGGCAAGCTAATCGGGCTCCGGAATTAGTCAATGGTCACTGACATCGACTTCCACGACCGGTCCAACAAAAAACTGCTTACGATTCCTGATCACCAACCCGATCACAAAAAGCCCACAGACCGTCCCAATGGGAAATCCAAAGAAGGCATAAACGGAGGAAAGAATCATCCAGGACCAAAAATGAGGGCGCCGGCGGGGATAAGGTCGAAAGAGACTCACCAAAGCAAGCACCCAGCCACAAAGACCCAAACCCAGTCCAAGAAGAGAAATCCAGAGCACCCTTGAAATTTCCACAGCCAGTCTTTCGGGGTCCGCCGCCTGATTCTCAGCAAAAAAACTGAAGACGGAGTTCCGGAAAAGGACCGTCACGAGCACTGCGATCACGGGAGCCCGGTAAAGCCATATCGCAACTTGGGCAATCACCAGGTCAGTCCGCGATCCGGCTGGCAGATCAGAGTTCTGGTCTGCTTCCGGTGCCTGATAAGGATTTTCCACCTCGCAAACCTGCCCCGACAGCCCCGCAGAGGGCCAGATTTTTCAAGTAAAAGCCTCAAAATGAACTCTTTCTCATTTTTTTCTTTCCAAATATAGTCTGACTAGTCTAGTCTGTTTTTATGAAGCAAGTCGGACTCTACGAAGCCAAATCGAAGCTTTCAGCGCTCGTTTCCGCCCTCATTGAATCCGGTGATCCGGTTTCGCTCACCAAGCACGGTCGGGTTGTCGCGGAAATCCGACTTCCCTCGGTAGACACTCCGACCCGGGGAAGTCTGAGCACACAGAATTTTTTCATCTCTCCGGAGTTCGATGACCCGCAGTCCAAGCCTCTTCCCCCGGCCAGCCCGCCCCGCTTTGACCCGCCCGAGGCTCCGGAAGAACCACGTCAATGATTGAGCAGCTCCTAGACACCCGGGTGCTCCTTCTTTTTCTCCAAAACGACTCTGATCTCCCGGATGCGCTCGCAAAGCGCATCGAATCGTCAGACCACCGCTCTCTGGTGTCGCTGGCGAGCCTCTGGGAACTTGCACAAAAGCAATCACAAGGTCTTTTGCAGTTCGAAGCCGCCCAGCGCGCCGATTTCCCGACCCTCCTCATCGAGGAAGGTTTTGAGATCCTGCCGATCGATTGGGCTACGATGAAACGTGCGTCCAGTCTCCCCCGGCATCATTCCGATGCCACGGATCGGCTTCTCGTCGCCGCAGCAATTGCCCGGGATGTCCCCATCCTGTCCCTTGATGCCAACTTCGACTCCTACGGCATCGAGCGCATCAGTGCCTAAAAAAAGCGGCCCCCTGGCTGGGAAACCGCTTTTAAAAAAGTTCCGAGACCGGGAACCCTAGATGAGACCGGCCTTTTTCAGGGTCGAGAACGCGCCATTCTTGTTAATGGTCTTATGTCCCTTGGCGGAAGCCTTGACCTTGACATACTTGCCGAGTTCGGGAACCCAGACACGCTTTGTCTTGAGGTTCGGAGAAACCTTGCGCTTCACGGTCTTGGTAACGTGACGACCGATACCGCCCTTTTTCTTGGCGAGACCGGAACGATGGATCTTGCGTCCAACTCTTACTTTGGAACCGCGGATGCTGCAAACTCTGGACATAAAACTGTGGGTTAGGTGGGCGGGAGGAATAGTCGGATCGCGCACAGGGTCAAGAGGATTCTTGGAAATTAGAGAAGAATTCACCTTTCCTCAATCCGCGCTGGTCTTAGGCCTCGAGAGATGGTGCGCTAGCGCCATGGCCACGCCCACGGTAATTGACTACTTGAAGCAGCTTCAAGAACAGGGACAGACCCACCTCGAAGTGGATGACGAGGCCCGGAGGATTTTACGGGAATTTTATCGCCGCGGCTCCGCCCGAACGGCCAGGCCCAAGCAAACGACCACCGCCCTCCCTCTGCAGCAGCAATCGGCCCAGCCCGCCGCCACCTCGCCGGGAACATCGATTACGGTCACCGGGACCACTCCCACCGAAAAAATTGCCTCTCTCGCCGCTCAGTGCCTGAACTGGCAACCCTCCAAGGCCCTCGGAACGCTGCGTGATCGCATGGTCTTTTCCACCGGGAACCCCGAAGCAGATTTCATGCTGGTGGGAGAAGCTCCCGGCTATCAGGAGGAAAAGCAACAAGAACCCTTTGTGGGCCCCGCCGGCCAAAAGCTGGATCAAATCATCTCGGCAATGGGCCTTTCACGGGAAAAAGTCTACATTTCCAATGTCTGCAAGTTTCGTCCCTCGATGAAAAACCAAACCACTGGAAACCGGAAACCCACTCCCGAAGAAATGGCGGCCAACCTCCCCTTTCTCCGGGCCGAGATTGATGTGGTGAAGCCTCAAGTCATCATCGCCTTAGGCGGGACTGCAGCCGAAGGCCTCCTCGAAGAAAACAAGGCCGTCGGCCAGCTGCGCGGGGACTGGCACCAGTTTCAGGGAATTCCACTCAGGGTCACCTACCACCCCAGCTACCTCCTCCGCCAAAGTGAAGGCCACGCCGAAAAGCGCATGGTCTGGGAGGATATGCTCGCAGTGATGGAAAAACTTGGCCTCCCCATCAGCGAGAAGCAGAGGGGCTACTTCCTCCCCAAATCTTAGCCGAATCACGGGTCTGCAAATCTGTTTGCCTTTTTCTGATCGTCAAGCTGTGCGCCTGGGGTTCGCAGGCCCTTGACCCCGGTAACGCTTGGTAGCCCCCCGTTCTCAGGCCCAGCTCTTCTCCTTCTGATGAGCGCAAAGCTGGACACACTTTCGGAAGCGCCGGGAGGTGAGTTTTCAGGTGCATTCTGTGTAGGGTCTGCTTCATTCACGCCCATGAGCCATCCTTTTCTCGCCCAAAATTTTCAGATTTCCTGGTCCCAGCTCACCCCTGACCACATCGAGGCGGACATTTGCGAAGCAATCAGCCGCAGCAGGGCGAACCTCGATAAAATCAAGGCCGTCGTCCCCGAGGAAGCCACCTTCGCAAACACCTTCGGCGCTCTCGAACTCGCCACCGGTGACTTGGATCGCGGCTGGGGTCGGGTCAACCATCTCGATTCAGTCGCCAACTCGGACGACCTCCGCGAAGCCTTGAACAACATGCTTCCGGTTGTTTCTGAATTTTCCTCATCGCTCACCCTCGACGAAGACCTCTGGAAAGTTCTCAAATCATTCGCTGGGACGGACCTTTCCGGTCTTGCACCGCTCCAGGTGCGCTTCATCGAAGAAACTTGTGCCGATTTCCGTTCCTCCGGAGCCGACCTCCCTCCCGAAGGCAAAAAACGGATGGCTGAGCTCAATGCCGAACTTGCCCAGATCACCCAAAAATTCAGTGAGAACGTTCTCGATTCCACCAATGCCTGGGAACTCTGGATTGATGATGAGTCCCGCCTTGCCGGACTTCCCGATTCCGCGATTGCAGCGGCAGCAGAAGAGGCTAGGTCTAAGGACAAAGGGGGGCAATGGCGTTTCACTCTGCAACACCCTTCCATGATGCCGGTGATGCAGCATGCCAACGATGAGTCCCTTCGCAAAGCAATGTGGGAGGGTTCATGCACCATTGGTCACGGAGGCCACCATGACAACACCGACCTGCTCTGGGACATCCTGCGCCTGCGCGAGGAAAAAGCAAAGCTCATGGGCTTTGATAACTTCGCCGATCTTGTTCTTGAACGGCGGATGGCCAAAAACGGCAGTAACGCACTCCAATTCACCGAAGACCTTCACGACAAAACTCTCGCTCAATTCCATCAGGACATCGACGAACTTCAGGTTTACAAAGCCGAGAAGACCAACACCGCAAAAAAACCTCTGCAGCCTTGGGAAACCACTTACTGGGCAGAGAAACGGCGCAAGGAACTCTATGATTTTGATGACGAGGCACTCCGCCCCTACTTCCCCGTGGAGCAGGTCATGGACGGCCTTTTTTCCCTCACCTCCCGTCTCTTCGGGATTCAAATATCATCGGCGGAATCAGAAACCTGGCACGATGAGGTGACCTTTTACGAAATCCACGACACCGCGTCAGGTGCCCACCTTGGCTCTTTCTATGCTGACTGGCATCCCCGCGAATCAAAACGCGGTGGCGCCTGGATGAACTATCTCGAAACCGGCCCTCCTCATCTCGGGCTGATCTGTGGAAACATGAGCAAGCCAACGGGAAACAAACCAGCCCTTCTGACTCACCGCGAGGTCGAAACGGTCTTCCATGAATTCGGTCACCTCCTCCACCATCTTCTTTCCGATGTCGAAATCAAATCTCTCGCAGGCGTGAACGTGCCCTGGGACTTCGTCGAGCTCCCCTCCCAGATCATGGAAAACTTCTGCTGGGACCGCGAGTCGCTCGACTTCTTTGCCAAGCATTACGAGACGGGTGAAGCCATTCCTGAGAAACTCTTCCAGAAAATGCTCGCCGCCCGAAACTACATGTCAGCCTCCGGATTCATGCGCCAGCTGGCCTTTGGAAAACTCGATCTCGAACTTCACTCAAACTACCAGAGCTACGCGGGACGTGATCTCGATTCCGTCGATCGCGAAATCCTCTCATCCTATAAAACTCCCCTGGCCACCGAGAGCCCCACGATGGCACGCGCCTTCAATCATCTCTTCTCCTCTCCCGTCGGCTACGCCGCCGGATACTACTCTTACAAGTGGGCCGAAGTTCTCGATGCCGATGCCTTTACCCGTTTTCAAAAAGAAGGGGTTCTCAACGAAGAAACCGGGCGTGCTTTCCGTAAGGAAATCCTAGCCACGGGAAACTCACGACCCGTCGATCAATCCTACGAAGCCTTCATGGGACGCGCACCTGATCAAGCGGCACTCCTTGCCCGATCCGGACTCTAATCCTCTGCAGGTGGACCAGCGACCGGGATCAATCGATGGACCCGGAAGTTTGAGTAAAAATAGTGCGTTCCCACCATTCGAAAACCGAAATATCCGTCACGGTAGAATGGATATTTTCCAGCGGTGTAGCCCGCGGTGGAATCGACTCGTTTTCCCTTTTCGACATGCTCGGTCGCAACAGGGTCACCGTGCTTGATTTCATAGACCATTTTTCCGTCGACGATATATTGCACCAAATCATCGAAGGACACTAACTGCACTTTCATGACCTGATCCGGAGTATGAAGGATCGGCTTTTTTCGCCCGATAGATCCCGGGTTTGATTCTGACCTTCTGTTGGCTCTTTTTGATCGCGGCTCGAAACTCATCCAGGGATTCGGTCAAGCGAAACCCGGGTTTCACTTCGAAGTCGTCATTGATCGCAGGAAGAGGAGGAGTTCTCGCGACAATCTCCATCGGCGGATTCTCCTCAAACTGCAGGCCCGGGTCAAAGGCTGCGCCTTGTCCGCTCACAACTTGAAGCAGGCAAGAACACAACACACAGGAATACAAAGTCCGGAAAAAATTATGAGGGAGTGTCATTTTTGAAGACGAGAGAAACGGTCGACGCAGAATCGCTACCGCACCTTCCGGATTCTCTCAAGCGAGACGAACGTTAACGCTCCAGAACCCGGGGAACGCTTGTCGTGCCATAGCGGTCCACTGAACTGATCGCGAGGGCATCCGGATTCCCGCCGATCGTGACCCGCGTTCCGGTAGCCACGGCAGCCAAGGCCCAACGCTTTCCAAACCGGACTTGCACAGCATATTTATTAACTCCCGGGACAGCGGCCCAACTTACCAGCGTTTTGCCACTAATCGCCGATGCGCGGGCGGAAGGAGTCACGGGAGGAGCATTACTGATCCATGGCATCGGAGGAACGAGAGCGGGCTGCTGGTAAAAATTTTTTGCCACCGCGGTGCTCACCCCGCCGCGATTATTCATCAGAGAGGTCATGCTCCAGAAGACGTGCCCGACATAATTTTTTCCAATCGTGCGGGAGTAGCTGACCTGTTTCACAATTTCGCTTGCCGGGCGCCCGGGATCCTCGGTGGAATTCACACGCGCGGAGGCAATCCCGGGCCAGACGGGTCGCTTCCCCTGGGCCCGCCACCAGGTCAGAAGACGAGTGTAGCTCTGCTCGCTTTTAATTCTCCAGTAAAGCTGGGGACTGAGGTAATCACACCAACCTTTTGCCAGCCATTTTCGTGAATCAGCCGAAAGATGGTGGTAGGAGTCGATCTGGGCCGTTGTCCCCCGGGGCACGCCCGGACGCCAGATCCCGAAAGGGCTGATCCCGACACGTACCCAGGGTTTCGCCCTCTTTACCTTGGCATACATCCCTTCCACAAAGCGGTCCACATAAACCCGGCGCTGGGCCTCGGACTTCCCATCAGGAAAAACCTGCTTTGCCCGGCCATTCGTGTGCAAATCCGGATAGGGGTAAAAGTAGTCATCGATGTGCACGCCATCGACATCATAACGATTCACCACATCAAGAATCACCTGCATCGCCCGCTGCTGGGTAAACGAGCTGGAAGGATCCATCCACCTGTAGGTCTTGAATTTTCGAATCACCGAGGGATGAGTCCGGGTGACGTGCTTTGAAGACGTGGGAATCTTCTCATTTGGCAAGGCGCGAAACGGATTGAACCACGCGTGAACTTCAATTCCACGGGCATGGGCCTGCTGAATGCAGTAAGCCAGCGGGTCGTATCCGGAAGAGCGCCCCATCGTACCACTCAACCAGTGGCTCGCCGGCTCAAGTCCCGAATTGTAAACAGCATCCGCGTTTGGACGGACCTGAAAGATCATTGCATTCATCCGCATAGAAGCCATTTTATCGAGAATCTGGCGGAGTTCCGCTTGCTGGGCGGCCTTGCTCAAGCCTTTCCGGCTTGGCCAATCGATATTGTAAACACAGGCAACCCAAGCCCCGCGAAATTCCCGTGGAATGACCGGAGGACGTTCGTTTGAGGGACGATAATCCTGCCCGCCAACCAAAAAAACTGGCAGGAGGACACTCGCAAGAAAACGCAGGAAGATCATTCGATTCGCAAAGCTAACTTAATGAATCATAAGCGGCAATCTTTCACCTTCGAACCATTGCATCACGTCATCATCCCATAGATTCTCAAAAAAAGGCCTGAGATTTTTCCTGCAGCGGTCTTTGCTCGCCCTCCGAATCGCCCCCGTCGATTCAATTTTCTCGCAAAGCCTCCCTTGCCTCCTCCGCCAGCACGGTGTATGGCTTCGCGACTTGGCGGATAACCCCGCCTCACCAATTTTTATGCTTAAGTGGGTTCTTCAAAAAATCGTTGGTTCCAAGAACCAGCGCGAGATCAAGCGCATGCGTCCAATCATCTCAAAAATCAACCAACTCGAGGACGCTTACCAGAGCCATTCCGAAGAACAATTGCGTGATCGCGTTGGAGAGTGGCAAAAGTATCTTCACCGCTTCCTCCCCCTTGAAGTTCCGACAAAACGTCAGCTCGAATTCATGGAGCCGGAGATCGTTTCTGAAATCGCCCGTGGGCTCCAAAACCGCTTTGAAGCACTTCGCCCGGACTTCCCCAATCTCCCCCAGATTTCTGACTCCCTCGCCTCCATCGAAGACGCCAAAGCCGCCTTCGCGGACATCGAGGACAAATTCCCGGCACTTCGGAACAAGTATCTCGACCAGATTCTTCCCGAAGCTTACGCCACCGTCAAAAACGGAGCGCGTCGTCTCTGCGGAAGCTCCATTCCGGTGTGCGATAATGAACTCCCCTGGGAAATGGTGCATTTCGACGTGCAGCTCATCGGCGGCATTGCACTCCATAAGGGAATGATTTCTGAAATGCAGACCGGTGAGGGTAAGACTCTTGTTGCGACTCTCCCCGTATTCCTCAATGCCCTCACCGGCCTCGGTGTGCACGTCGTCACGGTGAATGATTACCTTGCACGACGGGACTCCGAATGGATGGGTGCTCTTTTCAAATATCTCGGCCTCACGGTCGGCTGTATCCAAAACCAGCTCCCTCCCCCGCTGCGCCGCCAGATGTATCAATGCGATGTCACCTACGGCACCAATGCTGAGTTTGGTTTCGATTACCTGCGAGACAATGGAATGGCCGACACCAAGGACGCCCAGGTCCAACGCGGTCACTACTTCGCCATTATTGACGAGGTTGACTCCATCCTCATCGATGAAGCGCGGACTCCACTCATCATTTCCGGTCCCGCCGTGGTCTCGAACATCGAGGAATACAAACGCTACCGCCCCATGATCGAGCAGATCGTGAAAAAGCAGAACCATCTCTGCAACGAGCTCGCCGCGGAAGCCAAGAAAGCTCTGGACGAAGGTGACGAAGACACCGCCGGACGCTCTCTCTTTAAAATCAAGCTGGGGCAGCCACGCAATCGCCAGTTTATGCGCTTCATGGAGGACCCCGACACCCGTCGCCTCATCGAAAAGACCGAACTCTCCTTCTATCAAGACACCCGCAAAACCGAGCTCTTCGCGCTCAAGGAAGAACTCTTTTACACCATCGATGATAAGGGCCGTGATGCTGATCTTATGGAAAAAGGACGCGAATTCCTTTCCCCGGACGACCCCGAAGCCTTTACCATTCCCGACCTCGCGGCCGCCTTCGCAGACATCGACGCAAACTTTGACCTCAGCGATGAGGAAAAGGCTGCCGAAAAAGAGCGCGTTCAAAGCCGTATGGATGGGCAGGGCACCCGGGTGCACGCTATTTCCCAACTCCTCAAGGCTTACTGTATCTACGAGAAGGATGTCGAATACGTCGTCAAGGACGGTAAGGTCATTATCGTCGATGAAAACACCGGACGCGAAATGGCCGGCCGTCGCTGGTCCGATGGACTTCACCAGGCCGTTGAGGCGAAAGAAAGTGTCAACGTGGAGCGTGAGACCCAGACCTACGCGACCATCACCATTCAGAACTACTTCCGCCTCTACGAAAAACTGGGCGGGATGACCGGAACTGCGGAAACAGAAGCCGCGGAATTCCACGACATCTATAATCTCGATGTTCTTCCCATTCCGACAAATGTCCCGAACCAGCGCATCGACAAGAACGACCAAGTGTTCAAGACCCGCCGTGAGAAGTTCAACGCGGTGATCAACGCGATTCAGGAAGCTCACGAGAAAGGTCAGCCCATTTTGATCGGAACGGCGTCCGTCGAGGCCTCCGAAACCCTCTCCCGCATGCTTCAACGCGCCAAAGTTCCTCATGAGGTTCTGAACGCGAAACAACACCTCAAGGAGGCAGAAATCGTCAAAAACGCCGGCCAGCTCGGAGCGGTCACCGTTTCCACAAACATGGCTGGACGGGGAACCGACATTAAACTCGGTGAAGGCGTCGCCGATGCCGGCGGCCTTTTCGTCATCGGAACAGAACGTCACCAGTCCCGCCGAATCGACCGCCAGCTACGCGGACGTTGTTCCCGGCAGGGTGATCCTGGCAACTCCCAATTCTTCCTCTCTTTCGAAGACGACTTGATGCGGAATTTTGCCGCTGCCGACCGCATGACCAACATGATGGAACGCTTCGGCATGGAAGACGGCGAGGCGCTGGAGCACAAGTGGCTCAACCGCTCGGTTGAAACAGCTCAGAAACGAGTCGAGCAAATGCACTACCGGGGCCGGAAATACGTTCTCGATTTCGATGACGTGATGAACCAGCAGCGCGAGGTCGTCTACGGCTACCGCAATGAGGTTCTCAACTCCCAGGACCCACGCGACCTTCTGATGGAGGTCATTGACAAAGTTGTGCCAGCGCAGATCTCCCATTACATTGAGGAGCGTGACGAAGCTCAGCCAGACTACGTGGAAATGCTCAACTGGATCAACCAGACCTTCCCTCTCGGCCTTACCCTTGAGTCGGCTCAATTTGAAACGCGTGGCCTCGATGAAAACATCGACTTCCTTCTGGGGCGCATTCGTGAGGCCTACCAGCGCAAAGTGGACGCCGAGGATCCCAAGCTTCTCGACCACCTCGAGCGCCACATCATTCTACAAGCAATCGATCAAAAATGGCAGGAGCACCTCTACGCAATGGACGCTCTTCGCGAAGGCGTCCAGCTCAGGGCTCAGGGACAGAAAGACCCTCTGGTGGAGTACAAGAACGAGGCCTACAAGCTCTTCGTTACCCTGATGGATAGCATCGATGATGCTTCCCTCAATAACCTCTTCCGCTTCACCACCATTCAGCCCATGGAGTCCGTCCTTGGCAACCAGCCTCAGAGCACCAGCGGAGGAACTGAAGCTTCCGTAACTCAAGATAATGTCGCAGTCTCAGGCTCCTCGGGAGCTGCTCCGGCTGCCACGCCCAATGAAGGCTCTCTCAAGCTGAATCTTCCCAAGCGTCGTCCGGTAGTCAAAGCGGGCCGCAACCAGCCTTGCCCGTGTGGTTCTGGTAAGAAGTTCAAGCAATGTTGCGGTCGAATGGGTGACTAGGAGGTTTTCGCCTCCACCGTTCAACCCGCAAGGGGAGTATCATTGACAAACGGCAGTAGCTTTTTGTTTCGCTCAAGCATCGGGTCTTCCTTGAGGACTTGTTCGGCTATTGCACGCGCCTCGCGAATCAGCGAGGGATCGGCAAGAAACTCGACAAAACGCAGCCTCCCCAAACCGCTTTGTTGAGTCCCAAGGACCTCGCCCGGGCCACGAAGACGAAGGTCTTCTTCCGCGATCTTAAATCCATCGAGCGTTCTCGCGAGGACATTCAGCTTTTCCAGACCGTCGGAGCTTTTACCATCGGTTACAAGAATGCAGTAACTCTTGTGCTCTCCCCTCCCGATCCGTCCGCGCAACTGGTGAAGCTGGGCGAGCCCGAATCGCTCGGCATTGAAAATCACCATGACATTTGCATTCGGAACATCCACTCCCACTTCGACAACGGTGGTGGAAACCAAAACTTCACTTTTCCCGTCCCGAAACCGCCCCATGACAGCATCCTTTTCTTCGGCGGACATCTTCCCGTGAAGAAGATCGACTTCGAAGTGTTTGAAACGCTTTTGCCACTTTGGATGCTCGGCCACCGCGGAGGCTGCCTTGATCGATTCACTTTCCTCAACGAGCGGATAAACCAGATAGAGCTGACGACCTTCTTCAAGTTGATCTTTGAGGAAGCGCGTCATCTCCGAAACCTTTGGCTTCACCCTCACCCCTGACACGATTTTTCCCCGGCCCGCTGGAAGCTCATCCAGAATGGAAACATCCAGATCCCCATAAATTGTCAGCGTAAGGGTCCGCGGTATCGGAGTCGCCGTCATCACGAGTACGTCCGGCATGACGCCTCGTTGAATCAGCTGACTTCGCTGGTGAACTCCAAACTTATGCTGTTCGTCGATAACGACGAGAGCGAGGTCTTCAAACTCCACCTTGTCATAGAGAAGCGCATGGGTTCCGATGATGATATGGGCGTCCTTAATTTCTTCCCGGCGATCAGCGGTCACAAGACCAACCTTCACCCCAAGCGGCTCGAGCCACTTGGCAAAGGTCAGATAATGCTGCTCGGCGAGAATTTGGGTCGGGGCCATCAAGGCAGCTTGAGCTTCTGAATCGACCGCAAGCAGCATCGCACACATTGCGACAAAGGTTTTTCCACTCCCGACGTCGCCCTGTAAAAGGCGGTTCATGGGACGAGCAATACGCATATCCGCAATAATTTCTTTGACGCTTCGTTTTTGGGCATCCGTCAGATCAAAGGGCAGCGATTCGTAAAAGTCCTTGAGCAAGTGCGTTCGTTTTCCCAGAACCCGGCCAGCCAGGCTCTCATGCTTCTGTCTGCGCCAGACGACTCGAAGCTGCTGGAGGAAGAATTCCTCTTTCGCAAAGTAAGCCCGGGCTGCTTCCGCCTCTGTGAGCTCACCCGGAAAATGCGCTTCACGGAACGCATCGTGCCGCGGGTAGCTTGGATCGATATCGTAGAGGGGCGCAAGCTCCTCCCGCTCCGCACATTCCAACGTCGCATGCATGATTTCGCGCAATCGACGCTGAGGGATACCGGAAATATTTTTATAGATCGGGACAATTCGCTCGAGATGGATTGATCCCACCGCATCATCCCGCACGATTTCGAACTCCGGATGATCAATGACGATTTTCCCACCACTTTCCTTGGGCTGCCCGTAGAGGACCACCTCATGCCCAGCCGCGAGCATTTTATGGAGAAACGGCATATTGAACCAGCGACAGCTGAGTCGGGAAAAACCACCCCCCGCGTGATCTTCAATCACTGCTTCGTAAAACCCCTTCCCTCCAAAGCCTCGACGCTGCGTATCAATCACAATCCCCCGGAGACACACCGCCGGCCCTCCAGCAGAGGCTGGGAAGGAATCAAAACGGCGGCGATCCTCGTAGCGCTTTGGCAACCAATCGAGAAGGTCTGTGAGGGTGCGGTGACCTGCCGCATCCAGAGCTTCGAGCTCCCGCGACTTCAAAAAACGCAGCTCGTCGAGCGTAGTCATGAAGAACTCCGCACGTGTTGGATACTAATCTGAAGGCTGGCCCGACCACGGAACACATTGCGGTCGATCGTGAAGGCAATATCCCACGGCGGATCGGGGAGCGGACTAGCGCCCCCACCAAAGAAGATCGCATCACGCTCATCAAAGCCCTGACGCAGGAAGAGACGCAGGTGATTGTTCTTCAGACGACGGGGTGGCTCGGTCAGCCAGACATCACGCGCCATAAAAACAGGCTGGGGATTGGCACTCCCGAAAGGCTGAAGCAGATCATACTTTTCAAGAAACTCAAGTGAGAGCTCCCCCAGTTCGACCTCCGCATCAAGATAAACCTTGGGACTCAGATCTTCACCACCGCAATCCTGCGAAACGAAACAGGAAAACGCCTTACGAAACGGGGCAATTGCTTCTTCCCGGATACTGAGCCCCGCAGCCATGTGGTGGCCACCTCCTGCGAGGAGATGCTCACCACACTTCTGAATCGCCTCCACCAGCGAAACACCCTCGATACTGCGACCGCTTCCCTTCCCCACTCCATCCTCATCGATGGAAATGACAAAGGTCGGCTTGTGATACATGCGCATGAGCCGTGAAGCCACGATCCCAACTACGCCCGCATGCCACTTGCGGGAACCCACCACGATGATCGGCGCATCGGGATCAATAGCATCGTCATCGAGCATCTCCATCGCTTCCTCATAAATACGCTTTTCCACCTCCTGCCGTTTCCGATTGAAATCATCAAGTGTCTCAGCAAGAGACTTGGCCTCATGCGGGCACTCGGTCATCAGAGTTGCCAGGGCCTGCTCGGGTTCATCCATCCGCCCCGCGGCATTGAGCCGCGGCCCCACCCGAAAACCAACATCCGCACTACTGAGCTTTCCCTCTGTCCCAGCCAGCGAGAGAAGCGCCTTCAAGCCCGGTCGCGGAGAGGATTCCAGATTCCTGAGTCCATGGCGGACCAGAAGGCGGTTTTCTTCAACAAGCGGGACAATGTCGGAAATAGTCGCAACTGCGACAAGATCCAAGACATCCTTTAAATCAAAATCCGGAACCGAACGCTCTTTCAACAGCGCATGCGCCAGTTTAAACACGACCCCCGCCGCACAAAGATAAGCCCGTGGATCTTCCGAGGCTTTCGGATTGACCAAGGCCACGCAGTCGGGACGCCCCGCCGCTCCCATCTCATGGTGGTCGACCACCACCGTCGCCACACCTCTGCCCTTCAGCATTGTGATAGCTTCATGCGAGACTGTTCCACAATCGACGGTGATCATGAGTTGGCAGTGGGGGTTCTCTTCGAGGCACCGTTTCAACCCCATATCACTCAGACCATAGCCTTCGGAACTTCGCCGGGGAATAAAAGCCCCAGCTTCCACTCCATAGGCTCTTAACACCGCTCGCATAACCGTAATCGAGCTCACGCCGTCTACATCGTAATCGCCATAGATACAGATCTTTTCTCCCGCATCAATGGCTTGAAAAATCCGCTCCACCGCGAGATCCATTTCCGGAATCTCAAAGGGATCCGACAATCCGGCGAGCCGAGGCTTCAAAAAAGCCTCCAACTCTTCAGTGGTCACTCCGCGCTGGGCAAGAAGCTTACCCAGAATGCGGGGCATTCCCCTCTTCATGAGTTCCTGCCATTCCCCGGGCACTGCGCGGAGAATCCACTCCACCCTTTTCTCTTGCTGGCTCACAGCAATTCCTAGTTTTGAGACTCAATCGACCCGACACTGCAGCCGGGTGGACACACTTATCCCTGGAATCGGGCCCGATGAGATGGTGAAGGAGGCCGGCCCGGCTCTGGCCGCGACCCTGAATCAAATTTCGATAACTTCATGGCAAATACATGACAGAGGAATCATCTCCTCGCAAGGGAAAGCGGAATTTCCTCCCCAAATCACGGTTCTCTCAGGCAAAAGAAGAACAGAATTTCGGCCATACCCATACCCCAGCAAAGGCTCACCATCGAAAGCCAATTCTACGGTCCGAAGAGCATCCGCTGGCTCGTCAGCAACTCTCTTTTCGGGCGCCCCATTGCGAGAATTTTTTCCTTTTACCAGTCAACGTTCACCTCTTGGAGGTGGCCGCCACGGTCGTCGTACTTAACGAAGCCCTTGCTCCGCCCAAACTCATAGACTTCTTTGGTCACCTTCACATCGTAGCAGCAATATTCAGCAATATTCATGAGGTGCTCAGGGTCACCCGTTTTTTTAAACTGCTGCCACCACTTGAGTGCATCGAGGCCGTCAGCCGTCTTTGCGGCTCCAAGGCTCGCTTTTGCAACCGCATCGAGCTTCAGCCGGAACCCCAGCGTCTCTTCAAGCTTCAACATCATGTCGCAATTCACGGTCTGGGCCACCAGATCGTAGATGGTGTATCCCATCAAAACCGGGTAATCGAACTGGACGTGGTTGTATCCCACGACAAGGTCAGCTTTAACCAACTGGTCAATGAGCTCCTCGACCTGATCCTCCCCGAAGATATGATACTTTCCGGTCTCTGTTGAATAGGTTACTCCCACCGACATTCCCATTTTATCTTTATTCGCCGCCCCCCCGACATCGCCAAAGCTGCGCTGCGTCTCGAGATCAAAGTAAACGGTTCCGGCCACGCCCCAGTGATAGAGAAGCGCGCTCCAGTCCGCAAGCTACTTCAAGGATTGCTCCGCGGCTTTCTTCATTGCTTCTTCAAATCCCGGAGCAATGTCGGGCCAGACGATGCCGACAACCCCTCCCCAGACCACGATCAAGGCGATGAAAAAGAAAACAAGCCGCAAAGGTGCCAACACACGTCCTTTCACCTGAAACCCAGTCATCAAATCCCACAATGGTGCCCCGCCTTTTTGAATCATCCACAGCGCGATTCCATGGCCCACAATTGCCAAGATTCCCATACCCATTCCCAATCCGAGAACCCACACCCGCGTGGAACGGATCATGGACTGACCCAGACGAAGCCGCCCTCCTTCGCGCGTCTCAAGATGAAGATTCATCAACCACTTCCCCGGTGTTCTGGCAAAACAGTGGACCAAAATCCCTTCAAGAATCATCGCCGGGCAGAATTGAACCAACAGCAACCACACTGAAACCGTGTCATCCGGCTCCAACTTAAATGAAAATCCAGCCATTCGCATCACCGCGACTGCCAGAAGAATCGACAATGAGGCATCAAACCATCGTGCCCCAAGCCGCCGCCACATGATCCGCCAATCGACCTTCTCAGGCAAAGGAGGCGGAATGACCACCTCGGGTTGCCCCACAATTCCAAGCCCCTTGAATTCGCGTGCCAGGATGCCGACATCTTGAGCCTCAGACCAACCCTCAGCCCCTTCATGCCAAACCTTGGTGGTTGCCTTGACCTCTTTGGCGCGAATCATTTCACGCAGCGTGTAGTCGGGGAATGGACCTCGCTTCTCCCCCTTTTCAATAATCCAGAAATCCATCTTTGCCTATAGATTGCGCAGTGATTTAGCCGGATCGCGGAAAGCCGCGAAAAGCGCCGGCACCAGCGCTGCCAGCAAGCAGAGCAGCACTGCTACCACACAGATCACCGCGAGAAATTCGGGCACCACCTGCGCCGGAAGCTCGGTCATGCCATGGAATTCAGCCGGAAAGGCATCGATCCCAACACCCCTCAAAGCCCCCACGATACTTTCCCGAAAACGAATCGCTAATAACCCGAGACCTAGTCCCATCAAAGCCCCGGCTACTCCCACAATGAGTCCTTGATAAAGAAAGACCTTCACAATTTGAATCGGGCGTGCGCCGAGTGCTTTCATCACCCCGATCTCCTGCCGCTTCTGAACCGTCACGGTATACATGACCGCCATAATGCTGAAGGCAGACAAGAGAGTGATAAAGGAGAGCGCGAAACTCATCATGATCTTTTCCGTCTGCATCAGCTGAAACTGCTGGGCATGCGTGGACATCCAGCTCCGGACACGCCACTCATCACCGAGTTGTTTCTGCAGCTTTTTTGCCGCTTCATTCGCGGTGAAAGGATCATCCAATTTCAAAGCCACAGCCTCGACGGTCCCCTCCAGAGCCTTGAGATGCTGGGCGATCTGAAGCGGAACGAAGGCATGAGGTCCAGGTGCGCGTTTGGTGTCGCCATAGACCCCCCAAACCACCACTTCCTGCGGTAACACCAGCTCCTCGATTCCGCGAAAAGCTTCGTTGTCAGCCGCCTCAAGATCGAGTGCCTTTAACTCCTCAATAATCTCCAGCACCCGCTTTTTTGTTCCTACTTCATAGCCATGATAGAGCAATTCACCAGAAGGCCTGTTTTTCTTAAAAAGCGGATTCTTATAACGCTCGTAGAGCTCACCAAAACGCTCGCGTTCTTCCGCCCGCATGGGCTGCCCCTCATTTGTCAGATCACCCAGCAAGGCAGAAAAGGCATCGTCCAAAATCGCAAACTCCGACATCTCGATCACTTCATAATCTCCGACAACCCGAAGGGACTGATCAAAGACCGCCGCGAGAGCCCCGGTCTGTTGATCGTAGAGCTCCCAAGCTCTTTCCTGATTGGAGACATCGTAAACCTCCATCACGGTATCGAGATTACTTGAAGCGATCAATCTCAGGGTATCCCCCACCTCAAGATCCAAGCTGTCTGCCAACTGGCGGGAAACCACGGCGTAATCATCCAGCCCCATATCCGCTCTACTTGTGGGATGAGTGTCGCGATCCAACATCGCATCCAAAGAATCAATCTGTGCCTCGCTCTCGGTATTGATCCCACGGAATGACACCGGCTGACGCCATCCTTTGGCATCAAGAAGCACGTAGCCTTCAATCAGAGCATAAGCACCTTGGACCTTTGCCTCCTTGCCAAGCTCCTCCTCCATCAGACTCCAATCCTCAATGCCACCACGGTAGATCGATTCCACCCGCACGTGAGGAGCGAATCCCAGGAGGATCTCTTTCAATTTCTTTTCAAATCCGGAGTGCACCGAGAGCACCACGATCAAAACCATTACCCCGAAAGCAACCCCAAGCAGGGAAAGCAAGGTAATGATAGAGACAAAAGTCCGCAACGGATTGAGATACCGGAGAGCGAGGGTCCAACTGAATGATTTCAACACCACGAACTTCAGCTCCAAGAGGGCAAATGACAAACTGAATATCTCGTGAAAAACCACTGATCCGCGCGGAATCCTCCACCAAAGCCGCGAGTGCCACGATGCAATGCTCAGCAAATGCCGCTGCGACTATTAAAGAGAGCTTTATTCTTCTTTTAAAGGGCGGCACCTGACCAGCTACGAAATTCAAAAGTGACACACAAAATTATCCCAAAACACCAACGCCTCGAGAAAAGACTATTGCGCAATAGCACAAAAAACCCGAAGCAATTCAACGAGCCTAACGCAGGTAATTCACCGATCATCTCGTATGAACCCGGAAACCGTCTCAGTGAGAATCGCCCTGACTTTGCGCTCCATCTTCCCCGCGGTCTCACTTCTTAGCAGTTCAAAAACTCGACTTCTTTTACCGAACGCACTCCCTGTCCTCCCGACCCTCCTTCTCCAAAGAGATAACGCCGGCCAGAATCCCTTTCATCTTCCGAAGCAAAGTCCAAACCCAGCAGAGCTCGCCCCACCTGCTCACCCGAATAGCGGTAGTTAAAGTAGCAGAGACTGGCAAGCGGGCTGACTTTCTTCATGAAGCCCAGCAAAGCCCCCGCTCTTTCTCTAAACTCAATCTCCACAAACAGGGGCGCTACAAAAAGAGAGCGACTGAAGGGAATGGTCCGATACCGGACCTGAGGATCGTTGGTCGCATCCATCACATCCCGCTGAGACATCCACTCGTCGAACGCCTTCTCATCTGCCTTCGAAATATCCAGCGAAAGCACAGGTTGTTGGGGGTCGGTTGCGGTTCGACCATATTGTAAATCCGTAATGGAAACTTCCGCTGGAAGGTCATCGAGGAGCTGAATCAACGAGCCCTTCTCCTCTGGAATTAAAAACCGAAAACTCCGTTTCTCCTCCAAATCAATCCCCGCGCGTCTGGAAATTTCCGCCACCTTTGCAAAATCCATATTCGCGCCGCAAAGAATGGTAAGAATTTTTTCCTCAGGCCCCAAAACCCCGCTACGTTGTTCTTTCAAGAAGCCTGCCAAGCTCATCGCTCCACTGGGTTCCGGGATAACCCTGAGGCCATCCCAGTGCGCCTTTATCGCCGCCGCCACTTCCTCATTTGTTACCGTGATGATCTCATCCAGCTGGCTTCGGCAGATCTCATAAGTGAGCTCTCCCACCTGGGTAACAGCGGTTCCGTCACAAAAAAGATCCACATAGTCGAGCCCCACCGGACCTCCGTTTTGGAATGCGAGCGACATCGATGCCTGATCCACTCCTTCGACACCGATGACCTTGACTCCGGGCCATGAGCTCTTCAACCATGTTGCAACTGCCGAGGCGAGTCCACCTCCTCCGACGGCAACATAAACCCGATCAAACGGCCCCTCTCCCGAAGTGAAAATTTCGTCCGCCAAAGTCCCCTGTCCCGCCATGACCTCGATCGAATCGTATGGCGGAATAAAAGGAGCATGCGCATCCTTGGCATAAGCCAGGGCCGCCTCCTGAGCTTCCGAAAAACGATCACCCACCAACCTGATCGTCACTCCCTCTCCACCATGGGCCATCACTGCCTTCTGCTTTACGATGGGAGTGGGTCGAGGCATGAAAATCACCGCCTGACAGCTGAGAACTCGAGCCCCGATGGCAATTCCTTGCGCGTGATTTCCGGCCGAAGCAGCCACCACTCCAGCAGCACGTTGCGCGGGAGAGAGACAGGCCATGGCATTAAACGCGCCACGCCATTTGTAGGCCTTTACGGGTCCCAAATCTTCCCGTTTCACCCAGACTGGGTTTGAGACTCCCTCCAACTCGATCTCTTGAAGCGGGGTAGATTCACCCACCCGATACACCCGGGCCCGCGCCTGATGAATTCCAGCTTGAAGCTCAGCAATGAGATCTCGTTTACTCACAGACGAAGGCTGGCAGAAAACTCCTTCAAATGGCAGCTCCTAATCAAACAGCAGCCCCGGCGAAGTTAAAAGACTCACACCGAGGCTGCATCCCCCCAAATTTTTCGATGAGCTAAGAATGCTCCTAAAATGTTCGAGTCCACAAGAAAAAAGACCACAGGATCGTGTTTGCCTCGATTTTCCCTTTTAAATCAACGCCCCCGTCCTAGAGTGCGCCCACCAATGAGCGAGGAAAACACGCCCCAATCCCCCCAATCTACTGCTGAAGAACTCATCGCTGTTCGCCGTGAGAAACTTGGCAAGCTGAAGGAACTCGGGATTGATCCCTTCGGAGGGAAGTTCGAAACCACGATCGGCCCCGGTGAACTTAAGGCCGAATTTTCTGACGACAAGCCGGTAAGAATCGCTGGCCGCCTCCTTGCGATCAGAGACATGGGCAAGTCGGTCTTTGCCACTCTCGGTGACGCGCATGGCCGCATTCAGATTTACCTGAATAAAAAGGGCATTTCCGAGCAAGAGTGGGCAGCCTACCAGCTCCTCGACCTCGGAGATTGGATCGGTATTTCAGGAAGTACCTTTACCACCGGAAAAGGTGAACCTTCGGTCAAGGCCGAGACTCTTACGGTTCTCTCAAAGGCTCTTCGCCCAATGCCCGACAAGTGGCATGGCCTGAGCGACCGGGAGACAAAATATCGCAAGCGCCATCTCGACCTCATGTCGAATCAAAGCAGCGCCGACCTCTTTATCATCCGCTCACAAATTGTTGCCGAAATTCGTAACTTCCTTCACGAGCGAGGCTATCTTGAAGTGGAAACCCCCATGCTTCACGACGTGGCCGGAGGAGCGGCTGCACGCCCCTTTGAGACCCATCACAACGCACTCGATATGCCGCTCACGATGCGCATCGCTCCCGAGCTTCATCTCAAGCGCCTCCTCGTTGGTGGGCTCACGAAAGTGTTCGAACTCAATCGAAACTTCCGAAACGAAGGGATTTCACGACGTCACAATCCCGAGTTCACCATGCTCGAGGCTTATCAGGCCTTTGGTGACTTCGAGGTCATGGCCGATCTCGTCGAGGAAATGGTCTGTCATCTCGCGATGAAGTTCTTCGGAACTCTGCAGATCGAACATCAGGATGAAAATGGAGAGCCCGTTCGCACCCTCGATCTCTCCCGTCCTTGGAAGCGAGCTCCTTACAAAGACCTCATCAAGGAAAAGGCTGGAAACGACTGGTTCGACCTCTCTCCTGAAGAGCGCCGTGCCAAGGCACAGAACGAATTTAAACTCGAAATCCATGACCACCTCGAAGATTACGAAGTCACCCAGCAAGTCTTTGAAAAGCTCATCGAAGAGCACACCTTCAATCCCTGCTTCGTCACTCACGTAGATTCAAAACTGATCCCTCTCGCCAAGGAAAACCCCGATGATCAAAGCATCATCGATGTTTACGAACTGATCATCAACGGTCAGGAGATCTCCCCTGGCTACTCTGAGTTAAACGACCCTGACACCCAGCGTCGCCGTCTTCAGGAACAGTCCGGTGGAGAAGCTCAGGAGATTGACGAAGACTTCGTCGAGGCACTCGAGCACGGAATGCCTCCCGCGGGAGGCATCGGGATCGGGATCGACCGTCTCATCATGCTCCTCACCGGAGCACCAACAATTCGAGATGTCGTCCTCTTCCCTCAGCTCAAGCGGAAGGACTAATCGTCTCTTACCATCTCACAGTCGCCCCGATGATAAACGAGCGACCTTGGCCGGCGATCGGTAAAAACCCGTCGTCTGAAATTAGATACTCGCGATCGAAGAGGTTTTCCACTCGACCATAAAGCGTGACGGAATCGTTGAGTTCATAAGAACCATAGATACGGGCAAGAGCGCAGGAGTCCGTCTGATTGGCAAGTCCGTAACTTGCGCCGTCCAAATAGGTCAGTCCCAAGCCCGTGCTCAATCGATCAAGCTGATAGGAGAGATCCACACTGATCTGGAGATCGGGCACATCGATCATCTCCTCCTTGAACTGCCGCGTCGCAGCAAAGCGGTAATCAAATCCTTCTTCCAGCTCTCCACTCAGCGCAAACTCCAATCCTGAAACCTCAGTCGTTCCCGCGAGGTTCACATTTTGATAGCTCCCCGCCAACACAGGTCCCCGCGCAATTGCGTTTTCCAAACTCTGGTGAAAGTATCCGAACTCAAGGACCCCATCACCAAACTCCTGATCGATTCCCACCTCAAAGCCAAAGATTTGTTCCGCTTCCAGGTTCGGATTGGCCTCTTGCATCGGACCAAAGCCGGGATTGAAAGGCTGCGAGTCGATCAAGGTCGGAGTCCGGTAAGCCTCAGCGACCCGAACGCGGAGGCGTGACACCTTATTCAAGGCGTAACTCCCCCCCAAATTCCACCCTAAATCTCCTCCGAAATCGCTGTGGTCCTCATAACGAACTCCTCCCTCAAGAAGGAAGCGAGAGTTCGCTTTCCACACCCCATTGATGAAGGCGCCAAAATTCCGATAATCGAAATCCTGCCCGTTGAGATTGCGATAGTCACTGCGTGCGTATTCCAGTCCGGCTTGAAATTGGACCTGCTCGTTAAGGTCGAAGATATTGGTCCAATTTAGGGAAGAACGGTCGTAGTCTGTCATCACCAGAAATCCGTTAAAGTCCGCCTGATACGATTCATTATAGTGGCCCAAGGTCACTCGACTCATCCACCAAGGATTCACTTCGAGCATGGCATTCAGAGCTAAGAGATTGGTCTCGGTCTCAATCGTCGCCGGAGAGGCTCCAAAGCCAGAATCAGTCACTGTTTGAAGTTCGTTTTGACTGCCGCGATAACTGAATCGCAAGGTGAGCTCATCATGAGCCTGCCATTCGAAGGCAAGCGTCCCAAAATCCTGTTGGTAGTCGTGACGGAGCAATCCGCCCTGGGGATCGTTATCGGTTTCGAACCTTCCAAGACCCACCGCGTAGCTCAGATCCCCCACCGTTCCCTGCGCCAAGAGCGAAGAGGCCATCGTTCCAAAATTCCCTGCTTCTGCGGAGAGACGATAGCCATCATCTTGACCCAAGGAAGTTTCGTAGCCGACCACTCCCCCCGCCGCTCCCGATCCATAAAGCACACTTTGAGGACCCCGAAGCACTTCCAGACGAGTGATCCCGCTGAGGTGAGCATTGCCTAAAAAATTGGAAGCTCCATTGGTCGCATCGGTGAGGCAGACGCCATCGACAACCACTTGCATGTATTTTGTGCTAAGACCTCGGAGAAGCGCGGTCCCCAGGTTTCCGGTTTGTCCGGCGGTCGATAGTCCCTGAACTCCGGGAACTCGGTTCAACCCGTTGATCAGCCGATTCTCCTGCATTCGCTCAAGCTCCCCGGCGGTGAGGATGGTGATTGCCGAAGTGGAATCGGCCCTATCCGATGGAACCCGTTTTGCCAAAACGGTCAAAGGCTCCAATGCATTTTGCGCTTTCAAAAAAGAAAGCCCCACAAGCAAGAGGCTCAAGAGAGCCGTCATATTTTGAGTCATTTATAATAAGTGAAATAAGAACTCTGAAATCCGCAGAGTCTGGTTTCGATGTCATCCAAGGCTGGCGATCTGACTCATTCCGCCGAGGCGCAATTCACAGTGGCGGGACCGTTCCGTAATACACCGTTTCAGGCTTCACCGGATTCCCCATCTATTTCCTGCCCGTGCGACAAGCTTCCTCGGAATATCTCAAGGGTTTAACAGAAGAAGTCCCATTCCCCAAGAAAAAACGTTCTTCAATGAATAGCGGGGAATATTTTACCTTCATTCAGTAAGAATTGAGCTTTGCAAACGTTGTATTACCCTCCTCACGCGATGAATTTCGTTCCCTCTCCCATTTACTTCGGTATCGGAGCCTGTGTGCTTCTGTCAAGTTGTGGTGAGAATCAGAGTAACCCCGACTACAATCCCGCGATTGGTCCCTTTGATGAAAATGGCAACTATGTCGAAGCATGGGCAGATAACCCTCCAAAGTCTCGTAAAAGTCGCAAGACGACTTCGAAGCCTCCTTGGAAAACGGCCTCCCGCCCCAAGCCGCAACCCCAAGCAACGGCACAGACAACCAGGTCCCTATCCAGACCCCAACCGCAACCACAAGCGACTCCTCGCCCCAAACCCCGGGTTCAAGCCAAGCCCCAACCCAAACCAGTCAAAGTTGCACCAAGGGGCATTCGGCACCGCGTCAAAAAAGGTGATACCCTCTATGGACTCGCTCGTAAATATGGCACTACGGTTTCCAGGATTCAGAAAGCCAACAGACTTCGTGGCACCATCATCCGAACTGGCTCCACGCTGCTTATTCCCCGCTAGCCTTCTGGGATCGCTCTGCCTGCTAACCTCCTCTCAAGCAGAAGAAAACACAAGCGAGCCAGCTACCATCGGGCTCAAGGCCCGCTTAATCAGTGAATTTTCCACCATCACGGCCAACACTCCTTTTACCGTTGGATTCCACATCGAACATGAGCCGGGCTACCACACTTATTGGAAAAACCCCGGGATTGTCGGAATGGCCACTTCTCTCGACTGGGACCTTCCTGAAGGCTTCACCGCTTCTGAAATCCAATGGCCTTTTCCGGAACGCAGTCTCATGGCCGGCCATCCGTGTCACGGCTACGAACGGGATGTTACTTTGCTTGTGACCATTACCCCACCAAAGGTGATTCCTCAAAAGGAGGTCACTTTGAAGACCTCGGCCCAATGGATGTGCTGCGCCAAAAATTGTCACCCCGGATTTGAGGACTTTTCACTCACACTCTCCGTCGGCGAGAAAACCCAGCCCAACGTAGAATCAACCACTCTTATTTCTGCCGCCCGGAAGGAAATTCCGCGCCCGCTCAACCTGGGAAGCACTCAGGTCTCAATCGAATCACCTCAGGATGGAAAAAATGTCCACCTCCTCATTTCTGCTCAGGAAGACAAGGAGGCCTACTTTTTCTCGTTCGATGGTCAGATCTCTTCAGAAAAGCCCCAAACCTTGAAAAAAAAGGCCGACGGTTCACTGAGTCTGATCGTCCCCCGCTCCCCCTATGCTCCTAAAGGAAAAGACAGCCTTCCAGGAATACTTCAGCTCGGCAAAACCTACCATTGGATCAATCCAAGCTACCATTCGAAGTGATTTTTGAAAGTCTGAGCCTCCTGAGCGGGGTAATCTTTGCGATCTTTGCGATTGCTCCCCGGCTGAATCCGATTATTCAAAGCCCCGTCAGATGTTTTTCCTGAAGAAAATGTTCCAACTGCGGGACAACGCGAATCCCGACGCGGAAAAGCCCTTCCTCGATCACCTCGAGGACCTCCGGGTCACCGTGACCCGGATCGTGGTCACGCTTCTTGTCTCCACCGTGCTCTGCTTCGTCTTTAAGGAGCAGCTCATGGAGATCATCAAGCGACCAGTTGAACAGACCTGGGTCAACAAGCAAGAATCCCGGCTCCCGGACGACCACGACATTACCCTCGATCAATGGGAAAAGGCACTCACCTACGCCGATGTCTCCCCCGCCCTCCGCTTCTATTCACCGGAGACTGATGCCAAGTTCTGGGAACTTCAGGAGGACAAGGAGCTTTACCGCCTGACGAAAGCTGCTGTCATTTACCGCGCCGCCAGAGAAGTTCCCGAGGAAAGCCAAAAAATGTTCTTGGAAGCCGTCCCCGAGCACGATGTCTTGGTGCGCGATCTCACTGCCAAGCTTCTCGAAACCCAACCCATTTCCGAGCTCAATCAGGAAGGAAACCTCCGCATGATGGGGGCCTTCAAGGTGACCGAAACTTTCATGCTAACGATGAAGCTCGCGTTCTTCGCCGGCATCGTGATCTCCTTTCCCCTCCTGCTCTACTTTTTACTCCAGTTCATCGTTCCCGGCCTTAAGGACGAGGAGCGCAGAGCCCTCTGGCCGGCCTTGGCGATTGGCTTCGGACTTTTTCTGGGAGGCGTCTTTTTCTCCTACTTCTTTGTCCTCCCGAAGGTGCTGAATTTCTTCTACGACTGGTCACAGAGCATGGGCATCACCAATGATTGGCGAATCGGTTACTACATTTCTTTCGCCACCACTTTCGTGCTTATCTTTGGACTGGCCTTCGAACTTCCCGTCGTCGTAATGACTCTGGTCCACCTCGGAATTCTGAGTTTCTCCGTCATGCACAACACCCGGAGCTACGCGGTGCTGGCAATCATCGTGATTGCCGCACTTATCACCCCGACTCCGGACATTCCGACCCTCATGCTCCTCGCCGGGCCCATGTATGTCCTCTACGAAATCTGTATCTGGCTCTCCTACTTCTACGAGCGCAAGCGCAAGCGTGAAGAAGAGGAGGAGGAAAAGGAATATATGAAACGCCTCCTATCCGATCCGGAAGAAGAAGATCACTCCATGACCGAGGATGAGGAGGAAGAAGATTTCCACGATCCTCACTACGACGAGGAAAACTACAAAAACTTCCCGGGAGAACATCAGGACCCCGACACTTATGATCCACTCGATGGTCCGGATGAAGATATTCCGGATGCCGAAAAGAACCGTGAGTAAGGATTCTTCAAGTTAGAGAATCTGCTCAAAAACTCCTCCCCCAAGAAGCTTTCCTCCCTCATAAAAGGCACAGATTTGCCCCGGAGTAAGCGCCCGCTGGGGCCGTGTGAAGTGGACTTCGAACTTCCCATCCCCGATCGCGCGCAAAGTCACCGGCTCGCTTTTAGCACGGTAACGCGGCTGCACTTCGGCCCGACCTGCCTTGATGGGATCGTTGATCTCGGAGATAGATCCCACAATGCACTTTGTCGCGTAAAGCCCCCGTGTGGAGGCCTCATCCCAGCCTACGATCAATTGATTGTTCTCGGTATTCTTACCCACCACGACATAAGCCATCCCGTCCCGTGGCGAGGCCACTCCATGCCCTTTCCGTTGGCCCAAGGTGTAAAGATGAAGACCATCGTGGGTTCCTCTCACCTTGCCCTCCAGATCAACAATTTCCCCCGGAGAATCAGGGACATGGTGACGGAGGAAATCACTCATCCTAATGTTTCCGATGAAGCAAATCCCCTGACTGTCCTTCTTTTCCGCCGTGGGAAGGTTAAACCGCCTCGCGACCTCGCGCACCTCAGGCTTCAGCATCTCCCCGGCGGGGAAAAGAGCCTGTTTAGCCTGATGCTGTGTGATCATAGCCAGAAAATATGATTGATCCTTGTTGGGATCAGCTCCTCGGAGAAGGTCGGCTGAACCATCGCTGCGCTCCCGGCGCCTGACATAATGTCCGGTTCCAACTGCCTCGAATCCCTGATCGAGCGCGTAATCGAGAAAAACCCCGAACTTCATTTCGCGATTGCACATCACATCCGGATTAGGAGTCACTCCCGAGCGATATCCCTCAAGAAGATAGTCCACGATCCTCTCGCGATATTGGTCGATTAAATCGACAACACGAAACTCAATCCCCAAGGACCGGGCGACCTGATGGGCATCTTCCAAATCAGCCTCCCAGGGGCAATCACCAGGCAGCCCTTCCTCGTTGATCCAGTTTTTCATGTATCCGCCCACGACCTCATGTCCCTGCTCAATAAGCAAGGCAGCGGCCGCCGAAGAATCAACTCCACCGGAAAGACCAACAAGAACACGCGCCATGCCCAAACGCTAATTCGTAATTCCCATTTCCCAAATCCAAAATTCCGCCTAGCCTCACCCCGTGGCCGACCAGATTCATCCCGCACCGCAATCCTCCGACACTGGAAACGAACAGCCACGTTCCCCCTTCGCTGGCTGCTTGATCTTAATCGTCATGGCGATCGTTGCTCTTGTGCTTGTGGCTTCAGCCGGGTGGGCTTTAAAAAAACAAACGGAAGCGATCGCGGGATTTACCGAAAAGGAGGCCAAACCGGCTCCTGTCAGCGATGTCATCAATTATCAGACCGATTTTAACTCCTTGGTGAGTCGCCTCGAAGCGTTCGAACACGAGATAGAAAACAATCGCGCCTCCGAGATCAAACTCTCCCCCACCGATCTCAACCTCGCCATCGCCCACTACGAAGTCCTCAAGGGCTTTCGAGGACAGCTCTCGATCGACCATATTTCTCAAGAGGCAATCACAGGACAAATTCACCTCCCGCTCAACTCCACCGAAAAGCTCCCAACCTTCGTCTGTAGTATCCTCGGCATCGAACAACGCCCCAACAACCTCAATGGAACTTACGAAGCCGAACCTTTTCTCACAGATGGCACTTTAATCGCCACCCTGAGAGCGCTCACTCCAAACGCTGGGAAGATTCCCGACGAATTCCTTGCCGGAATTTCTCGTTTAAAGGTCTCGGGTGATGTCACGGAAGGCTCGGCAATTGAAGCGGTTCTCAAACAGCTCACCTCAATCGAGATGCAAGAGGGCGCCTTGGTCCTCTCTTTCGACCCGAAGGGCATCCCGCCCTCTATTCAGGAAGAGTCTGATCAGCTGGCGAATAAAGCCAAGCAGTTCGTCGCTCTCGGCGGGGTCATTTTTATCCTCACCATGATTCTCGCCTTCATCCTGATCAGTCGCTGGCGGAGAAACCGGACAGCACGAACCTAATCACTCGTCGATTTTAATCACCTGCTCCCCAGGCCGGTAAAAAGGACCCACATCCCGCGCCCGAGATTCCAGATAATCCAGATTCTTCTCAAGTGCTCCCGCTTCAAGCTCGAACTGTCGACGTTTGCGGAGAACACGCTCTTCTTCACCTCTTATATCGGCCAACTCAGCCTCAATTTCGCGCAGCTTCTGATACTCGGGTGCGATCGGAACAACGACCGCCACCGCGAGCACGATGACAAAAACTCCGATGACAAAACCAGTCGCCCGCCCAAACAAGCGGGGACGATTCCGATCCCGGGAAAATTCCGGATCGCGTTCTAATTCCGCATGCTTCTTCCCCACCATCGGCACGCCATCCTAGCAACTCTCATGAAATCCTTCCATGAGAAACTTAAGAAAACTAAACAATCTTCATCACGCCTGTCTCGCCGCTTTGATCGTGTTTTTCATCAACATCGCAATCGTCATCGGCCCCACTCCGCCGGGAACCGGCGTAATCGCGGAAGCCTTGGCAGCCACTTCATCGTAGGCAACGTCACCGCACAGCCGATAGCCCTTCTTCTCTGACACATCGTCAACCCGATTGATCCCGACATCGATCACCACGGCATCGTCCTTGATATGATCGGCCTTAAGAAATTCAGGAATACCCACTGCGGCGACCACAATGTCTGCCCGCTGGCAAACACGGGCCAGATCCTTGGTTCGGGAGTGGGCAATCGTCACTGTGGCGTCGCTTCCTTTCGCCACCAAAAGGAGCGCCATTGGCTTCCCAACAATCATACTCCGTCCCACGACGACTGCTTCCTTCCCTCTCGTCTCGACTCCGGCGGATTTCAATAGCCGCATACACCCAGCCGGAGTGCACGGCACAAAACCCGTCGAGTCCTCAAGGGCCAGCTTGGCGACATTCTCGGGATGAAATCCATCGACGTCCTTCGCCGGATCAATCGCCAGAACAATCGCCTCCTCATCAATCTGTGGTGGCGGTGGCGATTGGACCAATATCCCATGAATCGCCGGATCCGCGTTTAAACGGTCAACTACCGCGAGCACTTCTTCCTGGGTCGCGTCCACGGACAAAACAATTTTCTCGGAATGCAATCCCAACTCGGAACACTTTCGCACCTTCGAGCCAACATAAACTTGCGATGCCGGGTCCTCGCCAATCAGAACCACCGCAAGCCCCGGCGTAACGCCTCCGGCTTTCAGTTCGGCAATTTCAACGGCGCATTCCTCGAGCACTTCGGCGGCTACAGCTTTTCCATCAATAATTGTGGGCATAATTCTATTTAGGGTCTTCAGGGAAATCATCGATACCTTCTCGCATGCGTGTTTGCAAACTCACGCGTGCGGCTTCGAATTCATCCTCAGAGAGCTTTCGCGAAAGCTCAAGCGGTTCTCCAAAAATGAGCCTCATTCGGGAAAAAGGCTTGGGAATGATAAAACGGTCCCATGTTTTCAGACGCCAGCACTCATCCACAAGGAGTGTGATCGGGATGATTGGAAGTCCGGTGGTTTGTCCAAGCTTGATGACGCCGGATTGCATCGAATAGCGAGGCCCCCGGGGACCGTCGGGGGTGATGATAAGATCCTTCCCTGCCTTGGCTGCTTTTTTCAGAGCAATGAGGGCGGCAGCCCCGCGCCTGCTGCTGGATCCACGAACAGCCTTGACGCCATAGATTCCCACCGCAGCCTCGATTGCCGCCCCATCCTTACTTGCACTGGCAAGCACAACGGAATTTTCATTCCGCAGATGGAAACGACGGGTCCACACCGGCAAAAGCGCACAAATCCGATTATGCCAAAACGCATGGATATATTGGTTCCGCGGATCAGAGAACTCTTCTCTCCAACCTGTTACTTCGACTCGAAGGGTTCGCCCAAGAACCCACATCAATGCCCCTACAAGGCGCCCTCCCCAGATCACTTTCCAGTTCGCTCGAATCTCTTGGTCGGTATCCATAGCTACACGAGAAATCCAGCTCCGATAAGGGTTTCAGCGAGATACTGCTGTCGAGAAAGCTGATGAAGATAGAACTGATGACGCTCCGGGTCAGGCTGACACCAAGTGGTCTCGTCGGCGGTGACCACATGCGCAGCCATTTCCGAAAAACTGAGGCTCTCGCCTGCTTGCTGAAAGTAAGTAACGGCAGCGTGAATGGCAGCACCCAGAGAAGCGCCTTCGTGTGTCTGAAGCGAGTAACTCGGAACCCCGCAAACATCAGCTACCAGCTGCCGCCACTGTGCACTCTGCACCCCGTGTCCGGTGACGCAAATGTTTTGAAATTCCAACCCAAGCTCCCCCATGCGATGATAGCCGTAGCCAAGACCGACGGCGAGTCCCTCGAGACTCGCTCTTGCCATGTTCGAAGGCGTAAAGTTCTCAGCGGTAATTCCGTGAAACATCCCCTCGCCACCGGCATTTCTCGTCCCGTAGCCCAGCGGGAGAGACTTCAATCCTTGAGCTCCCACCGGAGCTTCAGCCGCGATGTGCTCCAGCTCGCAGGGAGACCACCCATAGTGTTGCTCGATCATCTCGATCGAGGACGCGGCACGCTCTTCTTCAAAATGAGCAAGCCACTGATGAGTGGCATCACACCAAGCTCGAACTTCGCTCCGAGGGTCAATAAGAGGTTGCTCCGAAACACCCCAGACTGCTTCGGAAGTGCTGAGATCCATCACTGCGGTTCCTGTATGCGAACTTCCACTTCCCAGTGCCGCCATCATGACATGACCACTACCAGCACTGACCAACATCTCATGCTTCAGTCCCCACGACTGCGCCACCTCCAGACGAACACTCCCAATCATGGAACCTCCGCCCTGTAGCGGCAGCAACATTTCATGAAGGCGGGGATCTATAAAATTTGTGATCGCAGAACTCCACTCTCCTGCACGCACGTCAAACATTCCAGACCTCGAAGCATTCCCCACTTCAGCAGCCCGCACTCCGGTCAACCAATAGTTAAGAAAATCGTGAGGCTGCATCACGGTCACCGCTTGTTCAAAATTGAATGGTTCGCGCTGCTTGAACCAGAGAAGTCGGGCCGCGGGGGAATCGAGTTCGACCGCATTTCCAAGCAACTCGCTGAGTCCCGGCGGGCCACCAAACTCACGATTGAGCTGGTTGAGCTGGTCTCGTGCCGAAATATCGCCACTCACTTTCGCAGGTCTCACGATCTGATTTTCCTCGTCGAGTAGCACCACCCCTTTGGATTGAGCTCCGATCGACATCGCCATGACATCGGATCGGCGATGCCCAATCTGATCCAGACAACAACGAACCGCTTTGTCAACGGACCCTATCCACATCGCAGGATCCTGCTCCAAGTGCCCTTGCGGAAGACCCGGCACAAAAGCATGTGCGACGGTCTCGCTCGCCACAATCAAAGCTGATTCAAGGTCCACGATTACCGCTCGGGTGGCGTATCGTGCTGAATCTACTCCTAGAAAATACATCGTTGAGCTTCGCTTGAAATTCAACCTTCCCCCACATGACCTGACAAGCCGCATTCCCAAAAGATCAAGACTTTGTGAATAAGTGTGAGCTGAAGCCTTTGGCTAAAAGAACACTGGCACTCCCCTCTCCCTGCTCTTAGTTTTCTCACGAAGAATGATCACCGTGACTGATATTGCCCAGAGTGAGCTCAAGGCTCTCCTTAAATCGAAGGATGCTCCTGAAGGTTCTGGCTTGCGCCTCGGTGTCGAGCGCGGAGGCTGCGCAGGTCTCGCTTACACCATGCGAATCGGCGAAGCTGACGATGGTGATGAAATCATCGATCTCAATGGCACTCGCTTCATCGTGGCGGCAGACTCTTTTGATTTTCTTCGCGGGTGCACCGTGGATTTCACCGACGCCCTCTCCGATCGAGGCTTTAAAATCTTCAACCCGAATGCTGCCCGCTCGTGCGGATGCGGCACTTCTTTTGAGCCGTCCGAGGAGGATAAAAAGCCGGAGTATGACCCTTCGATGGACGGCACCGCTTGTAAGTAAACAATGGCCAAGCAAGACCTCGAAGATTTCGTAAAAAGCCGCCCGCCCATGTTTTGGTGGATTCTTGCGAACATCCTTGCCATCACCTTTGCCATCGGCTCTTGGGTCGTTTGCTTGAACCTTTTCCGCGATCCCGCCCACCCCACGAGCTACAAGCTGATGCTCAAGTTCGGGCGTCTCGCACCACTTGAGGCTTACGACGCCACCAATGCTCCCCGCCCCCAAAAAACTTCCGGACCACTTGCTCTCGAAGCTCAGTTTCAGAAGTTCAAAGGCGATGATCTCGCGGCCCTGAACCACGAACTTCTCACCGCTTACCTGACCAATTACAAGAAGGCTAAATTTCTGACCTACGTGCAGGGAGATTTCCGAATCATCGAATCCCGCGCTCTCACTGAAGCCGATTTTCTCCCTCGAGGCGTTGCCGTAAAGGCGCAAGCTCTGGTCACCCCCAAGGAAAAGAGCGATCCCATTCCCTATCCGGTTTTTGTGGAATGCCTTTACCCCTCAGAAAATGCCGATCCTGCAAGTTTCCCTGCAGGGGAAACGCTCAAAATCGTGCAGCGCAGTCGTAAAAAAACACCGCAATGCGCCGCGGTCGTTCAGGTCAACTCCTTCGAATATGATGGGGACAGCGCTCTCTATCTGACACTCATTCCCCTCTGCGCAGTGGACTATGAAACTCCCGGAGGAGAAGTCATCAAGATCACTCCTCCCGAGGGAGCAGGAGTGGGAGCCCCCTTTCCCGTCTTCCAATAAGTGAACTTCATGAGCTGGAATTCCTCCGACCGCGAACGGCGTCAGGTAATCTGGAAACTCAGACTCCGTCGCGTCTGGGACTTTCTCTGGCGGAGTTCCCTGACCCTGGCGATTCCGGTTGTTTTACTGATCGGTTGGTACGGCTGGCAAGCGAGCCAGTTCGACTATGACCAAGTGGCTGAAATGCCAGCTCGAACCGTCCTGCTGGATCGGGAAGGTGAAGAGATTGGCACCATTCACGGAACGAGTCGGCGCCTCCTCAACTCTGACCAGCTTCCACCATTTTTTAAAGAAGCACTCCTTACCCGGGAAGACACCAGTTTTTATGATCATGGAGGGGTGGATCTCCGCGGAGTTGCCCGGGCTGTTCTGCGGAATCTCAAGGACCTTGATTCCACCCAGGGTGCGTCCACCCTCTCGATGCAGCTCGCGCGTAACACCTTCGATCTCCGCGAGAGGAAATCGCTCAACCGAAAGTTCCTCGAAATCGCAATCACCTATCGAATCGAATCCCGCTTCTCCAAAGAGGAAATCCTGACCCATTATCTGAATCGCATTTACTTCGGTGCGGGATGCAACGGACTTGAAGAAGCTTCCCTGACTTACTTCGACAGACCGGCTCACCAGCTGAACAGAAATCAAGCCGCCATACTGGTGGGTATCATCCGGGCACCTCACGCCTGTAGTCCTTTTCGTAATCTCGATGGCGCACTGGCCCAACGGGACGAAGTTCTCCAGCGCATGATCTCACTCGAGAAAATCACCTCGTCCGAAAGAGATCAAATCGTCGCTGAGCCCCTCGCTTT
This sequence comes from Akkermansiaceae bacterium, assembly GCA_049889835.1. Taxonomy (GTDB): domain Bacteria; phylum Verrucomicrobiota; class Verrucomicrobiia; order Verrucomicrobiales; family Akkermansiaceae; genus SW10. Next base: position 99,461 of record JBMHCQ010000031.1, read on the forward strand.
ACGGGATCAAAATACTGGCGCGGGAAACTCCAGTCACGCGGAACGCGCCCTTCGGCGTCCGCTTGAAATTGTTCTCGATAAAGCGCAGATCACTGAAGGAGGCTTAACGGTTGCAAGCTCACTGGATGGCACACGACAGCTTGCCTTGGAACGTCAGATTGCCTCCCTCAATCTTCCCGAGGGATGTCAAGCTGCCGGAATCGCTCTTGATCCTCGGAATGGTGAGATCCTCTCAATCGTCGGCTGTCGGGGGGAAAAACCATCAGGCTTCAACCGGGCCCTCGATATGCATCGCGGAATCGGCGACCGCTTGATTGAGCCACTCATTGCCACCGCCGCCCTCGAACGGCGGCATCTCCCCGTCGCCGGAAAGCCTGTTTCGACCGCACGCCAGCTCGGGGAGCAAGAAACCATCCGCCTTCTCAAGCGCTTCGGATTTGAAGGCACTTTCGGAAAAGGTGATGACCTTTACCGTGGCGCAATTTCAGTCTCACCTCTGGAGCTCGCCACCGCTTATGCCACGATTCTTCAAGGGGGTGATCGGCCCGCACCCAGCTTCGTCCGCCGGGTCACCCGCGGCGAGAGTGAACTCTTCCAACGTCCACCCGCCTTTTTCCCGGCTTTTTCCTCCCACGCCATCCCCCCGGAGCTCCCCGCACGCGTCGAAGGCTATTCGCTTTCAAAATGCGACTACTGGGTGGCAACTCTTTCCGCCGACTGCGTGCAGGTTTTGTGGATCGGCTTCGATCAGCCAAAGCGGATTACCGTGAGCGATGAGCTGAGACTTCAACTCAGATAGAAGGGTCTCTTAGATGAGAAACTCCAGAACACGTGAATCGGTTAGATCTGGAACCACCAAGTCAGCATGGCATTGAGCCAAGGCTTTTGCCGAAACACTCCCGGTGGCAACCGCCAGGCAAGGAGCATTGATCGCGTGAGCGCAAGCCACATCCTTGCATGTATCACCGATCACAATGACATCATCCGAGATGAAATTTTCACCATGATGAGTATTCGCTCGCTCAATCGCAATCGGCCCAAGCTCATTGCGGTCCCAATGGTCATCTCCCCACGATCCTATTTGAAAATACTTGGCGAGACCATAATGACTCACTTTGGCCCAGCCTCCCCGCTCGATATTTCCGGTGAGCAGTCCGAGGACATGTCCCGCATCCTCGAGCTCTTTCAGGAGTCCGGGCACCCCATCCAACACGCGTCCGCCGAACGATTCATCGCGGAGATTAGCCTCCATCATCGGAAGATACGCCTGATAAAAATCCTCTTCGACCTTGGCGTCATATTCCCGACCGAAGTGCTCGAACAAACCACGGACAATTCCGCTGTCCGTGCTGCCCGCGAGATCAAGCGGCGGACCGTCATTGCCAAAGACAATGCGAACTGCCTCCTGAATCGCGGAGATACCGCCACCCCCGGTGTTGACGAGGGTGCAATCGATATCAAAAAGGAGGAGCTTCTTACTCTTCGGAGTCATCCGAGGTTTCCTCATCATGCTCGGAATCCTCAATATCATCCGAATCCTCGAATTCTTTGTCCTTCGCCTCGTCCTCGTGAATGAGTTCGCCATGCGAGAGCATGAAGTGGCGCTGACGTTTTTCCTCGGGAATTGGAGCTAGAACCATACTGATCGCACGACCGGCAAGCTTTGGCTCCATATCGCAGTGCGACATTCCGGAAAGGTCTACCTTCACTTTGTTCATGACTTCGAAACCAATGTCACGGTGGGCGTTTTCCCGACCACGGAACTGGAGCTGAACGCGAACCTTGTCTCCGGCATCGAGGAATTTCTCAGCGCGGGCACACTTGATGTTATAATCGTGCTCCTCAGTCCGGACTCGGAATTTCACTTCCTTCATCTTGACCGGACCCTTGCTCTTGGAAGTCTTTTTGAGCTTGGACTGCTCGTATTTATACTTTCCGTAATCGACAACCCGGCAAACCGGAGGATCGGCCTTGGCCGCGATCTCGACAAGGTCAAGTCCAACGGACTTTGCCTTCTCAAGCGCTTCGGCAGGTGTCATCACTCCAAGCTGGTGCTCTTCATAAACAACGCGGATTTTTGGAGCACGAATCTTCTCGTTCACCCGGGTCATGTCCCGACGTGCTCTCTTGAACTTTTTCTTTTTCTTAGCTATGACTCTAGCGGTTATGGTTAAGTGCGAATCCCGTGAGGGAACCGTGATTGGATACGATGGCGGACAAATACGGTGCCATCAAGAGACAGAATCGAGCGCTCATCATCATGATAAGAGAGAGCGGGACACGACCTCGGAACCAGCTTCATAGCGTGCGGTCGGAGATGTCTTCTTTGATTCTGGATACGAAATCATTCGTGGAAATACTTCCGAGATCACCTTGATCCCGATGGCGCACGCTGACGGAATTTTCTTCCACTTCACGTGCCCCGATGACCGCAAGGTAAGGAACACGGTCCATTCGAGCAAGACGAATCTTAGCTCCAATTTTATCACCTGAGCCGTCCACCTTGACCCGGACTCCAGCTTCGGCGAGCTCAGAGACAAGGGCTTGCGCAGCCTCGGAAAACTTTTCTGAGATTGGGAGAACCCGCACCTGCTCGGGAGCCAGCCACGTCGGGAACTTTCCTTCAAAGTGCTCGATCAAGAGGCCAACAAAGCGCTCGAGGGACCCAAAGGGCGCACGGTGGATCATCACCGGGCGATGCGGTTTGTTGTCAGAACCGATGTAGGAAAGATCGAAACGCTCAGGGTTGTTGTAATCGACCTGCACCGTTCCGAGCTGCCAGTCACGCCCGATGACATCCTTCACCACGAAGTCGATTTTCGGTCCGTAAAAGGCGGCTTCACCCGGCTCCTCGGTGTATTCCACCCCGAGAGTCTGGATCGCCTCGCGAAGCGCAGCTTCGGCTTTATCCCAGCTCGCGGGATCGCCCACATATTTATCGGAATCAGGATCACGCAGCGACAAGCGCACACCATAGTCCTGCATCCCGAGAGTGCCGAGAACTGTTTTTACCAATCCAAGGCACTGCTGGATTTCCTCACCCAGTTGCTCATCGGTGCAGAACAAATGAGCGTCATCCTGAGTGAAACTCCGGACGCGGGTCAGCCCGCCAAGTTCTCCGGACTGCTCCCAACGATAAACTGTACCGAACTCCGCGAGGCGGACCGGAAGATCACGATAACTGCGATGCTCACTATCAAAAATTTTGATGTGATGCGGACAATTCATCGGCTTGAGCAGGAAGCCATCGATCGTTCCAGCACTGACGTGATTCATCAGGTCGGAGCAAGTCGCACCCTCGTCGGAAAGTTTCTTGAGAGCTTCACGCTCAACGATGGGCGGAAACTGCGACTCCTCGTAATACGGGAAGTGTCCGGAGGTCCGGTAGAGATCGAGCTTTCCGATGTGAGGCGTGAAGACCTGAAAGTAACCCTGCTTATCGAGCTCCTCCGTAATAAAATCCTGCAGCTGACGGCGAATGATCCCGCCCTTTGGCTTCCAAAGCGGAAGTCCCTGGCCCACCGAATCATCAAAAGTGAAGAGATCCATTTCACGACCAAGCTTCCGATGATCCCGCTTCTTCGCTTCTTCAAGACGCTCAAGATGTTCCTCGAGTAAAGTCTTGTTCTTAAAGCAGGTTCCATAAATACGCTGAAGAGATTTGTTATTTTTATCTCCTTTATAAAAAGCGCTCGCAACGGACATCACCTTGTAAGCCTTGCAATTCCCCGTGCGCCCTACGTGTGGCCCGGCACAAAGGTCCCAGAAGTCTCCGTTTTTAAAAATGGAGATCTCTTCATCCTCGGGAATATCATTAAGAAGATCAACCTTGAAGACCGACTCCACATCGCGCTCCACGACCGAAGCGAGACGACCGGATTTGGCGAGAGTCATCGCTTCATCACGAGAAACAACCATGCGCTCAAAAGGCGCATTCTCCTTCACCACCTTCTTCATCTCAGCTTCGATCTTCTCGAAATCATCCGGCGTGATGCGGTGCTCGAGATCGACATCATAGTAGAATCCCCCTTCCACCGGAGGACCGGCAGCAAACTGGGCATCTGGCCAAAGGCGCGAGACTGCGGTCGCCAGCACGTGGGCACAGGAGTGGCGGAGGCGTTCGAGATCCGACATCTGGTGTCGTTCTTCGAAAGTCTTACGGTCTTTTTCGTCGGCCATAGTTTGAAGTTGTGGCCGCGAGTTGAACCAAACCCACACCGGAAATGCAACCCTAGTCACTTGTAATCTGGCAGTTCGATGGAACTAATCAAAAATGCTCGTGCCGACCATGGATCAACGCCTCGCCTGCCAAAGGCGACCCGAGGGAAGCGCAGTGATGGATCAAACCTGGGCTGACCTGCTGTTTCTGCACTGGGAATTCGACCCCGACCTCATCCGAAAACGCCTTCCTCCCGGCGTCCATCTCGATCTCTTTGAACAAAAAGCCTACCTTGGCGTGGTTCCCTTTTTCATGAAGAACATCAGACCCAAGGGGCTCCCCTGCATACCATGGCTCTCGAACTTTTTGGAACTCAATGTGCGAACTTACGTCCACGATGACAAGGGACGACCGGGAGTTTGGTTCTTTTCCCTCGATTGCGACCAACCCATCGCAGTCGAGATCGCGCGCAAACTCTTCCACCTCCCTTACCAGCACGCCCGCATGAACGCAGGTGAGGTTTATCGCTGTCAGCGAAGAGGTGTGTCGGAAACAGCCGAATACTCTTACCAAGGAACAGGGAAACTCGAAACAGCTGAACCAGGAACTCTCGAATTCTTTCTCTTGGAGCGATACCTCCTCTTCTCACAACGCAGAAACGGAAATCTCTACTGCGGCCAAGTCCATCACCAACCGTATCAATTCTGTGAAGCCGAAGTCACGCAATGGACTGACGCGCCGCTTCGCTGGGAATACTTCGAAGTTGATGGAAATCCAATCTCGCAGCTCTACAGCCCCGGAGTGCCGGTTGAGATCTTTCCCCTCTCGAAACTTGAGAAATAAAAAGCCCCTGCGTTTCCCGCAGAGGCTTTTGAGAATCAATCTGGAGTTGTCGATTAGCTCAGCGCAGCAACCACCGCATCGGCGGTCATTCCGAGTTCTTCCATCACGATATTTCCCGGAGCAGAAATACCGAAACGGTCGATCCCGAGGACCTTGCCTTCAAGACCGGTGTATTTATGCCAGAGACCGGAGACGCCGGCTTCAATGGCAACCCGCTTGGTGCAGGAGGCCGGGAGGACGGACTCACGATACTCGGCCGACTGGCGATCGAAGCGCTCCATGCACGGCACGGAAACCACGCGGGCTCCAGCAACTTGCTCAGCAGCTTTCATCGCGTGTTCCACTTCGGAACCGGAAGCAAGGATGATGCACTGAAGATCGCCCTCTTCCTTCTTGAGAACGTAAGCCCCGTGATACGCTCCATCGCGACGCTCCTTGGCGGATATGTGCGAATAGTTGGGCACCTTCTGACGAGTGAGGCTGAGAACAGTCGGTCCATCGGTGCGATGCATCGAAGCAGCCCACGCTCCAGCGACCTCTTCAGGGTCGGCCGGGCGAATGACATCGAGATTTGGAATGACGCGGAGTCCGGAAACAGTTTCGACCGGCTGGTGGGTCGGGCCGTCCTCGCCCACTCCCACGGAATCGTGCGTGAAGACATAAGTCACTGGGAGATTGGCAAGACCAGCGAGGCGAATCGATGGACGAAGATAGTCTGCAAAGACGAGGAAGGTCGCACCACTCGCACGGAAGAGACCATCGTAAGCGATCCCATTGCAGATCGCACCCATCGCGTGCTCGCGAATTCCAAACCAAATGTTACGACCACCAAAGTTGTCGGCGCTGAAGTCACCTTCTTCCTTAAGGTAGTTTTTGGTGGAACCATAAAGGTCCGCAGAGCCAGTGATGAGCTGAGGAACAGCCTTGGCCACCGCATTGATCACCACGCCACCTGCTCCGCGGGTCGCATCGGCGTAGTCATCACCAAACTCGGGAATCTGCTCAAGGAGGTCACTGGGAACCGCCTTGGCAACGCCATTGGAGAGTTCCTCGGCGAGGTCGGCATTCGCTGCAGCCCAGGCATCATAGGTCGCCTGCCACTCGGCAAAGGCCGCCTTTTTCTGCTCAGCTTGTGCCGCGAAGTAAGCGCGGGTTTCGTCGGAGATGTAAAAATGTTGATCCGCTGGCAGACCCAGTCCGGCGCGAGCTTCTTCGGCGTGATTGGCACCACCTTCGCCGTGAGCGGAGGCCGTTCCTGCGACTTGAGGAATTCCACGGCCGATTTCGGTCTTGGCAATGATCACGGTGGGTTTGCCATTGCCAGCCTTCGCATTGGCGTAGGCCTCGGCGATGGCTGCGAAGTCGTGTCCATCAATAGTTACCGCATCCCAACCGAGAGACTGGAAATACTGCTCGGTGTTCCAGCACTGCGACACGTCTGCCATGGCGTCGAGGGTGACGTCATTGGAATCATAAATGAGGATGAGGTTATCGAGCTTGTTCTGACCGGCAAAGGCGATGGCTTCTTGTGCGACTCCTTCCTGGAGACAGCCGTCACCCGCAAGAGCCACAATGTGATTGTCGAAAATAGTGTGTTCAGCCGTGTTGTAACGAGCAGCGGCACGCTTCTGGGAAAGGGCGTATCCGACGGCATTTCCAACTCCCTGTCCGAGTGGACCGGTGGTCGCCTCGACCCCCTCGGTCTCGTCAAACTCAGGGTGCCCCGGAGTCTTGGAGTGAAGCTTTCGGAAAGCCTTCACCTCGTCAAGCGAGAGATTGAAGCCAGCGAGATGAAGCCAGCTGTAGATAAACATCGATCCGTGGCCTGCGGAAAGGATGAAGCGGTCGCGATTGAGCCACTTGGGAGCTTCAGGGTTGAAGTTGAGGGCTTCACCAAAAAGAAGAGCTCCAATTTCGGCACATCCCAGAGGGAGGCCAAGGTGGCCGGAGGAACAAACGTGAACGCCATCAATGGCGAGTCCACGCGCCTCCGCTGCTGCGCGAGCGAGTGCGTCGGTATTCATGTGGGCGGGAGCCTTAAGAATCCAAGGGTTTTAATCAAGCCGTAATACAAGTCACTAGACAGGTCGAATTCATCCAGCCCAATCTATGAACAGCCTCTTGACCGCTGAGTCAAAAAGGTCGAACTTTCAACCATGGACTTCAACGAGCCATCTCCCCACTCTCTTAAAAACCACCTCTTGATTTCCGACCCGACCCTACAGGGCGGAATTTTTCACCGCTCAGTGATCTTTCTGGTGGAGCACGATGACCAGAACGGAGCCTTGGGCTTTATCCTCAACCGCCCGTCGGGACAGTTAGTGGGCGACTTTTTAAAAGGCGAGGAATTTGCCCCGATTTCACATGTTCAAGTGCATGTCGGCGGGCCTGTTTCCCAAGATCACATGACCTTTGCGGCTTTCTGGGAAGAAGATGGTCGCTTGCAGTATACCTCCAGAATTTCAGCGGAGGACGCGGTCGAGGAAAGCCACCGCCCCGGCCGTCTGGTGAAGGCTTTTGTGGGATACTCGGGATGGGACGCCGGACAGCTCGAAGGGGAATTGGAATCGCAATCTTGGTTTACCGATTCGATCAGCCCGGGACTCCTCGGTAAAACTCACGATTCAAGACTCTGGCAAAGACTTCTCTCTGAAATGTCCCCTTACCACCAGCTTCTCGCGAAGGCTCCCGAGAATATTCTTGCCAACTGACCTCATGGAAAAAGTTGCACCGGTCAAGCTGGGAATCGGAGTGCTTGCGATCGTTCTTCTCACTTGGGTTCTTCTCCCCTCTTCGCCCAAGAAGGATTCCGGGGGAACGCTCAAGCCCACTCCTCCCCCACCCGAAAAGCACGTTCCTGCCAAGATCTTCCCCGAGCAAAGAATGGGAGACCAAATGCTCGCTGATTATGCCTCGGAAAGCTCGGATGGAGATAAGGACATCAAGCTCTTTTTCAAATACCTGCAGAACGTCTTCCTTCTCATCAAAAGTCGAGACTCTCATCAATACGCCATCAACGAAGATTTAGCGGACTTCCTGCGAGGAAAGAACGACTACAAAACGCCCTTTGTCTCTCCGGACTCTCATATCTTTAATCAGGAAAAAATGATCGTAGATCGCTGGGGCACGCCCATTCACATTCACACGATCTCGCGCGACCGCTTCGAGCTACGCTCGGCTGGCCCTGATAAGAAGCTCTACTCAGTCGACGATTTTTTCTGGCCGCATCCAGACGCCTCTCAATAACATAAAAATAAATCAGGAAGGTGATTCCTGGCCCAAGAAACAAATCTCCCAGGGGAAGATCTGATTTAAAAAACAACTTCCGGTGTGAGTCAAATCGCCCTCCCACCAATACTACGCCGGCCCTTCTAAAAGATCACGCAAGCGATTCTGAAAATCGATCAAATCATCCTTTGGCGGCTGGTACCCCGGGGTGTCCGGATCAATTGAAGGGCGCCCCATTTCATCGATCATCCAGCGCCCCTTTTCGCCATCGGAAAAGCTGACGGTTCCCGAAACCATCGCTCCGGGTCGGGCGACTTGATCGAGACCAACGGTCACCGGCATAAAACCACCCTCGGTATCGGAGCCCGGATCGGGATTGGGATTCCCAGACATGCCGGCTTCAGGATCTTCTTGATCCGCACTCAGCTCCTCTGCAGGAGGCTCAGGAATATTCTCCTCTTCGGACTGAAACTGGAGATCAAGATCAAGCGCAAGAAACCGAGTATCCATATAGGTGACATTGATCTGAAACGCCTCATTGAGTCGCTTCTGAACATCCGCCATCTGCGCGCCTTCAGCGACCCAGGCATGGATCGTTTCCTTTTGTTCTACGGTAAGATCTTTCGCGCTAAACATGGGGTGAGAAGTAGTCGCTTCTCCCGGAAAGAAAAGGATGATTTCGTCTCCCCCTTTTTAAGCATGCACCAGCATCACGGAATCAACTGCTTGATCCTGATAAAGAATATCTGAAACCACCACCAGCGGTGTCCCCTGAGCCACATCCCGCTGATGACGAAGAAGCTCGACTGCGGCCTCGATGGTATCGCGTGGAGTTTTACAAAACGGCACCGTAAACGAGCGAACCCCGCGGGAAAGAGTCAGGCCTCGGCAGACCTCCGCTTCAGGCGTAAAAGCAAAGATGGGAGACTTCGGACGCATCAAGGCGCAAGAATTCGCGGTGCGTCCGGAGCGTGTAAATATCACGATGAGAGCCTGAGGAATCGAATCGGCCATCGCGATCGCGGATTTGATCAGCTTCTGTTTTTCCGATTTCAGCGTGGCTTCAAGACCGTAGCCCATTCCTCCGGAACGCTCGATCCGACGCGCCACCCGATTCATGATCTCCACGCACCGAATAGGATATTTCCCGACGGTCGTCTCACCGGAAAGCATGATGGCATCCGCCTCCTCAAAGACCGCATTGGAAACATCCGTCACCTCGGCCCGAGTCGGAGTGGGACTGTTGATCATCGATTCCAGCATGTGCGTGGCGACAATGACCCGCCGTCCCAGCTGATGGCAGCGCTTCACAATTCGGCGCTGGATCACCGGAAGTTCTTCGATGTGGACCTCAATCCCCAAGTCTCCCCGAGCCACCATAATGACATCAGACTCATTGATAATGTCATCGAGATTCTTCATCGCTTCCTGATCTTCGAGCTTCGAGACAATCTGTGCCTCTCCTCCCAGCTGCTCCATTTCAGACCGAAGCTGCCGCACATGCCCCGCATCTCTTACAAAGGAACCTGCAATGTAATCCGCCCCACATTCCACCGCGATTTTAATGTCCGCGTAATCCTTATCGGTCAACGCAGGCAAGGTCAGACGCACACCGGGGAGGTTGATATGACGCCGCGAACCTAACGAACCCGGAGTCACCACCTTGCACATCATTCGATCCTCCTCAACCGATTCGATCATCATCAACATCTCGCCGTTATCGACTGTAAGTTCATCACCAGCCTTCACGTCATTCATGAGCCCTCCGTAATTAACCGTCACTGATTTCTCGATGCGGGGCTCGGTCTCACGCCGACGAATCTCGAACTGCTCATCCTTCGCCAACTCGATTTCCCCATCCACATCGCCCGTTCGAATCGAGGGTCCCTGCAGATCAAAGAGAATCCCCACCCATCGACCACATCCCGCTGAGATCGCCCGGATTCGCTCCACGATCTCCTCGCACCATTCATGCTTGGCATGGCTCATATTCAGCCGGAATACATCCGCTCCTGCGTTGATCAACTCGGCGAGCTGTTCGTTCGATTCAGTCGCTGGACCAAGGGTGCAGATGATGCGGGTTTTTCTAACGGTGGACACAGCGAGAGGGTGACATGCAGATTCCAAACCATGAAGCTTAATTCGAGCTCACTTCATTTTAAACACAGAACCGGCAGAACCCCGGCGTCACCCTTTCCCTCCTTTGAAAACGCTTCGCTGAGAGTCTCCGAAATCTGGACATTTTTCGGAACCACCTTACCTTCACCCCATGATTAGTTTTCTTCACACCCGCATTCGCGTTTCAGACCCAAGCGCATCGATCGCTTTTTACCAAAAACTTGGCTTCGAGCTCGGCGAGCAAAAAACCTCGCCACAGGGGAACCAACTCGCATTTCTCCACCTCCCCGGAAACGACCACTTTCTAGAGCTCACCTACTCTCCCGATTACAAAGTCACAGTGCCCGAAGATCTGATGCATACCGCGGTCGGCGTACCGGACATCATATCTTACTGCGCCGAGCTTGAACAGGGAGGAATCGAAATCTGGCCTGACGGCTGGAAAGAGAAGTTCTCTACCGGAGAACGCAAAATGGCCTTCGTGACCGACCCCGATGGATACGAAGTTGAGATTCTCGAGCGCTAATGCACCTTCTGATCGATAATTCGAACACGCGTACAAAGTTCGCCCTCGCCAGCGAGGGCTCCATTTCCGAATGGCGGGCCGTGATTCCAACGGCAGAACTTTCGAAGGCCACGATTTCTTCAGCGCTTTCTGAAACCTCCTTTGAGATCGCCACCATTTGTTCGGTGGTGCCCAAGGCCGCCAAGCTCTTGGATTCCATCCTGGGTGTCCCGACCCATCATATTTCTTGCCGATCACAAATGCCGATTAAGATCGACTACCCCAAACCCGAGCAAATCGGAGCCGATCGACTCGCCAACACCGTCGCTGCCGTTGCGGAATTTGGAGGCCCAGCCATCGTCATCGACTTTGGGACGGCAGTTACTTTTGACGTCGCTAGCATTGCGGGCGACTACCTCGGAGGAGCCATCGCACCCGGCACAGCCTCGCTTCGCGACTATCTCCACCGGAGTACCGCACTCCTTCCGGAAATCCAATTGACCGAACCGCACTCCGCCATCGGCAAAAGCACTGAAGACGCCATGCAAATCGGAGCTGTCATTGGTTATCGGGGCCTGATTCGGGAAATTCTCTCCTCCATCAAGGCAGAGCTGGGCGGAGACCCACAGATCATCGCAACGGGAGGAGATTCCGTTCTCATAAGTGCTGGAATGCCTGAAATAACCCATCTTTGCCCCGATCTTACCCTGCGTGGAATCCTGAGAGTTGGTCAGGCGAATCATCAATTATAAAAAAAGAGTGCCACCGGGCCAAAACCTCCTCTAAGCTTTTCCCGAATGAGCGACACCCCTTTGGCCATAGGTATCGATTTCGGAGGAACCACAGTAAAAGCCGGAGTTCTCTATCGCAGTAATGTGATCGAAGATGCCAAGCCCATCGACACTCAAGAATTCACGGAAGCTCAACCACTGATTCTGGAGATTGCCAAAGTGGTGGCCGATCTCCGTTCCCGCCACCCCAAGATAGCGGCTATTGGCGTTGGCATGCCCGGCTTTGTCGATTTCCCCACCGGACTGGTTCACAACCTCACCAACGTTCAAGGATGGCAACGCATCCCTCTCAAAAACCGCCTTGAGGAACTGACCGAACTTCCCGTCACCATCGAGAATGACGCCAATTGCATGGCTTACGCTGAGTGGAAACGCGGAAGCGGGCGTGGTCTCAAAGATCTCGTCGCCCTCACCCTTGGAACCGGAGTCGGCGGCGGCCTGGTCGTGAACAACCAAATGGTGCGTGGCGCCGGATATGTCGCCGGTGAATTGGGCCAAACCTCGATCGACTATCAGGGTAAGCCCGGCACCTATGGCAACAGCGGAGCCATAGAAGAATATATCGGAAACCGCGAGATCGCAGCGCACGCAGTCGAGGTTTATGCCGCAGCTGGCATCACAAAGACATTAGAAGAGTGCACTCCTGCGTCTCTTGCCAAAGCCGCCGCCCTGCAAGATGAGACAGCTCTCCAAGTCTGGGAGGATGTCGCCACCCGGCTATCCACCGCAATCATGAATTGCTGTTGGCTCCTCAATCCTCAAGCCATCATCATTGGTGGTGGAGTGGCTAAAGCAGGCGCAATGCTTTTTGCCCCGCTGGATCGCATCTTGCGAACCCAACTCAGTGGCCCCTTCAAAGACGATCTACAAATTCTCCCGGCACGATTTGGAAATGAGGCTGGAATCATCGGTGCCGCGACTCTCGCTCTCGAAGAGGCAGGCTACGATGTGGATGATCACTGATCGCTCATCAACACCCTTCATCAAAAAACCACTCGGCTCCCTAGAACCGAGTGGTGTCAGACATCACGGAGTTCAGTCCTGATATTTACTTTGTGCGATCGATCACAATCGGTCCCGTAGCCCCATCCGGCTCCGGAGCCGAGCCGCAGCTCGAGAGTGCTCCAACAGCCGCAGCGACGATCAAGAACGCAATCAGTTTTGTTGTCGTATTCATCATGAGAAAAACTAGTCAGTGGTTGTTCGCGCCCGATAAAGCGGCTCTTCAGCGAACGCCCGGGCCGTTCTCCGTGCCACTTGCTCTTTCCAGGGGTTCACTCCCTTTTCGGTAAACACTGCCATCCCGATCACTCCTACATTCCGGGTATCTCCATGTCGTTGATTGGCGTATGAATCGCGCACGGTGGAAAACTTGAAGGCAGCAACGGTATCCGTGCTTCGTCGGAACCCTTTCACCTCAAGCGTCTTTCCAGGAGATACGATGTATCCTCGTTTTTTTAGACTACCCGTTTTCCCATCCATGACATCTAAACCATCAACAGTTAAAACAATTTCCAGACGAGACTCAGCGAGATTTTTCACCAGCAATGAGTATGTCCGACCATGAGTCCCAGTCACAAAGCGCTCATTTCGCCATTTTTGATTCTTCAGTAACCAACCCCGGCTCTTGACACCCCAGGATACCAATCCGTTGACGGCAGTTTGCATGCCTGATGGATTCCAACGGTTCGTACCCACTCCCATCGCCTTGGCCCCTTTGGCATCATTGTAGCGAATGATCGCCGTGCCCGAAGTTTTCGTATTCCGATTGAACTCCGTGTAGCCCATCGTTGAACGGACATTATGCCCCCACCCCGTCGCAATCCCGGGTCGATTCTCTGAAAAGACCGCTCGTGATCTCTTTGTTTCTGCCCCGTCTCCCATCGCCTCCAAAACAATCGCCGGAGCTGACGGGACGACCGACACATCGCCCCCTCCATTCTCAGCGCAACTTCCCAGCCAACCAGCTGCCAGCGCAAGTCCAAGGAGTTTGGAACTCACTTCCCAATCATCTTTGAAAAAGCTCATCAACTTCATAACAGTGCTAAAAAACCAGCAATTAAAAGATGCGTCAACCTTTAAATGCTATTTTTCCAACACTAAGAATTCAGGTCTTGTTTCTTGTGTTCAAGTGAACCATTTCTATAATACTTCATTCTGACCCCCTCCTATGACCTTAATTTCTTCTTTTAAAGTCGTCTTTTTCTCTGCCTTGATTGCCGTCACTTTTTCTAGTTGCGGCACCTTCTCATCACCAAATACTCCGGAACCCAAGCCGAATCAAACCGGTGAAGCTGTTAACCCTCATCCAAAGGGAAGTTATGCTGCCTTCAAATGGAATAACTATCCTGGAACTACCCGAGCTTGGAAAAATGAAGCTCTTCTCGAAAAGGCCAATTCTTCCAATTCCACGGTCAAGATTGACATCGGGGATCAGCGTGGATTCCTGATGGTCGGTAACGAGGTTGCCATGGACTACCGTGTTTCAACGGGGCGCCGTGGAAAATACGACACCCCGACGGGGCAATATCACGTCATTGAAAAATCCAAAGACAAGCGCTCCAACCTCTATGGAAAGATCTTCGATGCGGAAGGAATCCTTGTGGAAGACAACGCTGATGCACGCAAAGACGAAATTCCTCTGGGAGGTAAATTCGTGGGTTCGCCGATGGCTTACTGGATGCGTCTTACCAATGATGGAATCGGGATGCACAAAGGAGATGTGAATAGTCGCTACGCCTCCCATGGCTGTATTCGGAGCCACTCTGCTGCCATCCCTATTATTTTTGAAAAGACCGGCGTGGGAACTTCAGTTCTTATTCAACCCTGAATCAGCCCTCAACAAATAACGATACCCATCCCCCCCATGAAATACCTCATCTTCACCCTCACACCCGCCATTGCAGCAGCATTTGCCAGCTGTTCTCTTGTCTCCGGCCCAAAAGCCATATCTTACCCGTCTTTTAAAGCGCGTTCTGACTACCCCCAGACCGGCAAAGTTTATCGGAATGAAACGATCTACAGTGCCGCCACTCCTCAGAACACCTCGATTCGTATCGATCTCTCTGACCAACGTGCCCAGCTCTTGGTCGGCCCTGAGCAGAAAGTCGCAATCGATACCCCCGTATGCACCGGCAAGGCTGGTAAGCGGACTCCTGCTGGAACTTACCGCGTTCAGGAAAAGGTCATCGATAAGCGGTCCAACATCTTCGGCACCACTTACTATAAAGGTCGCCGTGTTCACGGTGGAGACCGCCGCAAGTATCGCGGCCGTCGTGATAAATACATCGGCGCGCCACTCCCCTACTGGATGCGCATGACCGGTGGCATCGGGATGCACGGCTCCGAATACGTCCTTCGATACCCGGCATCCAACGGCTGTGTTCGTACTCCTCATAGTGTCATTGCTGACATTTACCACAAGATGCGTATGGGCGGTAAGGTCGTGGTGGTGAACTGAGTCCATCGCTCAATTTCATTTTATAATCAACGCGTTCCCAACTCAGGGAACGCGTTTTTTGCGCTTATTTGGTCAGTCGGAATACCCGCTTCGGTTGTAAAAAACTCCGAATTTCCAGCTCGCTCTCATCAAAGTTCATCAAGACAGCTCCGGTGTCTCCTTGATGAAAGACTTCGATCCCAAAATCCTCGCAGTTGGCCAACCATCGATCGCTTGGATTTTGCCGACTGGGGTAGTCTGCCGAACTCTTAATCACAACCCGGGCGCCCGTCGCACGAAGAAGTTCGGAGGAACCCGAATAGGTCCGTTGATGCTGTCCAATCAAAAGAATATCCGCACTCAGATCGCATCCCTCCTGAATAAGGTGGCGCTCTTCCTCAATACCCAGATCTCCCATCACAAGGATCTTCCAGCCAGCCCATGTCACTTTGAGAGCTATGCCCCGACTATCAGATACCGTATCCATCCTTTCAGCACCTTCCTTCAGCACTCTCACCGAGACCTCACCGGAAAGGTGGTAACGGTAGCGTTTTTTTGCAACTGCGATTCCTCTCTTCTCGAAACTCTCACCCCCCACAAACTCGCGATACGTCGGACTTCGCGACCAAACAACAGGCAGGTAGGTCTGCGTGGGCGAAAAGTCCTGCTCAAACAAATTGATTGCTCCACTGTGTTTACCGTCTGGATGGGTAATAAAAACGGTTTTCGGTTCCCAATCCCAGCGCCGCAAAGCAGACCGAACAATTTGCCGGTATTTACGATTATTTCCCAAATCAATCATTGCCCCCCCACCCGTTGCCAAAAAGGAACTTCCTCCTCCATCGGCGGGATCAAAGACGACCCAGTCTGCTGGCGCCCGCTGTCCGATACGATGATGTCCAAAAGGCACTTCGGAAAAACCACGAGCCAAAGCATAGGACGCTCGGGCGAAAAACGAATTCACTTGATTGGTGGCGCTCCCCAAAGTCGGCGAAACAGCACCTAGAATCGTCGCAAGAAACCCGACTGCCAAAATACAAAAAGTCAGCGGAATCAAAGCAACACTCGCCACAACCGCGATTGGCGTGACGATTCCAAATCTCGACACCATCCAGGGAAGTGAGCCAACCCATGCCGCCAGCGAAGTCGCAAGGATAGCGGCAACCTTGGCGCGAATCCCGAGCCAAATTTTTTGACGATTTGAGAGAAGCCGCTGTGGCATCAGGGGATCGGGCTTCGCTATCTTTCCGAACCAGCGGTAAGCCGCAGAAAATCCGATACTGATGGCCGCAATCACGCCATATGAAAGCTGGAATCCAATCTCTCTCACTTGAGATGGATTCCAAAGAAGCACGAGAATGGCGCTCAGGGCGAGTGCATTGAACAAGGAAGGTCTCCGCTTCACAATGAATGCACTCAAAAAAGTCGCGGCCATGAGAGAAGCCCGCATTGCCGGTGGATTACCCCCCGTGATCATTGCATACGCGAACATCCCGAGAATCATCACCAGAATCCCTTGTCGACGCGAGACTCCGCAAACCAACAACACTGTCCAAATCAATCCCCCCATCATGGTGACATGCAAGCCACTCACTGCAAAAACATGCAGTGCCCCACTATTGCGAAAAGCCTTGGTGATTTTTGAAGAAGACGAAGGGGTCTCACCCAAAATAACCGCAATGATAATCTCCCGTGCCTCAGGATGCGCAACTCCACGAACAACAGACTCACGCAGTCGATTTCTCCCAGCTTCCGCATACCGCCAGATGAGAGTCTTCCAAGAGGATCCGGTCACTTCGTACTCATCGAGGTCAACTCCGGCCTCGATCTGATTTCTCCGCCAGAGATCCAGCCTTGAAAAAACATCGGGGTTTCGCGCCACGGATGGACGAAAGATTGATCCCTTGATTTGAAAAGTATCGCCGGCACGAAAACTCTCAGCCTCTTGAATTGCAACCTTTTGCTCACTCCCGTCCGTGAGTTTTAAAATTCCGACGCGCTCTCCAGACCAATTCGTCAGACTGCGACCTACCACAAGTTCTCCAGAAACACGACGAGTTGTTCGCTTCCCGAATTCTGGGACTACCTGAAAAGCGCTTCGCGCAAAAACCGCAAGCGCGATCACCAATACGGATCCTTTCCATGAAAGCCCCGCACGGCTGACCGATAAACCGAGAATGAGAAAAACCACGCTGATCCAGCCCACTCCCAAAGCACCGGACAAGCCACCCAAACCAAGCCCTAGAAAAGGCGCCGAAGCACCAACAAGAGAGAGGCGGTCACCGACCGATCTCCCCCATGTCTGGAGACCCCGCATGGATACGAGACCTAGAGTTCGCCCAACTCACGCAGCTTGTGCGTCGCATTCGCCGAATGGCGGGTTTCAGGCAGAGTTTCGATCACCTGTCGGAGAATGGCCACGCACCCTTCATGGTTATCGAGATCGTTTTCATAGATATCCGCGATCCGGAACATAAAGAACGCTGCATCGTTCTCACGCCACTCTTTGGATTCGAGCGCTTCTCGCAGGGTCTCTACCGCAACTGCAGGACTATTGAGATTATCCCGCTGAATCTTGGCAATTTCCACCATGGGAAAGCGATCATCAGGATTTGCCATGAACGCTTGTCGATAGTTTTTAATTGCTTCCGGATAATCACCTTGTGCGACCGCCGCTCGGGCATCATGAAGCGGATCATCCTCCACTTCTGCCGTCGAGCCGTACATCTCCTCGGACATTTTATCAACAAAACTGGGAAGAACGTAAGTCATCACAAGAAATCCAATGTAAGCTGCCGTGAGGAGCATGGGTAAGGCAACAGCAAGCATGATGTCGGCGGTTTTATCTTCCTCATCGCCCAGATTTTCCGCACTTGCATAATCCTCATTGTCGTACTCATCGACATACTCCTCTTCACCATCTTTCAGCTGTTGATCCTCATCAGGTTGACTTGCGTTATGATAAGTGATCAACGTAGAGCAGATTAAAACGAGAAGAATACTGAGATGAATAAGCACCTTGGGACTCATGTCTGGAGTGTAAGGGACGGAAGCTTAGATTGAAAAGACTGGAATTCCAATCCGTGAAGACAAAAAAAAGAGCCGCGATTAAAAACCGCGACCCTTGGAAACCTGTTGCGCAAGAAACTCCGGGATTACTTGGAGGAATCGACCGAGATTTCCTGAGGGGAATCGACGGGGATTTCCTTGAAATCAGGAAGCGTGCGAAGTGGTGGCACTTTCGATTCTCCAGTGCAGCATCCGCATGAGGAAACAGCAAAGGCTGCAACACCGATTACAGCGAGAGAAAGAACTTTTACAAAATTCATAAAATGTAGGATTGAAAGGCAGTTTGAAGAAACTGCCCAGAGCGAAGAGAGCCTTCACTCCGGGCAGAGAAACCTTAATCGGGTGAGTTGAAATTACTTGCCAAGAACTTCAACAGAGGGGACTGGTGCAGGAGCTGCATCCGGTGTACTGCCGCACGAGGACAGAGAGAAACCGGCGAGAGCTGCAACGAGACCGAGGATAGTAGCAATTTTCATAATTTTATTTTTTGGTTAGTTTTGGTTAGTTGGAGAGTTTTACTTGGAAGGGATTTGATACGCAGGAGTCTCTGCAGCAGGAACCTGATCACAGCAAGAGCTGAATCCGAAGAGTGCAAACGCGATAGCGCCCGCAACGAAAACTTGAACCAGTCCTTTCATTTCCAATAGAAGCGATGGATGAGAAAAGGGATTATTACCGCTGGTCTCAACCTCCCAAGCAGAATAAAGGACTCCTTTTCCGTGGCAAGGCGTTTTATTGAGAGAAAGTTTCTGTCGGGCGGTTCCTCAATTCTCTTGAAACCTGCTATTGCAAGATTCCCTACCTTCACGTAAAGCCGCCGCCCCATGAATAGTCAGCCTCATCTTGCCATCGTCGGCGCTACCGGTGCCGTAGGCCGTGAAATGCTTATCTGCCTTGAAGAACGTGATTTCCCTTTGGGACAATTGACTCTTCTGGCATCTGCTCGCTCGGCTGGGAGCAAACTCACCTACCGAGGTGAAGAAATCACCATCAAGGAACTCACCCCGGAAGCCTTTGCCGGAATCGACATCGCTCTCTTTTCCGCTGGTGGAGGAATTTCCTTGGAATTCGCCCCTCACGCAGCAGCTGCTGGATGTGTCGTGATCGACAATTCCTCGGCGTTCCGCATGGACGACGAAGTCCCACTGGTCATCCCAGAAATTAATCCCGAAGCTGTCAAGGATCACCCTAAAAACATCATCGCCAATCCAAACTGCTCGACCATTATCACTCTCATGGGGCTGGCCCCTCTTCATCGCAAGTTCGGTCTTCAGGCAATCATCGCCTCAACCTACCAGGCGGTCTCGGGAAGCGGAGCGCAGGGTCCGCTCGAACTCGAAAATCAGCTGAAGGCCATTGCGGAGGGGACTCCAATCCAAAAAGAAGTCTACCCCCACCAGATCGCCTACAACGTCATTCCTCATGTTGACGTCTTTCAAGACACTGGCTACACGAAGGAGGAGCAGAAGATGCTGCACGAGGGTCGGAAAATTCTCGGTCTTCCAGACCTCAAGGTCACCTGCACCTGTGTTCGTGTTCCCGTCACCCGGTCTCACTCGATTTCCGCCACTGCAATTTTTGAAAAACCGATCTCGGTCGAAGAAGCCAAGGGCACTTTTACAGCGATCCCGGGGGTGAAGTTGTGTGATGACCCTACCAACGAGCTCTACCCGACTCCTTTGGACACCACTGGAAAAGATGACTGTCTCGTTGGCCGAATCCGCAAGGATCAGGTCCTCCCGAATGCTCTCGCATTGTGGGTCGTTGGGGATCAGGTCAAGAAGGGTGCGGCCCTCAATGCCGTCCAGATTGCGGAAATTCTCTGATTTTCGGAATTTCCTCCCTCTTTCCAACGTTTTATTGCAGACCATTAGGCGCTCTGCATTTGAAAATTTATGAAACTTGGGGCATTCTAAGGTCTTTATTACACCGATATGCCTCCGGATTCTTCTGTCCCAAATTCTTTTGTCGCTCCCTCAATCGAGGAACTGGGTCCTCTTTTCCCGGCCTACACTATTGAAGGATTTATCGCTGAAGGAGGAATGGGCGCAGTTTATAAAGCCCGGCAACTCTCACTTGACCGTCCGGTGGCGATCAAAATCCTTCCCCGGGAATTCGGAGCCGACGAACAGTTTAGAGCTTCGTTCGAGGCTGAGGCAAAAGCGATGGCTCGCTTGAACCACCCAAACCTGATTGGCGTTTTTGACTTTGGAGATGTCGACGGCATGCTCTTCATCATTATGGAGTATGTTCAAGGCAAGGCTCTCTATTATTCCATTCACAAAAAGGCGATCGATCCCACAACGGCAATTGGTCTGATCTCCAAGATTTCTCGGGGAATCGCTCATGCTCATGCTGGTGGGATTCTTCATCGCGATATCAAGCCTGCAAACATCCTCCTCGACATGGATGCTTCGCCTAAAATCGGCGACTTCGGCCTCGCCCGTCCCCTTGATCATGATCGTGGCGAGGGCATCGCTTTTGGCACCCCTGGCTACACCGCACCCGAAGTTTACAATCGTCAATATCCAGTCGATCAACGTTCCGACGTCTTCTCAATCGGCGCCATGCTTTACGAACTCGTCAAAGGGCATGCTCCGGTCGATGGGTCCACCGGAATGACTTCCGGACTCGATTCTCGTCTGGACGCCGTTATTGCCAAAGCAACCCACGCCGACCCCAATCAGCGCTACGCTGATGTCGAAACCTTCGCCGACGCAATTGAAAAGCTTGCTCCACTTTTTTCAGGGCCGCGTCTGGCTGCCGCCCCTCCTACCACATCTTCGCTTCCCCCTTCCACTGGTGTTGCGCCCCTCGCCAGCGCAAAGTCATCTCTCCTTCCGGTCATGATCACGCTTGGTGTTCTCTTAATCGGAGGTCTGGCCGCCTTCATGGTCTTGAAAGAGAGCAAAGACACAGCGCTTGCACCAGCTGAAGACAAAGGCACCGAGATCTCCCTCAAAACCGAATCGGTCAAGGACAAGCCCAAAGCCCAACTAAAGCCCAAGCCCAAGCCCAAGCCGAAACCAGTCATCACCAAGAAGAGTTCGAAACCAGAACCTCAGCCAAAACCTGCACACACTCCTCCAAAGCCGGAGGCTGCCCCCCCCAGAAAAGGCAAGTCTCTCGAGGAACTCAAAGATCTCCTCGCCTCCGGCTCTCGCGATGAACTTCCGGAAGGAGCCATCGAACGAAATGGCTCGGCTTACCTTTTATACAGATCACAAAAATCCTGGCGGGATTCCCATCAGATCGCCCAAGAATACGGAGCCTCGCTCGCATCTGTTGGATCTGCGGAGGACCTTGCTTGGCTTCAAGAGACTTTTGACTCACCCACCATCATCTGGCTAGGCGGAACCGACTCCTCTGAAGAAGGGAACTGGCAATGGCTCGATCAGACCGATTTTGATTCCTCTCTCTGGCTGACCGGCTCTCCGGATAACGAGGCAGAGGAAGACTTCGCGGGACTCTCTCCAAACGGACTCGAAGACTACAATGGCGAGGCTTCTTGCACTGCCCTTTTCGAATGGAAAATGGATGGTTCAAACCCTGGTTCTGATGAAGCCCAAATTGCACGGGTTGCCGCTGATCTGGCAGCCAAAAAAGCCCCGATCTTCCCTGTCTTTTGCTACAACTTTGAGGGCTCCCGCTACATGCTGGTTCGAAATTCGATCAACTTCCATGACGCCCACAAAGCCTGTCAGAAATCCGGTGGCCATCTTGCCGTCCTCTCCTCTCAAGGCGAGGCTAACTTTCTTGGGAGACTCCTTGAAAAGTCCCTAGGGCTTGGAGAATCTTGCTGGTTCGGTGCTTATCGCGATGACACAGAACCTGATAACTGGCTCACCATTACCGGAGAAGTCATGAGCTTCCATTCATGGTTTGATGGCCAGCCTGATAACAAAAACGGGAAAGAATTCGCTCTTCAATACGTTCGTAAAAACTGGGGAAAAGAAAAGGGCTTCAATGATCAAGACCCAGCACTCTCGAGCGAATACTACCTTCTCGAATGGTCTCATCCATCCAAAAGAAATTATCCCGGACAAGCTCAGACCGAGAGTCCTGAATTTAAAGTTATCGAAGAGGTCAGGGGTAACCTCCGTGATCGTCACGGACGCTCGTATCAGCGCTTTCGAAAGAAAAACGACAAGCTTGTCTCTCAATGGGTCAAGGACGCCAAGCGTTGGGTGGAGCGGGGTCGCGACCTCGATGAGGGATTCGCCAAAGCCGTTCTCGCTGAGCTCGAAAAAGCGGATGCAGCCCACAAACTCCCTGACAAGATCCCGCAATTTGCACCGAAGAATCTCAAACGTTCTTATAACGAGACCAAAGTGGAAATCGGTGGGCTTTGGGTGGATTACGCTGAAGACTTCGAGGAAGCCATAAGCGACTACCTCGAAGCCCTTCGCAAGGCAGGAGTCAAGGCCCGCACCGAAGGAGCAGAAAATCTCGTCTCCATGATCAGTCGTGAAATGACCGCCACTACACAGAGTAATGAGCGCATTCATATCATCCTCGACGGAAAAATCTCACTTCCGGTTCCCGAAGCAAAGTAGCCCCGTTCTCTTGCGCTCTATCGGTCCCGCGCTAGGGTCCCGCCGTGCCTAAAAAAGCTGCCAAAAGGAAGTCCTCCAAAGCTTCTCAAAAAAACGTCATTCGCATTCGTGGAGCGAGGCAGCACAACTTGAAGGGAGTCGATCTCGATATCCCGGTGGGCGAGCTCTCCGTGATCACCGGTCCCTCCGGATCTGGAAAATCCTCTCTCGCTTTTCACACCCTCTACGCCGAGGGCCAACGTCGCTACGTTGAAACCTTCTCTCCCTACGTCCGACAGTTCTTCGACCGCATGGACAAGCCCGAGGTCGATCAGATCGAAGGCATTCCACCCGCCATTGCCATCGAACAAAAAAACACCATCCGCACCACCCGCTCCACCGTCGGCACGCTCACCGAAGTCAATGATTTCCTCAAGCTGCTCTACCCTCGTCTTGCCACCGGATATGATCCTGCCAACGGCGAGAAAGTCCGCCCTGACACCCCGGGCTCGATCCTCGAATGGTGCCTTGATCATCTGGCGGACGAGCAAGCCCTGGTTCTATTTCCGATCTCTATCCCGAAGGATACTCCGACAGACGACCTTTTCCCCATTCTCAATTCCCAGGGATATCTTCGCGTGTTGATCGATGACGAAATCCATCGCACCGATACCCCTCCCAAGCTCAAGAAGCTCCCAGCCGAAGTCCATGTCATTCAGGATCGGGTCAAAATCTCTTCCCGAAATAAATCCCGCCTCACCGAATCCTTTGAGCAAGCCCTCGCCTTCGGAAAAGGGAACTGTGCTATTCAGACAGCAGCATTAGGTGTGCAACCTTCAAAATTCAAATCGTTCACGACGTCTTGGTCCCCCCTCCGCCAACCGACCCCGTCTCTCTTTTCCTTCAACTCCCCTCTCGGTGCCTGCCAGACCTGCCGCGGGTTCGGGCGGGTCATTGGAATCGATCTCGATAAAGCCATTCCAAATCACCTCCTCTCCCTCGCTCAAGGCGCGATTAAACCCTTCGAAGGCGAACGCGGGGGCGATTGTCGCAAGGACATGTTTCCGCATCTCAAGTCCGTCGGCATCGACCCCCACACACCGTGGAACGAGCTCACTCCAGACCAACAACACTGGGTCAAATATGGTGAGCGTAAAATGTCTTCTCCCCTCTCCTCACTCGAACAATCCGAATCCCTGTGGCAAGCAGGAAAATGGTACGGCATCCAAGGATTTTTCGACTGGCTGGAGACCAAAGCCTACAAGATGCACGTTCGTGTCTTCCTTTCGCGCTACCGTGCCTACACCAAGTGCTCGGAGTGCATGGGAAACCGACTCCAGCCTGATGCGCTTGCCTTCAAAATTCTGGGAAAAACCCTTCCCGAGCTCTGGCACATTCCCATCGAAAAACTCATCTTTTTCTTCGATTCCATCGAGCAAACCCACAGCCCTTTTGACAAGTCCACCCGGCTCATTTTCACCGAAATCACTTCCCGCCTTCACTACCTGAATGAAGTCGGCCTCGGCTACCTCACTCTCGATCGCCCTGCCCGTACTCTCAGTGGAGGCGAAATCGCGCGGGTCAACCTCACCACCTGCCTGGGATCAGCCTTGACTCAGACCCTTTTTGTTCTGGATGAGCCCACGGTTGGGCTGCACCACCGTGATATCGGCCGACTCACCAAGGTGATGCACGCCCTCCGCGATAAGGGAAACACCTTGGTCGTGGTCGAGCATGATGAAGCCGTCATGCGCCAAGCAGACCACCTCATCGACATGGGGCCCAATGCAGGCGAGGCCGGAGGACAACTCATCTACCAAGGAAAGCCCAACCGCAAAACCGGGAGCCTCACCCTCGACTATCTCTCGGGAAAAAAATCAATTTCCTCCCCGACCCAAAGGCGAAAACCCAAGGCACACCTCTCCATCTCCCGTGCGAGCTGCCACAATATCTCTGACCTTTCCCTTGAAATTCCACTCGGAGTTTTTGTCTGCCTAACCGGGGTCTCAGGCTCCGGCAAGTCCACCCTCGCTCACCCGATTCTCCATGACAATCTCGCCCGCCATTTTGGCATCGTAGTCGACAACGAGCCTGCCGCAGCGGAAATCTCCGGGCTTGATGAGCTCAATGGGGTCCAACTCATTGATCAATCCCCCCTCTCGCGCACTCCGCGCTCCACGCCCGCTGTCTTGCTTGGTGCCTTCGAAACCATTCGTCAACTTTTTGCCCAGACCCCCACTGCTCGGGCGCGCGAACTCACCCCGGGGTATTTTAGTTTCAATTCCGGTCCTGGTCGCTGCCAACGCTGCTCAGGAAATGGGTCCGAGAAGGTGGAAATGCAGTTCCTTTCCGACCTCTACCTGACCTGCCCCGAGTGTCACGGATCCCGCTTCACCACCGCGGCACAAGAAATCAAATATGAGAGTCGTTCGATTACTGAGGTCCTTAAAATGACCTCGACCGAGGCCATTGAGTGGATCGATCAAATCGAACCCGCAAATCATCGCGAAAACAACCTCCTTACCAAAGCCCGTCGCGCACTCTCCCCTCTCGTGGAGACCGGGCTCGGCTACCTGCGTCTTGGTCAACCGCTCAACACCCTTTCGGGAGGTGAAGCCCAGCGTCTCAAACTCTGTCAACTCCTTACCTCCACCAGCGGCAGTATTAACACCCTTCTCATCCTCGACGAGCCCACCACGGGCCTCCACTTCCGCGATATCGAGGTCTTGATGAATGTCTTTCACCGTCTGGTCGATATTGGCTATTCCCTTCTCGTCATCGAACATCAAACCGATGTCATCAAGAATGCCGACCACATCATCGAAATCGGGCCGGAAGCTGGAACAAACGGAGGAAAGATCGTTTTCGAAGGCCCCCCCAAACAACTCGCGAAACGGAAAACTCACACTGGCAAAGCCGTTGCCTTCAAAAAAAATTCCACCTCCCGAGCCACCCCACCCCAGTCTTTCCAATCTCGGAGATCACATCTCAAATCGCAAATCTCGATCCAAGGTCTTCGTCACCACAACCTCAAAAACCTTTCTCTTGAAATTCCCCATCACGAGTTTGTCGTCATTTCCGGCCTTTCCGGTTCGGGGAAATCCACCCTCGCTTTCGATGTCCTTTTTGCGGAAGGGCAACGTCGCTTCCTGGACTCCATGTCCCCATACGCTCGTCAATTTGCGAGCCAGCTTGAGAAGCCGGATCTCGACCTGATCGAGGGCCTCCCCCCGACCGTCGCGATCGAACAGCGCATTTCCCGCGGCGGCGGAAAGTCCACCGTAGGCACCGTTACCGAGCTCTACCACTTCCTCCGCCTTCTCTACGCGAAGGTGGGCGTGCAACACTGCCCGCAATCCGGTGAACCCGTGATCTCGCAAACCCCTGAGGCCATCGGGAAGAAACTCAATATTCTCCTTGGAAAACAAAAATCTCTCCGCCTCCTGGCTCCCGTTCTTCGTGGGCGCAAAGGCTTCCACAAGGAATACGCACAGGCTGCTGCACGCGCCGGCATCAAAGAGCTCTTCATTGACGGCGCCCTGATCCGGACTGAAGACTTTCAGCCACTCGCCCGCCATAAGACGCATGATATCGACTTTGTCGTCGGCACTCTTCGTTCAAAAAAAGAGGCCACCGCCCTCATTGCACAAGCCTTGCAGGTGGGCAAAGGAACCTTCCAAACTCTCGACTCCAAAGGAGTGCTCAACCGCTTTTCCACCGCCCGCGTTTCTCCCACCACCGGGGAATCTTTCGAAGCGCTGGATCCCCACCACTTTTCCTTCAACTCGCCTCGCGGCTGGTGCAAAACCTGCCGAGGCTACGGCTATCTCAGCGGCCAAAGTTTCGACACCTCCGGCTACAACTCCCAAGCAGAAGCCGAGATTGCCGAAGAGAAATCTCTCAAAGACCCGGAAGAAAAACACGAGTGTCCAGACTGCTTCGGAGCCCGCCTCAGAGAATCCAGCTGCCACGTTTTCATCGCCGGGACCAGCCTCCCACAGCTCACTTCCCTCTCGGTCAAAGACGCCGCTAAACTCGTGTCCTCGATCAAACTCACCGGCCAAGACAAGCTGATTGCCCGGGACATCCTGCCTGAGATTTCTCAACGCCTCGAGTTCCTCGATCACGTCGGACTCGGCTACCTCCAGCTCGACCGTTCCGCCACAACCCTCTCAGGCGGCGAATCTCAACGTATTCGTCTCGCCGCTCAACTTGGTTCGAATCTCCAAGGCGTGCTCTACATTCTCGACGAGCCCACCATCGGACTCCATCCCCGCGATAACACCGCCCTCCTATCCACCCTCAAAGCCCTCAAAGCCAAAGGGAATTCCCTCGTCCTTGTCGAACATGATGAAGACACCATCCGCGCCGCAACCCACCTCATCGACCTCGGCCCTGGAGCCGGGATCGAAGGCGGAGAAGTCGTCTTCCAAGGCAGCCCTCAAAAAGCGAATGCCAAGAAGTCACCCACCATTCACGCCCTCAAAAATGCCCTCCCGCATCCCAGCAAGGGCAAACGTCGCAAGCTCCTCAAAGCCAAGAAAAATTGGCTCCACCTCAAAGGCTGTGCCGCCAACAACCTCAAAAACATCGACGCCCAATTCCCCCTCGGCGCCCTCACCGTCCTCACCGGCCCCTCCGGCTCCGGAAAATCCTCTCTCATGCGCGGCTGCCTGGCAGAAGCAGCTTCGGATACCGAGAGCGGCCACTTCCAAAAAGCATCAGGTTTTGAAAACGTGAAACACACGTTTGAGGTCGATCAATCCCCCATCGGAAAAACCTCCCGCTCATGCCCGGCCACCTACGTCAAACTCTTCGATCATATCCGCGCCCTCTTTGCCCTGCTTCCCGAGTCGCGCATGCGTGGCTACACCGCCTCCCGCTTTTCCTTCAATAACAAGGAAGGACAATGCCCAGAGTGTAAAGGCAACGGGCGCATCAAGCTCGAGATGGACTTCCTCCCCACCACCTGGATCGACTGCGAAGCCTGCCGCGGCGACCGCTACAATCCCGCCACTCTCGAAGTCTTTTACAATGGAAAAACAATCGCGGACGTCCTCCGCATGAATATTAAAACCGCTGCCGAATTCTTCGAAGCCCATCCCAAGCTCCAAAAACCCCTCCGCCTCCTCGCGGAAACTGGTCTCGGCTACCTGACACTCGGTCAACCCTCCCCAACCTTGAGCGGTGGCGAAGCTCAGCGACTCAAGCTCGTCACTCAACTCGTCAAAGGCCGGGTCGACCTTACCAAAGTCCGCCCCGGCCCAAAAAACCTCTACCTCATCGAGGAACCCACCATCGGACTCCATCAACAAGATGTCGCCAGACTCATCGATGTCCTTCACCGCCTCGTCGATGAAGGACATACTGTTGTCGTCATCGAGCACCATCTGGATCTCGCGGCTGAAGCGGACTACCTCATCGACCTCGGCCCCGGAGCCGGCCCCTCCGGTGGCCGGATCGTAGCGCAAGGCACACCCGAAAAAGTCGCCAAGTCAGAACATTCAGCCACCGCGCCATTTTTGGCGCAAGTTCTCTCACCCTTCCACGAAGGCACAAAGAGTACCAGTACCTGAATTCACTCCGTTCAAGTCAAACATCGGGCTTTCTCCCTGATCCTCATTCTTTCTTAAAACCTTCAGAGAGAGTCATTTGCAGGAGAAAAATTTAGAGCAAATACCACGCAATCATTGCCCCCTCAAGGGAGATGCAATTCTGTGTTACAGATTAATGCAATAATATGCACTTTTAGCTTGAGGAATGTGAATTTGGTGCATAATTTTGCACAGTTCAGTAATTCTGATCAACACTACTATGAAAACTACTCATCACACACTCATACTCATAGCCGGCGCCCTGATGACGGCCAATGCTGCGGTGACCGTCACTTACGATGATGCGGACATTACCGAAGGCTACATGAACGCCCACTTTCTCACCGCCAATGGTGGTGGTGGAAAAGGCGGCTTCGCATTTGGCAGTGGCTGGGGGATCGGTGATCTCGTGGCCGTCAAAGATGCTTCCAGTAACTCAGTGACGCTCTCACCCAATACAATTGGGGATGCCAATGAATACTGGTATCAGAATACCAGTGGAACAGCCGCTGATCCGGTGAACCCCGGTGGCCCGGGACAATTGGGCAACAAGTGGTTGGAGGCAAACCTCTATCGAAACGTCTCTGATGGGTCTTTCGCTGGAGAAACACTCACCTTTAAGGTGGATGTCTCCGCGTTTTCCCTCACCGGAGCACACACCCTGCAATTGTTTATCGGAGATTTTGCTCCCGATTATTCCAGTGTCAACTTCACCGAGACAGCCGTAACCGGAACCGGCCTCGCAGAGGTGACCGCAACTCTGATCAACGATCCTGCCCGGAATGTGCAGTATGGCTTTCGCTTCTCTGGAGAAAATGTCTGGGTGACCGATGTCGCTCCCTTCGGAAGCGCGACCATTGGTGCCGTCGCTATTCCCGAGCCCAGCTCATCGCTCTTGAGCTTGGCTGGAGTAGGATTCCTCGCCTTCCGCCGCCGCAAGTAAGATTAAATTCGGATTACTGTTTATCTCAAAAAGTCGCTCCCCGGCGGGAGCGGCTTTTTTGTGCCATTCAAAAGCTGCATCAGGCAGGTTTTCACTTCTTTTTCCGGCGGACATTCTGCCGCTCCAGAGCCTCCAATTCAGTCTGCTGCCCTTGATCCCCCTGCTCTTTCATCCAAGCATCAAGTTTCGCACGGAGTTGGGAAATAATTTCCATATTCCCCCCCTCAGCTGCGATGTTTTTGAGTTCAAGGGGATCCTTGACGACATCGTAGAGCTCAATCGCGGGACGGTTTTTGTAGCGATTGACGAGATAAGCCGCACGTTGATCACCCTTAGCCGCTCTTTTTTCCCACGATTGGAAGCTTGGGCTCTTCATCTGAATGTTTCGAAACTCCACCTCCGGGGTGAGATTCACGATGAGTTTGTGCGTTTTGGATCGCACTGAACGGATTCCATAGTGATCCGAGCCGTTAATGATTCCCCGGGTCGTCATCAGGCCATAGACATGCTCTTTGTGATCGGAGGCTTTCCCTTCAAGAACGGAAAGAAAGCTTTTACCGTCGAGTCCCTCCGGGACTTTTCCACCAGCAGCTTCAACAAAAGTCGGGCAAAGGTCGACAAACTCCACCATCGCGGGAGTCTTCGATCCCGCTGTAATCTTGCCCGGCCAGCGGGCAATCATCGCGCTCTGTAACCCAGCATCATAGCAGGTCCACTTGGCAAAAGGAAATTGATTGCCTTGCTCGGAAGTCACGATCACCAGCGTGTTTTTTTCCAATCCATGCTTTTTCAAAAGCGCGAGGATCTCCCCCACCTGCCCATCGTAATAAGTGATCTCCGCAAGATACTTTGAAAAGGAGTCACGCATTTCCGGAGTGTCGAAAAGATAAGGCGGAAGTTTCACCTTCCCGGGAGGGTAACGCGAGGCGTCCCCTTTATCCCAAGGAGCGTGAGGCTCGTTCGAACACGCAAGCAGGCAGAACGGAGTCCCTGCTTCTTTCGACTCTTTCATAAGGTTCTCGATCACCTCGAAATCAGGGTTTTTCTTCCCCGAGTATTCGAAATCGAAGACCGACCGTGGAGCGACATGCGTCTTTCCGCTCAGAGCAACCCGATAGCCCAGTGGCTTCAAGTAGTGGGACAAACTCTTAGTCCCCTTCTTCACAAAGGTATGGTTTGGATAGGCTCCGCTTTTTACGGGGTAGAGGCCGGTATAAATATTGTGCCGGGTCGGGGAGCACATTGGGGCCGTTTGAAAACAACGTTCGAACAAGAGCCCCTCGGTTGCCAATCGATCAATGTTCGGAGTATGGGCCTGCCCTCCATAACAACCGAGTTCATGAAACGTGCAATCGTCCGCCATGATATAAACAATGTTGGGCCGCTCTGCGGCGCCGACAGAAAGACTGAGTGCCACGAAGAGTTGTGCGATTTTGGTCATGAAATTTGTCAGTTGAGTTAGGAAGAGTAAGTTAGAAGGGCTTTGATCACTTTACGATTCTGCACCGCCTGTAAGGCCTCCTCGATTTCCTCGATCTTGAAGCGGTGTGTCACGAACTCTTCTGCTCTCAGACTTCCGGCTCTCATCCATTCGCAAAGCTGGTCTTGTGCCTCCTTCTCGAAACGCCTGGTCGGCCATTGATGTATGAAGAGGTTGTAGTTGAAGTCGCCAAGAGAATGATTAATCGAAAACTCCTTCTCGTCGGCCAAAACTCCGTAGACACACATTGAGCCGCCTCGCTTCAAAAGAGGAAGCCCCGCATTGATGAGTTCTGCGCGCCCCACCGCATCGACCACAGCATCCAACTTTGGTAGATCGAAAATTGCCGGATCATCACGATCAAACACCGCATCCGCTCCAAGTTCCTTTGCCTTTTCCTGCTTTTCCGGATGACGATCCACCAATCCAATCCACCCTAATCCAAACAGCCTTCCGATTTTCACAAAGCTCAGTCCCACCGGACCACCGCCAAATATCAGGATATCATCGCCTGGCTTGAGATGGAAATCCCGAAAGGCTCCCAACACCTCGCGCCAAGTGCAAAGAAGCACCAGATCTTCCGGCGGAAGATCATCAGGAAGCGGAGTCTGGATTTCATAGACCTCAAGCCATCCATCATCCTCGTTTGCAACGCCATCGGCGACCATGGCCTCATGATCATTGACCAAGGTGTATTCGCAAAACCCTCCCCAGCCTGACTTGAGTTCCTCAAAATCAAAAACCAGGCCACCAATTGCACAGCTTCCGACCTGAAAATTCTTCACCTTCTCTCCCACTTCCGCCACCTCACCCACGCTTTCGTGACCCAGAGCAAATGGAAAGGAAGTTTCCATTCCAGGGAAGCGCCCGTGAACCAATTCGGAATCGGTGCTGTTGCATAAACATGCCACCTCGGTCTTTACCAAGGCCTGATAAGGACCCGGCTTCGGCATCGAGGTTTGGATCACTTCCACCTTCCCGGGACTCTGAACAACAACCGCTTTCATCTTCATTTCAAAACCGAGACCTACATCACCCTTACAGAGGTGACAATCTCCCAAAAAAACACCTCTGCATTTCTCCGTGATGAATGAACTCTCAGCTGATAAAATCCCAACGTGCAGCCACAAATCGACAGCTTCTTGCTCTACCTCGCCACCGAGCGCGGGCTGTCACCAGCTTACCAACTCTCGGTTCAGCAGACTCTTGAAAAATTTCCACCCTGGGCCGAGACGAAGAAGATCACGGAATGGCGCGATATCGGCACCGATGAGCTCGCCGATTTTCTTTCGCATTTGAGAAAGTCCGACCTCAATGCCTCGTCACTTCGAATCGCCCAGGTGCACCTTAAAATCTTCTTCCGCTTTCTCGTGAAGCGAAACTACATCGAAGTCGATCCCGCCGAAGCACTTCTCGCGCCCAAGGCTGCAACAAAGCTTCCTGAAACGCTCAATGCCGAAACGGTCGCAAATCTCCTCTCCTCCATCAACACCGAGAAGCCGCTCGGCAAGCGTGACCTCGCCATCCTGGAGCTCTTCTACGCCTCCGGACTTCGCCTCTCAGAAATCTGCAATGCCCGGCTCGAAACTCTAGACCTTGACGACCACTTCCTTCGCGTCACCGGAAAAGGCAACAAAACCCGACTGGTCCCGATCGGAGGCCGCGCGCTCGAAGCGCTTCAAAGCTACCTCACCTCCGAACGTCCCGCACTGGTCACCAAGAAGACTTCCTCTCAGATCTTTCTCTCGATCCGTGGTGGAGCGCTCTCCCCGGATCGCGTCCGCCAGATTGTCAAGGAACGGGCTAAGGCCAGTGGAATCGATTCCAATATTTACCCGCACCTTCTCCGGCACTCCTTCGCCACTCACCTTCTCGAAAACGGCGCCGATCTCAGGGTCATTCAAGAGCTCCTTGGACATGCCGATATCTCAACAACTCAGATTTACACCCACGTGGATCAAAAACGTCTCAAAGCCGTCCACCAGCAATTCCATCCCCGTGGATAAAAACCCACATCTTCCTTCTGTCTCACAAGTTCTCGGACCCAGCCATACTCGTAGACATCGTCGCGCTTGTGGCCCGGAATTCCGGCAAGCCTGCCTCGAGTTCGCGCAATCTCTTTGGCTTGAAGGCAAACCCGCCCAAGCAATCCTTCAATTGAACAAATCCGCCTTCGCCGAATCCTGCCATCCATTCCCCTACTCGGCATTGCGCTGGTTTCTTGAACAAGAAAACGACGCGCAATTTTTCGGAAATCCCGTTCGTCATTTTCAACATCTCGCTACCCGCATGGCGGGCCCGCGCGCGGAGCTCAGAATTTGGCAAGCCTGGGCCTGCTTCCACCTTTCCAAATCCATCCTCCCCGGGACTGGTTTCCCACCGGATTTCGAGCAAATTGCACAAGAGAGCCTCTCTCTTCCCTCTCTCGAGACCGTTTTACAAAACCTCCCACCGCCCGACCGCACCGCTTTTCTCGCCTCTCTGACGCCCTAATCCTTGCCATTTCCTTCTCAGAAATTAAAACCCTGCCCAGCAGCACCCATAGCTCAACTGGATAGAGCAACGCACTTCTAATGCGTAGGTTGCAGGTTCAAGTCCTGCTGGGTGTGCCACTCTTTTTCTAATCGCTTCATGTTCATCGTTTTCGAGGGAATCGACGGCACCGGGAAATCCACCCAGGTGAATCTCCTCGCCGACGCCCTCCGTGCACAAGGCCGAGAGGTGATCACCTCCAAGGAACCCACTGATGGACCTCACGGAAAGCGGCTTCGCGATTCCGCCTCCACCGGTCGGCTCTCCCCGGAAGAGGAACTCGAACTCTTCCATCTGGATCGCAAAGAACACGTCGATTCATTGATCAAGCCCGCGCTCGAACGAGGTGCCATCGTGATTCTCGATCGCTACTACTTTTCCACGATGGCCTATCAAGGGCTGCGGGGATTCGACCCCGCAGAGATTCGTAAAGCCAACGAACAATTTGCGCCCATCCCCGATCACGTGTTCATCCTTGAAGTCCCGATTGAGACGGCCTTGGAACGCATCGGAGTCCGGGACGGTCAGGCCAATGAATTCGAGCAACGGGAAGCACTCGAAGGATGCCACCGCATTTTCTCATCGCTGATGGATGACTTCATCCATCGGATCAATGCCTCTCCCACTCCGGAATCAATCCATCAAGAGATTCTCTCTTTGTTAGAAGTCAGTTCATAACCCAGCAAACCAGCCATGCTTCAAAACGGTATTCTCAATCCTCAGATCAACGATCTTCTGGCGCGTATCCGCCACACCAACACACTTGTCATCTCCGACTGGGCCTTCCCTTATTGGAACGAGATCGAAGTTGTCGACATCACCCTAACAAGAGGAATTCCCCTGATCACCGATCTTCTCGATCTTCTGGCACCGAACTTTAAAGTGGGACATATCTGGCAGGCCGAGCAGTTCCTCTATACCAATCCTCAGGAAACGATCGACCTCTACGACTCGAAGTTTGACCTCTTCCGTCAGAGCTACTCCAAGCTCGAAGTAACCCGTCTCGATCACGACGAGTTCAAAAAGAAAGTTCCCTCCGCGATCGGGCTCATCCGCACCGGGGACCCCACCGCATACGGAAATCTCATTCTGGAATCAGTGTGATCAGCGCGCTTCTTTTTTAAATTCGATGTAAGTGATTCCCTTCACCCGGCGGTTTTCATTAAAGCTGCTCACCTTCATCGTCTTGACAGTGTAAGAGTCGTTCACCTTCATCAGCTTGGTGATTTCGAATTGCTTAAGCGCAACAGCCGCGGGGCGCGGACCGTATCCAATGACGCGCATGAGGGCACGATGGCGCTTTGAAACGTAGACGCTTATCTCGCGGTAACGACCACTCTTTTCAGGATTACGCATGTGAATTCGCCAGCAATCCTGACGATTGATTTTCACTTCCTCCGCGATGGAAGGATTTGGCCAGTAGAGAAATTTCAAGGCGAGGTCCTCGTAACTCACATCTGTATCAGCAATCGGCTGGCTAATTTTCCGGACGGGAAATTTTTTGGTCTTGCCCCCAACAAGCTCGAAAAGATCCTGACGATTTTCCTCAAGGTGAAGGTGAAAACGCTCCTTTCCGCCATCAAGTGCGAATTGGATATTTTTTCCGCGAAGGAAAAGAGAAAGCGGGGTTTTCTTTCCTCCTTTGCGCAGGGACCCATGAAGATTCTGTTCTTCCTGCAGAGTCGTCACTTGGCGGACCGACCTCATGATCTCCTCAGCGGTCTGCGCAAATACGGGAAAAGCGCCAAGGGCTATGACGAACAGGGGGAGGAGGTGTTTCATGCTAGAAATTGAACAGTTCATTATTTGAGACGACAAGCGGATTTCCCCTATTCAAAAAATCATCCGGGAATCTGTGAACAAGTTGTGGAGAAATCCAAATTTTGAGCCGTTTTTTTACATATTTCCCACTTGGAGCTTGCGCCATCCCGCACCTCTCCATTGCATCATGAAGCAACGCTTCCACCCCGACCCTTAATTTCAAATTTTCATGAGCCTTCGCAGCCAGCTGACCGACCTTCTCAATGATATCCTTCCTTCCAATCCCCGTGAGGCGATCAAAGGGACCGAGCTCATTCGTCTCGTGCGTATGAAGCTGGATGGTTGCTACTCCGATGCTTCCCTTCGCTATCATTTCTCCATCATGTCCTGTGATCCGAGTTCGCCGATCGCAAAAGTGGAAAAGGGTCAAGGATACTACAAGCGGGGTGCCCAGATGCCGGCTCTTTCCGGCGCTCAGGAAATCGTGGCAATGCAGCAAGGACGTCTTGATGATCTCAATGACACCTCGTCGACGAATCAGGCAATGCTTCGGGTTCAAAAATTTCGAGCCATCGTTCACAAATATGCCGAAAGTCGCGGTCACTTTACCTTTGAATTCCGTGAATCGCTCGGGCAATCGGCTTCGGTCGGAAATCTCTGGAAGTTTCCTGAGATGGTTTTCATCGATTGGGAACATGGCGAACTCACCGATGAAGGCCTCATCCTCGATCCTGCCCACCTCGCTCTCAAGCAAACCCTCGGACTTCCTCCTTACCATCTGGCAGCGGTGCGCATGCGCATCGAGGCAAACTACGATCGCTTCCGTGAAGACATCTTCCAGACCAAGAGTGCCGGAATGTGGGCGAACACAGGCGAACTTTTCTACGCCTCGGGAATCGAGGATGAATCACTCGCAGATCAAGTTCGTGACCTTTCGAATCGCTTTGGAGTCGGGGTCACCAGCTTTGGGCTGTCTGGCGAAAACCTCGACGATCTCCCCCACCCTTCACAAATTGCCAATGCGATGCCTCGTGAAACCGAGGCCCTGATGAGCCGTCTCAATGTGGAACGCATTTCACCGGCCCAGAAAGAAACTCACTGCGGTTGGGAGACGCTCGACAATCTACGCAACGATCACTCGGAAATGAATCAATTCCTGGCTTGGCTCGGGGGCGCTTTGGAAAGCGGAGTGGTTCGGGAGTTCAAAGACGAGAGCTAGGGACTGCTCGCAGGGGGGGACTTCCTTGCCCTATTGCTCCAATCCATCTGGAAGGAAGTTCCTTTCGGTGGCCTCTTCGACCGCCAAAAATTCAGGACCCTTGGGGGCGAGCCTATTGAACAAAAGAGGTTTCAATGGCTCCCACGCCTCTCCGGCGAGCCTACGCCGGCTTCCCCCGCAAGGAATTCGGCAAGGTAAGTCTTTCCAGAAACCACCGGCATGCAAAAAAGACAGCCCATCGGTATCGCCGAGAGTTCAGGGAAAGAATCTCCTACTCGACAGGAATGTCCTCGGGAATATCGAAGTCACCGGGAATTCCGGGGTCTTCGATTTCCGTGGGGGCCTCGTCGACCCGGAGCTTAAACCAAATGCCAATGCCTCCGACCGCGAGGAAAACGATGAAAGAGAACCAGATCAGGACTTTTTTCATGGGATTTTAAAATGAGAACTGCAGGTTAAGAGTGGTGGGCATTTTGCACTTTCAACAGAGCCCGAATCAGAGGAATTTACAAGCCTCACTGTGAGTCAGCGGCAGTCACCTTCATGCGGTAAAACCGCTGATTATCAGAAGTAACCGGAATCTGGGCGAAAACCCGGGTTCGCTTTGGCCCAGCGTTCTGGGAAAGAGAATTTAGGACCGGTACCGGAAGCCAGGGCCCGTTTTCGAGGTCAACCGTGGTCTCAATGGTGTAGCTGATCCCTTGAGGGTCGATGGTGCGATAGTAGACAAAACGCGGAAGTCCTCCGATCGATGTTAAATAGGGTGCTGAAGAATCAGCAACGGTCGGATTACCGCCGAAGGCGTATTCGAGAAGCATATTAAACTCATCGCCATCGGGATCACTTCTCGCATCAAACTGGTCAGAACTCAGGGCAGCCCACTCCCAGAAGTCCGGGAGACCGTCGGAATCGGAATCACGAGAAGGATATTGCGCAAGGAAAAGCTGCTCCGCGAATTTCGGATGATCGATGAAGGGGTTACGATTTCCCTGCCAATTCTCGTACACTTCCTGATTCCGTCGGCGGTTTCGCTCATTCACCGGATCGAGGCGATGCCACTCGAGAAGCGTCTCTAATGTTCCAAAGCGTGAAGCACCTCGGTCCGGAGAATCACTCAGAGTGAGATCATTGGTCTCACTATCAGAGCCATCATAGCGGACGTGCATGTAAAAACAGGCCCGGGCAATATCCCCCTTTTCATCATCTCGTGGCTCCCAGGAATTGTTATCTTTTGAGCAACCCGGAGCCGAGAACTGCAGAGGAATGGCTTGACCAGTGTTGTCAAAAAAGAGGCTCCCCCGTTCGGCATTCACCTGAACATCGCAAGGCCGGAGGTTGAAAATATCGGAGTTATCGGCTCCACCATCATTAAAGATTCCGTAGCTCCGCGGCCAGAGATGTTCGCGATTCCAATCACCCGCGCTTCCCCCATTGTCATTCTTGGCGCGAGTGCCGGACGAATAAATGAGTTCGACCTCATTGGAATTCGTCGGTGACTGGTCGACGGCCTGAAACGGGGGCCAGCTGTAGGGAACGACCGTGTGATTATCGATGATATTGTGGAGTGCGTCCTCAAGATCCACCCCACTCAACCCCTCCGCCGCAGCGTAGTAATTTGTGGGTGGGTCGTAAGGCCCGGCCAACAGAAATGAAGGTCCTGCCAACCAGATCAGCGCAGACTTTAACACAGCTCTAGAGTCGCTCATACCCGCAAATCTGCAAGATCAAAGCCCGGTTCCCAGGCCACGCGATGCCCCGCATTTGGAACGACCTCGAGCACCGCGTCAGGGATGAGAGAAACCGCTTCCTCGGCGAGCTTTACAAATTTTTCATCCTTCTCTCCGACAATCCAACGCACCGGACAACTTATTCGTGGCAGAAACGGTCGTAAATCATCCTGCGCTCCCAGCGACCAGCATCGAAAACTCCGGGCTACTTCCATGCGACGAGCAACCAGACGGTCTCGACTCGGCCACGTGGGCTCAGGGCCGGAAAGCACCGCTTGATCATTCCAATCCCTCAAAAAATTGACCCAATCCTCTTCCGCAAAGTCGGCCCAGTCTTGATCCGATTGCAAGCGCTCCTCCCTCCCCGAGGTCATTCCCGGATGGGCTGAAATAATGACGGCTTCCTGCCACCGGCACTGACCGGAAAGGAGGGCGTGAAGAGCAATGCGCCCCCCCATCGAATAACCCACCAAGGTATCACCGTCTGATGCCGCCCGCGCGATGATCTCGCCAGCTTCCGCAAGTGGGCGTTCGCCTGTGGACAGCATTCCCCAAAGATCCCAGGCGTGCGCCTCCGGAAGAATCTCTTTCCAGTCCTTCGCCATCCCTACCGCACCATGAAGGGCATGAATCATGGCTTCCAAATTCCAAACAGTTGAAGAACGCAGCCCCACCCGAAGGCGAGGCGATTTTTCCAGGGACGAGCCGGTTCGAGGATCCTCCAACCACGCTCCTCTCCCTCCTTTCGAATCGAGGGCAAGGGATTGACGAGCGTTTGTCGTGAACACATCCCCAGCAACGGAACATCTGCCCGGGAGTCGGAATACCCCTCCACACCGGAGCTGATTCCCAGAGAGTGAAGTCGTCTCACCTTTTCCTGCCCTTTGTGATTTTTCCCGAGGAGATCAGGAAAAAACTCCACCTTTTCCGGCCACTCAAACAAGGTGCCCAGCGAAAGATCGAACTTCAAAGCCTGCCCGATATGAGAGACCCAGAGTTCCGGACTAGCAGAGGAGAGCACCAAACGACGCCCTGCAGCCCGATGACTCTCAATTTCCTCCAGAATCTCCGGGTAAATGAGATCTGGCAGCCATTCTTTGACAAAAGAAGCCGCTAGCGCCTCTAGCCGCTCCTTCTTCATTCCCCAGAGATAGCAGTGAAAAATCCGCTTCATCGTCCCGGTTCCAAGGAGCTTGTTAAGAGGCGTAAAAGCCAGAAAAACCAGTGTAAGGATTCTTCGCCAGCTCTCATTTTGAAGGATATACGACCGAAAAACCAACTGGGTATCCCAAGGAACAATGGTCTGGTCGAGATCGAAGAGGACCGTTTCACGCTGCTCGCTCACGCGCCTGTGGTAGCGGACGAGGGTAAAAATGGAATTTCAATCTTGGGCCCAATCTGTGCAGGATCCCGCCATGAAGCTTTTTTGGGGCCTCTTACTCTGTGCCGCGCCGCTCAACGCGCAGATTTATGCTGATGTTTCCACGACGCTGGGAGACTTCACTGTGGAGCTTTATTACGAGGACTCCCCCAAGACTGTTGCCAATTTCATGACACTAGCCGAAGGCACGCGCGCTTGGATTGATCCAGCCACTGGAATCGTGCGTAAGAACACGCCCTACTTCGATGGAATCATCTTTCACCGGGTCATCGAGGGCTTCATGAACCAAGTTGGCTCCCCTCAAGGGACTGGTGCCGATGGTCCCGGCTATAATTTTCCGGATGAGGTTGATAACGGAGTTATTCACGACGCCCCCTATCTTCTTTCATCCGCGAATTCGGGACCGAATACCAATGGTTCACAAATGTTTATTACAGTGGGAGCAACGCCTTGGCTTGATGGTATCCATACCGTTTTTGGGAAGGTTACCACGGGCACCACAACCATCGATACCATCAATCAAGTTCCCGTTAATGGCAGCAGGCCGGTTAATGATGTCTCCATCACCAGTATCGCCATCCGCAAGGAAGGCGCGGAAGCAACAGCTTTCGATCCCCTCGCCCAAGGTCTTCCCGAAGTGATCCAATTGAAAAATTCCGTCGTTCAAAAAGTTGATCAAGAGACCAGAGTCGTAAGCACATTCGTCAGTGCGGAACAACCTGCAGGGTCCACTTTAATACTTCACTCGTCATCGAATCTTAACACTTGGACTGGCACGGAGCGCCATCTCGATGCAACCCGTGGCGCACTCAACCAATTTGAGATCGACCCCACCCTTTTCACGCGGCAGTTCTATCGTGCAGCCCTTGTTAACTGGCCGGCCGAAGCCGCTTTCCCAAGTCATCTCAAAACCTCAGTGATCACCATAAACTCTAATGTCGGAGATTTCATCCTCCGGCTGGGTGATGACCCCGCGACGATGGCATTCACAGGAGTTGAAGGTGGTCCCCACTTGATCAATGAAGCGCAGACAACCATTGATACCGACGGTTACGGGGCAACCCTTCTCATTTACACCAATAACCTAATCCCAATTCGCTTCCGCCTTGGAGCGGATCTCCCCATCGGGATTCTTCCAACTGGACGAATGTCAGGAACCGCATTTAATGCGAACAACACTTCTTTAAATGGAACCTTCACCTTCTCCAATCCATGAAAACCCTCTTTCTTTTTCTGGCTTTTTGCGGACTGACAAAGGCGCAAATTCTCGCCGACTTTGAGACAAACATTCCGATTCCCGGAACTCAAAACTTCAAAACATTCACGGCACAGCTCAATCACGAGCAAGCTCCAATCGCGACGGCAAACTTTATGTTGCTTGCGGGACTAGAAGACGAGGAGTGGCTGGGACCGATCGGTGATACTTTCCCGGCGCCACATCTTCCCTATTCTCCTCTCCGGCCCGGCCGCGTCTACCAACTACCCGGCCGGGTCGCGCTCAACATTGTCTATCAAGAAGCAAACGAAACCATCCCTGGAGATGTCGGCAAATACATCGTCCGTCAAGCCACCACTGTTTTTGCAATCCTTAATGCGGCTCCGGTCGGAGACTCCTACCAAAGCCTTACCGGACCAAACCCCGTCTCCCTTGTCTACGATGCCGAAAACAAGCGATACAAGATCGTGATCAAATATGAGCGCGATTGGCTGGACCCCCGATTCGGCAGCATCCGCCGAGTTCCTCTCTATCGAAATATCCCGATCACTCGGATCGAACCGGGCCTTCGATTTATTTCCGGGAGTTTTGAGAATGATGTTTCTGCAAACCCTGGCTACACCTTCCAGGACGAACTAGTGGCCCGCGTCATCAACTCCAACAACCCATGGCGCACTCAATTTAACGATGGGTGGGTTTTGGGCATGGACAGCCCGGGGCACAACGCCAATGGGAGTCGCTTTTTTATCTCTGCGCAAACTTCCGCTCAAAACATCCCCACCTTCAAAAGCTGGAATCGCCGCTATACCTCCTTCGGCCACGTTCTTACTGCTGGAAATGGACGGGTCACGGTGAACGAAATCATGAATTATGCCGTCACTCCGGAAGGCGTTCCCAAAGGTTCCCTCGTAATCAAGAAAATCACTTTCCGTCGAATCGGCACCAACGAGGTGGGATTCTTCCCTCACCTCGTTCTAGCGGAACTTCCCGGGCCTCTCCAATCCTTGCCACTCGATATCGAACGAACCGGGTTCAACACCTTTTTTCTCAATTCCCCTGCAACGCCAAAGGCTCAAAGAACCTTCCTGAGCGCCACGGAACTGGGAAGACCTCCGTTTTTATTCAGTTCATTCGGAAAACCCGGTGAACTTGAGAGGAACCGGGAAAACATTTCCACAATCGTTCAGAGTCAGCCGCGCGGATTCTTTACCACCTTTGTCAGTCGCCTCCCGACCTGGCCTTCGCAGGATTACGATTTCTCAAACCGTCAGATCACCTTCACCCGGGTTTCCTCATCCGGCGTTCCATCCGGGCAGGTTCAGCTGAACTTCGGAGCAGGCACCGGCGAACAAGAAGGAACCTTTGGGACCTATACCTTACAGCTCCCCGCGCTGAGCTTTGATTTGGGCGAAGGTAACATCAGGAATGAGCCTCCGCTTAACATGACCGGAACCTTCACTTCCGAGCTGACGGATGACGCCAACCCTTATCAAGCAAAGATTAAAATTCTGACCTCGACGCACGAACTGCCAATGAATGAGTTCGTTCTGGATTTTGACTTGGACCGTTCGCGTGATCTTCAAATCCGACTCAGTCGTTTTGTCACCCTAAACACGGAGGATCCAGTCTACTCCTTTGAAGGCTACTGGCGTCAGACTGCCAATTAACGAGATGGAATTCCCGAAAAATTTTACCCGCCCCCAAGAGCCCAACGAGCTCATTCCTGCCGACTACTTCGCCGAGCTTAATCTTGCGGATCACTTCGACAAGAACGCTCCTCTGGAAGTCGATCTTGGTTGCGGTGACGGTTCTTTCCTCCTCAGGATGGCCCAGCACCATCACGACCGGAATTTTCTGGGCGTTGAACGACTTCTTGGTCGCGTTCGTAAGGTCTCCCGAAAGTCAGACAAAATGGGACTCACGAATCTTCGCGTCCTCCGCCTTGAGAGTCTCTATACTTTGGAATGGCTTCTCCCCCCCGAATCAGTGAGCCGGCTTCACCTCCTCTGCCCCGATCCCTGGCCCAAGGCAAAGCACCACCGGCGTCGCCTTTTCCAGAAG
The DNA here is from genome assembly GCA_049889835.1 of Akkermansiaceae bacterium. Classification (GTDB taxonomy): domain Bacteria; phylum Verrucomicrobiota; class Verrucomicrobiia; order Verrucomicrobiales; family Akkermansiaceae; genus SW10. The sequence continues at coordinate 142,062 of JBMHCQ010000031.1, forward strand.
CCCTTTCTGGAAGCCCTGATGCGAGTGCTCAAGCCCGGCGGCGAGTTTCTCTTCAAAACCGATCACCCGGAGTATTTCGAGTGGTCTGAAGAAGTGCTCGACAATTTTCCGGCGCTGGAACGTCTCGACTGGCCAGAAGATGCTTTTTTTTATCCTAAGACGGATTTCCAGATTCAATGGGAAGCCGAAGGAAAGACGCTCCAGTGTCTTAGAGCTCGGAAACCTCTTTAAGAAAGGAGTCAGGGGCCACCAAACCCGCCGAGAGAATCATCTTTCCCGCTTCTTCAAGCGTCATGTCACTATCGAAGACCTTATCATCATCGATGAGCACCACAAAACCTGTCATCGGGTTAGGAGAAGTCGGAATAAACACCGAGGTCGTGGATTTTCCGGTCTGAGGATCACAGAAATGCCCTGTCACGAAGCCGATCAAACGACACCCCGGGCTCGGATATTCCACGTAGGCCACTCCCTTGAACTTCCTTGGACCACCCAGGTTCTTCACCGCGTCAATGAACTGCTTGATCGCCGAGTAGATGAAACCAAACAACGGTAATCGCATCATTGCGCCATCAACCCAAGAGAGCATTTTCTTTCCCGGGCGGTTCATCACGGCGACGCCAGATAAGAAAAGTAGCGCCAGAGGAATTAGAAGCCACAGGAAATCATCTCCCGGAAACCCCTCCGGAGTCCAAGCATCAGGCTCACCTCGTGACACTCCTCGCATTGCATTTAAGGCATCGAGAACCGCACTAATAATAGAAAGGCCAATCCGATGAAGCAGCTTAAAAACAAGCACCACAATCCACCCCGTAGCAAGAATAGGAATAACAGCTGCCATTCCTGCAAGGAACGGCTTTAGGATGGCCCGAACTCGTGAGGATTTGGATTCGGTGGGCTCGTCAGAGTTAAGAGAGTTTGACATGTTTTATATGGCTCGGAACACTAGATATTCTGCTCCATAAATACCCGATCAAAATTCAACAGAATTATCGAGGCGTTTACCCCTCTAGTGGTCATACCAGAAGCCACTTTTCTCCTCAAAAGAAGGGGAAACTAAGTCAGCGGATCTTCTGATCACCGGAATCCTCGCTTCTTACGATCTCAACTCGGGCAGCCTCCGCGGAGATCTCTGGAAGGCACTCGTGAGCCCCCGGACACATCAGTCACGGAATTTGGGAAACTCGCGTCTGGCATCTGGAAGTCCCCGCTCCAGGGTCATAACCATACCATCCCGTTTTAAGCCCTTCTGTTTTTTCTTTTGACCGATGGAAGTCGGGGGCCGAACTTTCTTTTATCACCTCGCAATCGGTCACTTTTCGAATTCTTGTGCTCCTCGCGCCACTCCTTCTCATTGGTGTCGGAGTTTACTCTTCGGCGCCGAGTCAAAAGGCCCCGAGTCACTCTACTTCGAAACAAAACGACGACGCTCGACGGGAAAGAGATCAATCCTCCCACTCTTCTGATCGAAACCCTTTCCCGAAAGGCCACAGCCATTCCCCAATCGCCTTTCCTCGTCTTGTCACTTTTCCTCGCCCCCGTTCCTCCTTTTTAGGAGATTCTGCATCCCAGGGGAAAGATGCCGCATTTCTTTCCCAACGATCAGAACGATTTACCAAGGCTTGGAAACAAATTGATCCTCGACTCATTGTGGCACTTTCTCCTCGGGAACAAGATAAACTGGCAAACCATCTCGAATCTCTCGTCGATGAAGAACGTCAGGGGAAACGTTACCTTTGCTGGGCTCCTGGCACCAGCTCCGCAATCGTCATGGCATACCAAGCTGCAGAGAAGGCCGCAGGGATGAACGGCGGGGGGGTCGGGATCAAGGCCAATCAATTCTTAGGCCTCGGCAAGTGGAACCGAGTCGCCAGCGATGCGCTTTTCCACGGCAGCCAAGGGAACCCCGTCACTCTCACCTGGAGTATTGTTCCCGATAATACCTTGGTCGCAAGTCGATCGGGAGAAAACGCCCCCTCCAATTTTCGCTCCTGGATGAGCGGCATCTATGGAGGAAGCGCAAATGGAGCTCCTGCCGATCAGCCTTGGTTCGAGATCATCCAAGAAGCCATTGAATCAATGGGCGAGCAATGCGCAATCACCTTTGTCTATGAGCCTGAGGACGACGGCACCACGATGACAAGCAGCTTCAGTGGAACGGGCCGCATTGGCTTTCGGGGTGATATCCGTATTGGGGCCAGATTCATCGATGGGAGCGGCGACCTTGGAAGCGGCGGGAGTGTTCTCGCCTTCGCCTTCGCTCCCGATTACGGCGATATTGTGTTCGATTCGGGAGACCCTTTTTTCGACAACATCTCCAATAACTCAATCCGTTTTAAAAACGTCATGGCTCACGAACTCGGGCATTCTCTGGGTCTTGCTCACGTCTGCCCGGTCAATCGCACAAAGCTCATGGAGCCGACCGTCACGACAAGTTTTCGAGGTCCTCAATTCGACGAAACCTATTCCCTCCAACGCCAGTATGGTGACCCATGGGAACTCCTTGGAACCGGCACCAACAATGATTTCACCGGGACAGCCTCCCCCCTGAATTTGGTGGATGATAAAAGCAAGCTCATCCGTTGGGTAAGTATTGATGGTTCGGAGGACCGCGACTTTTATCGCTTCCCAGTTCAGGATTTCCAAAAAATCAACGTCGTTCTCAGCCCTCAATCAGCCAGTTATCTCGAGGGCCCCCAACTCTCCACCGGATGCACAAGCGGAACCACCTTTAGCCCGGGAATCCAACAGAACTTAAGTCTGGAAATTATCGGCCCGGATGGGTCCACCGTTCTGGCCTCATCCACCGATGCTCCGATTGGTGAAGGGGAGAGCATTCTCGATTACGAATTCGAGAATGCGGGACTCCACTACATCCGGGTAACCGGAGATGGAAATGATTCCGCTCAACTCTACTCGCTCACCGTTCTCTTGGGCGGAGCACCACCAGCCCCACGCATTGTTCTCGGCTCATACGACCTCGTGGCAGAATCGGGAAGCGTCAAGAATGGCTGGCCTGATCCTGGCGAGACCATCTCGGTCGATCTTTCCCTTTTGAATATTGGAACCAAAAAATCCGACAAGCTCACTGTATCACTCACCATTCCTGAAGGGGTGTCATCGAGCGCAAATGAACTCACGTTCTCCGACCCCGAGCCAGGGACTACCACCTCCGAAAACCTCTCCTTCAGCTTTACCGGGCATTGCGGCCAGCGCTACGAAATCCCGGGAATCATCAATGACTCCTCAGGGGAGCAATCTCGCTTCACACTGCACTATCAGCTCGGACTTCTCGAAGAGGGCGCTCCCTACCTCGAGGATTTCGATACCTCAAACAAGATCCCCGAAGGCTGGACCCAGTCCACCACCGGAGAAGGCCTTCCCTGGCGCATCGTGACCGACCCGAACTGGTCCCCTCCGAATTCCATTTTTTCACCGGCCGTGGCCGGAGTGTCCACCTCCACGCTCACCTCTCCGTCCATTGCACTCGGCGCAGCGAATAACGTTCTCAAATTTGCCCACTTCTACGACTTCGAATCTGATTGGGACGGCGCGGTGCTTGAAGCATCTCTCGGAAACGGAGATTGGTTTGACCTTCCGACCCATCCCTCAGTCAATGTCGAAGCAGGCGGCTATCAAGACCGTTCCATCTTTTCCCTTTCCGGGAATCCTCTCAGAGGTCGACCTGCCTGGACCGGATCAAATGGCGGGCTCACTCTCACTGAATTTATCCTTCCCGATGACTGGGGAAATCAGGATATCCGCTTCCGCTGGCTCATGGGCCATGACCGATCCGAAGCGAGAACCGGCTGGTATCTCGATCGTTTCTCCCTGGAGCGGGACATCGGAGTCTGCGAGCCCCACCGCCCGCTCGTCACCTTGAGCGCTCAGGGGGATAACAGACTCGAGGAAGGGAACGCCGAAACATCAAGCCTCCTTACTGCCAGAATCGAACTCCCCATCTCCGTAAAGCTCGATATTCCCCTGACAATCAGCGGAACTGCGGAAGCAAGCGATCTTTCCGGAGATCTGATGCTTACCATTCCTGCTGGAAGCACCTCGGTCGCAACCACCCTAAACGCAAGCTCCGACGAACTTGAGGAAGGGCCGGAAACTCTCACTATCTCCCTGCCTGAAGATGCCCCAAGCTTCGCGGCGGCAGATGGTTCTTCCCAAACCTTTACCCTCATCGAGAGCACCGGCTTTTCCGCTTGGGCTGCCGCGAACCTGCCAGCAGGAGCTGCCGCGACCGACGATTCTGATTCCGATGGCTGGAGCAATTTGGGTGAATATTTCCTCGATACCAATCCCGCGGACCCTTTATCCAGACCCTCCTTCGAGATGACCCTTCTCCCGGAGCACCTTGAAATCCCCCTCTCTGGCCTCCCGGAGAGAAACGATGGTTCCTTCACCATTGAAACCTCGTCTGACCTCGAGACCTGGCTGCCTGCTGCTGTTGAACACCTCCCCGAAGCGCTTAGAATTCCGAGAAACGATACCCAACGCTATCTTCGCTTCACTTTCTCCTTCGAGGAATGATCCAGACTTTCATCTCCCCCCGTTTCGAGTGATACTCCGCCCGTGAACGCCGCCGACCTCGCTCAATCTGCTCAAAACGATTCCGAACCACCTGCAGATCTTTCCCTTACCCAACAAGCCCTTTGGCTTTGCAAGGCAGGACGCTGGGACGAATCCCATGACCTGACCAATGATATTCCTGATCCTAGCGGAGCCTGGATTCACGCCCACCTTCATCGTGAAGAAGGTGACCTTGGAAACGCCTCTTACTGGTATCATCGAGCGGGGAAGACGATGCCCGATCCCTCCCTTAGCATTGCAGCCGAGTGGGGCCAGATCGCAACGGCTCTTTCCTAGATAACTCGCCGGAAACCCAACTACATTTTCTAAAGTCACCACCATGGCCAAGCCGAATAAAAACGTCCGACGCGCTACCGTCTCTGCTCTGCGCGCCTGGGCCAAAGGGCACGTCTACGCGGACTCCCTCATCGAGCGGCACGCCGAGCGCAACCACCTTTCGACCTCCGACCGAAAGCTCATGCAAGCGATCCTCCTGGGCGTGCTTCGCCATCGCAGTTTGCTCGATCATTGGATCGGAAAATTCCGCAAGGGTAAGCTCGATCCTGAAGTGCGTGACATTCTCCGCGTGGGCTTCTGCCAGCTCCTCATTTTACGTATTCCGGATCATGCCGCCATTTATGAAACGGTCGAATGCGCCCGCGCTCCCGTCCGCGGCCTGATCAATGCCGTCTTGCGAAAAGCAGCCGGAGTTCGCATGAAAATCCTCAGGGATATGGATGATATTGACCCCGTCACTCTTTACTCCCACCCCGCCTGGCTCTTCAAGCGCTGGCGAAAGACCTTCGGAAAGCAAAATGCCATCGCCCTCATGGATTGGAACAACGTTCCGGCCGAACCCTTCTTCCGAGCCAACCTTCTTAACCCCCCGCCCGCCGACGCGCCGGAACCCGCAAGTGCCAAAGAAGCTGCTGAGTCCGGACACTACTACATCACCGACCCCTCCACCGCGCACGCCCCCGAACTCCTTGCAGTCAAGCCGGGCGAGCTTGTTCTCGACGCCTGCGCCGCACCCGGGGGAAAAGCGGTTCATCTTGCCGGCCTCATGCAGAATGAGGGGCAACTTCTCTGCACGGACTCGAACGAAAAGCGCCTCCCCCGCCTTCAAGAAAATCTCACTCGCTGCGGGGTCAAAATTGCAGAAGTCGAAGTCCATGACTGGATGGAGCCCGCACCCGAGAAATGGCACAATCACTTCGACGCCATCCTCCTTGATGTTCCCTGCTCAAACACCGGAGTCCTCCGCCGAAGGGTTGATGTCCGCTGGCGACTCCAGCCCAGCGACATTGATGAGCTGGTCGTCATTCAAACAAAAATTCTCGAAAACGCTCTTCCTTGTCTCAAACCCGGAGGCCGATTGGTCTACTCAACCTGCTCCATCGACGAGGAGGAAAACTCCAAACTCGTACACGCCATCGCGGCGCAACACAATCATCTCCTCGTCACCGAGACCCAGCAAAGACTCCCCTTCAAAGACCAGACTGATGGAGCCTTCGCGGCCTTAGTTGTCGATCAGCGATAAGACTCCTTTTGCTGGGAAGGCAGAGGACGATGCGCCTTCTCGATAAAGCCCTCCATCTTCTTCACCATTTCAGGGAGTTCTTGCGCAAGATCGTTCTTCTCGAAAGGATCGCTCTCCAGATCATAAAGCTCCAGCGCTTGCATCCCCGGTTTCTTTTTATTCCTTCGCTGCTGGCGATACGCCTTCCACTTTCCGTGGCGCACGGCTTGCGAATAAATTTTCTGGGAGTCCCCTTTGCAGAACTCCCAATATAGAAATTCATGCCTTTCCTGCTGATCAGCGTGTCCCTTCAAGGTCGGGAGAAATGAGATCCCGTCGACTTGATCTGGAACTGGCTGACCGATCACCTCACACATCGTAGGCAGGACATCTTGAAAAGCCGAAAGGTGATCCGTGACTTTCCGCGGAGCAATCGTCCCGGGCCAGCGGGCCAGCATGGGCGTGCGAATTCCCCCTTCGTGCATGTCTCGTTTCATTCCACGAAGATTGCCTGTGGAATTCCAAAAGGTCGGATCATGACCACCTTCCCGATGCGCTCCATTGTCAGACGCAAAGATCACCAAAGTGTTTTCATCCACTCCGTGTTTCTTCAGAAGGTCGAGAATTTGCCCGATCTGATTGTCGAGATTCTCCATCATCGCGGCAAAGCCAGCAATGGGGTTAACGACATCAGGGGTGGTCTCCTGCGAATCAGCTGATTTTCCGTGAATACGGTATTTCCCGACGACATCATCAAACTGGGGAAACTCTTTCCGCCACTTCTCATGAAGCTTCTTTGGGGCATGCATTGCAGCGTGGGGAACAGCCGTGGGAATGTAACAGAAAAATGGCTTTCCGGACTTCGCATTCCGCTCGATGAACTTCATCGCGTGATCCATGACGATATCGTGCACATAAGTCTCCTGATCGAGGGGAACTTCCTTGCCATTATGCACATAGCTTGTGGGATAGTAAGTGTGGGCAATGGTTTGGCTTTTCCATCCCACAAATTCATCAAAACCATGCTCCAAAGGATTGTTTTTCCCCGGGAGGTAGGTGTATCCCAATCCCCATTTTCCATAAGCCCCGGTGGCGTAACCGGCCATTTTAAAAACCTCGGGAAGAACAGTCACCTTCGGATTGAGTGGAGCTACCACATTCTCAGTAACATTTGCCCGTAGGTAAACTTCACCCGGCTGATCTCCGGTCATCAAAACTGCTCGTGAAGGACTGCACACTGTATTTCCCGAGTAGTGACCGGTGAACTTTATGCCCTCTTTTGCGAGCCGATCAATATTGGGCGTGCTGAACTTCGTCTGGCCATAACAAGACAAGTCCCCGTAGCCGAGATCGTCGGTAAGAATATAAATCACATTGGGTTGAGACCCCAAAAGTGGAAGGGACAAACAGAGAAAGATGGTTCGCGCTGTATTCACTCCTGCACTCATAATAATTGAGTTCCCAAATGGCCATCCCGCATTTCGCTTCTCGCATAGGGTGAGCGGAGCGAAGCCAACAGTTTCCGTGGAAACCCTTGCTGTGACTTGACCTCTCACTCCAAACGAGTCAGTAATCGCCCGTCGCCCCGGTAGTTCAACGGATAGAACAAGGGTTTCCTAAACCTTAGATCTAGGTTCGATTCCTGGTCGGGGCGCCAACCCCGCACTTTCCCATGGCCGGATTTTTCAAAAAGCTCTTCAATCGCGTTACCAATACTGCCGACATCGATTGGGATGACCTGGAAGCCGAATTGATTGCCGGGGATCTCGGCGTGAATCTTTCCCTCGAAATCGTCGAAGAACTCCGCCAATTAGGGAGAAAAGTTTCCGCCGACGATGTTGTCGAAACGGCGCGCAAAGGTATTGCTGATTTGTTTCCTGAGGATCATCCGCCCCTTTCCCCCCGAGGAAATACTCCTACGGTCATTCTCGTGGTCGGCGTGAATGGAGTGGGCAAGACCACCTCTTGCGCCAAACTTGGACGCCTTCTTCAAAAGCAGGGCTTTTCCGTGACCCTAGCTGCTGCTGATACTTTTCGGGCCGCAGCCGTTGAACAACTTGTCCGCTGGGGAGAGCGCTTAAACCTCCCGGTAGTGACCGGCCCCCACGAAGCCGACCCTTCTTCGGTCTGTTATCAGGCTCACCAAAAAGCGATTAACGCTCAGTCCGATTTTCTGATCTGTGACACGGCAGGCCGCCTCCATACTCGACACAACCTCATGGAGGAACTCTCCAAGATCAAACGAACTCTGGGTAAACAGGACGAATCGGCGCCTCATGAAACCTTCCTCGTTGTCGATGCTTCCACCGGAGGAAACGCCCTCAATCAGGCCAAGGAATTTGGGAAAGCGGTTCCCCTCGATGGCCTCATCCTCACCAAAATGGACGGATCTGGAAAAGGTGGCATCACCGCAGCCATCCAAAAGGAACTGGATATCCCGCCCCGCTTCATCGGCACCGGAGAGGAACCCGAATGCTTCGAGCGTTTCAAAAAGGAAAAATTCGTGCAGGAAATTCTCTAACGTAGGACAGGCGTCCCGCCTGTCCACCTTCAAGCAGAGCTCTCCTGAGTCAACCAATTCAAATAATCCTCACTTCCCCCTTCAACAGTGAGCACCAAAAACTCCGGCACGTCATAGGGATGCAACTCGAGCAACGCCTGCTCCAAATCTCCAACCCTCTCCCTGGTCGTCTTCAAGATTCCCAGCACCTCGCTATCCTTCGTCAACTTCCCCCCCCATCGATAAATCGACGTCGCTCCCGGCAGCAAACTAACACAGGCCACCAAACCTTTTTCGACAAGAGTCTCCGCGATCGCTTCCGCCGTTTCTTGATCGGAGAAGTTCGTGAGAACGATTCGCGTGTTAGTCATGATGATGTTTACTCTTCTGCTCCAAGGCACCATTTCACGGCGTTGAGGTAAAGCCGTTGCACATTGGGATCGCTGAAACTCTTCCGTGCACCGATTGTGGACACAAGACTACGCTCCTTGCCATCTGGACTATCAACCGTCCAGACCACCGGATGCGGAGTTCCGATCACGCGTGCTTCGTCCCTCTCGGAGAGAACGTAAACATGATTGGAACCCGGCACCGTCTCTTTGAACTCAGCTCGTCCCGTCCCCTTTAAACCCTGCCCCAACATGAGTGGAGTCGCAGGAACGGAAATGGGATTGGCCGCGTAGACAAAGTCGGGCGTCCAAAAGCGAGGTTCAACTCCCTTCATCACCGGATGCTGAGCGATCATGACGTAATTCAGCTGGCTGGTCTGGTGCCCATGATGCCCGCGATAAGGCGTGCCGAAATGACGATCTGGGAAAGCCCTATTTTCCGCCGCTCGTTTCGAACCCCTCGGGAAGTCAAAGAGATGCGTCGAGGTCCGGATGCAGATGAATGACTTTGGCCCGGAAAGGTAATTATCGAGTGCTTGGTAATCCGACTCTTTCAAGTTCAGAAAGCGGAGATAAAAGAGAACCACATCCGCCTTCGCCATCGCCTCCGCAAGTCCCGGAAAATGATGCTCTTCACCCTGCTTCTCAACATGAATATGAGTGACCTCCATCCCCTCTTCCTCCCGCAACTTTTTGCCGAAGGCCCCCAGCGTTCCACGCGAGCCATACTCGGGCTCTCCGGTTAAGATCAGGACATTCGGTTTCTCATTCTTGGTCGGAGAAGCCCTCTCCTCCACCACAATCATCTCCCCCTGCATCACTCGCCAGTGACCGGGAACGGTGCAGAGAAAAGGATAACGACCCGGCTCTTCGGGAGCCATAAAACGCGTCACCACCGCTTCTTCCAATTGAGCCATCGGCGTCGCAAAAAGAACCTCCGGCATCTCTGGAATCCAATCGCGCTCCATCGCCTTGGGGTCCGACAACAAGGCATCCACAGCCAGGCCCACCTTCTCCAGTGAACCCGGTCGGCAGATCACGACATTGTGCGGAATGGCGTCGGGATTATCAAAGCACAGCTCCACCGGAGTCCCGGCGGTGACCGTGAAGGTTTTACAATCAAACTTCAGTTTGTCGGGAACGCTAGCGATCTTGGCAGGACGAAGCTGCAAGGCCTCGACCCGTTTTGCAGCTTCTGAATTTTTGACAATTTCCGCAAAGGCCTTGAGAAGTTTCGACGACTGCTGGAAGGCTTCGGAGCCGCGCTCAGTGACCGCTGTTTTCTCCAAAGCGGGAAGGAATTTCGCGAGCTGAACCTCAACCTTTTCAAGAGGCCACCTTTTAATTCCACGAGCAAGGAGCGCTTCAGCAGCACTCGCACTGAGATTTTGATCACCCAACTGGGAGGTCAGTTTTTCAAAAATAGAGGCATCGTTTCCAGGAATCCGACCAAGAGCAAAGAGCGCGGCATTTTTGAGATCGGCGGAACTCTTGGAATCATCGAGCACCGAAATCGCGGACGCGAGAAAACGCAATTTGAGCTCATCTTGATCGAGAAGAACAATGCTGCGGAAGAAATCGGGCTCGTCGGGAACACGATCTATCAACCTACCCCGAAGCATGGCCGCGTATCCCGCCTGACGAACGACCGCTACCTGGTGCTGAAGCAATTGTTCAACCGCGGATTTCGAAGCCGCAATGTTTTTGGGTTCCGCTTCATTGAAAAGAGCAATCCAATCCGAAAGCGATTCGTCACCACGCGCGCCGACGTCAGAAATGATCGCCGCAAGATTCTTCGAACGCGTCCCCTGATCCCCCACTAGATGCTTGAGCGCCTTCTCCCGCAATGCGCGATCAAGCCCCGGCCTCCGAATGAGCGCACTGATCACTTGATCGGAAAGCGGCAGCTTCGCCAACTCGGCAGTGGGCATCATCATGGGATGCTTTTCAAGAACGGGTTTCAACGCACGGACCACATAGCCATAAGCGAGCTTCAGATTCTTGTCCTGAGGCAGCTCGTTCACAATCTCGAGAACTTCCACCGCCACCGATGGGTCCACCCAGGTGCAGGAAACCACCGCCTCGTGACGCACCTTCATGTGCTCATCCGACGCGAGCGTCAGGAGCTTTTCCTTTGCTTGCGGAAGTTCGTCGAACCAAAAACGCAGCAAATGCGCCGCCGCTGCGCGGGCTCGGTAGTCGGAGTGCTTTGCAACCCGATCAAAAAGCTCCTCATTGATCCAGCCTCGCTGCTGATGCAGCCATAGTCCTTCCAGGAGATGGAGGGAAAGTTCCTCGTGCGATGCGTCCAATTCCACGAGCCATTTTTTCAAAGCCGGTCGCAGTGTTTCATCCGGCAAATTCCACAGCTCACGACGCGTGCGATAACGGGTCCGGTTTTCGTAAGCCTTGAGATTCTCGAGAAGCTCTTCCACCGAAGCCCCGGCAACTTTCGCGGGTTGGTCGAGAGGCCGATCCTTGTGCGTGATCCGCCAAATGCGACCCAACTTTGAATCTCGCATCTCATGACGAAGGGAATACTGCATGTGCCCGAGCACCGGATTATACCAGTCGGCGACATAAAGAGCCCCATCAGGTCCGAGCTGAAGATCAACGGGGATACAGGCCTTGTTGTGGGCTTCGAAAACTTTGGCAATGCGGTTGTGTTTGAAGCTCGTGCCATCTTCGGTCCAGTCGTGCACCAGCACCCCTTGAAGGTCTTTATAACGATTCGAGAAAACCTTGCCCTGCAATTCCTCCGGCCAATGCCTGCTCGTAATGAACTCCTGTCCGCAAAAACGCGTATCGTTCGTGATGTCGTTCGGCGCGTTGGTGGCGAAGTAACCTGCGAGCTTAGGCTGATTGATCAGTCCCACATTCAATGGACGACCGATGAAAAGGTGCTCGCCCCATTTGTTGATCGAGTGTCCCCAGGGATTCCCTCCCGAAGGCATCCGACAAACGACATTGAACTGATCCGTCCGTGGATCGAGCCGGAAGACCGCATTGTTTTTCGTCCGCACTGGACCGCGATTCGTCTCGACCTGCGTGTTGTGAAAGGTGCTCTCGGTCATGTAGAGCCCACCGCCCGGACCCCAGACAAAGGCGTGAATGGCATGGTGGCTATCCTCGCTCCCGAAGCCATGAAAGAGAATGGTTTTCTCATCCGCTTTGCCGTCCTTATCGGTATCTTTCAATAACACCAAGTTCGGTTCCTGCGACACGTAAACCTCCCCCTCTCCTCCAAACTCAAAACCGAGCGGCAGGTAAAGATGGTCGGCCCAGACCGAGCGCTTGTCCGCTTTTCCGTCGCCATCAGTGTCCTCAAGAATGATAAGTTGATCGTTTGGCTCGATCCCCGGAAAGGCATGCGGATAGGTCGGCATCGTGGCCACCCAGAGCCGACCTTGCGCATCAAAGTTGATCGAAACCGGATTTCGTAACTCCGGAAACTCACGCTCGGATGCAAAGAGCTCGACCTTGAAGTCCTCGCCGATCTCGAACTTCGCATATTCTTCTTCAGGGGCGAGCGCTTTGGAAATCCCACTGCGACGACCCCCAAAGGTGCTGCGGATTTCCACCGTCGACGAATCGTCAATTTCCACCGGCAAAGTCCTCCCAACGGCTGCATCCCAAACCCGCTGATCACGAATCGCGGTCATCTGAAGTAACTTGATCCGCTCGTTCTTGAAGAAGCCATGCGGCCCTTTGCGTTCCCCGTGGATGTAGAGGCTGTTCACGGTGCGGAACCACTCGAAGAAGGTGTCGTTCTTCTCCATCACCTCCGCTTTCAGGGAGTTCAATTGAGCTTCATCAAGCTGGACCGAACTCTTTCCAAAAACTCCCGCATCCAAAAAAGCCGGAGCCATTTTGGCATAACCGTCAGCGGTGAGATGCATCCCGTTGATGGTGTGCTTCAACTCACTACCGTTTCCAAACAGCGACTTCGAGGGAGTAAAAAGATCAACAAAACTCACCCCTCGTTCTTTCGCCACCTCCCTCATCACTTTCGTATAAAGCGCGAGCAACTTTTTCACCTTCTCCACCTCCGGCACCGCCTTCCCCTCGCAAGCGATCGGCGAATACAGAACAATCTGCGGCGCCGATTTCCCGTTGTAGTTCTTCCCCTGGATCTCCTTCAGAAAGGACGCGAGCTCATTCCGAAATCGCTCCACTCCCGCTTCCCCATCGTAGTCCCAAATTTCATTAAAGCCAAAACAGGCCAACACGACATCGGCCCTCATCTGCTCCAGATACGAATGCACATCTCCAAAGTCCGCCGGGCGCGGTCGCAGACTCACCGTATCTGCCGGCCAGGCCAGATTCCGCACCACCAACTTGTGCTCCGGAAAGCGCGCATGCAGCTGCGTCTCCACCTCCCCGAAATACTGCATCCGCTCCGCAAGCGTATTCCCAATCCAAACCACCCGGGAATCTCTGGTCAGGTCTATCGGCTGAGCCGGACAAAGTGAAAGTCCCAGGAAAATGAGAGAAACGAAAAGAGAAAGCGAACGAGACATGATTGGAAAATCTAGACTGATAAAACCCATAACGAACGAGCCAAAAGTTATCATACAGCTTTTTTCGTGAATGAACGTTGATCGAACACCCTGCACATTTACCAAAGACATCATCATATACTATTCTGTCGCGCCTTGAAATCGGCGGTCCTTGAAAATATCCTGTCCCGACTCGACTCCATCGAGCCTAGGGAAGTGCAGGCTTTGCTCGCTCGGCTGGTGCGGGAGAGGGGTTTTCTGCAAAAAGTCTTCGAGGCTTTGTACGAAGGAGTCCTCCCTCTCGACGAAGACGGCACGATCAATTTCATCAATTAGGCCGCTTGCGGATTCTTTGGCACCGCGGCCGAGCAAGCTCAGGGGGAACCGTTACGCAAGATTGTGCGTGGGCTAGACTAGGGACAGTTGAAAAGCTCGCCCCGCTCAACCGTAAGCTGGGACCTCGAGGTCTTTTACCCGGAAAATCGATATCTCAATTTCTACCTCTCACCTGTCGCCGAGGATGATGAAACCGACCAAGGCTACGTCATGCTCGTGCGCGATGTCACCAGCATCCGCGAAAAAGCGATCAACGCTCAGTCTGATTTTCTGATCTGTGACACGGCAGGCCGCCTCCACACTCGACACAATTTCATGGAGGAACTCTCCAAGATCAAACGAACTCTGGGGAAACAGGACGAATCGGCGCCTCATGAAACCTTCCTCATTGTCGATGCTTCCACCGGAGAAAACGCCCTCAATCAGGCCAAGGAATTTGGGAAAGCGGTTGCTCTCGATGGTCTCATTCTCACGAAAATGGATGGTTCAGGCAAAGGAGGAATCGCTGCCGCGATTCAGAAAGAACTCAATATTTCGGCCCGATTCCTCGGAACCGGTGAGGAGCCTGATTGCTTCGAGCGCTTTGAAAAAGACCACTACGTCAAGGAGGTGCTTTAACATTGCTCACCCGATGAAGGGAAAGGGGCTACGCGGTTGCAGAGTTTCCCAATAGCGCCATCCCGCTCGATAGGCCAAAAGTGCTGGACAGACACGCTTGCGACATCGAGCTTTTAAAGCGGCATGAAGATCGGTGTTCCCAGTCTGGCTTATGGGATGTTCATAGGACTCGCCACGGGGAACCTCGTCGAAATTCGGCACCGCGTCACGGTCGAGCATGTCGATTCTGCCGAATGGATTGATGTTGGATTTTTTAATCTCTACCGCTTTTCAGAAGCCCAGCCCGACCTGGAAATCACCCTCCTTTGGAATGGCATGGCCTGAGTGAAGCACAACAGACTTTTCCCTACGATCATCTCCTCAAAGGCTACCGCCGTTTCTTAGCCAGGAAAAGTGGGTGAAAACAAATCGTGCTTGAAGCATCCCGAAGATTATTTTTCTGCCTCCAGAAACCACCCTCTGTCCTTCAGAGAGAATCGTTTCAGCTAAAATCACGGGGGCTGGCTTCCGCACCAATCAGGGAAGCAAGCCTGTGCTTCTGTGTTCCTGCGCTTCCCGTCGATTACCCCGTCCAGACTCAGTAATTATTCGTAGCCTGCACAATTGCCAAGAATGCGATAATGTGCCAATCTGTCGCGCCTTGAAATCAGCCGTTCTCGAAAAAATCCTCTCCCGTCTCGATTCCATTGAGCCCGGAGAAGTGCAGGCCTTGCTTGCACGGCTGGTGCGGGAAAAAGGCTTTCTTCAAAAAGTGTTCGAAGCCCTTCACGAAGGCGTCCTGCTTCTTGATGAAGACGGAACCATCAATTTCATCAATCAGGCCGCTTGCGGGTTTTTCGGTACTACCGCCGAGCAAGCTCAGGGGCAACCTTTGAGTCAAATTGTGCGCGGTCTCGACTGGGGACAGCTAAAAAGCTCACCCCGGTCAACGGTCAGCCGGGATCTGGAGGTGTTTTACCCTGAGAACCGCTACCTCAATTTCTACCTCTCCCCCATTGCCGAGGACGATGAAACTGAACAGGGCTACGTCATGCTCGTCCGTGATGTCACCAGTATTCGCGCAAAGGCCGAAGAAGAAATCGAATCCGAAAAGCTCAACGCTCTGACTCTTCTCGCCGCAGGAGTAGCGCATGAAATCGGCAACCCGCTCAATTCGCTCTCCCTCCACCTTCAACTTCTCGAGCGGAAAGTGCGGAATCTTGCCAAAGATGACCAGGATCAACTGGGTGACCACCTTTCAACCGCTCGCACCGAGATTGGACGCCTTGACACCATCCTGAAACAATTCCTTCAAGCCATCCGACCCAGTGCCCCTGTTCGCAAAGCTGCCGACCTTCACCAGATTTTACAAGAGAGCCTTCTTGCCCTCCAGCCCGAGCTCGAAACGCGTCAAATCGGGGTTAAGCTCGAGCTCGCTGAAGACCTTCCTGAAATCGAATTAGATGAGGGCCAAATTCAACAAGCGCTCTACAACTTGATCCGTAACGCTTACCAAGCAGTGAGCCCTCCCGATGGCGAAATTTCCGTTTTCAGCGGCTTTAATGAATATGAAATCACTCTCGCCATTGCCGACAATGGTTCCGGGATGTCTCCCGAGGTCATGGGCGCGATCTTCGAACCCTTTCAAACCACCAAGTCCACCGGAAGCGGTCTTGGTCTTCTCATTGTTCGCCGAATCCTTCGTGAACATGGAGGTGAGCTTGAAGTTGTCAGCGAGGAAAAAGCCGGCACTACGGTAACGCTCTTTTTCCCGAGAACTGACAAACAAGTCCGACTACTGGAAGACCAAGCCCCCATTGAAATCTGATGCACACTCTCCTGATCGTTGATGATGAAAAAGCGACCCGTGACGCCTTGCGGATGGCCCTCGAAGAGACGTTTGATATCTACCTCGCCTCGGATCTCACACAAGCCACGCAGGTTCTTCAGAATGAGAAGATCGAACTCCTCCTTACCGATCTCCGGCTCGGAGGAGATTCCGGGATGGAGGTGCTCAGCGCCGCTCTGAAACTCCCGAATCCACCGGTTTCACTTATGATGACAGCCTACGGCTCGGTTGACACGGCTGTCGAAGCGATGCGCCGAGGAGCTTGGCATTTTGTGACCAAACCTCTCAACCTCGACGAAGTCGAACTTCTCCTTAAACGTGCCGTACGATCTCAAATTCTTGAAAAAGAAAACCGCGTCCTGGTTGCCGAAAACGAGACCCTCAAGAAAAAGACTGGAAATCAGGTCCACGGACTTGAGCGCTTGATCGGAAAATCCGCACCCATGATTCAAATCTCCGAGAAAATCAGCCAAATTGCCCCCACCCGGGCCACCGTGCTGATTGAAGGAGAATCCGGAACCGGAAAAGAACTCGTCGCTCATGCCCTTCATGACCTTTCGGGGCGTCCGAAGGAAAAATACGTCGTAGTGAACTGCGCGGCTCTTTCACCCCAGCTTTTGGAATCCGAGCTCTTCGGGCACGAAAAAGGTGCGTTCACCGGAGCGACCCAGCGCCGGATTGGTCGCTTCGAGCAGGCTGACGGAGGCACTCTCTTCCTCGATGAAATCGGAGAAATCGACTCAGCCACTCAGGTAAAGCTCCTTCGTGCCCTCTCCGAACGCACCATTGAGCGGGTTGGGTCCAACTCACCGGTCAAAGTCGACGCCCGGGTCATCACCGCTACCAATAAAAATCTCTTCGAAATGGTGCAAAACGGAGAATTCCGGGAAGATCTCTATTTTAGGCTCAACGTTCTGGCCATCACCATGCCTCCCCTGCGAGACCGGCAGGAAGATATCGTTCTTCTGGCCAACTCGTTTCTGGAAGAGTTTGCTCTCGAGAACAACCGTCCCACCAAGCCTCTTACCGACGCCGCACTTTCAAGACTTCAGGGCTATCGATGGCCGGGAAACGTGCGAGAGCTCCGCACCGCCATCGAACACGCGGTAGTCATGTCAAACCAAGATACCCTCGACCTTTTACACCTTCCGGGCTTTCTCGATCGCCCTCCAGCAAAAAATGAGGATCCATCCGTGAAAAACACCCTTGCTCCTCAAGAGGAATTCAACTTGCATGCTCTGGAACAACACGCGATTCGTGGTGCCCTCGCAGCAACGTCCGGGAACCGGACCAAAGCCGCGGCGCTCCTCGGGATCAGCAGACGCACACTTCAGCGGAAACTCCGCGATCAAAATCTCTGCGATTAATAACCATCATGAGCAAAAAGGACACTGTCGGCCCCCACAAGGACAACGCAAATCTCATTCGGCGTCTCCTCTTCTTCATACTCTTGTTTACCCTCGTTTTCTTCTATCTTGTTTTGAGCTTCAAGGGGCTCACTCATGCTCGGGGAATCGAACAAGCGCAAATTGGCCGGGAAATTGCCCGGGGGAATGATTTTACCACCAAGGTGATTCGTCCTGCTGCAATCTGGCAAGCGAA
Organism: Akkermansiaceae bacterium; assembly: GCA_049889835.1. GTDB lineage: Bacteria > Verrucomicrobiota > Verrucomicrobiia > Verrucomicrobiales > Akkermansiaceae > SW10. Next base: position 159,931 of record JBMHCQ010000031.1, read on the forward strand.
CCGCACCGATGCTGCCGCGCCCGAACTTGATCGCTTCTATGACACCTATCATTCACCTCTGAATCCTTTCCTCAACGCAGCGGTTCTCAAAATCGTTGGAGGAGATGACTTCAATAAGTTCAAGATGGTCGGAGAATCACGTCAAATCTACCAGCTCGATCGAGTCATCGCTGCGATTTCCGTCATCTGTTTCCTGATTGCCATTGGAGTGAACTACCTCCTGATCTCGCGGATTTTTGACGTAAAAATCGCAGGAGTCACCGCACTTCTAATGGCATTGTGTGACCTCATGTGGAAATTCACCCAAACGGGCCTTCCGCAAATGCTCATGCTGCTCCTCTTTTCTTGCGCCCTCTTTTTCTGCTACCGCGCTCTTGAAGCTTCGGTTGAGAATCGAATGGGGATTGGGGCTGTCTTAGTGGCCTCGGTGTTCTTTGCTCTCCTTTCGTTGGCTCATTGGCTGACTATCTGGATTACCATTGGCTTTATTCTTTATGCCGCGTTTTTCTTCCGTCCAAAGGGCGTCGCCGGACTCGCGGTCTTGGGAATCCTCCTTGTTTTCAACCTCTACTTCATGGGCAAAAACATGGAATGGACTGGCTCACCTGCTGGAACCGCTGGCCTGACTCTTTACGGAGGTCTTGCTGACTCTGAAGAAAACATTATGCGTACCGTCGATCCCAGCGGGGAAACCACTACGGTGCTCTATAACATGAATTCTCTTCTCCTGAACACAACGAAGAACATCCTCCTCCAAGCGAATGCTCTTTACACCAACTTAGGAGGAATCATCGCGGCTCCCCTGTTTTTCTTCGCACTTCTTCATCCATTTAAACGAGCGTCAATAGCTCACTTCCGTTGGATCGTCCTGTTAATGTGGATTTTCGGAGCACTCGGCATGGCAATTTTTGGCGTGACGAAAAACTCCACCGACGCAAACCAGATTCACATTCTCTTTGTGCCCATTATGACGGCCTATGGCTTGGCATTTTTATCTATTCTCTGGAGTCGCCTCGAACTACCAGCCCGAAGCGGAGTGCTCCGCAACGGGCACTTTATCCTCGCGGTCATGATCAGTGCGGGGCCACTGATTCTCTCCATCCCAAAGAGCTTCCAATCAAGCCTCTATATATCGGGGAGAGGAGGGAGCCCGGTATGGCCTCCGTATTGGCCTTCAGCCTACAGCCGGATCTTACATGACGTAACAGAAGAAGATGACATCATCTTCTCAGATCAGCCTTGGGCGATTGCTTGGTACGGTGATCGACGCTCAATCTGGTTACCTAAAAGTGTCACCGATTTTGAATCCCTGGAACAAATGGCTCAGGACCAGAACCTCGAAGTGGCGGGCATCGTCGTTAGCCCAAGTTCCTTTGCCTTGAATCCACTTTATCAAATCGGCTCATACGGGAACGCTGATGAATTTGCTTCCATGCACTTGGACAGCCCAGCAGCTTTGTCTTCGGGAGGAGGTCTTGGAAGTCTTCCTTCCCGAGACCCAAAACTCACCGGGGTCATGTCCCGTTACAAGTATCCGCGTAATCTTTTCATTGGCCGAATCGTGTTCTACGCGGCAAAGCCCGTTCTGAACCAGTAATGCCTTCAAAAAAGAAACAAGCTCAGGAAAAATCGGTCGAGTCGTTTGAAGCAGCCCTGCAGGAGCTTGACCAACTCACCGAACGTCTCGCTCACGAGCCCGACTCTCTCAACAACCTTATTACCGACTACGAACGCGGCCAAAAGCTGATCCGCTTCTGTCATCAGGAACTCGCGACAGCCCGCGAGCGGATCGAACTCATACACGCCAAAAATCAAGTACAACCAGAAGTCAAAGAAGCTTCTGAGCCGAACGAATCTTGCGACAACAACGACGATGTCAGACTCTTCTAACCACCCTCTTCTCGATCAAGTCAATGGTCCGGAAGACGTTAAACAATTCGAACTCGAAAAGCTCCCCCAACTCGCGGAGGAGATTCGCGACTCCCTCATCACCAATCTATCCAAATCAGGGGGCCACCTTGGGCCAAACCTCGGAGTAGTTGAACTATCGATCGCCCTCCATCGGGTTTTCGATTCGCCGACTGATAAATTCCTCTTCGACGTTTCCCACCAAGGTTACGTTCACAAGATGCTCACGGGGCGGGCGCAAACAATCGATACCATTCGTCAGTATGAAGGCCTGAACGGCTTCCTTCTTCGAACCGAATCCGCGCACGATTGTTACGGAGCCGGCCACGCCGGAACCGCACTTTCCGCCGCTCTTGGAATGGCCTCCGCTCGCGACCTCAAAGGGAATGACTCCCACGTTGTCGCCGTAGCCGGAGATGCCGCATTTACCTGCGGACCGACCCTGGAAGCGCTCAACAACATTGCCGAGACCACCAAACGTTGCATTGTTATCCTGAACGACAATGAATGGTCCATTGACCGGAATGTTGGAGCCATGGCCAAATATTTCAACGACCTCCAAACTCACAGTCTCTACAGCGATATTCGCCAGAAGGCTTCTGACTTTGTCGAAAAAATCGGCGGTTCCGCCGTCAAAGGCCTCGCCCATAAGCTGGAGCGAAACGCCAAGAACATGCTCGTCCCAAGCGTGCTCTTCGAAAAATTCGGCCTTCGTTATTTTGGCCCCATCGATGGTCACGACCTTCCCCTGCTCATCAAGACCCTTGAATATCTTAAGAAACAGGATGAACCTGTAATCCTTCACGTCATTACTGAAAAGGGCCGTGGTTATCAGCCAGCTCTTGATAAACCCGGAAAATTTCACGGTCTCGGTCCCTACAACGTCTCCGATGGTTCGACCGCTGCCGGAGCTCCCACCTTCTCGGAACTGTTCGGACGCGCGGTCACAGATTTCGCCATGAACGACGAAAAGATCACCGCGATCACTGCAGCCATGCCCGGCGGAACCAAGCTGGAAACCTTCAAGGCCGAGATTCCCGAGCGCTACTTTGATACCGGAATCGCCGAAGAGCACGCAGCCCTCTTCGCCTGCGGTCATGCCTGCGAGGGACTTAAGCCCTTCCTCGCTATTTACTCGACCTTCATGCAGCGCGCTTACGACATGATCATTCATGACATGGCGCTGCAGAAACTCCCGGTCCGCCTTTGTATGGATCGCGGTGGCCTCTCCGGCGATGACGGCCCGACCCATCACGGGCTTTTCGATATCGGCTACCTCCGCCACGTCCCGGACCTCGTCCACATGCAGCCCAAGGACGAAGACGAATTCATCGATATGCTCTGGACCATGGCGAACTATGGGGAAGGCCCCATTGCCATCCGCTATCCCCGCGGAAACGGGCCAGGAACCACCCCTAAGCCCGAGCCGCAGATTCTTGAGATTGGACAATCCGAAGTTCTCTCCGAAGGAACGGACGTCTGCCTGATTCCTCTCGGAACCATGATGGAACTCGGTGAGGAAGCCCAGGCACAGCTCGAAGCAAAAGGCTACTCAGTCACGCTGATCAACCCGCGCTGGATCAAGCCTCTCGATGCCGAAACAATTTCTCGTCTGGCGGCTCAGTCCAAAGTGGTCTGCACCTTTGAAGACCATGTTCTCAAAAACGGATTTGGCCTTTCAGTGATCGAACTGCTCCACGATCGAGACGTCAGTGTGCCCGTCGAGAGGATCGGCTGGCCCGATGAATTCATCGAGCACGGCAAGCCGGAGATCCTGCGGGCCAAGCACGGCCTCACCACCAAAGCGGCTCTTGAAAAAATCCTCAAGCACCTGGGCTAACCGCTCACCAGAGCGGCAACCCTGCCGCTCTGCTTGGACGCTCTCGATTTACCCGATCTCTCGGATTATCGCACGCACCAAAGGTGCTTGTCGCCTCTGAGGATCAGGGAGCCTGCGGTGAAAATCGGCGAGGCAATCAGAGCTTCTCCGATTTTTTGGTCAGCGATTTCATCCAAGCCCTTATCGGTAATGGTCGCAATGAAAACCCCGCCATCTTCCCGCGCAATGCAAAGTTGGTCACCAACGATGATTGGGGAGGAATAAAACGAGCTAGGAGACTTCGGAAGCTTCGACTGCCAAAGTTCTTCCCCCGTCTTTGCATCCACGCAGGTCACTGTCCCCCGATTCCGACCGCGATCAGAGAGGAAGTAAACCCTTCCATCTTTCGCTACCGGACTCGCGGAATCAGAAGCAAGCATCTCCTTACGCCAGAGAACGGCCTTTTCAGTAATCTCACCACTCCCGCCCAGCTTGATCCCCATCGCATACTCTCCCCGCGCATGAGGAACGACGGCGATTCCATCCGAAATCACCGAAGAAGCAATCGTGCGCCACATTCCTTCATCCTTTGGATTAATTCCACCGCAGGTCCAGAGCAACTTCCCGGACTTCGCATCATGTCCGGTAAGGTGATTGGCACCAAAAGAAACAATCGTTTCCACGCCATCAACATTGACAACATGAGGCGTGGTGTAACTGTCTCCGGATTCCTTTTGAGTTTCAATATTTCGCGCGGTCTTCCAAACCACCTCGCCGGTCTTCGGAGCGAGTGAAACGAGATAGGATTCGCCTTCGGTCTGCATCACCGCGATCACGAAATTCCCTCCCGCTGCCACTGGGGTCGTTCCTTGGTCCCACCAGAGCGTGGTTTCCCCAAATTTCTCCTGTAAATTCACCTCCCAGAGCTTCTTCCCCTCGATGGTGGCACCCGCAACGCGACCCGACTTAAAGTAGGAAACGACGTGCTCTCCCATAACCGCCACCGAAGAATTTGCACCGCTCCCAACCCTCTGACCACGTCCCGGAGTTTCCTCCCCAAAGACGAGGCGCCATTTTTCAGACCCTGTCTCTAGGTCGAAGGCCAAAAGAGCGTCCTTCCCATCGACCGGAGCAGTTACGAGAAGATGACCTTTTGACTCCACCGGGGTCGAGCAGCCGCGACCGGGAAGTGGGGCTTTCCAGGCAACTTTCTTTCCATCGGCATCAAAGCCGGTCGGAATTTTTCCTCCCGCAACATAACCATTTTCATTAGGCCCGCGCCAGTGAGACCACTCGGCAGTAAGAGGTGACAATGCCAGCACAGAAAAAAGAAGAAGATGTTTCATGGACCCTAGTTTACGAATTCCAGGCTCTTCTCCTAGCAAGAAATGCGCTCGAAGCTCGCACTTCCCTCCCAATCTGCTAATCTCATCCCGTGGATGCATTGGCCCTCGCACGCAGCGTCATCGAAACAGAAATCGCTGCCCTTCAGGAACTCATCGGAAATCTCGATGAGCAATTTCCGGCTGCCGTTGCGGCCTTACAGAACACCCTAAACAAGCACGGAAAAATCGTCGTCGTTGGAATTGGCAAATCCGGTAATATCGGGCACAAACTCGCGGCCACTCTCAATTCAACAGGCGCGACCGCTGTCGTACTGAACTCTCAAAACGCTCTCCATGGTGATCTTGGGCTGGTCTCAGATGGTGACTCCATCGTGATCCTCTCACAATCTGGCGAGACCGATGAAATCCTCGATCTCCTCCCCTATCTCAAACGTTTTCAAGTCAGCTTCATCACCCTGACCGGAAAAACAGACTCCGCTCTGGGCAGGCAGAGTGACTTTATTCTCAACACCTGTGTTCCGCGCGAGGCCTGCCCTCTCAACCTCGCCCCGACCTCTTCCTCCACCGCCATGCTTGCAATGGGAGATGCCCTTGCAATGACACTTCTCGAGGCCCGGGGATTCACCGAAGAAGACTTTGCCCGTTTCCATCCCGGTGGAAGCCTCGGCCGGGCCCTTCTTATGAGAGTCTCGGAAATCATGCGTACCGGTGGGGCTCTGTCCTCCGTCTCTGAAAATGCCACGGTGCAGGATGCCCTCGCTGCGATGAGCGAAAAGCGCTCTGGTGCTTGCCTTATTCTTCAAGACAACGGAACACTGGCCGGAATCTTCACCCATGGAGACTTCGCGCGTGCTTTTCAGGAAAACCCGGAGCTTGGAGCCCGCCCGGTTTCCGATTTTATGACGAAGCAGCCGATCACCGTCTTTGCCGGCTCTTTGGCTGCTGAAGCAGTTGCCACGATCGGCAATCAGCAGGTCGATGATATCGTCGTGATCGATGAAAATGGACGCCCCGTTGGGATCGTAGATTCTCAGGATTTTGCCCGCCTAAAACTGATTTAGGAGCTCACTTCATCCAAGCGAGAAACTCCACGTTCCCATCCGTCCCAGTAATCGGCGAGGTCATCAATCCGCACCAATCACGACCCAAATCATTGATGACAAAATCTTTGATTTTTTCGACCGCTTTTTGATGAAGGTCGGGCTCCCGCACGATTCCGCCCTTCCCGACTTCGTCCCGGGAGAGTTCAAATTGTGGCTTAATTAAGGAAATCACCGACCCTCCTTTCTCAAGAATTCCAAAGGCCGCCGGAAGAACCTTGGTGAGCGAAATAAAAGAAAGATCCATCACCACCAACTTCACAAGCTCACCAACATCATCGGGCTGGAGGTTACGGGCATTGAATCGCTCTTTGGAAACCACACGCTCATCATTACGGAGCTTCCAGACCAGTTGGTTGGTACCCACATCAATTGCATGAACCTTTGTCGCTCCGTGCTGGAGCAGGCAATCGGTAAACCCTCCTGTCGACGCCCCGAGATCGGCACAGATCCAGCCCGCGGGATCGATCTTGAATTGTTGAAGAGCTCCCTCGATCTTAAACCCTCCGCGCCCGACATACTTCGGGCGCTCCTTCACCGTTAACTTCACCTCATCGGTAAATTTCTGACTGGGCTTGGAGACCCGTTCAGTTCCGGCAAGCACCTCGCCGGCCATGATGAGACGCTTCGCCTGTTCACGGGATTCACAGAGCCCCCGCGATACAAGCATGGCATCGACTCGCTCCTTTGTCATTATTCCTCAATTTCAGAATCGTTGATCGCATTGATAAACTGACGCAAACGCCCGAAGTCGCGGCGCTTGTGACGAAATTTCAGCCGGAAAAGGTCGTCAAACTCCGGCTCGCTTCCCTCCTCGGCAAGAGGTTCACATTTCTCAACCTTCCCAACTTTGATGATGTCGTGAAAATCATCACTGAGTTTCTTCACCGCCCCATCTGTGAGTTCCGAGGTCAGACGAATCACCAGCTGATCACCGACGTAACGATAGGAGTGAAAAACCTTATAAAAGTGCACAATTTCATTCACCGCCTCATCGATATCATCGGTGACCGTGAAGAGCTCAAAATCTGAATCAGAAATCAAATTCAAACGCGAAAGATGTTCGGTAATAAACTGGTTCCACGCCTTCCAGTATGTCCCTCCTTTCGCATCCAAACAAATGACGGGATAAACGGTGACTTTTCCGGTCTGAATGAGCGTCAAGGCTTCAAAAACCTCATCCATTGTCCCAAAGCCCCCAGGCATTCCCACGGCCGCATGGGCTTCTTTGACAAAGGCCAGCTTGCGGGTGAAGAAAAAATTGTAGTCGACCAACTTGGGATCGCCCTTAATGAAGGCATTGGCCGAAGCCTCAAAAGGAAGCGTAATATTCAGACCGAAAGAATGCTCACGTGTCGCCCCCTCGTTACCGGCTGCCATGATTCCGGGACCCGCTCCGGTAATAGTCATAAATCCCTCTTCCTTCATGCGGCGTGAAAAATCGACTCCGGTCTGATACTCCGGCTCATCCGGTTTTGTCCTCGCTGAACCAAAAAGAGAGACTTTACGGGTGCTACGATAAGGATGGAAGACTTCGTTGGATTCGCGCATCTCCTTCAGAGTGCGATTCGCCATTTTAAATTCTCCGGTCTCAGTATTTCCACGAGCCATACGCACTGCGGTGACCATCATTTCGGCCAAAAGACAGGCGCTTTGAGGATCCGCCAGTTCATTGGCCAGTTCCATGATCTTACCATCGAGCGTTCTCTCCCCGGTTGATCCCACAAAAGAGCACGCGACATTGGAGACCACACCACCCGTGAAGTCCCCGCGTTTGGGCAGATTCTTCGTTTTTACCTTTTTCGCCATGCCAGAATATGAAGTAGGAATTTTCATCTGACAAACCTCCACTCTTGAAAACTCCTCCGTCCCGCACCACCTTACCCCCGTGGCCAAGACCAATACAGACGACCTACGCATCGACGGCATCGATCCCCTGATCTCACCTGCCGTGCTTTCCTATTACCTTCCGATGACCGAGAAGGCCGCTGCGCTGGTCTCGGATGCTCGACAACAGGCTGAAGATATTCTCGCTGGAAAAGATGATCGCCTTCTCGTCGTAGTAGGCCCCTGCTCAATTCACGACCCCTCGGCCGCGATCGAATACGGACAACGCCTCAAAGACTTGGCAGCCCGCCACAAAGACGACCTCCATGTTATTATGCGCGTCTACTTTGAAAAGCCACGCACTACGGTAGGCTGGAAGGGCCTTATCAATGATCCCCATCTCGACGGATCATTCGATATCAACCGCGGCCTCCGCTTTGCGCGTGAGCTCCTCCTCCAGCTCGCCGAAATGGGCGTGCCCGCAGGAACAGAATTTCTGGATGCGATCTCGCCTCAGTATGTGGCAGACCTCATTGCTTGGGGTGCCATTGGAGCTCGCACCACCGAGTCCCAAGTGCACCGTGAACTGGCGTCCGGTCTTTCCATGCCTGTTGGTTTTAAAAACGGAACGGGTGGCTCAATCCAGATCGCGCTCGATGCGATTGGTGCCTCGTCCCAGCCTCACCACTTTCTCTCTGTCACCAAGCAAGGAGTATCGGCAATCGTCACCACGACCGGAAACAAAGCCTGCCATCTCATTCTTCGTGGAGGAAAAGAGGGTCCGAACTATTCGCGCGAAGCGATCACAGCAGTCACCGAAAAACTCCGCGACAACAATCTTCCTGAACAAGTGATGATCGATTGCTCCCACGGCAACTCGAACAAGGACTACCGCAACCAACCAAAGGTCGCCGAGAGCCTCTGTGATCAAATGGCCGCCGGAGCCACCGATATCGCGGCGGTCATGATCGAGTCCAATCTCATCGAAGGAAACCAGAAAATCAGTGACACCATGACCTACGGGCAGTCGGTCACTGATGCCTGTATCAACTGGCAAAGCACCGAGGAAGTTCTCGAAGCCTTCTCCCAAGCGGTGCAGAAACGACGCTCCCAGCAGTAACTTATTTCTTCGACTTTTCGATCACAAGTTTCACCGCTGCAGCCTTCTCCGCCTCCTCGCCTTCCGTTGGGTTGGCGATCTGTTTGTGAAGATCACCCACCGCCATGCAGAGCAAATTATAATTGTGATTCAGAACGGCAGGGAAAGTGACCCGGCCCGGCTCCTTGACGTTCTCGCGGAAGACCTTGGAGGAAAGATTAGACACCATATCGAGGCCAACTTTGGCTGCACGATCAAGACCTGCGGCCTTGGCTCCAAATTTTCCAGTATCCGTGATCAGGTCACTGGTGATTCGACGCCCCTGAAGCGCGATTGAACTCCGCGCCGATTCAACGGTTCCGTCAGCCCGAAAGGTGACTTCCAAACTTGCGTGATCGTCGCTCGCAAACATCCCCCGTAAATGATCAATCCGAATAGAAACAAAGACCCCTCCATTCAAAGCCGGAGTCACATCCGGCTTCCAAGTGCGATACTTGCTCCCGGAGCGCTCAAACTCGGCATATTTTTCCTTTTTCCCGTCCCAACCTCCAAGGGATTTTCCAAAGCGATCAATATGAACCATCGGGGCAGCAGCGGCCGAGGATAGAGCAAAAGCTGTGACGCAAAAGAACGCAAATGAGGTTTTCATAAATGCTGTATTTTTAGCTGATACGAAAGATTCTTAAGATTCCTTCAATAAAAATCTGGCGAAGGCCTTGAACAGGCCCTTTTCTCCTCAAAAAAGCGTCCATGGACTCTGAGATTGTCTCAATGAAGCCCCATCGAATTAGCCCCTTTCCCAGCCTCGTTTTATGACACCTACCGACACAAAAAGAACGGCTAGCAGGAAAAAACGCACAATCCCAGCACCTCGAGCTCGCCTCCCCAAACCAGCCCCACCAGTCTTATGCACTCAGAGTTTCATTGCTGGGAAATGACCCAACGCATGCTGATCTTTCCTTTCACGCTGCTGGGAGCAAAGGCCTTCAACTGCCCGTCAGTTGTCTGAATCGTCACTCCTTCAGAGATCCATTTTTCCAAATCTGTGCTGTATTCAGCCACATATGTCAATCCCGGTTGAAGAGCCCCTACCGGTGCGGCAAAGCAAAACTGATCCCCGTCTTGAGTCAGAGTCAGGGAAGCAAAACCATCATCGCCTGAGATCGGACTCGTACCCAAGGCATACTCCAAACCATCATCAAGGCCATCACCATCGGTATCATCATGGAACCCTCCGGCAGTAGGATAGGTGAAAGCCGCCCAACATTCAAAATTTACAAGTGGTGAGGCGGGCTGGATGATCACCTTTTTCACGGGCCCCCAGGCAAAGGTGAAATCTCCGATCTTGGGTCGCACGCGGAGTTGATAATTGTCGCCCACCGTGAACTTCGAGCCGATCACTGCCGGGCTCAGACTAGCCTGCTGAGCTCCCGCCGGGAGGATCACCGAAATTGTATTGGTTGCAGTTTCGGCGTTGCTAATCGAAATATTATCCAGAAAAACTCCTGAGGCAAACCCCTCGAAATCGGAAATCGTATAAATGGGTCCCCCGATCGAGGGATCATAGGACTGAAAAAAGCGCACTCTCACGCCATCCCCGACCGGAAGGTCCACCGAACCTTCGAGGAACTTAGGGTCGGGCTCACCCGTGATTCCGTTGATCCGAAAATTCGTTCGCTGCCAGGTCACCCCGCCATCGGTGGAGGTCTCGACATCCAAATAAGTCGCCTCAGTCATGAAGCCGCGGCGATAGCTGAAGTTGACCCTTGCACCGGGTTGGGTCGTGAGCGATCGGTCGATTTCAAAATAATGCGGCTCGATCGCATTCCGATAAAATGCCAGTCGAAAGGAGCGATGATCAAGAGAGTAATCTGGGCTCCCGTGACCAGTATCAAGGAACACATTTTCCCCAATCAGCTGGGCTTCAGGATCAGTCCCATCAATAATGACAGATTCTCCTTCAGCATCCTCCACCGGAATTTCGGTGGAGCGCTGACTCACCTCAAACTCATATTCTCCAAACGAAGGGAAACCACCAAAGTAATAATTGGCCCCATCCTCCGGCGGAGTTTCGCTGCCGATGAGGTCGAACTCATCAAGGAGGATATCGGGATTGATGACCGTGACCGGGTAGGAATAGGTCGAGTGGGGCGTTTCTTTGATCCCTGAAACGGTCACCTGATAAGTCACGTCCTGATCGAAGTTGATGGTGAGACCTTCCGGATACCATACCACGGTGGAGTCGGCAAAATTCCCTTCCCCGGGACCAATTGCGGCTTCTCCGGGAAGAGCCCCCTCATCTTCAGGAAGGTCCTTAACAGCCAGAGGCGGCTGATCTGCACGTGGGATCCCAAAACTGCGGGTCAACACCTCTAGGTTCACCGCTTTCCCATCCGGACCGATCATGCTCACTAGCGCCTCGGAAAAATCAGCGCCGGGATAACTGAGCGACCACAGCTCAGGGAGAATTTTTGAAGGAATAAACCCGTCATTGGGCCAGGCCACATATTGGAGCTGTCGTTGCTGAAAGTCTCCCAGAACATAATGCACGTTGATCGCCGGCCTCACAATCTTCTGATTTGAAATAACAGGTGGAATATCTGCTGAAGCCATTCCCGCAACCGCTGAGAAAAGGATCCATCGGCGGTGTCCCACCTCACGGTTGAAGAGGGGATCTTGTGGTGTTCCAAATTCATAGAGGTAACCGTCAATCGCTCCCGGCCCCCAAAGGTTGGCAGCGAGGTTGGAGTTCTTGGCCCCGTTCCATGCCGCGGCATTGAAGCAATCAAATGAGTCATCGAGATCATGTTGAAGGCGAAAAGCCTCGATATTATTGGGATCATAATCCTGCGCTGCAAACGCAAGCGCGGCTGCGGCGGCCGCCTGAAATTTGGTCGTTCCTGCGGGGGGAGAAAACAAATCTTCACTGGTCCGTCGCACCTCCACTTCTCCGAATAAAGCATTTCCCGGAAGACCGGTCATCGCGCGATAGAAATTCACTCTCCTTTGAACGTCCTTCGTAAATTCTTCAGGTGGTGGCGTGAGTATGCAGTTGGCAAAATCTATCTCACCATCCCATCGATCCTCGTAGCCCTCGGATGCCATGTAATAGCGATGCCAAAAAGCAACGACATCATTCCTCGAATGCCGATTGACCACCAAACCGGTGGAAGCTTCCGAAGCAAAGCCGCCTTGGGAGCCAAGCAAAACCAGAACCGCTATTGGTAATGACTTTAAAAAATGAGAAACTCTTTGAGACATCCTAAACGCGATCACCGATTCCGAAAAATAGAAAAGGCTTCTATAACATCGAATAAGAGACGTATCTTGACAAGGAGAGGTTACAAAATTCCCCCGTCTCTATCCATCTCTTTTGAAGATCTCGCACAGGGGCTATTCATCGTGCCCCGTCTTCTTCAGTCATTGCCATTCCTTCGGCATGACAAAAAAGATTGCTCAGCACGTAAATCACCGCCGTCTCCACCCTCAGGACCAGCTGCCCCAGCTGAATGGCACTCATTTTAGCTTGGCGTGTGGCTTCGTATTCCCGCTTTGAAAAATCGCCCTCAGGCCCGACCAGAATTCTCAAATTTTCCGTCTCCTTGAGCTCTTTCAAGGTCTCTCGCAAAGGAACGGATTCGCGGGTCAGGGCCGCAATGAGTTCGCGGTCGACTCCTTCTCGATTTGGAAGCCAGCTTTGAAAATCTTCGGCCCATTTGACTTCGGGAAGCCAGTTTTGGCCACACTGTTTGCAAGCCTCCAGCGCCACCCTGTTCCACTTCTCGACCTTCTTGGCGGCCTCTTTTTTTTCAATCCTGACCACCCCCTGCTCAGTCATCAAAGGTTGGATTCTCGAAATCCCCAGCTCCACGGACTTTTGAATAATCAGGTCGAAGGTCTTTCCTTTGGGAATCCCCACCGCGAGTTCGACTTCCAGGGAAGGCCGAGGAGTTGTGCCAAGCTCTATAATTTCCAAAGGAATCTCCGCCCCGAGAGAGGTGATTTTTCCTCGTGCCCAAGTACCGGCGCCATCGAATACCCCAATCTCATCACCTACCTGCTTGCGCATGACGCGTTGACAGTGGTGGGCTTCCTCGTCAAGCAAGACAAGCCCCTTCCCGGAGGGATCCCAATTTGCAGGAGGAATAAAAAAGCGGTCCATAGGGGGAACCGTAGCGGTTCTCTGAAGTCCTAGAGATCAAAAAATCTCTTCGCCTTCTCAAAAAAGGACTCTTGCATCGGCGAATTTTTCTCACCGATGAGTTCGGTAAATTCCGTGAGCTTCTCTTTTTGTTCCTTGTTGAGCTTGGTAGGCACCTCAACTTGCACTTCCACATTGAGCGCACCTTTTCTTCCGGAAGAGAGACTTGGCATCCCTCGATCCCGCAATCTGAAGGTGGTAGCTCCCTGAGTTCCCGCGGGCACCTTAATGGTCGCCGCACCGGTAAGCGTAGGCACTTCGAGTTCTCCTCCCAGCGCTGCGGTGGCAAACGGAACGGGAACTTCACAATAAAGCTCCTCTCCGTCGCGTTGGAAAACATCGTGGTCCCTAAGATGAAGGAAAACGTAAAGGTCACCCGCAGGGCCTCCTCGTAAACCAGCATCACCTTTGCCTGTAGATCGCAGGCGCGTCCCGTCATCGACCCCAGCCGGAATACGAATACTCACCCGCTCGGGCGCCTGGGCCCGACCTTCCCCACCGCAGGTCGAGCAGGGATCGGCGATCACTTGCCCGCTACCCCGGCACTCAGGACAGGTGGTTTGTTGGATGAAAATTCCAGCCTGCCGAGCGACCGCACCACGACCTCCGCAACCCGAACAGGTCTTGACTCCTCCGCTTCCGGACTTGGAACCTGATCCAGAGCACGACTTACAATTGGCATACTTTTCAATCTCAAGTTCCTTCTCTACACCCTCGGCAGCCTCTTCAAGGGTGATCTCCAAATCGTATCGCAGATCACTTCCACGCTTCTTGCCGGATGGATCGCGGCGTCTCCCCCCCCCTCCGAAGAGATCATCAAACATGCCTCCCCCTCCGCCCCCTCCGAAGACTTGGCTGAAAATATCCATGGGATCGTGGAATCCTCCGCGCCCACCTCCGCCTCCGCCACTGGTGAAGGCGGCGTGACCATAGCGATCATAGGCCGCGCGTTTTTCTTCATCTCCCAAGACTTCATAAGCCTGCCCGAGCTCCTTGAACTTTTCTTCAGCGGAAGGATCATCGGGATTTTTATCCGGGTGATGCACCACTGCAGCTTTGCGATAGGCTTTTTTGATTTCGCGCTGATCGGCATCTCGGGAAACCCCGAGTGTTTCGTAGTAGTCTCGTTCTCCGGACATCAGGATGCTTCCTCCTCAGTTTGAGTTTCTTCTTCGGAACCTTTCGCCACAATGACCGCCGCAGCACGAATTAGGCGATCATGCAAAAGGTAGCCCTGACGTTTGACAAAAAGAATTTCACCCGGCTCGGCTCCCTCTTTTTGCTCTTCAGCCACCGCCTCGTGATAATTGGGATCAAAGACCCCTTCAGCTTTCACTGGCTTGACCCCTTGGGCCGCCAGAAAATCGTCGAGCTGGCCTTTTACCATCTCCATCCCTTTAAAGATCATGGAATCCTGCTCCTGCTCAGCCATCTGAAGGCCCATCGCAAAGTTATCGAACACCGGAAGCAACTCTTCGATCAAACCCGACCGCGCAAACCGAAGGTCTTCAGCACGCTCACGTGCCATCCGCTTCCGGTAATTATCGAGATCGGCGGTGGCTCGAATCGCCGCCTCTTTCCATTTCGCCACTTCCTCTTCTGGAGTGAGCGGCACTTCGAGGGGGGCCTCGGGCACTTCCTCTTCAGAAGCATCGCCAGTCTGGGATTCCTCGCTTTCAAGAGATGCTTCGGCCTCCGGCGCGGAGGTCTCCTGCGCTTCTTCTTCGGAGGCAGAAAGTTCTTCTTCGGTCACTTCAGGTTCCTGAGTGTTTTCTTGCATGGCCGGAACCAATACTCTCTCTGCCGCCTCGTCAACAACTAGCTGATTTTCGCGCCAGGAAGGACTCGCTGGTAAATGCCACTTCTCCGAGAGTTTCCTCCTCTGGAAGAGCCGGTCCTGAGACCACAAGGCCTCCCTCTCCTTCGACCACCACGAATCCGGGAAGAAGCTTTCCAAAGGAGTTCTTCTGCCATCCCTTCTGAGGCATCATGGTCGTGGTTTCGTAATCAGGATGATCAATCGAATAGGATAACACACGCCCTTGTCTGACGAGCCCTGTTCTGAGTGCCCCTTCTGATTCCCCTTCCAACACGAGGGTGGAAACTCCTTTTTCTCTCAGCTTCTCCTGAAGCGAAGAATTGGCATGACGTAGGATCACCAGATCGATGCATTCCCGGGAAACAATGGAAAGCACCTCCGTTTCTCCTCCTTCCGAAAAGGCAACCTTGGCATCAATCAACTGGGGCCAGAGAATTCCTAAAATCCCGCATTCCTCGGCTTTTTCATTCCACTCCACCAAAATGTGATCCTTCCGGCTCCCCAGATTCACTTGGTTCAACTGAAGGGCGTTGGCCCGCATCTGAAATCCCGTCTCGTCCTCAGCCCAAGCCTTTTCAAGCATCGCACTCCAGCCACGCGGAAGATCGGTCAGAACTTCTGGTTCGGCAGAGCGGGCGGACTTCATGAGCATGGCACGATCATGCACCGTTTCCGTCGAAAGACGATGAAGCTCCAATGCGAGATCAAATCGGCCAGTGTGCGGTTCACTGAAGGCCACGCTCACCCCAAAGGGAATCTTCCGAGGACCTTTCCCGAGGAACTTACTGCCCTCAAAAGACCACATCGATCCCCACAACCCATCCATGTATGCCGCCACCACCGGAGCTCCTGATTTTCTCGCGATCATTTCGTAGCCTCGTTTAATTTCTGCCAGGCCACCGCTGCGGGAGAGTTGACCTTCCGGGAAAATGCACACCACAGCTCCTTCTTCGAGCGCATCGGCCGCCACCCGAATAGCATCCTTTGCCTTCGCCGGAGAAACGGGAACCATTTCAAAAAGACGAGCAAACTTCCCGATCCAAGGCTTCTCAAAACAGGTATCGAACATCAGGAAGCGAATCGGCCGGGGGCACGCGATCGAGAGAACGATACCATCGATGTAGCTCAAATGATTCGCAACCAAAAGCACCCCGCCTTTTTGCGGAACATTCTCCACTCCAAGACCACGAACGCGGTAGAAGGATTTAAAAATCCCGAGCGCAATAAGCCGCACAAAGTCTCTCGGCAGAAGCCGAGCGACATAGATCGTCACCACGATGCAAGCGATGGCGATGATCACAAACTGCAACCAAATTGGCACCCCGGAAAGACTCAGAAGCAGCTGAAATCCAACCGCAAATGCTCCCCCCAGATTGATACAAAGATTGGAAGCCGAAATCACCAGACCTCTCTCGCCTTCCGGAGCTCCATCCTGCAAGTAAGCATTCAAGGGAACGAGAAACATCGCTCCCCCGAAACCCGCCGTACCAAGGGCAAAAAAGCGATCCAGACCAGCACCGCTTCCCAGTGCCAGAAGGATTGTCGCCAGCGCCATCACCGCTCCACCGACTACGATCAGTCCGAGTTCGTTGCGGTTTCGGGTCATGAAACTCACGACCAAGCTTCCCAGAACAATTCCCACGACCACGGAAGACCAAAGGTAAGCCGTAAGACTTCCCATCCCCACTCCGCCACCCGTAAGTTCCTTCGCAATCTGAATGATCACCAGCTGGATAAAACCCCCAAAACTCCAGAAAAAAGAAATGCCCAAGGTCGCACGCCAAAGACCTTTTTGAGATCTAAGTTTGGCAAGGTCACCGAAATGACGGAACGCAATAGCAGCAGAATACTTCGCTCTTCCTTTCGGTTCGGTAAATTGAATCTGATAACTCAAGAGGAGAGAAACAATGGCCCCAATGAGAATCCAAAGAATGGGAACCAGCGCTGCCATCCACGGCCCCTTCCCTGCTTCCAATCCCTTATCGAACCAAAGTCCTCCAATGATCTGGCCAAAAAGAATTCCCAGTATCACCGTCCCCTCCAGAACTCCGTTGGCAAAACCCAACTTTCGGGATCCTACCAACTCCTTGACCACTCCCATTTTAGCAGGGCTCAAGAGAGCCGATTGTGATCCCAACCCGAAGAACACAACCATCGTCATGATCAGGGCAAGGATCGGAAACTGCCCCCCATAGTTCTCGCCATACCAGAGGGCGGCCGACAGGCTCAGCATGATCACGATTTGAAACCACGAGGACCAGCGAATCACCCGATTCTTGGCAAAACGATCGCCCAACCACCCCGCGCTCGGAGCAAACAGGATAAAAGGCAGAACCAAAAGAGCGGCAAAGGCATGCTCAACTCCCGCAAAAGCGAAGCCGAGTTCATACAAGGCGACGCCGAGAGGAATGAGCAGAAACTTAGCGAAGTTATCGTTGAAGGCATTCATGGTCTGCATGCCAATCAAACTCCAAAACGATCTCCACTCACGGGCGCCCACAGGATTCATGTCCTCTTCATATCCGGATTCACTCATTTAATTAAATCGATTATACAATAATAAACATCGCCTCAAACGATACCCCATAAAAAACATGCCGGGAAATTTATGTTCCACTGC
Source organism: Akkermansiaceae bacterium (assembly GCA_049889835.1). Taxonomy (GTDB): domain Bacteria; phylum Verrucomicrobiota; class Verrucomicrobiia; order Verrucomicrobiales; family Akkermansiaceae; genus SW10. The sequence continues at coordinate 177,670 of JBMHCQ010000031.1, forward strand.
GCACCCCCCTTCCCCTCCTCAGCTGGCCTCTTATCCTCGTCGTCCAGGAAGCCTGAGAAGTGGAACAGACCTCCGAGTCACAACGCATCAATTCATCGCTCAGCTCACCGTTCTTGGTGTTCTCGTTTTTTCCGAGGTTAAAGGACCCGGGCTTCTCGGAGCCGCCGACCGAATCAACCATGCCTTTAGGCTAGCGGAAGAATTGGAGATTTCTAAACCTTAAAATCACGTTATCATTCGCCTGTGACCAAGTCTCCTTCCCGCGCCTGGGCTGAAATCGATTTCGACGCGATGCGCCGAAATCTCGATGTCGTGAAAAAGCACGCACCCGGGCAAGACGTGATGATTGTCATTAAGGCCGACGCTTACGGGCACGGAATGATCGAAACGGCTCGAGCCATGGAAACCGAAAAACCCAGCTTCTTCGGCGTTGCAAATGCCGGGGAGGCTCGCAAGCTCCATGAGGCTGGCATTTCAGTGACACCCTACATTCTTGGTGCAACCCTTCCTGCCGAGCGCGAGGAAATTGTTGCTCGCGGGTGGACTCCCTGTCTCTGCTCGCTCGAGGAAATTGCACACTTTGAATCTCTGGGCCCGGTGAGCGCCCACCTTGCGCTCGATACCGGAATGGGGCGTGGAGGGTTTCTCCCGGAGCAAATTGGGACAGCGATCGCCGCTCTCAAAAAATCCGATCACATCACCCTCACCGGAATAGGATCGCACCTTCCCGTTGCTGATGAAGACGCCGCCTTCACCCGCTCCCAGTTTGAGACATTCGATCGGCTCGCCGAAGAAATTCAACAGGAGTTTCCCCGTAAGCTCGCCATCCACCTCAGTAATTCCGCCGGCCTGCTCGATTTTAAAAGTCGCACCACAACCATGGTTCGGCCCGGGCTCATGCTCTATGGTATTTCGCCCAGACCCATTTATCAAAACAAGCTCACTCCCGTGATGACCCTCAAAACCCGGATCTCGCTCATTCATCGGCTTCCCAAAGGACACGGGGTCTCCTACGGACGCACCCTTCTCAATCGGGCAACCAAGGCCGCTATTCTTGGAATCGGATATGGCGATGGCTACTCCCGGGCGATTCAAGACGGAGAAGTTTTGATCCAAGGAGCACGCTGCCCCCTTCTCGGAAGAGTCACGATGGACCAAATAATCGTCGACGTCACCGATCTCGATCACTGTCAGACTGGTGATGAAGTCATCCTCTTCGGCAAAGATCTCCTCATTTCCGAACTCTCTCAAAAAGCGGGCACCATTCCCTGGGAACTCTTCACCCAAATTATGCCCCGCGTGCCGAGATTCCACCTCTAGCTGGAACACTCCAAAAGCGGGTCAAAACAGGGAGACATTTTGACGCATCTTGGGTCATTTTTGTTCATATTATTGCTAGGAACCTTGGAGAATGATCCCAACTCATTGATTTTCAGAACCTCTCCCTTTTGGCCCGGATCGTGCCATAGAAAGGGCACAATCACTCAAAATCAATGATGAATGATCTCACTCAACCACTGACTCACCGTATTTTTGGAAACCTCGATCACTTCGTGAACGAAGCTCTTCGGAGTTTCGGACCAGCTCCCGCGGCTCGCGCTCCCGGAGCCTATCGCTATGAGGATGACGACTCCTACACTCTCCGACTCGAGATTCCGGGTTACTCGAAAGGGCAAGTCTCGCTCTCGATCACCGAACGCGAGCTAACGATTTCCGCCGAGAATCCGGAGACCGATTCCAGCTACCAGCGAACGATCACTCTCTCGGAAACTGTCGATGAAAGCGGCATTTCCGCAAAACTCGAACACGGAATCCTCGAACTCGGCCTGCCGAAGGTCAAAGTCGAAGAGCCAGTCTCACGAACCATCAAACTTTCCTAAACCTCAAAACCCATTTCTGAACCATGTCTGATCCTACTTATCCCACTGAACGGCCTCGGTTTCGAACCAAGGCGACCGAAAACGGCCTCGAACTTGCGGTGATTCTCCCCGGTGTTTCCAAAGAGCACCTCACAGTGAATATCCAAGATCGACTTCTCTCCATCAAAGGCGAGCGACGCTTTCGGGACGGAATCGAGAATCGCGACTACCAACTCGGGGTTCAGCTCCATGACGAGCTCGACCCCACCCAGATCGAAGCAAGCCATCAGGATGGCCTTCTCAATCTGAAGCTCTTCAAGCGGAAGGAACTCGCTCCGAAGCGAATCGACATCCTGTCGAACTAGAACACTCTAATTGTGTGTGAGGAAAGGGCGGTCATCGAAAGATGACCGCCCTTTTTTATCCTCTCGATGAATCAATGGATTTTGCCTTCTCATAAGCTCCTGGCTTTCCCAAGCTCTTGCCCGATGAAATCAGCAATCACACTTTGCCAGGTCCCCGAAGCGGCTGCCGGCCCCTTCGTTTTTCACCAAGCTCTTGCCGAAGGCTTTGCCGCTGCCAAAGCGCACGGATATGACGCCGTGGAGCTCTTCTTTCCCGGACCCGATTTTATGTCTCCCGAAGAAGTTCATGCCCTTGCAAACGAGTATGGTCTGGAAATCGCCGCAGTCGGCACCGGAGCCGGCATGGTAAAGCACGGCCTCTCTCTCACCGATCCTGATTCGGATATCCGTGCCAAAGCGCTGGAGTTTGTCCTTCAAATGATCGAACTCGGCGGAAAGCTTGGAGCACCTGCCATTCTCGGCTCCATGCAAGGGAAATGGGGTGGCGATGTGTCGCGCGATCAGGCGCTCCAGTGGCTTGCAGAAGCTCTCAAAGCCGCGGGGGCAGCAGCGGCGAAATACGATATTCCCTTTATCTACGAACCGCTCAACCGCTACGAGACCAACCTGATCAATCACCTCGCTGAAGGAGCTACCTACATTGAGGAACACGGTCTCGAGAACATCGTTCTCCTGGCCGACCTCTTCCATATGAACATCGAGGAAAGCGACGTCGCCCAAGCGATCATCGATGCCGGAAGGCATACGGGTCATGTTCACTTTGCCGATTCCAACCGACAGTCGATGGGCTTCGGTCATACCGATGCCGCACCGATCGTCGCCGCGCTCAAGCAAGTCGGTTACACTGGCTACCTCTCTGCCGAAGTCTTCCCCAAACCGGACGCAGATGCCTGCGCCGCTCAGGAAATCAAAGCAATTCGCGAAGCTCTCGCCTAAAGATCTCATTAAGGAACACCATCTGACAAGTGCTCTGGATTTCTCCGCCCGTATCTTTGAAACTGAAAAATCATGCCCGAAGAGTCCAAAGTTCCACCGCCTACCCTCAAGACCACTCCCCCGGTTGCTCCTCCAGTAACCACGGTCGATGTCGAAACGACAGCAGCCCCGAGCCCTCAGCCAGAACCTCGGGAATCTGACCCTCAGGCCGAGACCAGTCCGGAAGAAGCACTGAATGGGATCGAGGCTGATCCCATGAAGCGTTTTCTCGGCACCTTGATTGACGCCATTGTTATTGCCGGAGTCGTCTCAGTCCTGGGACGAATCATCGACTCGGATCTCCTTTCCAATCTCACTTTGGCAGCGCTTTGGCTGATCCGCGACAGCTTTCCGTTCCTGAACGGGCAAAGCATTGGAAAACTCGCAATGAAGACCAAAGCGGTGAAAATGGATGGTTCCTCCCTCGCGGGAGATTGGCAGACCGGAGCTTTGCGAAATATTCTTTTCGTCATTCCCATCGTCGGTTTCCTCGTCGAGGGGATTGTCTTCTTCACTCGCAAAGACTCCCCTCACGCAGGAATACGCCTCGGCGACGACTTCGCAAAAACAAAAGTCATTGCCGTCGGTTAGTCCGGCATTCAGCTTGTGGACTCCTCGGATTCGAAGCTTCAAGGAACCCATTTCTTGAATTTCACCCCGCTGGAGAATTCGGATTAATTTCCTCTTTTGGGATAGCCGTTCTTTATCCTTTTCATTTCGAAGCTGTCTGACAATTTTGGCGCACCACGGATCGTCTGTGTCCGCCTCAAACTTTCCCGACATTTTACACCCTTCTCATGGAAACAAGACCTCTCGGTAAGACCGGACTCGACCTTCCCCTTCTTTCCTTCGGAGCTTCCTCTCTCGGGGCTGAGTTTCGCGCCATCGATCTTAACGAGGCCTTCGGTGCCGTCCATGCCGCGATCGATCTCGGGATGAACTTTATCGACACCTCACCCTACTACGGACGCGGGATGTCCGAGGTCATGCTCGGCCAAGCCCTCAAAGGGATCAGCCGGGACAAATATCTTCTCGGCACCAAACTCGGCCGATATTCCGAAACTCATTTCGATTTCTCCGCCAAACGGGTCGACGAATCACTTCACGTGTCCATGCATCGCATGGGGACAGACCACCTTGATCTCATCCTTCTTCACGATGTCGAATTCGTGAATCTCGAACAGATTTGGAACGAGACCATTCCTGCACTTGTTGAAGCCAAGAAGGCCGGAAAGGTCCGTGCCATTGGATTCTCCTGCTACCCCATGGCGTGTTTCAATCGCGTTCTCGATCACGTGGAAGACGACATCGATTGCGTCTTATCCTACAACCAATACACCCTTCAAAACACCGCCTTTGCGGATGACCTGATCCCCCGCCTCGAGGCGAAGGGAATCGGAGCCATCAATGCTGGCCCATTTTCCGCCCGACTCCTCACCAATGCCGAACTCCCGGTCTGGCTCAAGGAACCCGAGGAGGTGAAAGCCGCCGCCCGCACCGCGGCAAAGCTCTGTGATGACAACGGCGTCGATATCGCTCAACTCGCCCTTCAGTATTCCGTCGGCCATCCTTACATCTCGTCGACGGTCGCCGGCTCGGCGAATCCAAAAAATGTGAAAAAGTGGGCCCAGTGGCTCGCCGAACCAATCGACGAATCTCTTGTCGACCAAGTGCTTAAAATCTTTGCTCCAGTCAAAAATATCGGACACGCCGAAGGTCTTCTTGAAAACAACTAGCCGACCAATCACCTCTCCTTCCCCCGCTCCATCAAATGTCTTACGCCATTGAATTCACCGATATCAAAGAGATCAAATCTGTCGATCTCCCTGACATGGAAAATCCCGGCCCAGGCCAGGCTCTCGTTCGCACCCATCGCATGGGCATCTGCGGCACCGATCTCTCCTGCTATCTCGGCAAGTTTCCCTTCTTTGCCTACCCCCGCACTCCGGGTCATGAACTCGGGCTCGAAGTTCTCTCCGTTGGCGATGGCGTCTCTAACGTGAAGCCCGGAGACAAGTGCTCTCTTGAGCCTTATGATCACGACCCCGGCACCGTTGCCTCCCAGCGTGGATTTACCAACGCCTGCCCTCATGTCGAAGTCATCGGGGTGCATAAATCCGGTGGCCTTCGAAAATCAAACTGGATCGTCCCCGCCCACAAACTCCATCCCGGTAATGATCTCTCCTTTGACGAGCTCGCCCTCGTCGAAACTCTTGCGATCGGTTACCACGCGGTTCAACGTGGAAACCCCAAACCCGGTGAAACGGTAATGGTCATCGGTGCCGGCCCCATCGGACTTTCTGCTCTCGAATTCTTGAAGCTGATGGATCTCAAGGTCATCATTGTCGATTTTGCCCGAAACCGACTCGACTTCTGTCAGGAGAAACTTGGTATCACGCACACCGTGCAGGCCCAAGCCGATGGCTCGCACCTCGCCGAGATTGAGAAAATCACCGACGGCGCTTTTTGCGATGTCATCATTGATGCCACCGGTCACGCCGGCTCCATGGTCCAGTGTTTCGAATACGCTGCCATCGGCGGACGTGTCGTTTACGTCGGCATCACCGCTCAAGATATCCAATTCCCGCAGGCTCCTCATTTTCACCGCCGTGAGCTCTCCGTCATGGCTAGCCGAAACGCCCATCCTCGGGATTTCCCGGAGATTATCAAGATCATTCAAGACGGAAAAATTAACTTGCAGAACTGGATCACCCATCGCCTCGATATCACCGAGGTCCCCGAAGAATTTGATAAATTCACCGACCCCACCACTGGCGCAATCAAAGCGGTCATCACGGTCAACGACTAGGAAGCCACCGATTCTGGGATCTCCCAAACGCGTAGAAGCGCCCCGAAAGGGTTCGCTTCTTTTTTTGCCCCGATTTCTCCTGAGACGGTTCGCCAAACAAGATCGTTGAAAATGGCAAAGATGATCAGGAAAGGAGCGCGGTAGAAAATCCACCACATGGGACGAAGCGCCACGGGCTCTGGGGCATTTCCACAAAAAATATGTCTGACATTCACGTTCTATTGCGTTATTTTCTCTAGCCCAATTTACCGAAGGACCTTTGACCCTTGAGAAGGCTCCCCAAGGTTCTCACTCATTGACCCATGACGATCACATTCCCCTCCTTGCTCGTTCTTATCTCGGCTACTGCAATCCCCCTTTTCATCGGTTCTCAGGCCAATGCTGCCATCTGGGGCACACCGGGATACGACGACTCCTCATGGCCCACCGGACAGGGCCCCATTGGCTATGATACCAGCAGCAGCAATCCCTACTCCCTTGGCACAAACCTGGATTCCATGCAAAACAGCCAGTGGTCGGTCTACATGCGAACCTCCTTCACACTCACCGCAACGCAACTGGCAGCCATTCAAAATTTGGAACTCACCGTCGACTACGACGATGGCTACATCGCCTACCTCAATGGACAGGAAGTGAGTCGTGGAAACATGGGCAGTATCGGACAGTTTTTTGCCTACAACTCCAGTTCCGATGGCGGCCACGGAGCCTCCACCGACAACGGAAACCCTTTCAACGCGCCCACGATCACCATCGATAAATCCACTCTTGTGGTGGGAGAAAACATCCTCGCCGGTCAGGTTCATAATGCGACCATTGGCTCCTCCGATCTCATTCTCTATTTGGAACTTGGTGATGGTAGCAACACCTTCGTCCCCTCCAATGCCACTTACTCCTATCACATTGGAAGCTCCGAACCTCCTGCCAACACTCCCACTTTACCACCGCACGGAATCACCACCCTTCCGGAGCTCTTCGATGGTAATGGCAATGGCCTCCCCGATGTTTGGGAAACTCTTTATAACGCAGGAAATCTCGCCCCTTCTGATGACTCCGATGGGGATGGCCTGAGCAACCTCCTCGAATCTCGCTTTGGCACCGACCCTTTCGATCCCAGCCAGGGAATGAAGTTCAAGGTCATCGCCAATGATCGTGACTCCGCGATTGTAAGTTGGAGTGATCTCTCTGATCGCCCCGGCGTTCTGGAGACCTCGGCTGACCTCGGTGTTACCGATGGCTGGACCCCCCTTTCCGGCACCCCCGTCAAGTCCAATGGGGAATGGAGGCTCGTCATTCCAACAGCAATTCAAAATCAATTTTTCCGGATCCGGGCCTCCTCGTCAGATCGCGACAACGACGACGTCCCCGATTGGATCGAACCGCTCATTGGCTTTTCCAATGCCCCCGGAGACAACGGCTCGGTTCTTCAAAGCCAATCCTATGACACCGATGGCGACGGCTCTGCCGACATCTCGGTCTCAGGTGATCTCGCTGCATTTAACGAAATCTATCGCGTGCCCGAATCCGGCAAAGCGCTTACCCGGGCCCAAGCCGCCCGTCTTTTACTTCAGACAACCTTTGGCCCCGCTGATATGACTCAGGTTGACTACGTTGCAAGCATTGGCGCCGAGGCCTGGCTTGATGAACAAATCGCCCAGCCCCCCTCCCTCACCGAGCCTTACATCATTGATCTCAAAGTTGATCTTCGCTCCGCTCCGGCAAACGATTGGACCAATGACAACCTTTCCGGCTACTTCATTAACAACCAAGGGCAGAGCAATGCCTTTGTCGGCGGCGTCAACTACACCACCTCCTGGGCACGTTCCACCATCAGGGGACAAGATCAACTCCGCCAGCGCACTGCCTTCGCCCTTTCCCAGATTCTCGTGGCTTCCCGCGGAGCAGCGATGCTGGGGAACCAGACTCGCTCCACTGCTGTTTACTATGATTACATGATCGACGAAGCCTTCGGAAATTTTGAGGACCTCCTCCTCAAGGTCTCCCTCAGTCCCTACATGGGGCACTACCTCAGCCATCTCGGGAACCAAAAGGAGAACCCATCCATTGGCCGCTTTCCTGATGAGAACTTCGCGCGTGAGATCATGCAGCTTTTCACCATCGGTCTCTGGGAGCTCAATCTTGATGGAACGCGAAAACTCGACTCCAACGGCCAGCCCATCCCAACTTACAGCAACGATGATATCACCAGTCTTGCCCGGGTCTTCACCGGAGTGGGCTACGATGCCGGCAGTTTTGGTGGTGGCTGGCGCGACGATGGCGATAGCTCAGGAAATTACATGATTAAGCCGATGAAAATCTTTTCCTCGCATCATGATTTCACCGCAAAGCGCATCCCGATGGGTCTCGATGGAAATGGTAACCGCCTCTATCGCAGCATCCCCGCCAACCCGGGAGGCAGTAATGGGGACGCCATGGCTGAAGTCGAGACAGTCGTTGCCCAGCTTGTGCGCCACCCGAACACCGCTCCCTTTATTTGCCGACAGCTGATTCAATTCCTCGTGACCTCGAACCCTTCGCCCGAATATGTCCGCCGTGTTGCCACCGTCTTCCGGAACAATGGCGACGGAGAAGTCGGCGATCTCGAAGCCGTGGTGCGCGCGATCATCCTGGATGACGAGGCTCGTAATCCCCTTCACCATTTAAAAACCAAACACTTCGGGCACTTCCGCGAGCCCACCCTGCGGACCATTCATCTCGCGCGAATGTTGAAGCTCGATCAGTATCCCAACCTCCTCTGGTGGGATTGGGGATACTACTCCGAACAGTCCCTTCAGGAGCCCATGAACTCGCCAACCGTGTTCAATTTTTACCGCCCTGATTTCCGCCTTCCTGGCGACCTCGCCGCCAAACAGCTCGACTCTCCCGGACTCGGAATTGTCAACTCGTTCTCTTCTGTCTCCTTCACCAACTATCTCTGGCGCATCACTCTCGATGGTTTCGACATGGTGCACGGCGATAGGTGGTATGACGGGAAAAAATTTCCCGCGGACTACTCCCGGCTGATGCCGATGGCGAACAACATTCCCGATCTCCTCGATCACCTCTCCATCCTCTACTGCGCTGGAACTCTCGGAGCGCAATCCCGCGCTACCATTTCCACTGTTCTTAATTCGGAGCCCGACCTCACCGACCGCGTCCGCCTCGCTGCCTTCCTCGTCCTGATCTCCCCCGAAGGAACCTGCTTGAAGTAAACCCAAGGACCACCAACCCAGCCCGTTCAAATCTCACTGTTGGTATTCAAATCTCAACTTTCATTTCTCATGTCCGAAAAAAAATCCCGCCGCCAATTCCTCGGAGAAGCTTCTTGTGCTTCCATCGGATGTATTTCCACCCTCTCTTCCGTTCTCAGCCTGAAACTGGCAAACAACGCCGCCGCCTCCGGACTCAATTCCGGAGATGACTGCAAAACCCTCGTTTGTATTCTCCTTGCTGGTGGTTCCGACACTTTCAACCTGCTGATCCGGCGTGACTCCGCTTACTCAGACTACGCCGCCTCGCGTTCCGATATGGCCATCGGTCACAACAACGGAGGCGCCTCAGCACTCGTAAACCTCAATCAAGCCTCCGGGAACGATGGCCATCTCTATGGCATCCACCCCTCCTGTCCGGAGCTTGCGGAAATGTTTAATGGCACCGGCGACTTCGCCGGAAAACGCCGCCTCGCCTTTGTCTCGAACGTAGGAACCCTCGTGGAGCCTATCAACGTCGCGCAATACAACAATCCCAACAACTCCATTCCGGTTCCCAAGTCCCTGTTCTCCCACATTGACCAAATCAACCAATGGCAGACCTCCATTCCCCAAGGAGTGGCTGAACTCTCTGGCTGGGCCGGCCGCATGGCCGATCTCGTCCATTCGGACTTCAATACCGAGGCGACCTCCATGTCTATTTCGCTCTCTGGAAACAACGTGTTCCAGATCGGAAAAGAAACGATCCAACTTGCCATCACCGGGAACGGAGCCCTGCTTCCCACTGGTAACGCCCCCAGCTTGAACAGCACTACCGGACGCAAGAACCGAGGGATCGATTCGCTCATTGGCTCGACCTACAACAACCTTGTTCAGGATTCCTTCGCCAAACATATGAAGAATTCCTTTGATGCCCAGCAAGCCTTCAAAACAGTTTACGACGCCGTCGACATCTCAGGCATTCCCGCTTCCGTGATCGCGGACCTCAACGACTCGAATCTGGGCAAACAACTCCTCGCCGCCGCCAAGACGATCAAGGCCCGGCAAGATCTCGGACTCCGCCGAAACACCATCTTCGTGGAGCGCGGCGGCTGGGACCATCACGGTGAACTCCTCAACACCCACGCCGGCATGCTGGCCGAAATTTCCAAAGCCATCACCGCCTATCAGCTCGCCCTCGAAGCCCTCGGCGTCGCTGATGATGTCATTTCCTACACCGCCTCGGACTTCGGCCGCACCCTCCGGTCGAATGGCCGCGGCACCGACCACGCTTGGGGCGGAAACCAAATGGTCTGGGGAGCTCCCATCGAAGCCGGAAAAGTCCACGGCACCTTTCCCGACCTCGCCCTCAAAGAAAATGGGGGCGCAGACGACATCGGAAACGGCGGACGGATCCTTCCCACCACCTCCACCGATAAATTCTTCGAGGAAATGGCAAGCTGGTTCGGAGTCTCCAACACCGACATGGACAAAGTCCTCCCCAACATCGGAAACTTCTCTACCGAACCCACCATTGGATTTGTCTCTTAGATCGAGGAACCACCGTTTTCAAGCAGCAGCCCCAACGGGGCGACACAACTCAGCCCAGAGCCAAGCACTGGGTTTCTTCGTCTCCAGAGCAATCGGGTAAACCCACCACTCCGCCGCACCAAAACAATCACCCCCGGCCCGCTTTCCCACCCCACCGCTTGTCCCCCACCCAAACACCCACTCCCCTCAATCGCCCAAAGGTTGACCTGTCACACAAATCCCCCTAAACCCCCTTCCAACGAACGGGCGGAATCATTGCTTCATTCGCCCATTTTAAAATCCTTCACTTATGAAAATCTGCCCAAAATTCACCTTCGGCGTCGGCGATCGTTTCGCCCACGGTGCCCACGCTCAGCTCCAAGCCTTCATCGCTGCCAAAGAACTCGGCGTCGACATCTGCCCGACCTGGAACAAGTCCGACCGCGAGCACAAGATCATCGGCTCGGAACCCCAATCCACTCGCGATGCCGCTGATAAAGCCGTGGCCGATCTCGGCTGGGAAGGCGAATACCTCCTCGATGCCGACCACATCAATCTTTCCACCGTCGACCGTTTCGTCGCCCCTTGTAATTTCTTCACACTCGATGTCGCCGACGACATTGGCGAAGCCGCTGATCCCGCTGACGTCGAAGCCTTCATCAACAAGCACCCCGAGCTCATCGGCTCCGTGAATGTTGAGGGCATTGATCAGCCTCTTGAAATCTCCCGCGAGCTCGTCGAGCAAACTGCCAACCAGTTTCTCAAGGCCACCCAAAAGGCCAAAGCGATCTACGATCACATCGTCGCTGCTAAAGGTGGAACCGATGACTTCGTCACCGAGGTCTCTATGGACGAGACCGACAACCCACAGGTCCCCGCCGAGATGCTCATCATCCTCGCGGCCATCGCCGACCAGGGAATCCCCATCCAGACCATCGCCCCTAAGTTCACTGGCCGCTTTAATAAGGGAGTCGACTACGTCGGCGACGTCGCCCAGTTCGAGCAAGAATTCAATGACGACCTCGCCGTCCTCGCGCACGCCATCAAAGCCTACGGCCTTCCCGAGACCCTCAAGCTCAGCGTCCACTCCGGTTCCGATAAATTCTCCATCTACGAGCCCATCCGCAAGGCCATCGCCCGCACCGGAGCTGGTCTCCACATCAAAACCGCCGGCACCAACTGGCTCGAGGAAGTCATCGGCCTCGCCACCGCCGGTGGAGATGCCCTTGATCTCGCCAAGGAAATCTACGCTCAGGCTCTTGAGAAAAAAGAAGCCCTCTGCGAGCCCTACGCCACCGTCATCGATATCGACTTCGACTCCCTCCCCACTGCCGATGAAGTCAAGGGCTGGACCAGCGAGCAATACGTCAGCGCCCTGACCCACGATCAAAGCAACCCTGGCTACGACCCCAACGTCCGCCAGCTCCTCCACGTCGGCTTCAAGATCGCCGCCCAAATGGGTAGCCGCTACCTCGACGCCCTCAAAGCCAACGAAGCCGTCATCTCAAAGTGCGTCACCGGCAACCTCCTCGACCGCCACATGAAGCCATTATTTGCGTAAGCAAATGATGGTTGAAGAATGAGCAGAGCGGAGCGAGACAGCCTGCCCGGAAGGACAGCCCGCAGGGTGAGTTCGGAGGAACTCAGCAACCCCCTCTTCACCTAAACTGTAGCGTCGCTCTATGAGCGTCGCAAATCATCTCCCAAAAGCCCGCCCCTCAAAAGGCGGGCTTTTTCTTTTCCCTCATCTATCAACCTGATAGTTTCCTCTAAGAATATTTATGCCCCCTCAAAAGAAAACCGCCAAAAAACCCGCCAAATCCTTCGAAGAAACTCTCTGGGACACCGCAAACAAGCTTCGCGGCTCCGTTGAGTCCTCGGAATACAAGCACGTCGTCCTCTCGCTGATCTTCCTCAAGTTCGTCTCCGATAAGTTCGAGGAGCGCCGGGCCGAGCTTGCTGCAGACGGCAAAGGCGACTACCTCGACATGGTGGAGTTCTACACCATGGAGAACATCTTCTACCTGCCGGAGACCTCCCGCTGGTCCTACATCCAGCAGCATGCCAAGCAGGGCGACATCGCCCTCAAGATCGACTCCGCCCTCACCGACGTCGAGAAGAGCAACGCCTCGCTCAAGGGCGCCTTGCCCGACAACTACTTCTCCCGCCTCGGGCTCGATGGCAGCAAGCTCTCCGCCCTCATCGATGCCATCAACAACATCGACACCGTCGAGGACAAGGAGGAGGACACCGTCGGCCGGGTCTATGAATACTTCCTCGGCAAATTCGCCGCCTCCGAGGGCAAGCTCGGGGGCGAGTTCTACACCCCAAAGTGCGTCGTCAATCTCATCGCCGAAATGATAGAGCCCTACCAGGGCAAAATCTACGACCCCTGCTGTGGCTCCGGCGGCATGTTCGTGCAGTCCATCAAGTTTGTCGAAAGCCACCACGGCAACAAGAAGGACATCTCCGTCTACGGGCAGGAGTTCACCGCCACCACCTACAAGCTGGCCAAGATGAACCTCGCCGTGCGCGGGCTCTCCGCCAACCTCGGCGAAGTCCCCGCCGACACCTTCTTCAAGGATCAACACCCCGACCTCAAGGCCGACTACATCATGGCCAATCCCCCCTTCAACCTGAAGGACTGGCGCGGCCCCGACGAACTCGT
>JBMHCQ010000032.1:0-82759 GCA_049889835.1 Akkermansiaceae bacterium
CCATGTGATAAATTCACACAATCCCGTCCCTCCCTTCGCCATCTTCCGCAAGACCGATTTGCTCAACGAGCTCAAACTCGTCGCGGCCCCCTCCGGAACAATCCTCTCCTTCCTCCAAATCATCCCCAATGACGATTATAACCCTGGCCTGACCCCGCAAACTGGACAGTTCTAGACTGTAGATTTAGCAAGTTTTTGGTTTTTGTTGTTGGGTAAGATTGGTTGGATCATTCGGGAAGGCGAAGTGGAGGGCGTAGCCCGCAACGGAGGATTTCCGAATGCCGCGAACTCCTGTGGAGTTCGATAGCCCAAGGAGCTGTGGATGCGCTCTTCTTCCTCGCCACCTCACCTCAGCGCTGCCACACTGCGGCGCTATGAAAATTACCGTCTTTGCTGCTTCTCTTCTTTTCGCCGTTTCCCCTCTTCTGCACGCCGAGCATCATGGCGAGCACAAGCCTCTCGAGGTCCGCACGCCGACGATTGATCTCGGGATGGTGGTTTCTAATTTAGAGAAGTCCCTCAAGTTCTACACCCATGCTTGCGGCTTCACCCCGACAGGTGAGTTCAGCGTCAACGAGCAGATCACGAAAGATTCCGGCCTCACCGATGGCACGCCGCTGACGATCAAGAAGCTTTCACTCGGCAAGGGCAAGGGCGCCACGACTCTCAAGCTCATGCAGCCCGCCGGAACGCCCAAGAAGTCCGACCAAACTTACGTCCCGAGTAACCTCGGTTTCCGCTACCTCACTCTCCACGTGACCAATATGAACGCGGTGCAGGCACGACTCAAAAAGGCTGGCGTTCCCATCCTGGCTAAGGGCCCAGTCGCACTGCCCGGAGGCAAGGCCTTCCTCACCATCGTGAAGGATCCAGACGGAAACTTTGTCGAGTTCGTTGGACCGAAGGGTTAGTTCTACGCTCTGAGAGATTCGAGAAATTCACCGACACGTTCGTCCCCTTCCTCAGGGCTCCAGGGGGCGAAGATTTTATCGGTCTCGGCATCGTAAGGTCCCCGCTTGCTTTCGAAGACCACCGTGTCTTCACCATGCACGATCATGCCATGCCAGGTGCCGGGTTCGAGATCGATGAGACGGTTGCCCGTTTCCCGCAAATGATGTCGAGCAATCACCTCTCCTCCCTCCGAGAAGATTAAAATCTCCAACGCTCCCTGAATCAGGCACACTGACTCGGTGGCGTGTGGAAGGGGATGGCAATGCGGGCGGATGTATGTGCCCGGCTGGAGAAAATTAACAATCCGCTGAACCTGCGCTTCCTGCGTCCGCTGGATCGGGAGGATCATACGCTTGCGATCGGTGGCACGGGAGGCGGCCAGACCCTCGGCTATCGTTTTGGCTTCGAGGGTGACGACCGGTCCGGTCGAGTTGGGTAGAGCGCGGCTCATCTTACTTATTCTTGAGAGGAGTGAGCACGAGTCCCTTGAACTCGACCTCCGAGCCTTCCGCTTGCAAGGCGATCTGACCTTTGGAAACGGTGCAGTTTGTGCCGTGGTTGACGAGATCGCCATTGACCCAAACCTTGACCTCATTGCCGAGGCATTCGATCTTCATTTTATTCCACTCGCCCACCGCCCTCTCGGAATCATCAGTGAGGTTGAGAATCCGTCGCGCATCGCCGTTTGCCCCGCCGAACTTTTGCCCCTCTCTGTGAGGGCGGCGTTTCTTCATATCGGGAACCTCGATATTTTCGGCAATGCACCAAAAATCGCCCGCATTTTGATGATGCATTTGCACCTCGATAGAGGCGGGGAACATTTTGTAAAGAGCGCGTGGAGTTGAGGAATGAACAAGCACACCACAATTCCCGGGCTTCCCGGCAAAGCGATATTCTAGCTCAAGTCGATAGTCTTGAAACGCCTTGTCCGTGATGAGATGGCCTCGTGGTGTCCCGAGACTGACGAGCTTGCCATCGCGTACGATAAAACTTGGAGAAATATCCTCATTGGTATCGGCCTTCGGCACATCGGCATGCCATCCCTTGAGATCCTTGCCATTAAACAATTTGACCGGCTCTCCAGCGCAGAGAACAGAACCCAAGGCGAATGGTAGAAAAACGAGCGTTTTAAACATGAGGCAAGAATGATCTGCGGTGGAAGTGTTGGCGAGCGAGATCGTCGAAACCTCACTTCTTCGCACGCACTGTCATTGTGCCATTCATGATGGTCCAGTGACCGGGGAAGGTGCAGACATAGGGATAGGTGCCAGGCTCCGAGGGCGCTTTGAAACGGAGGGTTTGCGACTGCCCTTTCTTCAACATGCGGGAAGTGTGGATAATGCGTTCGTCATCCGGGATGTAGTGTTTCTTGGCCGCTTCTGGATCACGCGCCATCGCGTTTGCGGCCTCGCCGATTTCTTGAATCGGAGTGTTCTTGGCGAGGATGAGGAGGTTGTGTTCGGTAGCATCGGGATTGGAAAAGACGAGCTTCACCGGCTGTCCAGCAGTGACGGTGAACTTGTTTTTCGTGTAGAGAAGCCGGGCCGGGATGGTCCCTATCTTGACGGTGACGAGATTCTTCTGACGATCGAATTTCTTCTCCGCGTTGGAACGGGGGTCACGCTTTTTCTTTTGGGGAGGGCCGAATTTCTTGAGCTTCTCAGCGGTGTCGGGATACCAATGCGGCTTCAACGCCGCCGAGTGAAAAGCGCTGGTGATGGCGTAGGACAGATGAACGCCAGCAGGTTGATCGAGGATGGGAAGAAGGGCCTCAAAAACGGTCTGACGTTGCTTGGCCGGCAGGACAAACTGATCATTCTTTTCAGCAGGATTGCTCTCGGAAGACAGAAGGTAGGAGGCACAGAGAACCGCTTCCCGACGCACATGCTGGGATGGATGAGTGACTCCATGTGCGAGATACTTTTTCAACACCGGGCTGGAAGCCTTAAGAAAGCGCAAGGGACCGAAGGCAGCGGCCGCGATGCGATGATCTTTGGAATGGAGAAGCTTTCCAAGCAAATCGGGATCGATGTGCCGGAGCGATTGCTGAAGCCAAAGGGCTTCGAGAAGCGCATGCTCATCGTCCTGTTTTTCGATCCAAGCCTTGAGCTGGCTCGACACCACCTGAGGATCAAGAGAACGCAGACGAATCTTGGTGCGGTAGCGGGTGCGGATGTGGGTCGATTTCAAATGATCAAGAAGCTCTTCGACGCTCGCCCCGGCAATTTTAGGAGCGGCGGGAAGTTCCGCGCCCTTCGGGATGACCCGCCAGATGCGGCCGGCTTTTCGGTCCCGCCGAGGATCGCGGAGGGAATACTGAGCGTGGCCTTTGACCGGGTTATACCAGTCGCAGATGAAGAGCTCACCACGCGGACCGAAGTTTAGGTCGACGGGAATGAAGGACAAATTGCTCGAGAAGATGAGGTCGAACTGAAACTTCTCCGCGAAGTGGTCTTCCTCTTCATTCCAGGTGTGAAATTCGATTTTATTGGTCGGCTTATAGCGGGCCTTGATAAAACCGCCTTGCATCTCTGCAGGCCAGATATCGTGGCAGACAAAATCATGCCCGCAGGTCCCGGAGTATGCTTGCATTCCGGTCGCCGGAGCGTGCTGCCCTTTCTCCTGCTTGTAGCCATTCCCTGCAGTAAACTCGCGCGGATAAGGAGGATTAGCGGCATGAAAGGTCGACGCGAAAATGGGGTGGGACGCGACGTGATTTCCCCATTGATCAAAGGCCACTCCCCACGGGTTAGTGTTTGGGTAAGCCCCGAAGGCCATGAGTTTCTTCTTTGAGGGAGTGTAGAGGAACCACGAGGAATTCCGTGCGCGGATGGGGCCATACACGGTCTCGACCTGGGAGTGATGGAAGATGGACTCACGAAAGAGAAGATCGCCCCCCGGCGTCCAGGTGAAGTCATGGAGGGAGTGGTGGGAATCCTCGCAACCGAAACCCGTGAAAAGAATCTCCCGATGATCCATCTTTCCATCGCCATCGCGATCCGTCAGATGGGTAAGGTGAGGTTGCTCGGAGCAATAAACGCCACCCTTTCCATCGAGAACGAAAGAAAGCGGAACGTGCAGATCGTCCGCCCAGGTGGTGCACTTGTCGGCTTTTCCGTCTTGGTCGGTATCCTCGAGAATAATGATCTTATCGCTCGGCTTCTGACCGGGATAGACGTGGGGGTAGGTAGCCGAAGTCGACACCCAGAGCCGACCTTGCGCGTCCCAGCGCATCGCGATCGGACAGGCCATCTCCGGGAAGTCTTCTTCGGAGGCAAAGCAGTTGACCTCGAATCGCGGGTCCACTTTGAAAGCCGCTTGCTCCTCGGCCGGTGAGAGGAATTTATTCGCGCCGCGTGAGAGGAGAACCTCGTCAAGCTCTGGCAGATTCGAGTCATCAGGTAGGACTTTTTTCCCGCTGGCAGCGGTTTGGTGAATCGCGCGATCACGGTTTCCGACCATGAGATCGAAGTTGCGCATCGCAGGGAGGAAGTCGAGGTAGCCGTATGATTTATTCCGCGCTCCGGTGTAGTAAAAAGTGTTGAGAGGGCGATAGCGGTAGAAGAACTGGGAAGCCTTATCGACCACAAGTTCGCGGAGTTCTTCGTTGATCACCGTCGCGTCTCTTTGAAAGAGCTCCTGGAAGGCCACTTGTGCAAAGTGCGCGTGACCGGCCTGGTTCAGAGCATGACCATCGATGGTGGAATGTTTTGGCACCACAAACGAGAAAACATCCACAAACCCCACTTTCTCAGCGGCACACACCTCTTTCATCGTGGCGGTATAAGCGCGAAGATTGGAATTGGTTTGAACAACATCCGCATGCGGAACCTCCTCATTGGCGACTGGAGAAAGAAAAACCACCTTGGGTGCGGACCTCCCGTTGTAAGCATGCGTCTTAAGGTGAGTGGCGAATTTCTGAAAGCGCTCCCTGAACTCCCGAAGTGCCCCTTTGCCCGCAAAGGATTCATTGAATCCATAGGCAGCGATGATGACATCGGCTTTAAAAAAATGAAGATGCTGATCGAGATCGCCAAAGTTGTCGGGTCTCGGCATGAGGTCAATCTCATCCGCCGGCCAGGCAAGATTTCGGACCGTTAGCTCATGCTGTGGATGCTGCTGGTGAATGAGAGTTTCGAGATGACCGTTGCGTCGCTCCGCATCAAGGAGCAGGTTCCCAATCAATGCGATCCGGTTCCCTGCCTCTAGCTTCAACGGTAAGGTCGTCTGTACCGGTTCAACCAACTCCGGACGCGGAGAGGTCTTGAGATTGATGTAGTAGTTCGCAAGCTCGGGATCCTTCTTAGGCGCCTTTTTCTCGATCTTTCGATTCCGCCCATCAGTCTCATTGTTCTTACGAGGGTTCCGGTTATCATCCGGATTGATCTGCGCGGAAAGTGGGAGGAGAAGGATGAGGAAGATTAACGAAAGGTGCATGGACTAAAAACTGTCAGAGCGATACTCTGGCAAAAAGCGGTTTCTATCTCAGTTGTATGACGTGCTCCTTATCCATCCCTAGATTCCTCTGGGCCGTTGTTTTTGGATTCCCAGTCAGTAGTCTCCACGCTCAAACGGTTCTTCTGAACGCAGAGCATGGGAATGGTTCCTTCGAAGTTCTCAATCCGCACAGTGCTCCCATCACCGGACCCGTCAATGGACGGCGTGCAATCAACTCCGGGGGATCCTTCGAGATTCCCGGTTGGGAGATTCGTTGGATTGCTGGTTATGTGGGAATCGACCCCACGAGAAATGCCCATCACGGCGAAAGCTACGCGTTCGTCAACACGGCATCAGCAATGGAGATGACGTCCGATACAGTTGATGTCTCCTCCCTCGATCTTGAAGTCGGCGACCTTCTGGAGCTGAGCTTCCTTCTTGCAGGGGAACAGAATGGAATGGACGTAAAAATCAGCCCGACTTTTGTGATCGATGACATCGAGCACACTCTCCCTCCTCTTTCCCTCTTTACGCCGACCGCCAATCAGTTTCAGACCATTCAATTTGCCCACCCGCTGACCTCCGCCCCCAGCGAAGTCAAACTGAAGCTGCTCCTCGACAACACTGGAACAGGAAGCGACCAACCTCGTATCGACTCGCTGACTCTGCGTGCGATTCCAGAGGAACAACTCCCTAACCTTCCCCAACCGATTGCGGAATTATTCGTGGCACCAGATGGTGATGACTCGCATCCAGGAACCTTCGAGGAGCCCCTCGCGACTCTCACCGGGGCGCGTTCGAGAATCCGAGAATTCAATCCGCTCTCTGCTCTTCCAGAAGGCGGCACGGTGGTGAACTTCAGGGGAGGCAACTACTACCTGAACCAAATGACGGTGTTCGACGGGCTCGATTCCGGTCAACCGGGCCGCCCGATCACCTACCGGTCTTTCCCCGGTGAGGAAGCAAGATTCATGGGCGGCCTCTTGCTAGAGCCGGATGACTACATGGAAGTGACCAGCGACGATCCAGCATGGCCGCGCATTGATCCTCTCGCTCGCGGTCAGGTGTTGAGCATGGATCTCTCGCCCTACGAACTCTCTGACTTCGGCGAGCCCAATGCCAATCAAACCAGTCATCAACTCGTCGAACTCAGTTTCAATGAAGAAATCATGGAGCTCGGACGCTGGCCAAACGATGGCAAACACGAGGTGACTCGCTCACCCCGGGGAGATGACTTTTTCACCTATCTGGGAGACCGGCCGGAACGTTGGGCCAATGCTCCCGATCCCTACGTCCGGGGACAGTTCTCGACCGGTTACTTTTCCGAAATCATTCCGATCCGTGAAATCGACACCACAAACCGGACCATTCATCTCACCGAGAACCCATCGGGGCGAGGAGCCGGACACAACAAGGCTTGGTCCGCGTTCAACCTTCTCGAGGAGATCGACCAACCCGGAGAATACTACCTCGATCGGGCCAACCAGGTGCTTTACTTTTGGCCTCCTTCCGATGTCGCGGTCGGTGAATCCCTGCTCTCCACGTATGGTGCGCCCGGCCAGCATGCGTTCGACATCAGAGGAGCAGCCCACCTCCGCTTCGAGAATCTCACCTTTGAACTTTTCAACGACCGGATCTCACGAGTGTGGTCGAGCGACCAGGTTATCTTCGACGGTTGCACGTTCCGAAATTCTGGCGAGATCGGACTCTCCATTTCAAACTCGACCGACCTCACGATTCAGAATTGCCAGTTCGAGGCCTTGGGTGCGACCGGCCTGCTCGTCGCCAGCAATGGAGACCGATCACAGCTTCTCCCAGCCAATATCCAACTCTTGAACAATCACTTTTTGGGAACCGGCCGGTGGAAAACCGGGCTCACCTATGCACCCCCGGTCTGGGTCAGTCAGGTGTGCGGGCTCCGTATCGCTCACAACCGCTTTGAGAACACGAAGCACGTCGGCCTTTGCATCTTCAACTCGAACCTCACCACCGTGGAAACGAATCGCTTCTTCCGCTGCGCTACCGAAGCCGACGACTGCGCCGCAATCTACACCGTGGGCTGGTGGGGTGGTTTGCAGGGCAGCGTTTTCAGGCATAACGAGTTCCGCGAGATCTCCCGCACCAATCTCCCCGGCCACTATGGCGGCCACGGGGTTCGTGCTCTCTACTTCGACTTCGGTGCCAGCGGAGCTCTGACCGAAGGCAACATCGCCTACAAGGTGGACGACCGTGTCTGGCTCAACAACTGGGCACGGGATGTGGAATACAAAAACAACATCACCGCCCGCAGCGGTCCTGTCTACTGGGCCATCGATGCTCCGGCTGATCGCAGCTGCGAACTTCTGGAAGACATCGCGCCCTTCAACGCCCACCTTCCCGGCTCGGCATGGCACGAAGCCTTTCCTCACCTTCGGCAAATTCCAACAGATTGCAACGCTCCCAGCTTTGCCCAGTTCCGGCACACCTTTGGAAAAGTCTCCTCTGACCTGACCTGGCTTTCGGGCACCTACACCGCGGGAAGCGGAATTCCCTACTACGAGTTCGCCCCCGGCTCGCTTCAAAATGTCGATCCGAAGTTTTACGACGAAGAAAACTGCTGCCTTGCTCTTCAGGAAGATTCACCCGCCTATGACATCCCAGGGTTCCAACGCATCCCCTGGGAGCTGATCGGAAGACTCGATCTAGACCAACCAACCCGGCCTGTTCCTCCAGACGGCTTCACGCACTTTGTGCGGGAGCCCAGTGCTCTCTACTGGGCACCGGTATTCGAGGCGTCATTCCATCGTGTCTATCTCAGCACGGACCAAGCCGAGGTTTTGAACCGGCTGCCCACCGCTTTGAAAGGTGAGGTGCAAGGGTCGGCATTTACGCCCGGTAGTCTTGAAGACACCACTTACTACTGGAGTGTCGATGCTTATGACGAAGACGGTGGTCTGATTGGAGAGGGCGAGCTTTGGCAGTTTACCGTCGGAAACTCCGTGCCAGGTTCCGGACCGACTCTCAGTGTCGATCCCATTGCCTATTGGCCTTTCGACAACACAAGCGGAACCCGAGCCCATGAACTCATCAGTGGAAATGATGCCTTGGGATCGAGGATGGAAGGAGATGAATGGCTGCCTAGCCTTTCCGGAAATGCGCTCGATCTCGATGGCAACTTCGTGAATGGCGCACGCCCGAACTACTTCGGCAGTGGCGAATCCATGAATACCAGCTCGGGGTCGAACCAAGGAGATGGCGCAGGCGCTCTCACTCTTTCCCTTTGGATCAATCCTGATATCGACCATGACGGTCGCGCCTTCCCAAACACCCGGGGATACTATGGCGTGATGGGCACAGCGGAGGGCTCACTGCAATATTGGGCGCTCAACTTTTTCTACGACACCGTCAGCCAAACCAACGGGATCGATTTCCGCGGTCACGGAGGCGGCTTGTCCGTCACCGGAAATGTTGTCAATGCAGAGAGCGGCTGGCATCACCTCGCCGGCGTGTGGACCGGTTCACAGAAGGTTCTCTATCTCGACGGGAACGAAATCGCCCGGCAACCAGTCACTGGCCCGGCGGTCGATGTTTCCACCTGGCAATTCGGAAGAGATCGAAACCTCGCCGAACGATACTTCGACGGCCAGCTGGCCGAGGCCGCCATTTTCACAACAGCACTTCCTCCCGAGGAAATCGCCTTGATTCATTCCTCCGGTCGCGAAGGCGTTCCCCTGCTCCACCTGATCCCGAGTTTTGATCGCATCGATACCGATCAGGATGGCACCTCCAATGCGCTCGAACGTTTTCTTGGGAACGATCCCTACTCCAGCAACCCCTCTAACCATCTCGAACTCCTTCCAAACGGGGACGAAACTCTCACGCTGACTTTTCCTCGTTCCAAGAACCTCCCCGATGATCTTCCTGAAATCGAAGTCACCACTGACTTGATCAACTGGACTTCGGTTTCCAATCCGAGCATCACCGTCAGTCCCATCGCTCCCACTCAAGACCTTGTGCATGCCACTTTCTCAACCGCATCACCAACGAAGGTCTTTGTCCGTATTCGAGTCAAACGTCAGTCGAATTGAGAGGCCCCCTCTTCCGGATTACAGTGATCAGTTTTGGGAGGCTTCTGAGCAATGTCCGGACAGTTGGTGAGGACCCGCTTGTCGTAGGTGTAGAGCTTCACCCCAAGATCCTCGGCCAAGCAGACATATTGGCTATCGTAAGCCGTGCAGGAGGTGCGCCGTGCGGTTGCCAGAATTCTCTGAGCCGGAAGGTCGTAGCTACAGTCCTCCATCAGCTCACAAGCCAAGGCGAGGGTTTGGTCAGCCGCCGCCCTGGTCATTAGGTCATTTCGCTCAGACGTCGCGAGGATGTTGAGAAATTCATCGAGCCACAATCGCGGCGCCACCCACTCTGGTTCACTGACTCGGAGGGCCTGAGCGTCTTTTGTAAAGGTCCCTGCGATCAGAAGGTAAGCGATGACATTAGTATCAACAACGATCACGCCCGTCCTTCCTTTTTGGCTTGATCCAGAAAATCCTGATCGATTCCACCCACCATCCCTTCTCGATTGGTAACAATTCGCTTCAGCAAATCAGTTTCGCTCGCCTTTTGCGGAAAAGTGAGCCGATTCAAGAGATGAATGATCTGCCGGTTCAAGCTCCGCCCGTTCTCTTCTGCGCTTTGTTTGAGGCGAGAATGCAACTCGGGCGGGAATTCTTTGAGGGTTACGTTCATGGAACCATTTTGGTGCCATTTTGGTTTTTTTCAATCGCGTTTTTTCAATTCGGTTCATTCTCGCAGAGCGCTCGCAAGTAAAACGCCATGTCTTCATCAGGATCCTGACCATGGTTTCTCTGAAACACGGAAAGCGCCGCTTGTCGATCCGGGCCGGATTCTGAAACGATCTCGATGGCAGAACGCATCAGCGCGACTTCTTCTTGAAAATCTCCCGGTGAAATCACCTTCTCTTCATGACCTTCAATAAAATGGTCTGCTTCGAACTCCTCAACCTTGTCCAAAAGTGGCCCGAGCTTTTCCACCGAGTAGCGTGGACGTGAAGTGTAAAAATCACTGCACAAGCTGTCGCCCAAAAAGAACACACGATCAGGCTCGACGAAGATCACCGAAGAATCCGCGGCGTGGTCTCCACCGATATGCCGGATCTCACAGCGGACTGATCCCAGATCAAGAAGGTAAGAGTCTTCAAAAGTGATCTCAGCTTGCGCAATCCTCACTTCTCTGGGTGAAGGGACTTCAACTCGGATGGCTTTCGTACTTTTCTCATTTTCCAAACCAAGAGCCACTTGCGCATCGAGCCCTTCATCGGACCAATCTCGCGTTGCCATTTCGATAAGTTTCTCCGCAGTCAGCTTCTGTGCAATCACCGGCGCTCCGATCTCGGTCGCGCCAAAGACGTGGTCCCAGTGTGCGTGGGTCAGGATGGTGAAATCGGGATTGGCTACACCGAAAACTGCGAGCTGCTCGAGACACTCTCGTGCGTGCGCGGACGAGGCTCCGCTATCGAGCAGCGCAACCTTTTCCTCGCCAACAACTGCACACAGCGAGGGCCGATCCGGTTTCGCCGGAGGCATCCAGTAGACATGGTCCGAAATTTTCTGAACCCTTGCGATGCTCATCTTCCTTGATCACTGGCTGACGGAGAGCCGGATGAACTCCTTGGGTTCCGCCGAGGTCAGCGTGAGCGAACGATAAGTCACTGTTTCGGTGCCATCACCATTCGGAGTGACGGAAAGAAGGGTCGTTCCGAGATCATCCCAAACGTTGAGGTCGGAAGAAACCTGAACGACGATCGAAATATCATCGGCGGCCAGATTTCTCGTGAAGGAAATGGTAAGATAGTCGTTCGTACCGTCCGAAGTGAGCGAGACATCAGGAAAGGCTTCGGGACTCGGGGTGAATTCACTGGACCCCAAGGCATATTCAAGGAGCGCGTTCAGGCCATCGTTATCCAAATCATTGGTAGCTGTTCCGGTAAAGGTGGTGGCATCCCCTGTTCCGGGAGTTCCGCCGGGGAACGCGCTGGAACGCCAGTTGGTGCCGACTCCGTGAGCCGGGAGATCCATGGGCGAGATCAAGGTGAGTGAGTAACCCATACCATCTGCGGCAGTGGGCCACGGAGCGGAATCATCATAAGTGAAACGGCGAATATCAGTGAGCCCAGTGGAATCGAGAACTGCGATTTCTTCACCGCTGTTTCTCAAACTTCCGGTAAAGCCTCCGGGAGCAATGTTGATTCCCGCCGTGTTGTAGGCGGCAGCGAAGGCGGTTTGATTTTTGACGATGACGATCCGCTGCCCCGCCGAGAGCACGGTGCCCGGTGCGAACTGATAGGTGAGCCCGAGGAAAGACACGTCGGTGAGATCGATCACGCCGCCAGAAATATTCATGAGCTCGATCCACTCGGTTTCCTCCGAAGTGCCGATAGGGTTGTAGAAGACCTCTGAGACCACGAGATTCGAGGCGGAGGCTGGCGTGCCAACAATGAAGTCGGCACTTTGTAGAGCAGACCATTCGCCAGCGTTTAACGCACGTGCTTTGAGGGTTCCGGTTTGAGTCAGCATAACTGAATTCGATCCGCTGTTTGGTTTGATCCCTCGCACGCGGAGGTCGAGTCCGAGGTCCGAACTCCCGGTGCTGGCCTGATGCACTTCAACCGCGATTGTGTTTGTCCCTTCGAAAAGATCGCCAGGGCTCAAGGTGAGAGTGGCGAGGGCAACGACTTCATCCTCCGGACTCGAACTGACCGCGAGATCAGAGAACGATTTCGTGCCTGCGGTGATATTGCTACGACCCACTTCCTTGCCATTGAGGTAAACGATCGCACCATCGTCGCGGATAATATCGAAGGTGACTTGCGTGTAATCAGCAGCATTGGTGACGTTGAATTGCTTCCGGAAGTAAACCGTATGACGCGGAGTGTTCTGGGCGACCGCCGCGTTCAGCGTCAGCGAACCGACTACTCCGAAACCGAGAGCCGCTTGCCCAGTCTTCCAACCGGCGGGATTATAGTTGGGGTGCTTCCAGTCGTTGGAATTGTAGCTGGGGTGGCCAACCACGATGTTGGAATCACTTTGTGCTACAGCGTTATCGAGGTAACGCCATCCGGTGGCTTCGAAATCGAGGAAAGAGTCGACGATCTTTCCACCGGTGATCATTCCTGCGTTCGGATTGATTCCGCCGCCCACTTCACGCGGATCCGAGCCGTCCGTGGTGAAGTAAATAGCGCCGATGTTTGCGCTCACTCCAAGATCAAATCCGGTCGGCACCACGCCACCGTGTTGGGCGTATTCGGGAGGATCAATGGAGGGATAGAGATTTACTCCGCGAAGCTCATTGATGGTCGAGCGGCTGTCGCTTTGATCGTGGAGGGTGGGGATATAATTATTGATGACATTATCCCGCTCGACGATCCAGTGCTGCTCGCGCGTGAAGTAGATCGGGTTGTTAATGGTGGGCGGGTAGTGATCACTGTCAATATTGGTCGAACTGCTCGCGGTATTTCCGTAGGGCGTGTTGGCCTGAGTATCCCCCCAGCGGGCGGACTCGGCGACGATCGCCTTGTCGATCATATTTGAAATGTTGAGGAAACGATCCTGTGATTCCGTCTCGCTGAGCGCGCCGCCATGGAACATGTGTTTGTAAACGCGGTCCGCGAACAGCATACGGAATTCCTCGTTGAGGCGGAGGCGCTGAATAGGGGCACCCGCTCCCGATCCACTGGAGTAGCGATTCCAGGAATACTTATCGAGGGCGATCTCCTGATCCCAAACCTGGAAGCGGAACTTGCCATCGCCACTCACCGCATTCGCTGCCGCGTAGCCATTCTTCGCCGGCCAATCCTCGGCATCCGCGAGGTAATGAAGGAACATGTAATCGATGTAATTTTCCATATCGAGGTAGTCCTTTGACTGCTCGTAGACGGAGTTGTTCGTGATCGAACCATTGAGGATTCCCATCATGGTATTCCAACGCGCAGGTGGCGTGGTGAGGTCCTTATTGACGAGCCAGTCTTCTTTTTCCCCGCCGATGTGATCGGCATACCAGTCATCCTCGATACGCTCGGTGAGGTTGTGCACTCCGAAGTAAACGCCGTTGTAATAGAGGTGGACGAAGTTGCCATGACCACTCGCGTGTCCCATATCGGTCATTGCCTCCTTCATCCAGACATCGCGGGTGTATTGCGAATCATTCGGTCGGTAGCGCGAAGAACTCCAGGACGAGAGCGCCCAGGAATCGGTGAAGCAGGCGCGGAGGACGAGCTTGTTGAACTCATCGATATCGGAGTCGGGGAAAAGATCGTAGTTCAGCTTTGGGATTCCGACGGTCGAGCTGAAGGTGAGGCGCATCGAGTGCTTCTGCATGCGCGCCGGCCGACGACTCGAGTTCCCTTGGGTCTCAATTTTACAATCCTCCTGAAATCCAGTGGTGCCATCGGGAAGAATGTATTCGATGGAGCACTCACGCTCGAAGCGGCCTTTTGGATTTGTCAAAACACCTCCGCTTCCGCCCGTGATGTCGGCTTGATTCATCGAGATCGCCACCGTTGGAATATCGCGGAGAGCCTCCTGCACGGTGTAAATGCCGAGGCCGTTGGTATTGTTTACTACGCGATCATCCATTTCATAATCGGAGGGCACGAGGCCGACTTCACTATCCACCCCCCAATCGTTCGGCCAACCGGGGATGGTCGTTCCCTGCTGCACCACATCATCCACGAAGATGTAGGTGTGTGAGTCGACATTTGTTGGAAGCCATCCCGAAAGGGTTGCGATTGCACGCACCGTGCTGGTAGTCGTGATGTTGATCGGACCGCTGTAAACGATACCACTCGAGGCACTGGGTTTCGAACCATCGAGCGTGTAGCGGATCGTCGCTCCCGGCGTGTCACTGGAAATGGTCAGCGCGAAGGGCGTGTCATAGAATCCGCGATCGACGGTGAAGTTCGTATCCTTCACCACGCCCGGAAAGGCCGCGGAGGAATTCGCTGCCTTCGGGGTCCGGGTTTGAAAAAAGACGGGAGCTCCACCGCTAGCAGGAGGGCCATAAGAGATGTCGGAAAACTGCTCGGGGTAAGTCGGATTGAAGGAATCATCCACCGTCACGCCATCGGGACGCACAATCGCGAGATACTCCCCGTTCGCATCGAGATTGAAATTAGTATGTGGGTTTCCACTGCCATCAACCGTGTCTTTTCCAGAAGCAAAAACGAGAAGGTAACCGTTCGCCGAAATGGTTACGGCGGGGAAGTTCCACTTCGTTTTCAGGTTTGCGTTATCGGTGAGGTAGTAGGCGTCCAGGTTCACCGCCTGACTGTTCGGATTGTAGATCTCGATCCAGTCCTCGCGATTCCCAAAGCCGTCATCGATCCCGGTGACATTGCGGGTGAGGATTTCATTCAAGCGCAGCGGGATGAGCGTGTTGGGGAAGTCTGAAGCATTGGTGGGATCGGTTCCTTCGGAAATTTCGAGAGCATCATTGAAGTTGTCGCGATCCGTATCCTGCTCGGTAGGGTCGGTGGCGTAGCCGTTTGCAGAGGAGACTTCGACATCGTCATTCAGTCCGTCGCCATCGGTATCGACAATAAGAGGATTCGAACCGTGAGTGTTCACCTCGTCACTGTCAGAGAGATTATCGCCATCAGTGTCAGTGAGAGTGGGATTTGTGCCGGCGGCTTGTTCCTGAAGGTTGTTCAATGCGTCACCATCGTTATTTCCGGTGCCAGTAGCGATGGTGAGGTTGGCAAAGTAGGTCAACTCCCAGTCGTCATCGAGGCCATCGCTGTCGGAGTCATTGACGACTTCGATCAAAAAAGCCTGCTCAAAGAATCCAGCCGCCGCATCGGTAGTTCGCACGCGTGCCTGAAGCGTCGTCCCACCCGGAAAGGCGCTGAGATCGCGATCCGTTCGCAAGGTGCTTCCGATGATTTCAAACAGCGCATTGTCGCTCGAGCCATCTCCGGTCACAAGCGTGTATGTGAAGGAGTCGCCCGGAGTGGGATCGATGGTAGTCAAAATGCCAACGGTGGTGCCAATCGGAGCGGTGCTGGCGACCACGGTGTTTGAGAGAGCCAAGCCGGTGGGTCCATCGGTCGCGACCGGATTCCCGATTTCCAAACCGTTCACGAAAACGTTATGCGAGCTACTGGGATTGTTCGCCGAAACGATTCCCTCAATCGTCACGGCTCCCGATCCATCGGTGATCACGCTGATCTCCACAAAACTGTCGTTCAAAGTCGAGGGAGTCGTCGTGCCCATAAAAAGCCGCTCCGTGGCTGACCCTCCTCCACTCCAGTCAGCAGCTCGGTTTGGCGATGAGGTGTCGAAGGCCCAAATCTTCACCGGGTATTCCGTGTTCGGTTGCAAGCCGGTGAGGCTCAGCCGAATTCCGCTCCCAGAAGCATTTGAGAAACTTCCGTTCGCAAACAAGAAGTCCCGCCACATATTGGACTCTCCACCGCCTCCGTTGCCGGAATTGCGGTCGCGCGAATCCAGGACGATCCCACCCAACACATCCGCATCGAGGGAAATGCCACCGCTGAAGTTCTTCGACCACGAATCTCCCGCTGCCGTGTCTACCGCAGAAATGGACTGCCAGCCACTTTGGGTATTTCCGGTGGAATGATTAAAATCGACGCGCAGCGTAAATCCCTCGCTTTGAGTCACAGAAAGAAGACCAAGCAGTGAGCAGATTAATTTGGAAAGTTTCAAAAGGAGCGTAGTTGAGATTGGGGTTTGAAAATGAACCACAAAAGCGGGCAGTCGTCAGGCACCAATGCTCAAGAAGGGTTCGCCAAATCTGCTTCCGAGTTTCAAAACTTCGGCGTCCCTTTGTTATACAACTTTTAAGATTCGTCTTTACCATGTCTTCCTACGTGACCCTGTAAAGACGAGTAGTGATGCGCCACCCTCCAGTGTAAGGGAGCCAACAAGAGTACGGTGTCTGAACATTCACATGATCTCAGAGGTCCCCCATCTCTGGTAAAATGGTCCGGGTTTTATCCCCCGGGCCTTTTTGTTTTGACCAAGAAGTGTCATCGCGTTCCTCTTTTTCCGAAGAACGGGCGCTATTCGCGAGAAATTTGAGAAGGACGAAGTCCTAGAGACTCTTCAGATACTTCACACTTTCGGTGACACTGGCGAGCGGGTTCGGTGAGTGATCCTGCTCGACGTGGCAAAAATCAACCCCGGCCTGACGCCCGGCCTCAATAATGGACTCCATTGGGATCATACCATGACCCAACTCCTTGAAGGCTTCTTTGGGCATTCCGTTATAAACGGGAAGCTCCATGCCTTTTGCGAGATCCTTGAGGTGGAGCTGGGCGACCCGACCACTGAGAACCTTGATCAGGGTCTCGGGATTGAGGCCCGCCGCTTGCACCCAAAAGACATCGATCTCGAATTTCATCTCAGGCGCAAACTCCTTAATAAACACCCCGTAGCCGCTTGAGCCCTCCATGGGTTGAAATTCGAAGGCGTGATTGTGATACTGAAGCTGAAGGCCAGCCTCTTTAGCAATCACTGCCGCCTTGTTCAGGTTCCCGGCGACGCGTTTGTAGCCATCGAGCGTTTTGCGGTCCTTGTCGTGGAGATAAGGCACGCAGAGATGGGAGAGATTCAGCTCCTTTGCTTGCTCGACAACTTTTTTGAAATCCGAAAAGCCCTCATCAGAAGGATTCACCGCTGTTTCCCAATCGAAATGAGTGGAATGAAGCTCAAGACCGTGTTCTTGGGAGGCTTTGATCATTTTTTCACAATTCGGAAAACCATACATCTCCCCCTGCTTATAGCCCGCTGCGACAAGTGCCTTGATCGTGGCATCCGTGTCCTCCTTCAGCTCGTTGCGAACCGAGTAGAGCTGCAAGCCAATCTTGGCGCGATATTTGTCATCGGCTGCCAGAGCGCTCAGCGTCTGGGCAGTCCCGGCAAAAAGGGAAGTGGCAGCGGTGGTTCGAAGAAATGAACGGCGTTTCATAACGGGAAAAAGAAACCACATCCGCAGGGTCGCCGCGAACTAAAATCATTTTTTCTGAAACCTGAAAGCTGGAATATCGGATCACTCGGTGTAGTCTCTACTAATGGAGCCAATCCGACCCATGCCCCGTAAGCTTTTCCCTGCTCTCCCGATCCTCGCCACGACTTCGATGAGCGAGGGACAGGACGTTCTCCGCTACAAGTATCAGTATTACGATGAACAAAATGGGCGCGTCGATGTGCAGTCGCATTATCTGGACTACGAGCACAGCTTCATTGACTGGACTCTGGGGCTTCGTCTGGCCGTGGACACTTTAAGCGGAGAAACCCCCCGCGGGACCCATCTTCCGGACGACCCTGACACTTGGGAATTTACCAACATCGAGGACGAGCGCTACGTCACCGTCATCACCCTCGAGAAGGAAATCGATGATCATACCCTCACCTTTGAATACGCTCGCAGCGAAGAGAGTGACTACCTTTCCAATGCCGTCTCCCTCAAGTGGAAAAGCCAATTCAACGAGAACAACACTACCGTTTCCGCTGGAGTATCGGCTGCCTTTGATAAGGTGCGCGCGGTGGGATTCCTCTTTGAAGATGAGAATAAAGACTCGCTCGATCTCAGCTTTGGCATCTCCCAGCTCTTAAGCACCCGCACGATCCTCGATGTCACCCTCGCCTACGGCCACTCAACGGGCTATCTTGCCGATCCTTATCGCGGGATTTCTCAAACCGTCCTTCTCACCCCGGACCCCAATGGGCCCACCCAACATTTCGAGGCCGGGGAGAATCGCCCGGGTTCGCAGAACCGATGGGTCGCCAAGGTGGCAGCCCGTCATTACCTCCCTTCTCAAAAGGCAGCCATTGCTGGATCCTACCGCTTCTTCGCCAACAGCGAGAGCTTGGTCGGACACACCTTCGAACTCAAATGGATCCAACAGGTCACTGACAAACTCAGCATCACTCCCTACTTCCGCTACTATCAACAAACAGCCGCCGAATACTATACCCCCACCCTGGACGATGCCAAATTCCTAGGCTTTCAAGCCAACCAGGGAGAAGCACCCTTTTTCTCGCCGGATTATCGCCTCTCGGCTTTTGATGCCACCACCTATGGGGTCAAGGTCACCTATGAAGCTTCCGAAAATCTCAGCCTCGATCTACAACTTGAGCGCTACGATATGTCGGGACGTTCGGACCTCACTCCCGACATTTTTTTCCCTTCCGCCAATGTCATTTCCGTCGGAGCAAACTACACCTTTTAGAAATGCCTGCCGCTGACCTCACTGCCGGATTGTTCAAGCTCCAGTTCAAGGCGCTTGGTACGAACTGTCTCGTACAGTTTCGGACCAATGAGATTTCCGCAGCCAAAGAATTCCGGTCGGAAGCCCTCAAGTGGATCAAGGAGTTCGAAAACACCTGGTCTCGCTTCAAGCCCGACTCCCTGCTCTGTCGTATCAATGCCGCTGCTGGCAAAGAACGGATCGAACTCACCGAAGCGCAGGATGAAATCATTCAGCTCTGCGATTACACCTTTCGGCAGTCCCGCGGAATGATCGACCCCACCTCATTTCCACTGACCCAACTCTGGGATCGAGCAGCCAGGACGGACACTCTACCCGCCGCCGACGAACTCTCACAGGTCCGGCAAAGCGTCAACTGGACCTCTGTTGAACACCGGGCGGGTTCCCTTTTTCTTCCCGAGGTTGGGATGGCTCTCGAAATTGGCGGATTTGGCAAGGAATACGCTGTTGACCAAATCCTCACACTCGCAAAGCAATCTGGAATCATGAACGTCCTCGTCGATCTGGGCCGCGATGTTGCCGTCGCTGGTTCTCCTCCGCACGGCCCTTACTGGATTGTCGGAGCTGAGAATGCCCGGGAGCTCGACACCGCTGTTCACCGTCTCGCGATCACAGACCGCGCCATCGCAACCTCCGGAAATGGTCGCCGCTATCGCACGATTACGGGGGAAAAATTTGGCCACATCATCGATCCCCGTAGCGGTCAACCAGCCAAAACAAACGTGCTTACCGCAACCTGTCTGGCTTCCGATTGCCTCACGGCGGGAATCCTCTCCACCAGCGCCTGCATTCTCGGAGCAGAGGAAGGCATGGCGGAGATCGATCGCACCCTCAACGCCGAAGCGCTGATTCAAACAGACAAGGACCCGCTCTTTTCGCGTAACATTCATCAACACCTTCTCTCCTCATGAAATTTCTCTTCCTCCTAGTCCCTCTCGTCCTCCTTTCCTCCTGCGCCACTGTGCCCCAGGATCAACGGGGCTATCTCGCCACGAAAGTCATGTCCCCTGATCGCGACCCGCTCGGAGACGCTATGGCTGATCACATGTATTACTCCCGCGAAGCCTCCCACGGCGGAAACGGAATCGGCGGCGGCGGCTGCGGATGTAACTAACCCTATTTAACGAACGTCCCTTCTTTCCATGAAAACTTCGATACTTCTTCAAAAAACCACCCACTACCTCGGCACTTCACTGACTCTGGTGAGCCAACGGCTTCCTTTTATCCAACACTTCGCTCCCCTACTCAGCTCTCCGGCGAGCCTTCGGATCGCTACTCCTCTTGTCACCAGCTTCGCCGGCACGCACACGCTCACCGGTCAGACCACCATGATCATGCCCGTGGCCGGGTCGGAAAATCCCCTCAACCTTGAGACCGGCCAGGAGTTCAAGTGGGAATTTGATAGTGCGAGGTATGGCACGGGTTCCTCGGCAGTCAATGGTCTCCCACCCGAAGCCAGTTACTCCTTCGGATATGAAATCTTCTTCAATGGACAAGGTGTTCCCTCAGGAAGAGGAGGCACAATTTCAGGCGCCATCAATGTCCCGGGCACCTATCAAGTCACCATCGTGGGTTTTAGACGCCCTAACCAAGGAGGGAACCAAACTCCTCCCTACTCCCTGACGATCAACGTCACCGATCCGGTCGTGGAACTCACTCCCGAGGAGCTCTTCGAGGAGTGGCGGGAACTAAACTGGCTCGGCGGGGATGCGACCAACGACGCGATCTCAGGTCCAAACGCTGATCCGGATAATGACGAGATCCCCAACATCCTCGAATACGCGCTCGATCTCGATCCCAATGAAGCGAAACGTTTGGAAACGCTCGATGGTCACTACTTCGGCAGATTACCAGGCGATAACGTCCTTCTTCTCTGGGAAATCCCCTATCTTGGCACAGCCAATCTCATTTTCGAGTCCACGGAAGATCCAAGTGACGAACAAAGCTGGGAACACGTGCCCGACAGTGAATTTGAACGAACTGAAACCACGGTGAGACTCGTGACCCCGATGAACAGCACAAAGAGGTTTTATCGTCTTCGAGCCAGCCTTTAGGACTCCATAAACGAGCACACGTAATGACAAGCGTCTCCGGTCACCGTGATCGTGAAGCCTGAATTCGCCGGAACATTGAATGAAGATCCGGCAGAGACGGAGTGGCTCTCCTCGGTCCCGTCCAGAACGTAGGAGCATTCCCCGCCCACAATCTCCATCAGTTCGGCAGCCTCGGTGCCAAAGTGATAGGTACCCGGAGTGATCACTCCGAGAGTTTTGCGTTCGCCCGACTCCGTGAGTATGGTGTGGGAGATGACTTTTCCATCGAAGTAAACATTCCCTTCGGCAAGCGCGGTGACGTTTTCAAATTGCATGGAAGCGAAGTGAAGGTCCCGCACGCTTAAAGCAAGAAGAATCAACGCAGACCTAACTCAGTAGCGCGCACTTTTTGAATCTTCGTCATTCGATAAGCCATCAACATTGCAAATACCGCGGCGGCGATGTCCACCGGGGTTAAGACCACAATCAAACGATTCACCATGAGGATATCTTCGAGTGTCTCTGCCTGTCTTCCAAAACCCATCACAATGCGCTCTGTGATTTTCATTGAGACAAAAAAAGCCCACCAAAGACCCACTCTTTTTCCCATCGCAAGCCCGAGTGATTTCTGGGAGGCGTCCCGGATCCATGCCATGGCCTGATAGGGCTTCCATAGATTCGCGATCGGAATAAAATACCAACCGACACTCCAACCCGGAGTGAAGGTTTCCCGGCCGCGATAAAGCGCGGTTGCGCCGTCACGACTGTTGATCAACCAGGCATTTTTACAGCTTTTGTTCATCCAAATACACCAGATAATAATAATGAGCAGATTGATTGCACCAAGACCCAGGGTGCTCAACACGTGCATTTGAGAATACGCCTCATATTCCGGAGAGTTATACTGAAATCCCACCGTCCTTCCGGCCTTTAATTCATATAAGGACCAGACAAGGTTGAAGAGGACTAAGAGGAGATTAAGGCCGAAGAGCACGACCAAGGTCATCGCCAATGGTTCGGTATTCCGATAGGGGCCATACGGCGACCCTTGCCCGGGATGGCGTGGCAAGGGGGAAGTGGGAGCGGCCGAGGTCTGTGGAGTCAGGTAGGGATTCTCGCTCATCGGGTGAAAGGTTGACCAATCACCTCTGATGACCGAATCAAAAAACGTTTGCTCGCATCATTTCTCCGGCAATGATTCCAACCGCCGTGCGCACCTCTGATTTTCACTACCACCTCCCCGAGGAACTCATCGCTTCGCGACCCCTTGAGGACCGCGCAGCTTCTCGCATGATGGTCATTGATCGCGCAACGGGCAGCATCGCGCATCACCACTTCCGCGACTTCCCTGATCTTCTCCCACCCGACCACCTTCTCGTGCTCAATGACACCCGCGTTATTCCGGCCCGGGTGTTTTCAAACGATGGTAAAATTGAACTCGTCCGCACGGACGCCCCTGATCCTTCCAACTGGTGGTGCCTCGTCCGCCCCGGAAAGAAAATGAAGCCGGGAAGAAGAGTCGCGGTCGCCTCCTCGATCGGAACGGTGATTGAAACCAATGACAAAGGCGAACGACTCATTCGCTGGGACAACCCGCCCGATCTTGATAAAGTCGGCCAACTCGCCCTCCCCCACTACATGGACCGTGAGCCCGAGAACGAGGATCGAGAACGCTATCAAACAGTTTACGCCAGGGAAGAGGGAGCCATCGCCGCGCCCACTGCCGGACTCCACTTCACCCCTGAACTTCTGGGCCAGCTCGACCACACCTTTCTCACCCTTCATGTCGGAGTCGGTACCTTCCGTCCCGTCAAAACCGAGGACCCCCGTGATCACGACATGCACTCCGAGCGCTACCATCTCTCCGCCGAAGCCGCTCAGCAAATGAATGCCACCCCCAAAATCGCCGCCGTCGGCACCACCGTCACCCGCGTTCTCGAACATCTCGCCCAAGACCAACGCCACTTTCAGGAATGCTCCGGTGCCACCGACATCTTTCTCTATCCACCCTACCGGATGAAAGCCGTCGATACGCTCCTCACCAACTTTCATCTTCCTTGCAGTACCCTCATGATGTTGGTCTCGGCTTTTGCCAATCGCGAACTCATCCTCGAAGCCTACCGTGAGGCCGTCGCCAAAAACTACCGCTTCTACTCCTACGGCGACTGTATGTTGATCCTTTGACCTGACCTATGGCTGATTCCGACGCACTCTTTGAAAAGCTTCAGGATGCTGAAGACCGTGACCAACTTGCCACCGCTCGTGTTCTCTATGAGGAGATTCTGGCCAGGGAGCCGGAGGAGGGATCGCTACTCATCCTCTATGCTGCAAATTTGATCGAACTCGGGGACCTCGCTACAGCTGAGCAAATCCTTGCTCGGGCCGAGGAGCTCTCCGCCGAGAAAACGCAGCCCGGGCTTCTGACGCAATTCGGGAATCTCGCACGCGCACGCGGACAGTTTCTTGTGGCGGAAAAGTATTTTCGTGAGGCTCATCAGCTCAGCCCCGATGATGCTGAAAACCTTCTCAATGCCGCTGCAATGGCTACCGGTCAGGGAGAACTGTCAAAGGCCGAATATCTTCTACGGGAAGCTGAAAAGCTCCGAGGAGAGCTGCATCTCGATTCGCTCTATCATCTCGCCGGGAATCTTGTCTCGCAGCAACGTTATCAGGATGCGCGCTCATTTTTTGAATCGATCCTCGCATTGGATCCCGGCCACGAGCTCGCGAAGGAGTGGCTTGAGGATTTGGCGCTAAGGAGCGCCCTCTCCAAGCAGCTTTGCGAATAAGCAGCTTCTCTATTTTGCGACCTGCGGGTCATCCGTGGACCAGTTCCTTGAGTGGCTCAAATGGAGTTCCCAGAATCCAAAAAGTTTAGTTGTTCAAAAAAACACCATTTTTTACCGGAGGAATCATCTCACTCTCGGTGAGAATACGAAAAGAGGCTTCGGGGAATTCTTTGAGAAGTTCTTGAGGGTCGGGATGGAGACAAGCTGCGGTAGCCAGAGGATCCGTCTGAACCGCCAGGGGTGCAATCACCGTGGCCGCGACCCTCGAAGCCTGACCCAAACCTGTTTGAGGGTCAATGAGGTGAGCGTAGCGGATTCCGCCAATCTCGATGCTCTGGTGAAGGTCACCCGAGGTCGAAACAGCACATTCTACTAAAGTTTTCGTACTTGAAGGAGTAAGATGAAAGGTCCGCAGACCGATCGTCCACCCATCTTTTTCTGGTGGTGCCTCACCAATTCGCAAATCCCCCCCCGCAGCCACCAGAGTTTGGGAAAGACCTGCATCCTTTAAGTGATTGAAAATTACATCTGCGGCATATCCCTTTGCAATTCCTCCGAGATCCAATTGCATGCCATTCTTTCTTAAAATGACGGTCTGTTTCTCAGAATCGAGAACAAGAGCGTGATATCCACAGGCGGAACGGGCTTGTTTCAATCGGAATTCAGACGGAAGGGACCGTGTTTTCAGACTTTCCCGCCACAATCGGGTCAAAGGCCCGAGAGTCGGATCGTAGGCACCTTTGGTTGCGTGCGCAGTGCGGTGGGCAATCTCCAAAAGCTCAAATAGAGTCTTGCTCACGGGCATCGGGGTGTTTGGTGGTGAAGCGCAGAGGCGATTGAGTTCAGACCGGGGATTGTAGTCCGTCGCTATTTTTTCAATCTCGTGCGCCTTTCCAAACGCCTCCTGAATCATCTTTCGAGCCCGTGGCAAATCGGTGGCAAATGTCGTTACCTGAAAAAGTGTCCCCATGAGAGGCTCCTGCAGCTCGATCTTTTGCGGAATAAGATCGGGATCCTCTTTCTGACAAGCAGCCGCGAAAAAAACCAGCAGCAGACAGCTCAAATTGGAGAAAACACGCATCTGGGAGTATTTCTCAAAAATCCATCCCGCTGGCCACGCCGAAAATGGCCTTGGAAACAAAGCCCTGCAAAAATCGTATCCTTGACGGTGATAGGATGGATTCCGCAAGCTCCACCAATGAAGCTCATCAACCCACTCTCCCTCCTCATACTCTCCCTAGGCCTTTTGGCCTGTAAAAACTCAGACCTAGAAGAAGATACCGTGACCAATTTATTTCCCGTAGAAGCCCAACCCTTCGGAACCACCTCCGATGGCAAAGATGTTCAACTTTTCAAACTCCAGAACGAAGCAGGCATGGAAGCCAATATTTCTGAATATGGCGCCATTCTGATCTCACTGTATGTGCCTGATCAAAGTGGCGAGGCCCTCGATGTCACCCATGGGCACGACGAGTACGACTTTGAGGCTTGGGAGGCGAGCGGCAGTTACTTCGGCGCTACCGTCGGTCGCTATGGAAATCGCATCAAGGACGGCAAATTCTCCCTCGGAGGGAAAGACTACCAGCTCGCCAAAAATAACGAGCCAAACGGTATTCCCTGTCACCTGCACGGCGGAGTGAAGGGTTTCGACAAGGTGGTTTGGAGAGGCGAACCCGTCGAAAAAGCAGGAGCCCGCGGGGTGAAGCTCACCTACGTATCCAAGGATGGTGAGGAGGGATATCCCGGAACTCTTACTGCGGTCGTGACCTACTGGCTCACCGATTCCAATGAGCTCATCTGGGAAAGCGAGGCCACCACCGATGCCCCGACCCTTTGCAATATCATCCACCATTCCTACTGGAACCTCTCCGGTGACGGCGAGACCTCGATCAACGATCACCTTTTACAAATCAAGGCTGAGCGCTTCCTTCCTACCGACAAGGGACTGATTCCAACCGGCGAATTGGCTAGTGTGGAAAACACCCCAATGGATTTTCGCCAGCCCATGGCGATTGGCGACCGTGTTGAGGCTGATTTCGAGCCTCTCAAGATAGCTGCGGGTTACGATCACTGCTGGGTTCTCAATGGTGAGGGCCTTCGCTCGGTAGTCACCTGCAAAGACCCTAAAACCGGTCGTACCATGGAGCTTCTGACTGATGCTCCGGGAATCCAATTCTATGGGGGGAATTTCCTCGATGGAAAAACCGAAGGAAAGATGGGCGTGGCCTACCCTCACCGAAGCGCCCTCTGTCTCGAGAGCGGTGCCTTTCCAAATTCCCCCAATCAAGAAAGTTTTCCAACGGTGGTGCTGAAACCCGGTGAGACCTATAAGCACACCTTAATTCACCGGTTCAGCTGGTAAAGGGGTTGTCAGGCATACCCCCCTTGATCTTCCATTGATTATGCCAAAGCCTACCATATAAGGTGGTAAGCTCCAACTCGGCCATATGCACATTGTCCTTTTCTCTCCCGAGATTCCCCATAATGCTGGAGCTGCTGGTCGCTTGGCTCTCGCTACGGGTTCAACACTTCATCTTGTGAAACCTCTCGGGTTCTCTCTCGACGAAAAAGCTGTTCGGCGCGCAGGCTTGGACTACTGGAAGGATGTCGACCTTCACGTTTGGGAAAGCTTTGGAGCCCTGACCGCGACATTTCCAAAGGCCCGGTTCTGGATGCTCAGTACCAAGGCAAATCGGAGCATTTGGGACGCTGAGTTTTGCGCGGATGACTTTTTGGTCTTTGGCCCTGAGTCAAAAGGTCTACCCGAAGAATGGGCCAAGGGTAAAGACGGAATTCGGATTCCCATGATCGCAAGTGATCACGGTGGAACCCGATCACTCAATCTCTCTACCTCCGTATCCGTAGTTCTCTACGAGGCCCAAAGG
This sequence comes from Akkermansiaceae bacterium, assembly GCA_049889835.1. Classification (GTDB taxonomy): domain Bacteria; phylum Verrucomicrobiota; class Verrucomicrobiia; order Verrucomicrobiales; family Akkermansiaceae; genus SW10. The sequence goes on from JBMHCQ010000032.1 coordinate 26,378, forward strand.
CAGATTGGAGTTCTCAAGTAAGAGTGTCCAGCGGGGCAGATGACCGCTCCATCTTCTTCAAGTAAATCACCAAGAGCGCGATGTCTGCTGGGGTAATGCCGCTGATTCGCGCAGCCTGGCCCAAGGTTCCGGGTCGAATCGTGCTCAGCCGCTGACGGGCTTCATTCTTCATTCCCTGAATCTCCTGATAGTCGATTTGTTCAGGAAGACGGGTATTCTCCTGCTTTTTAAACCGCTCGACCTCCATCTGCTGACGCTGGATGTGACCTTCGTACTTAAAGTCGGATTCCAATATCGGCCAAAGTTCCACATGGAACTTCGAGAGAATTTGCTCGGGAAGATCGCTCCATGAATTAGCGCCGCGCCGGAACCAATGATCCAACTTGATCTGATCATGGGTCATCGCCCTCACAAACTTCCGGCCCTCCGTGAGCTTCTCTCTCTTGGATTTAAAAAGATCTGCTTTGTCTTTGTCCAGGAGGCCAAGGTCCGCAGCTCGCGGAGCGAGTCGTTCATCGGCATTATCCTGCCTGAGGAGAAGACGGTATTCGGCACGACTGGTAAACATTCGGTAGGGTTCGGTGCAGCCTTTTGTCACAAGGTCATCAATCATAACACCGAGGTAGGCTTCATCCCTACCCAAAACCAATTCTCCCCTTTCCTGCGTCTTGAGTGCTGCATTGGCTCCAGCCAAAAGCCCCTGACCAGCGGCTTCCTCATAACCAGAAGTCCCGTTGATTTGTCCGGCAAAATAGAGACCCGCAATATTTTTTGTTTCGAGAGTTCGGTGCAGTTGGGTCGGAGGGCAGTAATCATACTCCACGGCATATCCCGGACGAATCATTTCGCAATTCTCAAGCCCTTCAATAGAGCGTAGGAATTCAAGTTGGACCTCATAGGGAAGCGAGGTCGAGACTCCATTCACATAATACTCCAAGGTGTGGCGACCCTCTGGCTCAAGGAAAACTTGGTGCCTCTCCTTATCAGCAAACTTGACCACCTTATCTTCGATCGAAGGACAATATCGCGGACCCGTTCCCTCAATCTTTCCTGAATACATCGGCGACTGGTGAATATTATCGCGAATGACATCGTGAGTCCCTGGGTTGGTCCATGTCATCCAACAGGGTATTTGTTCCACGTGGAACGAGCCTTCGGACCAGTGATTCAGGGTGAACAAATCGTTTGGGCCTCGTTCAATCAGTTCAGGAAAATAGCTAAAAAGAGGAGCCGGAGTATCACCATCCTGACGATCGCATTTCGAAAAATCGAGACTACGCCCATTCAAACGGCAAGGAGTTCCGGTCTTGAACCGGTCAATATCAAACCCCAGCTCCTTGAGCGATTCGGAGACAGTCGAAGTTGCATCACCCATTCGGCCCCCCTTTTCATTTTTCATTCCAACATGCATGAGGCCACGCATGAAAGTTCCGGCGGAGAGAATGACCGCCTTTGCCCGAATCTCCATCTGTAAAGAGGTTTGAATTCCTTGGACGGTATCGTTCTCAACGAGAACTTTGGCAACATTTCCCTGGTGGAGATCCAATCCCGGAGTCCCTTCGAGGATACGTTTCGCTCGGAACTGATAGGCCTTTTTGTCGCACTGTGCTCGCGGAGCTCGAACAGAGGGCCCCTTTCCCGCATTTAACATCCGCCATTGGATCGCGGTTGCATCCGTATTGCCCGCCATCATTCCACCAAGTGCGTCAATTTCACGCACCATGTGCCCCTTTGCTAATCCTCCGATCGCAGGGTTGCAGCTCATTTGCCCAATCGTATCGAGATTCTGGGTCAACACCGCAACCCGGGATCCAAGACGAGCAGCAGCCAATGCTGCTTCGACTCCAGCGTGGCCGGCACCAATTACAAGGACATCGTATTCTTTGGGATATAGATACATGCGAAGGGCTCGCATCCTAGCAGAGTCTCGAAAAATGACAAGATCGAGCGCATCAAGACCCTCTGAAGATTCAAAACGCCGCTCTTCAATCCCGTTCTCCAAAAACTAGCTATTTTTCTCCCTTTTCTGAAATATCAGCCAGCCCTTGTAAAATCGAGGTTGGAGGGGGTTTTGACCTCAAGTTAAGGCCCTGAGAATCGCATAGATGATCTCCCCCTGTATCAGCGGCCAGTCTGGATGCAATTTCAAAACCCTTTTCTTTTACTAAGTACGAATATATTCGTACTTAATGCTTTTCCCCGCAAACAACAGCGGCTCACCCAAAGGGCAAACCGCTGCTGAGCACACACGCAACAACAAACAATGTTGTTATAAATAAAACGTAAGGATTTACCAATTTTGTTCAAATATTACGAATTTACCACGACGGCCTCGACAACGTGCTTTTCTGGAGATTCCTCGGGACGAATGGCGGCGGCTGCTTTTTCCCGGGCTTTCACCCCTGCTGCTCTCCTCGCGGCAGCTCCCTTGGCCATCACTTCACGGATATTCTTTGGAACGAACTCGTTGGCAAAGGCACCCGCAAAATTTGATCCATAAGCCAGACTGTATGCGAAATCGTGAATTACCTCAGCTAAAACCCCTTTCACATGGGGAGCCTCTTCGCGAGCTTTCACTGAGCCCTCTTCTTTTCCCGCACGGAAGGCTTCGTAGGCGCTCTCGAATTGGCGCTTCTGAATATCGATAGTAGGACTTTCGCTTAATTCAGATTGGGCCACAGCTTTTGGAGCCCTGGACTTTTGATTTGTGGAACTTTCCCCGTTCATCATTTTTGGGTAGGATCAATTTTTGCTTACTGGGATAAGACCACCTTTCGGGAAAAATATTCATTATAATTTCAAAATCTGTTTGGGATCTATTTGTAGACCAAAGAGACACCAACCCTTTTAAAAACTATCAGGCACTCGGTTTTTCCAACCCTAAGAGAAAACTACCGAAAATGATCGAATGGATTTCTCAAATCTGCCGTCACACTAACTCGCACTGCCAACCCAAAAGAAAGAATATGAAAACTATCCCGATTTTCATTATCGGCCTCATCCTAGGACCCTTGGGCTTCAGCTTCACAGCCGAAGCAGGACCCGTGCGAGTCGGCCATCCCTCCGCCTCCAAAAGTGGTCATCACTGCTGTGATTGTGCCCTTCGGATAAAAAAGATCTTCGGCGGACATGCCCGATGCGGAACTCCAGTCTTTCGCTACTTCCGTGTCCTCAGCCGACACTCCTGCAAGCACTCCCAAAATCACCGATCAGGTTATCACCACCGCCCGCACCATCGTTACGAGCGTCGTTGCTCGAGCAACTCACAACAACGCCGTAGTCACAGCCGTAATCGTGGATGAGCATCGAGATAAAATCACATTCGTGAAATGTGATAATTCTTGAAAAAGAAGGCTTCAACTGAGAGGTCTCTTTTAGAATCGTTCTCATTAAGCCCATGCGTGTTTTATTACTTCTATTATTTCTTACCGGCTTCGCTTCCGGCACTCCACGGGTCGTGAGTGAAATTCTCGCTCGTCTGCAAACCTGTCTGGAATCAGAAGCCTCAATCGAACCAGTCGTGGAAAGTCTGGAAACAATGGAGCTCAAGAATCTCTCAGCTCTCCTCAAGGAGTATGACCAAACCTGGCCCAAACTCCGCGACAAATACCTCGCCACTTTTGAAGCCGAAGCAAAAACCCAGTTTTCAGGAGCTGCGAAGACAGACCTCAAAAAAATGATCAAAGGCTACCGCGAAGATTTTTTCCGAGTCTACGCGATGGGGGTGGGGCCCATGAAAAAGGAACTGCCCAAGGTCTCAAAACCAGCGGTCGATGAACTCCGTAAGCTCCTTCTTCCCACAACCGAGGAGCTCCTCAGTCGCACCGGACCCAAAACCCAAAAGATGCGGTTCATGGTTCTCACCCTCGCAGACTTTCGAGACGCAATCGTGGAAGCTGCAGTTCTCCCTGATCAAGAAGAAGCAAAAGCAAATGTCCTCCAAAAAGAAAAAGACATTGTCACCTCTCTTGGAGGGTTGCCCAAAGATGGTCTGCGCATCATAGCAAAAAACAATGACATCGCACGGAAGGCCAAAATCCCCGATGATGAACGAGAGGGAGCACGCCAAGTCAATGAATGGCGACTTCTCTTAGGTCTCAGTGCTCTTGTGATCGATCCCAAGTTATGTAAAGCTTGCCGCGGCCACTCCGAGGATATGAATAGACTTGGGTTTTTTGCACACGAATCCCCCGTGCCAGGAAAACGCACCCCCGGCGATCGCGCCGCCAAGGAGGGAACGGGATGGGCGGGTGAGAACATTTTTATGGGCTCTGCTTCTCCGAAATCCGCTAACAAAGGATGGTTCTTCTCACCGGGACACCACAAAAATATGTTTAAAGCAAGTCACAAAAAAATAGGAATGGGACGCTTTGAAAAGCATTGGACGCAAATGTTTTAGAAACAAACAGATTAATTTTATCGTTCCAAGGGTTTCGGACCATTTCGATCAACCTCTCCCCTCAGACAAAGATCGGGCCCAAATCGTTCCAAGCTCGTATTTTTTAAAGAAATGCGGTTTGCCAAACTTGATACCCCCTGTCCACCAAACCCTGTGACAGGTCCTCCCCCTAATAAAGGGGCATAGAATATCACAAACTCATCGATCAATCCCTCATCTAAAAAAGTGCCCATGAGTTCGCCGCCACTTTCTAAAAGAACGGTATTATGGCCATCAAGAGCCAAGGATTTCAAGACATCACCGGGTGATATATTTTTCAGGATCTGACTCTTGTCTCGACTCTCATCAGTGAACATACGATAATTATCGTACTTTATTTCTTTTCTCGTCATTACCACTCGAGCAGGTTGTTGCTTTGCATCTGTTGATGCCTTACCCCGGATGGTTAGAGCAGGATCATCTTTACGTATGGTTTCACCAGAAGTGATAATGGCATCACATTCAAAACGGAGAAAATGAACTTGCTCCCGCGCCTCCTTGCTGGTCAGCCATCGCCCTTCACCAGGCGGTCTTGTGATCCTACCGTCGAGCGAAATCGCCGTTTTGGCAATCACCCACGGACGCCTCTCAGTTTGCACCATGGCAAAACCGCGAATGAGCTTCCTCGCCTCATTCTTCAACACTCCGGTTGAAACTTCGATCCCCGCGCTTGCCAAACGCTCCCGTGCCCCGCCCACATGATCAGGATTAGGATCATCAGTAGCATAAACCACCCGACCCACTCCAGCCTCAATAAGCGCAGCGGTGCACGATCCAGTACGACCAATCGTACTACAGGGTTCCAGCGTGACGTAGATAGTCGCTCCCCTCGCCTCACCGGATGCCAGCTTTGCTAGGGCATCCCTTTCAGCATGATCGGTGCCCGCTTTCCGATGCCAACCTCCTGCCAACTTTCGACCTCCTCTCACAATGACAGCCCCAACAGGAGGATTTGGAGACGTCAAGCCAATCCCTTTTCGGGCCTCTCGAAGAGCTTCTTCCATCCACTTTTCATCCTCTGGACACTGATTTATCGTCTCCGCCATCATGTGGGTAATTGTGTGAATATGAGGGTAAAAAGCACGACTAAGTTCGATCATTCCCATTTCCCTACCCATTTTCGAACCTTGTGCTCATTTCTTCTCACGAGTTGTTCCACTCGTGGAACTTTGCCATCCCTAGGTGGAACTCAAAAATAAGGGTCTTATTCGTCAGAAGAAGAAGAAGAAGAAATAGAAAAAAGATCATTCATACTTCTCAACGCCCGGGAACAACACCTAAAGATTTAATACTTTGGTAAATAAGATGATACTAATATTTAAATTAAATTTAAAAGCTTACATTTAACTTTTGAAGAAGAGAAACAAGACAGCTTATCGGGCTAGGGACTACTTCAACATTTCAACTTTCTCAGCAAGAGTACCAAGACGGAGGACGCCGGAATTTTGACCTCTCCATTTGTTGAGCCAAGTTTGGGGGATCTTTTTCACTTCACGCAATTGCATGAAGGTATTCACGATCATAGCCTGATCTGGAACGGGAAGGTCTGCTCCCAACTGGGTCTGAAGAAATTGTAAGGCACTTTGGTGATGACCAATCCGATGCAATGCCGTAGCGGCTTGCATTTGATTCAGTACGAGCGGATCCTTGAGTGCCTTGACGATGACCTCTTCAGAATTTCCTGCCTTGTCACCAAGGGTCACGAGTCCGCTCAAAGCCCAATAGCGGAAGAGGGGATCGGTTTCAGCACTGAGCTTCTGGTAGTTTTGCTGGTAGGAAGGATCCTTGGAGGAAGCCATAAAGGCGAGGTCGAGGAGGCGACGGTAGGGGAAAGTGGGATCTTGAATTGCTTCGCGAATAGTACGGTCTTTGCGGATGACATCGAAGAAAGGCTCTGGAACGATCCCGGTGTCGCGGATGCGGAGCATATGGGAATGCAGGGTCTTGCGCATTTTGGCGAGACGTGTGGCCTGCGCCGGGTCATTAGCAAGGTTTTTGATCTCCCAAGGATCGGCTTCGGTATCGTAAAGCTCTTCAGTAGGCTGGTCATTTTCCCAAAGGCTGGCATGAACGCCCTTCACTTTCCCTTCTTTCCAAGCTTTGTGCCAGGCAGGCCAGGATGCCATTTGGAATTGATAAAAGGAATACGGTGCGGCCCAGACGTGAGGAGTAAAATGGCGGACGTATTTGTAACGACCGGTGGTGATGCCACGGCGCAAGCCGTAGATTTCATCGAAGCGATCAGCAAAGAGGAAGGCGTAATTATCTTTGGGTTCTACACGGTTGGGTCCGAGGAAAGGACGACCCTGCATGTTGGGATCATCCTCGAGACCGGCGAGCGAAAGCACCGTTGGGGCGAGATCGACAAAGGAAACAATTTCGTCTGAGATACTCCCATTTTTAAAGGGGCTGAGATGCTTCCACTTTTCCGGGACGTGCACCATCATGGGAACGCGTACTCCGGTGTCGTGGAGATAACGTTTTCCACGCGGGGTCGGCCCACCGTGATCGCTGTAGTGAAAAATGATGGTGTCGTCAGCAAGGCCATCCTTTTCGAGCTTGGCGAGAATACCGCCAATCTCATTGTCGAGAGCCGTGATGGTGTCGTGATAGACTGCGAAGTCATGACGCATCTCGGGAAGGTCCGGGAGGTAGGGGGGAAGGAAAAGCTTGGCGGGATCTAGCCGGGGTGTTTTGGGAATGAGGCCTCTCTCACGGTTTTTGGCAATTTTATTCGGGAAGAGATTACTCTCGTGAGAAATCGTCAGATTTCGAATTGCGAAGAAGGGAGCCCCATCGGGTCGTTTGTCATATCGTGCTTTCGATGAGCATTCATGCCAGAGGGCCTTGTCGTTTCCTTCAAAATTATAATCTGTCTTCGAAGCGTTGCAGGTATAGTAACCAGCTTTGCGCAGATGTGTCACATAGGGGGTGAGATTGGCAGGAATCTTATGGCGGCTCCTCATGTGCTGGGTGCCTAGGGAAGGGGAGTAGAGCCCCATGAGTAGAGTGGCACGAGCCACTGCGCAGACAGGTGCGTTTGAGTAAGCAGCGGTGAAACGCGTGCTCTTGGCAGCAAGGGCATCAATGTTGGGTGTTTGTGCTTCCTTGTTTCCGTAGCAACCGAGCCAATGAGAGGCGTTATCCTCACTGACAATCCAAAGAATATTTGGACGATCCGCAGCGAGAAGGAGGGTGGGAAAGAGAAGGAGGAAAAGGATTATTTTCATCGTGTTAACGAGTGTGCAGAATAAAAACGAGATGGGAATTCGAAAGAAAAGCTTCTTTCCGAATTTCCCCGGTTAAGGGAACGAAAGGGATAACACCAATATTACGCGACCTTTTATTCCTTTTTAAAATCTTGCTCGTGATCATTGCAGTTGCGTTTTGCGTCAAAGCCGGCGCCCACTGTCTTTCCCGTAACGCTAATGGCAACCCCTGTGGCTTTGCCCACCACCTTGACTGGAGTGGTAACTCATGCGCAGGATGAGAGGAGGAGTTGAAACAAAGCGGAGATTCCAATCCTGATAAACATGAATTCCCTTAATGGCTCGGGGCCACGCTCGCAAATGAAATTCCTCCGTAGGATGTTGCAACTTGGCTCTCACACGCTATCAGTGGCCCTCGATGAAGACTGTTCTTTTGTTTATCCTCGTTAGCTTGGCCCCTGCTTCTTTCTGCGCTGCTGATTGGCCAACCTACCTTGGTACGGAGAAAAACGGAAAGATTTCTGAAAAGATCGACCTCACAAAAAAGCCAACAGTTCTCTGGGAGGCGGATCTTGGGCGGGGATGTTCATCGTTTGCGGTTTCCAAAGGTTTGGTAGTCACACTTGGCAACTCAGGAAAAACGGAAACAATCTGGTGCTTCGAGGCTGCTAGCGGGAAGGTAAAGTGGAGAGATACTTATCAGGAAAGTCTGGCCCCAAAATTCTACACCGGCGGGCCGGGCGCGACTCCGACGATCGAAGATGATCGCGTTTACACGATGTCCAAGAGCGGTCGACTGACCTGCTACGAACTCACCACAGGCAAGGTACGCTGGACCAAGCACATCGAGGATGACCTTGATGGGAAGGCTCCGAGCTGGGGCTATTCCGGAGCGCCTCTCATTGATGGCGATCAGCTCCTCGTGACTCCTTGTGGAAAAGGAAGTGCTTTGGTGGCACTCGATAAAATGACTGGAATGGTGAAGTGGAAGTCCTCGCATCAAGCTCGCGCGGGATATCCCTCTCCGGTGATTGCGAAGTATCGCGGAGCAAAGACTGCCTTCGTGTTTCATGGTCGAAATCTCGTGGCTTATGATCTCGATCAGAAAGGAGAGTTCCTCTTCGATTTCGAGTGGCGCACGCCCTATGACGTCAATGCCACCAGTCCGGTTTTCCAGAATAACCTTCTCTACATCGCTTCCGGTTATGGCATGGGATACGCGGTGCTCGATCTTTCGGGGGACCAACCGAAAATCCTTCACCGGGATCGCGAATTGCGGATGATTTTTCAAAACGCGATTCCAAAAGAAGGTGATATCGTCGGAGTCTTTGGGGACAAAAACATTGCCGCGAAAGCCTTCCGCATGGACATGAAAACCGGGAAGATGAAGTGGTCGGCCGAGATCCCCGGAACACGGGCTTCTACGTTGATGGCTGGCGATCAACTTATCATTCTCTCCGAGACTGGTCACCTCATTTTTGGCAAGGACACAGGAACTTCCTTTCAAGAAACCGGCCGTCACAAAATTCTTTCCAAGATTTGCTGGGCTGCTCCGGCTTATGCTGATGGAAGACTCTTCGCGCGGAATAACAACGGCAAGATGGTATGCCTCAAGCTGGGGAACTAGATCAACTAGCACTCCGGGGAAGGGGGTGAGCGGCCTATTTGATGCCCGCGATGAGAAATCCTTCTCCTCGCGGGGAAAGTTTTCTGCTTCACTAGAGCGGTGCGCGAGTTGGTGGTCATCGGTGGAGGAGCGGCGGGATTTTACGGGGCAATCACTGCGGCGGAACGCGGGGTTTCCAATGTCCTCATTCTTGAGCGTGGGAAAGAAGTGCTCACCAAGGTGCGGATTTCTGGTGGAGGCCGATGCAATGTGACGCATCATTGCTTTGAGCCTCGAGCATTGGCAGATCACTATCCACGCGGGAAAAAGGCGCTGCTCGGACCGTTCCATCGTTTTCAGCCGAGCGATACCATCGCGTGGTTCGAGGCACAGGGAGTCGAGTTGAAGACGGAAGATGATGGGCGAATGTTTCCTGTGACCGATTCCTCTCAAACCATCATCGATTGCCTCACCACGGCAGCGTGCAAGGCCGGGGTGGAATGGCGAACGAACTGCGGTGTCGAGCGGATCGAGAAAGTCGGGGAGGACTTTCAAATCACGACCAGTACTGGTGAAACAATCACGACAAAGCGCGTGCTGGTGGCAACGGGAGGAATCCGCACCAAGCCCGCACGTGTACCGGCTGAAGGGTTTCGTCAAAAGCTGCATCCTGCGGTGCCTTCGCTTTTTACGTTTAAAATCTCTGATGCTCGTCTCGACGGGCTTGCTGGAGTTTCCGTTCCCAGTGGCGGGGTCGCGATTGGGAAATTAAAAACTGAGGGTCCCATCCTCATCACGCACTGGGGACTGAGTGGACCAGCGATCTTAAAAGCCTCGGCCTGGGGAGCGCGCAAACTTGCGGAGAGCGATTATCAATTTGAACTTCGAGTCAACTGGACCGGAAACCAATCCCCCGAGGATTTAGCTCGGATTTTCAAACGCCAACGTGACAAACACGGGGCGCGGAAAATATCTAAGCGATCGGTGATCGATGGCGTCACGCGCCGGCTCTGGCAGCGGCTCTGTGAAGCAGCGGGAGTGGCTGAAGAAACGACGTGGGCGAACCTCCCCCGAGAGGCTTTCCGGGAGCTTTCCAAGCAACTTTGTGAAGCACGCTTTCAAGTCTTGGGAAAAAGCTTGAACAAGGATGAATTTGTCACCTGTGGAGGCGTTCCACTTCAGGATGTGAACCTCAAAACAATGGAGAGTAAAACCGTCCCGGGCTTGCACTTTGCGGGCGAGGTATTGGATCTCGATGGTGTCACGGGGGGGTTCAATTTTCAAGCCGCATGGACTACCGGCTACCTCGCTGGGAGTGCGGTTGCTGAAGGTTAAGCAGGAAGGCTCAGAGCTTGACGAAGATTCGGTGCTTCTTGATCTTGTGTTGAAAACTCGTCCCGCCATTCTCTTCTTATGCCCTGCCTTTCCGTCGATGGAAAACACCTCCTACTCGATGGGGAGCGGTGTTTTCTGAGGGTGGTAACCTATGGGCCGTTTCCCGATGATTGCGGGCTTGTGGATGTCATCGAGCTCAACCGGATCTCGCGGGCCGGGTTCCATGCCATTCGCACTTATGGGCTACCGGAGCAGAAATTTCTCGACCTCGCACAGACCCAGAACCTTCTCGTGATCCCGACTCATGTCTGGGGCCATGGATGTGATTTTTTTGCTGAGCCCAATATTTTTTCTAAGGCGCAAGAGGAGTTGGAAGATTGGCTGAGGAGGTATCGAGATCATCCCGCTCTGGGTGCTCTTCTGGTCGGAAATGAAATTCCGAGTGATATGGCACGGTGGATGGGCCCTTCGCGGGTCCGAGCCAAGTTGGATCATCTGATCATGACGAGTCATCTCATTGCTCCTGATCTTCCGGTGGCTTACGCGAACTTCCCGACTACCGAGTATCTTGAGCCGACTTATGCGGATTTCACCGCCTTCAATCTCTACCTTGAGGATCCCGAGGCTCTCAAAGATTACCTTCCACGCTTGCATCATCTTGCCGGCGATCGGCCGGTTCTGATCACGGAATTTGGCTTGGACACCGAGCGCAATGCTGAAGAAGAACAAGCTCGCCTGTTGCCGGAAGCATGGACCCTTTGTCACGAAGCAGGGATAGCAGGGTGCACTCTGTATGCATGGTCTGACCACTGGAAGAACAATGGATCCACCGTCGACGATTGGTCTTTTGGACTCACCCGCCGTGATGGTTCCGCGAAGCTAGTGCTAGAGGCTATTTCTGATTGGCAGGAACGGAAGGTGGATATAAAGCCCCGTTTTTCGGTCATTGTCTGCACCCGGAATGGAGTTGATCGTTTAGCTGCTTGTTTGGATTCCATTGCCGCGATAAAGTACGAAAATTTTCAGACCATTGTGGTAAATGATGGATCAACTGATGGCACACGAGAACTTCTCAATGCGCGTGCCGGGATTGACCTTTTTCATTTGGCTCCCTCCGGGCTCTCGGCGGCACGCAACTATGGAGCTTCTCAAGCGAAAGGTGAGATCCTGGCCTTCACGGATGATGATTGTGTGGTCGATCCTCATTGGCTTTGTGAACTCGCCCGAGCCTACGAGGCGACCGATCATGGGGCTATTGGGGGGCCAAATCTTCCCCCCCCGCCGAAATCGCTCTCGCTTGCCTTGACCACGGCCGCTCCCGGGGCACCCACCCATGTCATGCTCAACGACACCCTCGCGGAGCACCTTCCTGGCTGTCATTTGTCGGTGAAGAAATCGGTGTTTGATCAGATCGGTGGTTTCGATGTGGTCTTTGAGACCGCCGGCGATGATGTCGACTTCTGCTGGCGTCTGCGGGACGAGGGATTCACGCTGGGTTTTTGCGGATCTTCCTTTGTCTGGCATCATCGACGGGCTACCCCGTGGAGTTATCTCAAGCAACAAATGGGATATGGTCGTGCGGAGGCGCTCCTTTTCCAAAAGCATCCGCACCGGTTCGGTGAAGCAGGTATCCGGTGGCAGGGAGTCGTTTATCAGGGGAGTGCGATAGGAGCGCAGAGCGGAGATGTCATTTACTCGGGGCCCGCGGGACAGGGAGCTTATCAGACACTTGCGTTGAACCGCCAACCGGAACGAGGACTTCCCGAAGGATTTCATTCGAATCGGGCTCACGTCCTTTTCAAGACCCTCTCCGCGCTCTCAGTTTGTCTTCGGGCCTGGACCCGGAAGCGTCACGGAGGCCCCGGAAGCGCATTACGGTCGTTGCCTTTCCCCCCACGGTCATTGCCTACCCCCCCACCTAGCGCAGCGGTGGAAAAGACCCAGACTTTTACCCATCCCTGGGGGAAAGGGAGGGAAGAATTTTACCGTCTCTTGCAAAGCGTAGGCTGGGAGCCATGTGAGGAAAGTGATTGGGATTTGGATTTCGGAACAGACCGTGTCTTTATCGCAACGGAGCAGATTCCCGCGAACTCCCGACGAACCTACCTTCGCTACCATGGAAGTTCCAAAACTTTCGCGCGGCTGAAAGAGCGGGCCAAGCAGGTCGGTTTTGTGATGGCCAAAAGCGAAAGCGACCATATCTACATTTCCAAAACCCAGTAACTCATGATTTCCATACGTCATCTTTCGCTCAGCTATGAAACCCCGGGAGGAAGTGTGCCTGTGCTGAGCGATTTTCATCTGGAGATGTCCGCGGGGCAATCTGCGGCCATTGTGGGGCCATCTGGAAGCGGAAAGACAACGCTGCTTAATCTGATCGGAGCGATGCTTCCGCCGACTGCCGGGGAAGTGGTGATTGGGGGGGAGAACATCGCGGACTTTGATGAGCAGAAAGCGGCTGTTTTTCGCAATCGCGAGTTAGGTTTTGTTTTCCAGCAGCATCACCTGCTTCCCCAGCTCACGGTGATGGAAAACATTCTCGTCCCCCGTCTTGCCGGCGCTTGGGAAGAGCCCGAGGTCGAAACCCGTAAACGGGCGGAAGCACTTCTCCATCGAGTTGGTCTCAGTCACCGTCTGGCCCATCGCCCGGCTGAGCTATCTGGAGGAGAAAAGCAACGGGTTGCCGTTGCCCGTGCTCTCATCAATCAACCGCGGCTTCTTCTCGCTGATGAACCAACGGGCGCGCTCGACTCCGAGACAGGCACGAAAGTCGCAGATCTTCTTTTCGACCTTCAAAAGGAACAAGGCGCCACGCTTCTTTTGGTTACTCACGACCTTGAGCTCGCCGGGCGTGCGGAGAAGCTGGTGAAGCTTTCTTGATGAAGGGAGGGAATGGCGATTACCCATGCCTCCGGGCCTTCCCGGATCAGAGCGCTGGATCTTCCAGACTTCATCCGTCAGGAATTTGATTTTGATGTCAAAGAGATTGAACAGGCGCTTAGAGAGGAGGTTCCGCATACGAGAGCTCCGGTTGAAGAAGCTCCGGAAGAACTTCAAGATCCCAAGGCGCTCATTGCCGAGGCCCGAGATGATTTGTTAGACATTGAAACACGGATTTCAGAATTCCAGCTCAAGAAAGAGCTCGCGAGATCGGAAGCCTCCAATGCGCGCATTCAGGCGCGGAGATCCAAGAATCGCTCCAGCCCCAACGGTCTTGATACCTGGGATCAGTGGGCAGCCAAACAAGAATTATTGGCCAAACAGTATGCAGCCAAGATCATTGAAAAGGACGATCCGAGATCAGGCTCCAGAAAAAAGAAAAATCTCGCTCCTAGTCTTGCTCTTCCATGTCCGAGTAGTCGACCTTTTCAATCGTGGCCTCAGGCCGGAGTTGATCAGCAAGCGCCTGAAGGGCATTTCGCTTTTTGCGGGCAAGGGCACGGTTTTCGATTTCCTCGCGGACGTCATTCAGGGGCGTGATTTGTCCGGGCTTCACTCCGGTCACTTTGATGATATGAAAGGCGTGCTCGTAGGTCATGACGGGTGAAACTTCACCGTCACGAAGCGAGAAAAGCACGGCTTCAAAGGGATTTGTCGGCCGGTCGAGATCAATCCAGCCGAGGTCGACCTCGCCGGTGGATTTTTCAGTTTCCCGCTTGGCCAGTTCCTCGAAGTCCGCACCGTCGAGTGCTTCTTGGCGGAGGTCACACATTTTTTGGTAGAGCTCGGGTGGAGCAATCTCCTCGGAGATGGGCTTCATGAGATGAAGGCAGCTCGACTCGGGTGGATTCCGGTAGTCATCAAGGAACTCGCGGTAGAAGGATTCGATCTCTTCCTCGTTCACGGTGTTGTCCTCCCCCAGAAGGCTGTCGATGAGCTTTTCCATACGGAGAGAGGCAGAGATTTCATAGCGCATGGCATCGCGTTGCTGTTCCAGCATTTCCCAGGAGGCACCGTGTTCACGGTAGCGGTCAATGAGCTCCTTGAGAGGCCTTTTGATCTCTTCCTCGGGAATCTCGGGATAGCGTTGTTCGGCCTCTTGTGCGATGAGGATCGAGTCTGCTACTTCTCTCTCGGCTTGTTCTTGAAACTCGGGGTCCTTTTCGCAGCAGGAAACCTGAAGCCGTTGTTCGGCCTCGGCCTTGATGCGGGAAAAGGTTTCCTCAACGAGATCGGGATTCACGAGTTCGCCATTGACACGGAGCATAGGCGGAAGATGAACCGGGAATGAGCATTCGCCAAGTGAGGAGGTGAGTTTTTAAGTTTCATCAAAAAATGGAAGGACCAGGGTTATCCCAGTGGCGCCTGTGGTCAAATATGGGAGACATTACCGATGAGAGCAGTATGATTTTGGCATGACCGCTTGGGGATTCATTTGGCACGGCGTGCGATACTATCGGGCTTCGTATTTGGGGGTGCTACTCGGAGCTATCGTGGGCGCGATGGTACTACTCGGAGCCCTGATGGCCGGAGACTCGGTGAAGGGGACTCTCCGGGAGGCGGCCGAACTTCGGAGTGGAAAAGTAGCGACCATTTTCTCGGCAGGGGAACGCTTTTTTGAAGAGGATCTCGCTTTGCGAAACGAAGGTGCGGCGGTGCTCTATTTAAAAGGTCAGGTGAATGTCGGAAAGCGTGCCGAAGGGCAGGTTCAGATCATGGGGGTGGACGATGATTTCTGGAAACTGGCGCCGGAACTGACGAAAGGAATGTTTGGAATTGAGGAGGATGCCATGGCGGTGAGCGAGAAACTGGCGCAATCACTCGATTTGGAAATTGGTTCCCCTTTGGTCCTGCGCGTGCAAAAGCCGGGCCTTCTATCACGGGATGCGCCGCTCTCTGGTGAAGGGGAAACCGTGGTCGTAATGCGCGGAAAGGTGAGTTGGATTGTGCGGGACGATCAGTTTGGTCGATTCAGTCTGGAGGGAACGCAAGTGGCCCCCTCTTCGGTTTTTCTGCCACGGTTACAACTTCAGGAAGCGCTCGAGCTTCCGAAGAAGGCGAATTTGCTCCTCCTTCCCGAAGGGAAGAATTTTGAGGCTGCACGCATGACTCTGGCAGACTATGGGATTTCGGTTGAAGAGGTTCCGGGAGGGGTTTCGATTCGGTCTTCGCGAATCTTTATTGGGCCTCAGCTGGAGGAAGCTATTGCCGCCAAACTTCCAGTGCAACGGGTGGCGACCTATCTCGTGAACACCTTGGAAATGGAAGCCACGCAAACTCCTTACTCAATGGTGAGCGCGGTCGAAGCCGGCGCGGCGGGGTTCCTACCGAAAGATTTAAAGGCCGATGAAATGATCATCAACGAGTGGCTGGCTGATGATCTGAGTGCTGGCGCGGGTGATGAAGTGACGCTCCATTTTTATGCCGTTGAGAGGGGGAGTGAGCTGGTGGAGCGGATGAGAAGTTTCACCGTGAGGGGGGTGATTGCAATGACTGGGGCCGCCGCTGACCAACGATGGATGCCAGATTTTCCTGGCGTGGCGGATGTCAAAAGTGCGCGCGATTGGGAGCCAGGTTTACCTCTTGATTTGAAACGAATTCGCGACAAAGACGATGACTACTGGGAGAAATATAAGGGCACACCCAAAGCCTTTGTGAGTTACGAAGCGGGGAAAAAAATGTGGTCGAATCGCTGGGGAAATTCCACGGGCTTGCGAGTGATGGGTGGGAAAAAATTAGAGGTCGAGGCAGCCCTTGGCGCTCTTCTCAGCCCTTCGTTGGTGGGAATGCGGCTTCAGAATTTTAAGGAGGAAACGGCAGCTGCCGCGCAGTCGCCTGTCGATTTTGCGACCCTTTTTCTGAGCATGAGTTTTTTTCTTATCGTGGCTTCCGTCGCCTTGGTTGCGATGCTTTTCACGTTTAATGTCGAGCAGCGCACGAGTGAGGGTGGTTTGCTCGCGGCACTCGGAGTCACTCCGCAAAAAATCACCCGTTGGCGTTTGGGTGAGGCCTTTGTCGTGGTTCTGATTGGAGGTTTGTTGGGCACGATTTTGGCGATGGGATTCTGCCTGATGATTTTGCAGGTGATTGGTTCGATTTGGGGAGGAAGCAGCTTTCAATTTTTTCTTAACCCCGCATCCATCATCACGGGCTTGCTCATTTACATCGTTATTGCACTCCTCGCAGTCTGGCGGAGCCTGAGAAAACAAGCGACGCGCAGCGCAAGCATTCGTCTTGGCAGCGGAGCCGAAGAGGAGCCCGGGCACGGAAGCAAGTGGAGCTTGATTTGCCTCGGGCTGGGACTTTTCATGATCCTCGGCGCGGTGACCATCGCTGCAGCTGCCGGGCCGCAAGGAGCGTTTTTCCTAGGTGGGTTTGGGCTTCTTTTTCTGGGCTTAGGCCTCTTTCGCATGGCTCTCGGGAAGGTCAAATCGCTGAGGGATTTATCTGGTTCCAGTCTTGCCCGGGTGAATGTCAGTCGTCGTGCCGCGCGCAGTCTGACCGTTGTGGGGGTTCTCGCGGCTGGCGTGTTTCTGGTGCTTTCAGTGACCGCCTTTCGTAAAAATGGGGGAACGGATTGGAGGGCCTTTGAGAGTGGCGCGGGCGGATTTGCGTGGTGGGTCGAGACTACTAACCCGGTGAATCGTCCTTCCGATTCTGAGGGCGAGGTCGCGTGGTTTGGCCTCGCTCCTGATGCGGTGGTGCCATTCCGGATTGGCACCGGAGATGCCGTCGATTGTTTCAATCTCAATTCCACCGCACGCCCTCGTCTCTTGGCGGTGGATCCGTCCCGGCTTGATGGGCGGTTCCACACCGATACCTCGTGGGAGGCCTTGTCCGGATCCGGAGAAGAAGGTGCGGTTCCCGCTTTTGTCGATGAGACCACGATGATGTGGGTTTTGAAAATGAAGGTGGGTGATTCCCTGACTTATCAAGACGAATGGGGGAATGACTTTATCGTGCGACTTGCGGGTGTGGTGAAGGATTCCATTTTTCAAGGAAGTCTCATTGTTGATGAAGCCCACCTTCTCGAGAAGTTCCCTTCGGCTGGGGGCTACGCGCTCTTCCTCGCTCAAGATGAAGAGGCCAAGGAGGCCTTGCAAACCGCGACCGCCGATCTGGGAGGAAAAGTCACCTCGACCCAGGAACGCCTCGCAGCCTTCCATGAGGTCGAGAATACCTACATCGCTATTTTCCATGTGCTCGGAGGCCTGGGAATCGTGCTTGGAAGTATCGGTGTTGGAGTGGTTACGGCACGAAATTTGGTTGAGCGTCGCGGCGAGTTCACGCTACTTAAGACCCTCGGCCTTGACCGGGTCCAGCGATCAGGCATTGTCATGAAAGAAGCACGAATGCTTACTTTCTGGGGTCTGGGAATTGGCTTCGTGTCATCTATGATTGCGGTCCTTCCACTTCTTGGCGAGAAAGTCAGCCTTTTGGATCTGGGATGGATGTTGGGTCTGCTCGTTGTTATGGGAGTTGTCGCCACCGGAAGCGCAATTCTTGCCAGAGAGAAGTCCGGCGTGTTGGATGGGAGTGATGAGTTATCTGGCTGATGATGCACGCTCGACGCTTCTTGCGAAGAATGCGGTGGCGGAGAAAACGCCGTTTGGTCCGGATGTTCTCGTCTACAAGGTGGGTGAGAAAATGTTCGCAACGCTTGGATTCGAAGATGAGTTTGGGACGATGAACCTCAAGTGCGATCCAGATCGAGCGATCGAGCTTCGCGAAGAATACGAAGCGATCCTTCCAGGTTACCACATGAACAAAAAGCATTGGAACACCCTCGTTCTTGATGGCTCACTTTCCGGCACTTTGGTTGCGGAACTCATCGATCATTCCTATGATCTCGTTGTTTCAGGAATGACCAGAAAACAACGAGCAGCCCTTTCCTAGAACCCCATGTCCCCAGAGCTCCGCCAACGTCTCCCCATCCTGCTTCTGGTCATGGCGATCTCCATTGTATCGGTGGTCGATTGGGTTTCAGCGCTTCCCGTTCTTGAGGCGGTCCCTCTGAATCTCACTCTTGCCTGGAAGTCTTTCCTTGCGGGAAATGGGTCCGGGGAAACTGCAGCGACCTTGCTCACCAGTATGAGCGTGGTCCTACTTCACGGAAATGGCAGTCATTTGATCTGGAACATGATGTTCTTCTGGATCTTCGGTGTTGCGGTTCTCGAAATCATAGGCTGGCGTTGGACCATGGTGGTCTTTCTTCTCACCGCGATCGGTGCCACCGTTGGTCATGTATTGACCGATCCCTACAGTGCCATCTCAATGATCGGTGCCTCCGGAGCGGTCATGGGATTTGAGGGTGCTTATCTCGGTCTGGCGGTTCAAAAACCCCGTCCATCCTCTTCTATCTGGCCAATTGCATCACCTGTTTCACCGGCACAGCTTGGAGCCTTGGGAGTCTTCGGAATCGCGATGGATGTCATGGGAATCACGAGCCCGGATCCTTCCAATATCGCCTACGGGGCTCATATCGGAGGATTCATGACCGGGATGGTCCTCGTGTTTTTCCGAAGAGCATGAGCGGTCGAACATTATGGGTCACACAAGGGTCCTTTTCTTCAGACATGATATCGTATATGAAACTGATTTTCTTCTTTTTTCTAACCGCCTTTTCCTCTGCCCAGCTCCAGGAAGCACTTGATCGAGCGGTCGCTGAGGGAACCCCTGGAATGGCCGTCATCGTCTTCGATCAGGAAAAAATCATGGCCCGGGCCGAGGCGGGCCATCGAAGCTCGGATCAAAAAGAAGCGATCACGAAAGACGACCTTTGGCACATCGGATCCAATGGCAAGGCGATGACCGCGACCCTTATGGCCCGGCTGGTCGAGCGAGGCCTCATTGGCTGGAATACACCGCTGGCAAAAGTCTTTCCGAAGGAATCCAGGAAATTTCATCCGCTGGCACGGACCATCACCCTTGAGCAACTCCTCAGTCATACCTCCGGGCTTCCTGCAAACCCGCATCGGGAACTTGTGACCAAGGCACGGGCTGCAGGAGACAAGAGAATTTCAAGACAGCGGCTCGAACTCACTGAAACGATGTTGGCTCGTGCTCCGCTCCATCAACCGGGTTCTAGGTATCTCTACTCAAACACCGGCTACATCATCGCGGGTGCAATCGCTGGAAAGCTCCTCAAAACCTCTTGGGAAAGAGCGATGCGTAAGGAAGTCTTCGAACCTCTTGGGATGAAGACCCCTGGTTTCGGTGCTCCCAACGGGAAGAATCCGCGAGGTCATCTTGTCAGCGTCAAGGGCACCCGGCAGGCGACTTTTACCGGATACTTGGGCGATAATCCCGCGATCTACGGACCTGCAGGAGGGATTCATTTATCACTCGATGACTGGCTCAAGTTTGCGCGCGACCACCTTGGTGCCCATCAACTCCTCAGGAGAGAATCTTACGTCAAGTTGCATCAACCAGTGCTCAATAATTACGCCCTAGGCTGGGGCACCCGTGAACGGGGCGGGAAAATCACGCGGCTTGCGCACGATGGATCAAACACCCTTTGGTATGCGCGCATTAGTCTTTGGCTGAGCCGAGGAAAAGGGTTTGTCATCGTTGCAAATGACGCGGCTACCTCGACCAAGAAAGCGGTTCAAGAGATCGATATGATTTGTGCCGGGATCCTGAGTCTCTGATAAGGCAGACTTCTTCTCCTAGCATGAGGATAGGGGCAAACCGATTGAGAGGCTCACTTTGAGGGACTTCTTCACTGGCTGAAACTCCAAGATTACGCTAGTGCTCAGGCATGAGAATAATAGTGCTCTTCCTTCTCTCGATTTTCAGCCTGACTGCTGAAGAAACCATTACGGCCGGGAACTTCCAGTTTACCGCCCAGAAGCCTTGGGTCGTGATCGATTACCCGAGTCACATGGTGAAGGGCGCTGTCACGCATGGTGAAAAAGGCTCGCTCCTTAAGTTCTACCACTTCGGCCGCGGGCAGGGTGGAGGCGTGGAGGCGAACCTCAGGCGCTGGAAAAAACAATTCGAAGGCGAAACGAAGGTTACTCAAGAGAAGATCACGTACGGAAAACAAGAAGTTGTGATCGTTCTCATGGAGGGAACCTTTCTCGATGGTGGCATGATGGAGCGTAAGACTCCCAAGGAAGGTTATGCTCTTTTGGGAGCGGTCATTCCTCATCAGGGAGGCGATGTCTTTCTGAAGATGACCGGTCCCGCTGCGCCGGTGAAGAAATCACAAACGGATTTCAAGACGCTGATCGCGACCGCCTTCGCGAAGGAAAAATGATGGTTTGAAGGTTTCCCGATGATGCATCACTTTCCGTGCCGCAACAACTTCCCGGACCGATGAACTCTGAATCACTCCTCAGAAATCTCCTGGCACGGACAAGTGCTCCGGCGGGATGGGTGTGTGATCGTGAGATTTGTCAGAAGGGGACCGCAGGTTCTTTTATTTAAGAAGAACAGCGGAATCACAGCAGGGAATAAACTTCGAGAATTCAAAGAGCACTTTTATCGTCAAACGCCCTTCTCCTTTCCAGAACAGGGATTTTTTGGGTCCGTTCCGTTCAATCGAGCGTGAACCACTCCCTTCAATTTTTATCAAGTCTGAGATTTCAAACTCTCAATTCATTTTGAAGAAGCCCAATACGATACGCAAGATTCGCGACACCGAGTAGGTATCGAGTAGAAGTCTCAGCGTCCTAGATACAGAAAAAGCCGCACCCGTGGGGATGCGGCTTTCCTATTATTACTTGAACAAACAAACACGCCCCTCTCAGAGAAGCGGTCGGCGGAACAATAGGCCTCGCATGCTTTTCCGCAACGGAAATTACAGAAAGCGATCGAATCCGTCTGACAGCATCCGTCAGGCAGATTCATTTAAACTTGAGATCACTCGGATTGAGGAACTTCCGTCTCAATGAGTTCCAGAAGGTATCCCGGAGTCAGGACCTCAGGAGTAATGGTAGGGTTTTCCTCGCGGTCCGGCACGTAAAGAGCGTTGACCGGAATGGCGGTTCGATTGAGTTCAGCCAGCGCTTTCTCAATATCGGGACTGGGCTTTGTTTTGTCGGCCCGAAGTAGAAGCACATTGCGGTCCTTGAGAGCTTTCTTGACCTCCGAGGTGTAGGCCACCTTCTTATTGCTCTGACAGGTCACACACCACTTGGCGGTGAAGTCGACATAAACAGGTCGCCCCTGAGCGAGTGCCGCTTCGACTTTTTCCTGAGACCAATCATCCCAGCTATTGTCCTGGTAAGGTCGGGAAGCGTAGAGTCCACCGATGAGGAAAATTACAGCAAAGCCGATGCCAACGCTGCGTGCTCTGGCGCTTTTGTGCGGAAGAAACCAGCGACCGTAGATCCATGCAGCGAGCGCAATGGCGGTCAGACCGACGACAATCGATGGTCCATGGAAGGGATCATTGAGGTCCATGTAAACCCAGAGGAGGAATCCAGCAGTACCGAAGAGCAGGAAGGACATTCCTTGTTTGAAGGACTCCATCCAGGGTCCGGGCCGAGGAAGTTTTTTCACCAGATTGGGGAAGATCGAGAGGATGAGGTAGGGAGCACCGAGGCCGAGAGCCATCGCAGAAAAGGCGAGCATGAACTCGACAGGTGGAAGTTTCACCGCCAATCCGATGGCTGGCCCGAGGAAAGGTGCCGAGCAAGGAGTGGCCACTACGGTTGCAAGAACACCAGAGAAGAATGTCCCAGTAAGGCCGTTTTTGTTTTGGAGCTCCGAGCCCACGCTGGTGGCACCGGCCCCGATTTCAAAGAGCCCGAACATGCTGAGACCCAGAACGAACATGATGAGCATGAGAATCCAGACCACGGGGGCTTGCTGGAGTTGGTAGCCCCAGCCCACTACTTCACCACCACCACTAAGAGCGGCTTCGCGGAAGAAGAGAAGGATACCGGCGATGATCCAGAAGGACATGAGCACTCCGACGACAAAGGCGAGACCGTGTAGGACGATCTTTTTCTTATCTTCACCGGCTTGGTTTACGAAGCCCATGATCTTCAATCCGATGACCGGAAAGACACAGGGCATGAGGTTGAGAATCATGCCTCCGAGGAACATAAAACCAAGGGTAGCGAGGAGTTCGCCGATGGAAATTTGGGTGTAGAGTTCGGAAGGGTCCACTTCTCCCACCGTGATGTGGGTGACCGCGAGTGCCTTGAAGTCGCGGTTGGCTTCCCAACCGGACTTGGCTTTGAGAATTCCGCCGAGGGTGGCGTAGTCGAAGTCTTTGACCGCATCCTCTCCCGTGACTTTGGAAATTCTGAGGATGTAGCCGTCATCGGTTTTGGTGAGCGTTTGTTTGGCGGCGGAGTTGGTCAGGTTGGGTTGATCGGCGAAGAAGTAAACGTCCTTGAGCTCGGAGACAGCTCCGTCTTCAGGGGTGAGGATGAGTTCGATCTGTTGACCAAGATTACGAACGGCGACGCTCCATGCGGACGATTTTTGGGCAGTGGCATCGGCTGCTGCGATGATTTCATCGGCGGCTGCAGAGAGCTCGGTCTCTTCACTGGCGGTCACTGAGACGATAAGCGGGAGGGGGTCGAAGGGGCTTGGCTCCTGAACGCAGTTTTTTTCGGTGCAAATCTGCCAGCGCGCCTCTCCATTCAAGGTCACCTTTGTTCCGGTTGCGATATCGGATGGAGGTGTGATTTCGGTGAGGAAATGGTTGGTGCCCGAGTAATCGTAATTGGCTCCGATAGCGGATGGGCTGAGGTGGGGGATAGGATAGATGAGCTTACTGGCCTTCCAGCCATCCGGAAGTTTCCAGTCCACCAGCACCGGGCCGCTGGGACCGCCGGAATTGACGTAGTAGGAATGCCACCCTTGCGGATGCGTCAGCTTCAGCGAAACGTAGAAGGGGACCCCGGGTTTGAAGGCGGTGACGGAACTGAGAACGGAAGAGGTCGATTGCGCTTCCTCTACGGGAATGGGCTTCCCATCGAGGGGGGCGATTGAAAATCCTCCGGGTCCATCGGCTGGAGGCGGGGTGTTATATTGATCGTCAAAAGGATCGATATCTTTGACATCAGCGAAGGTGAAAGAGGTGGCCCCGAGGATAAAGGACAGCCAGATCAGTGCTTTCATGGTTGCGTTCATGTGAAAGGAAGCGTTCGGGAGGAAACTTTTATTCCCAGCAGCTGCATCTTGGTTATTCCGAATTTTTTTCCAATGAGTTTTGGAAGGCTGGAGCGTGTTTTAAGCGGGTGATACGCCGGGGCGTCCATTTTCGACGACAAAGCTGGCGGCCTTGGTGGTTTTTCCGCCGGGTTTGGTCACCGTATCGATGGTCATGTAGTCGGCTTGATACCTTTCGGGAGTGATGGTGCAGAGAAGGTAACCGCGCCGGTTGTTGTGATACTTGATGCAGGGGTTTCCGGCTTTAAAGGCATCGATGGTCGAGAAGGTGTCGCTGCCATTTCCTCCGGAGGAGAGGGAGGTGGTGACGAACTCGGTCGCGATGAGGGGAAGCTCGGGCTTGCGGTCATCAGACCGGAGTTCGTGAACCCAGTTGGTGTGGACATCGCCGGTGAGGACGATGGGATTGAGCACTTTCCGGTCCTCCAGAAAACGCATGAGAAGCTCACGTTCAGCAACGTATCCGGACCAGGAGTCCATCGAAAATTTCTTTTCCTCTTCTTTCTTCCCGTGTCCGAGCATGCCCATCATGACTTGTTGGGGAAGGATGTTCCAGGTGCCGGTCGACTTGAGGAGGCTGTTGAAAAGCCAGTCCCTTTGGGTTGTTCCAAGCAGGGTGTTTTTGGGGTGAGTCGCTGCCGCATTGAGCGGGTCACGTCCGTCCCCGTTTGGCTGGTCCGTGCGATACTGCCGGGTGTCGAGAATATGGAACTGGGCAAGGGATCCGAATGAAGCACGACGGTAGAGATCCATACGCGGTCCGTGCGGGAGGGAGGATTCCCGGAGAGGCATCATTTCGTAATAGACCTGGTAAGCATTGGCCCGACGAATGAGGAGTTCGGTAACGGAAACGCCTTTTTGCTCGGAGACATCGTTAGCGTAGTTGTTATCTACCTCGTGATCATCCCAAGTGACAAACCATGGGCAGGCGGCGTGCATGTCCTTAAGATGTTGATCTCCGCGGTACTGCGCGTAACGCGTGCGATAGTCGTGAATCGTGAGAATCTCGGGTCCGAGATGGGTGCGGACTTTCCCATTTCGCCCGGAGGCGTATTCGTAAATGTAGTCGCCAAGATGAAAGACGAGGTCCGGTGCATCGGCCTTCATTTGCTCGTAGGCAGTGTAGAGGCCTTGCTCAAAATTCTGACACGAGGTGACTGCGATTTTGAGGGAATCGGCTTGTGCTCCCTCAGCTGGCATGGTGCGGGTGCGCCCGATGGTGCTGGTGTGACCGGCGACGGTAAAGCGGTAGTAGAACCAGGAATCGGCAGGCAACCCTTTCGGCGTGACGTGCACGGAATGGCCGAGTTGCGGGGTGGCGATGGTAGTCCCTTTTTGGATGACTTTTTGAAACTGTTCGTCACTGGCAAGTTCCCAGCTGACTTCGACCGCCTGAGGAGGAACGCCGCCACCCGGGATGAGAGGATCGGGGGCTAACTTTGTCCAAAGCACAACGCTGTCATGATCCGGGTCTCCGGATGCGACACCGAGGGAAAATGGATTTGTCTGAAATTTGGGAGTGGTCGTCGCAGATTCCCCACGGCCCAAGTATGGGACGGCAGCGAGAGAGGCAGTGTAGGCGAGAAAAACGCGTCTGGTTGTCATTGAGCCATTCTAGGGAAGTTCTGATGCAAGAGGAAGCATCCGAATCATTTTTTTAGGGATAAAAGTGAGAGAACTTTCGGTTCTGGGCCGAAAGGGCTGCAGGAGAACCTTCCCTGTTTATCAGAGCTTCCCGCGTCCTGATTGCGCTCTGTAGCGATCAGGGTTTTTGAGGTGAAGGCCGGCACAAGACGAAGGGCGAGACCACGAGAGCTTCGAACTGTTGTTCGGTATCATCTTCCCATTGTTGGGCATGAAGGGCTTCGATTTTGACAAGATCGCCCGTTTTTAACCAGGCTTCGACTTGCTCTTTTTCATCGTGGGTGATGGCGACTCCGACGGTCTCGAGTTTGACCGTAGGGTCGACAAAAAAAAGAGAGCCGTTTTCGAAATGAGCTTTGAGGTAGGGCCAGTCGACCTCGCCGGTGTATTTTGCGAGTTTTTCTTCGGTGGTGCGACCGTCTTTCCCGATCATACCGTATTGCATTCCTTCCGTTGAGTCGCTCATGAACAGATGCTGAAGGAAAAAAGGGAGACGAGCAAGGTCAGCGACTACGGCGTCGACCTCTGGCGCCGCGATGATCGATCTTTCCGTCCCCATCGCGGTCCTCGCCGAACTCGACAGGCATGGTGATGAAGATGCGCTTCCGCCGACCTTCGGAAACATGGTTCGAGTAGTTCTTTTTCTCTGTGGTCTGAGTAAAGGTTTTATTGGCCTTGGTGAGAGCAGCGGCGAGATCCTTGCGAGAGACATCGTAGGGCAGCTGGGCGAGGACCTTCCCTTTTTGGCCGAAGGGATCGGGGTGAATGATCATGATTCCTTCCTGGGATTTCTCTCCTTCAATGATCTCGGTCCATTGGCTGGTATTGATCTCCACATCGTAGTGGAAGCGCCCGATCATGAGATCTGACCAAGCTGCTGCGGAGAGTGTTTCGGAGGCTTTCTTGCTCTTGCCAGCTTGCAGCACGAGAACACGTTGATCAGCGGCAGCAACATTCAGGGCGAGGGCGAAGCGGTTGAAGTCAGGAGCCGGCCCCGGAGACTTTTCCCGCACGCGATATTTTTTGGCGATTTCATCGAGCTCGGTGGCGAGATCACTCCCATGCCCGAAGGCGTGATGAGGGCCGCGGCCGCTGCGTGTGAGACGCGTTTGACCATCAGGAGCAAGCATGCAGAAGGCGGTGTTTGCAAAGCGGCCATTGAGGTAAGAGCGGACGATTTTTTGATTCTCTTCGTTCTCGTAGGACTCGATGCGAATACAGACGAACTGTCGGCTGGCGGCGATGACCTTTGGATCGCTGAACTCACGGTTCTGCGTCGCAGTGTAGCCGGGTCAGAAGACCCCCGGAACACCGCCGCATTGGGAGGCGACGGACATAAAGAGGATGGGTTTGTTCGTGCGCTTCGCCTCCGCGAGGCCATCTTCAAGACGAGGATACCAGGCGATTCCGGGCTCTCCGAGAGGGAGGGGTGATGCGCCAAGATCACTGGGGCCGGGACCGCGGGCGGGAAGAAGAGAGATCAGCGCGAGGGAAGCGAGAACCGCTTTCATGTGGAATGAAACTTTGGGTCGGGGGAGAAGTTGCAAACGATTCCATGGGAGAGATCAGATTTCGTTAGCTTTCAAAGCGCCCGATGAGATTGCAAATTAGAGCTCGTCGATCTCAAAGAGCAGCTTGGCTTCACCTCTCTTATCTTTGGGATCTCCGGTCTGATCGACCACCCAGTCGACAAAGTAACCTTGGTGAAAAGGACCGGTTGTCTTTTTGGAGATGATGAACTTTGAAGCGCCTTTGGCCTCGAAGACGAGCTTGCGCTTGTTTTTGTCGATGATGCCGGCTTGCACCTCGACCATGGAGCCGCCGGGACCATTGATTTCTTCATCGCTTTTTTCATCCCAGATATCAGTGAGATGACGTTTTGCCTTCTTCCTATCGAGGCGTTTGAGCTCGAACCAATCTTTGCCGACGATGGCATCGAACTTTTTTTGATCATTGTCGAGACGTCCGAGAAGCCGGCCGTAAAAGTGCCCGAGTCGACTTTGAAAATGAAAAAGGATGGGGCCGTTAACTTCCTTCCCTGTGCCGGTGATCTTTCCAGTGAGTCCAAGGACATCACGTTTCGCTTCCACCGTGAATTGAAAGGTGGCCCCTCTCCCTGCTTCGCCGGTAATGGTAACTTTGCGCAGTTTATCGGTGATTCCGTTGTCGGCTTTGAGTGATCCGGGTTTGATTTTCAGAAGGCGGACTTTTCCGTTGGGAAGTGTCTGACGGATTTGCGGGCGGAAGGGGATTCTGAGATAGGGTTTAACCTCACCTTTTTTGTCCAAGGGGTTGACGGTGACGAAGCCATCGGCCGCGATTTTGATTTGAACGACCTTGCCGTGGTTGTAGGCAAAGGTTCCGAGCCAAGGAGTTTCCTGAAAGCTGGGAAGTTCGGCGCGTGCGCCGAGAATGGTGAGTGCGGAGAACAGGAGAGTGAAACGAGCGCGGAGGACCATGTGACGCCAGAGTATCACGCCTCAGGTTCTCAATACAAACTCAGTTTTTGAACCAGCGGTAGTGTCCGGTGAGTTCAAAATCAAACAGGCTATCCTCTTCTTGGGCGCCGCCCCCGATATTGTGAATGACCAGAGGGGTGCCGTCTTTTGCCTTCTTGTAAGACACGATCATGATGTGAGGTCGATTTCCCGGGACCATGCAGGTGACCAAGTCTCCCGGACAATAGCTTTCCTTTTTCTTGGTCACGGGCAGGGAGATGCCACGGCGTTTAAAATATGTCTGTAGATTGGGGACGCGGCGGTGATCGATATTTTTGTCGGTCTGCTTAAGTCCCCAGATCTTGGGATACTTCGGAAAATTCGCATTCATGTCCTCGTGCACCAGCTGCTGAAGGTCGAAATTCATCTCGCGGAGGGCGCGAATGACGACATCGGTGCACACGCCGGTGCTCTTCGGGACATCGCCACCGGGATACTTGAGGCCGACGTAGGAGGGATCATAGCTCGTCGTGATTCCAATTTGTGATCGCGCCGCTTCGGCAAGGGCTGCTCCTTTGGTGTCAGGCATCTTCTGTGTTTCCTGGCCACAGGCCGAGAGGAGAAAAAGTGCGAAGAAGCCAAGGCCTTTCATCCCCAACAAAACGAGGCAGAGAAGAGAATCTGTTTTTGGGTCGTCGAGTTTTTTTGAAGGAATGAAACGATTTCGCAGTATCAAAAGTCCCAATCTTTTTATCGTAGCTTGGGAAAAACATCTTAGACTGAAAACCGTGAATCAGGTGAAGCGCATTCTTACCCATCAGTTCTCGAATACCGAGTTATTGAAAGAGGCGTTGTCGCATCCAAGCGTATCGTCGGAGAAGCGGCCAGCGCCTCCTGATAACCAACGCCTTGAATATTTGGGTGATGCGGTGCTGGAGCTGATCATCAGTGATTACTTGTTCAATCGTTTTCCCGATTGTCAGGAGGGGGTGCTCACCAAGTTACGTGCGAGCATCGTATCCCGTCAGGCCCTGTGCGCTATCGCGCAGCGTTATCACTTCGGAGATTCGCTCTCGATGAGTAAGGGCGAGGAATTGAGTGGCGGAAGAACACGTGCCTCAAACCTTGCCGATGCTGTTGAGGCTGTCATCGGGGCACTCTATATGGATGCGGGATTCGAGCGCACCAAGATTGCGGTTCTCAAAGTGTTTGCACCAGAGCTCGAGGCGCTCGATCCGCAATCCGCTCAAGCTTCCAACAGCAAGGGTGCCTTACAGGAAATCCTTCAGAAGAAGGCTCCTGAATCACCAATTTACTCTATTGTCAAGGTAGAGGGCCCTCCACATGATCGGATCTTTTCATCTGAAGTGACGTGGCGCGAGAAAAGGTTGGGAACTGGAACGGGAGCTTCGAAAAAAACGGCGGAAGCCGATGCTGCTGCCGCCGCGCTTGAAGCTCGCTTGTGGGAGAATGTCTAAAGCCTGGTGATTTCGTAGCGACTTGATCGCGACTCGGTGAAATATTTCCCCAAGGTGGCAGGAAGAAATTGGCAAATCGTTTCCCAATTCGTGGTGAAATGATTCGTTGGCGCCATGGAAATGAAACTTCCTCCTCCGGCCAGAGCCATCGGGAGTAGAAGTTGATCCGCGAGTGACCGGCCAACCACTGCGTTGGTGGTAAGGTAGCCTTTCATGTCGAGGGCAGCACATTTCAGATTGAGTTGTTTCACCTGACTGATGATGAGTTCGGCCAAACTCGCTTTGCGAACCGAGCTGCATGTCAATATGACAAAGGGGTTTCGACATTTCTTCCTAAAGCAGAAGTTGTGATCATTCAAAAATTACGCTGGGCCAAAGATGCGAAGCGGCAAAAGGATTTCGATGATGTAGTTTCTATCATAAAGGTTCAGGAGTCCCTTGATTTTCAATATATCGAAGATTGGTGCGCGAAGCACGAGAGTCTGGAAATCCTCGCGGAAGCGGGAGAGGCGGCGAAACTTTAGTTACTTTTGAATCGCTCCTGTTTGGTGAGGGGCAGGTCATCTGGCAAAAGTGCCATGAAGTCGCAATACATTTACCAGAAAACCACCATCGGAGTGACGACGACTCGGCGGCGGGCTTTACCCTTGTCTTGGCTTTCTTCGACAGAAGAGACAATGCCGTTTTCAAATTCCACTTTGGTGTTTGAGACTTCTTCTTTTGTGGTGTGGCTGAGGCGACGGTAAACCGCCCCCGTTGACGGGTCGCGATAGTTCGCGTAGTGGTTTTCGACCTCGTATTCGATGAATTCCCAAGTGGTGGTGACGCCTTCCTTGGTGCGCCGGACCTTTGTTTTCGTGGGCTCGCCAAGCACGAGACCGACTTCGTCTTCGGTCATTCCCAGGGCGATTTCCTTTTTCTCCATGAGCTCGCGCACAATGATCTGGCGTTCGTAAACGGCTTTGAATTTCTTGACGAATTCCTTGTCTTCGGTGGTGAGAGCAAGAGGGCTAACCCAGCCGCTGACACCACCGCCATTCGTGCGTTTTCCTTTGATCTTGTAGGCTTTCTCAGTGAATCCGACGAGCTCAACAATGGTATCCACTTTTAGGGAACCTCGTTGGCGACCGCCTTTTTTAGTCGCAAAAACAATGCCTTCCTTGGCGACCTTAAGCGTGATGGGCTTCTCGGAGAATTCCTCGACATAAACGACATCCGGGTCGGTGTTGAGGGTCTGGGCAGCTGCCCAAAACGGAAGAATCACCAAGGCAAGGAAAAGGCGTGAGGAAGTCATCGCAAAAATCAAGTTATCGTAAATCCCGGGCAAAGAAAGAGGTTTTCTTGTGATTGGGACGAGCTTGAAGAAAGAGAAATTCAAGGTCCTTGCAAAAATTCTGTCTGCATCAAAACTCCAGTCCATGACTGGTCCCTTTTCCAAGAAACTTTTTGCCAAGGCCAAAACCCTGATCCCCGGAGGCGTGAATTCACCCGTGCGCGCTTTCAAGAACGTCGATGGAGATCCGTTTTTCGTGAGAAGAGCAAAGGGTTCCCGCATCGAGGATGTCGATGGCAAGACTTATATCGACTACATTGGATCGTGGGGTCCCAATATTTTGGGTCATGCTCCTCTCGCGGTTACCAGCGCGATCCATGAGGCCGCCAAGGACGGCATTTCCTACGGAATCCTAAATCCTTACGAGGTCGAAATGGCCCGGATGATCACGGACTGGGTTCCTTCGGTCGAGAAGGTCCGTATGGTCAGTTCCGGAACGGAAGCCACCATGTCCGCTATTCGCTTGGCTCGTGGTTTCACCGGGCGCGACAAGATCGTGAAATTCGAAGGCTGCTACCACGGCCACGTCGACTCCCTTCTTGTCGCCGCTGGCTCCGGTGCCCTGACCTTTGGTGAGCCTGACTCCGCAGGTGTTCCCCGCTCACTCGCGGCTGAAACGATCACCCTTCCCTACAACCACCTCGATCGTCTTGAGGAGGTTTTTGAGAACTACGGCGAAGAAATTGCTGCGGTTATTATCGAGTCCTACCCTGCCAATGCAGGCCTCGTTTTCCCTCGTAAAGGATATCTCCAGGCCCTGCGTGATCTCGCCACAAAGCACGGTGCTCTGGTCATCTTTGACGAAGTGATGACCGGCTTCCGCCTCGCCAAAGGGGGTGTTCAGGAACTTGAAAACTTCACCCCCGATCTCACTGCGATGGGGAAGGTCATCGGAGGGGGGCTTCCGGTGGGTGCCTTTGGAGGAAGGGCGGATATTATGGACCATCTCGCTCCTGATGGTCCCGTTTATCAAGCAGGAACCCTCAGCGGCAACCCCCTTGCGATGGTCGCCGGACTGACCCAGCTTCGCGAACTCGATAAGCACGGCTCCTATAAATACCTCGCTGAAATAGGTGATCGCTTTGCGAGCGGGCTGCGCCGTATCCTTGTCGAAAAAGGCATCCCGCACCGCGTTAACCAAGTTGGCTCGATGTTCTGCCTCTACTTTCTCGACGAGGAAATTGTCAACGTTGACACCGTCTGTAAACAAGATTTCGGCCTCTTTAAAAAGCTCTTCTGGGACCTCCTTGATCAGGGCGTCTATCTCGCCCCGAGCCCCTACGAGACTGGCTTTATCTCCCGCGCCCATACCAATGATGATATCGATGACACCCTGACGTGCATCGAGACCGCGATTGGGAAGTGGTAGAAAAAAGACGCTCCTAAAGATTCCCTGGCACAAATTGAGACACCCGGGCGAGCTTCCAAGGTGATTTCCGGAATCACTTCTTGTTCGGGATCGCGCGCGCTCGAATCTTACGAAACTTCACCACCCCTCCTTTTCCGTGGTGCTGGATCCCGAAGTTGCCGCGTAGCTGCTTGTCGTCCCTGAGGTCCGAGACGAGGGTTCCATTAACCCATGTCTGGATGCGTGGTCCTACGGCTTTTACTTTAAAATGATTCCATTCGTTCTCTTTGAGAGCGCCTTTATCCCGACTCAACCAACCACCGAGCCCAATCCCAAAAACCCCGCCCGGCAGCTTGCGGTCGATTTCAATTTGATAACCTTTCGGCTTTCCCTTTTTACCCTGACATCGAAAAGCGAGACCCGAATTGAACTCCGCTTCCTGGGGGAGAAAGACCTCCACTTCCGCTTCGAAATCGCCCATTTCCAAATCCGTCATTACCCAGACATTCTTCTTTGAAAGGAGGTGGAGTTCTCCGTCCTTTGCTTCAAAGTTCACGACCTCCGCGCGTGGCGTCCACCCCTTCGTGGTCTTACCATCGAAGAGCACCACCCATTCCGCTTGAGCCAAGCCGAATCCACAAAGAAAGGGGAGGAAGAATTTCACGGGCGCATCCCACCGCAAGGAGCCCGGATGCACCAATCATTTCTTTCCTCTTTTCAATTGACCGGTGGCGGATCTTTTAGTGGCCTTGTAAGATGGTAGACCGTCGTCGATTCATCGCGACCTCCGCGCTCGCTGGTTCTTCCCTTGCAGCGGCCGGGCAGCCCGAGCGCTTTCAATTTGGCCTCATGACCGATTGCCAATATGCTGATCTGCCCGACAAGGGGCGACGTCATTTTCGCAAGAGCCCTAAGAAGCTGGCCGAGGCCATTGCCGAATTCAATCAGCATCCGATCGCCTTCTCGCTGCACCTGGGAGATTTCATCGAGAGGGACTTTTCCTCTTTTGAGGATCTTGCCCCGATAGCGGCGAGCCACAAGGCGCCGCTTCATCACCTCTTGGGGAATCACGACTTCGATGTCGCCCCGGATAGGAAGCCATTGGTTCCCGCTGCTCTTGGTCTCAAAAAAGACTACTCTGCCTTCACCGCCAATGGGTTCCGTTTCATCCTTCTCGATACCACCGCGATGGGCACTTATCGATATCCCAAGAACTCCCCCGCGCGCAAAAAGGCCCTACGAGAATTACAGCGTCTCAAGGAGAAGAAGTCGCCCAATGCCGCACCGTGGAACAGCAGTCTTGATCCCGTGCAGCTGGTCTGGCTCGAAAAAGAACTTCAGGTGGCCCGGACTGCCAAGCAAAGCATCATCGTCTGCGGGCACCACCCCGTGGTCCCGTTGGAAGCTCACACCCTGTGGAATCATCAGATCCTGATACAACTCTTTGAGAAATATCGCGTCAGCGTCTACCTCAATGGCCATAATCACCGGGGGAGCTACCACCATAAAAATGGAACCCACTATCTCAATCTCCATGGTATGGTTGAGACTGATCGAAACGCTTTCTCTCTGGCCACCCTGCGTCCTGATTATCTTGAAATCAAGGGCTTTGGCCGCCAGAAATCCTTCGAACTCGCTATCTGAAGGAGAAAGGATTTTGCTCCCCCAGACTCTCCGAAATTCTCCCATTTTTCCGCTTTCATCCTCCGGAAGTTATTCCACGTTTAGCGCTATGCGATCATTCGTTTGCCTTGCCCTGACCGCCTTCGCTCTTGCCGACGATTCCCAGTGGCTCCGTTACCCCGCGATCTCGCCCGACGGAAGGACCATCGTCTTCACCCACGGGGCCGATCTCTACACTGTTTCCTCGCAGGGCGGCGAAGCCACCCAGCTGACGCAACACATTACGCGCGAGTTTCATCCCGTCTGGTCACCCGATTCCAAGCACATCGCCTTCGCCTCCGACCGTCATGGCAATAACGATCTCTTCGTCATTTCAGCCAAGGGCGGCCCGGCCGAACGCATCACCTTCCACTCGGCCCACGACCTCCCCTGGACCTTCACTTCCGATGGCAAAGCCCTCATCTTCTCTTCCACTCGACTCGACTCCGCTGCCACTTTCGACATCCCGAACCGTCGTATGGGCGAGCTTTACCAAATCCCCCTCGGCAGTGGTCAGCCCACTCAGATTCTCACCATCCCGGCAGAGGAAATCTCCCTCTCTCCGGACGGGAAAAAATTCCTCTACCAAGACCGCAAAGGGTATGAGGACGCCTGGCGAAAGCACCACACCTCATCAGTCACCCGCGACCTCTGGGTCTATGACCAGGAGAAGAAAAAGCACCGCCAGCTGAGCAGCTTCCCGGGGGAGGACCGTGATCCCGTTTGGGCCGGAAAAGAGGACTACTACTACCTCTCCGAGATGAGTGGTTCCTTCAACATCTGGAAAGGCTCCCTCAAAAAAGGAGGCGAGCCTGAACAGATCACTGCCTTCGACAAGCACCCCGTCCGCTTCCTCTCCCGTTCCGACAAAGGGACCCTCTGCTTCTCCTTCGATGGCGCCATTTACACCCTCAAGGATAAGAAGCCGAAGAAGCTCAAGATCAGCATCAAGGCCGATGCCAAGGTCAACGCCACTATGGTCTCGATGTCCGAATCCATCACCGAAATGAGCGTCTCTCCGGATGGAAAGGAAATCGCCTTCATCGCCCGTGGCGAAATCTTCGTCACCTCCGTCGAGCACAACACCACCCGCCGTATCACCAACACGCCCGAGCAAGAGCGGACCGTCGACTTCCACCCCGATGGCCGCACTCTGGTGTATGCCTCCGAGCGCAACGAATCCTGGAATCTTTACACCACCACCATCGCACGTGAGGAAGAGAAACACTTTCACCTCGCCACCGTTCTTAAGGAGAAACCCTTGCTCACCACCGATGAGGAAACCTTCCAGCCGCGCTACGCACCTGATGGAAAATCTGTTGCCTATCTCGAAGACCGCGAGACGCTGAAAGTGCTCAATATCGAATCCCGCAAGTCCATTGAGATCGTCCCCGCCTCGCGTTCCTACTCCTATTCCGATGGTGACATCCAATACGTCTGGGCCCCCGACTCGAAGCATCTCGCCGTCATGGCCCTTCAGCCGAATCGCTGGGCCGAAAACGTTTACTATGCCAAAGCCGATGGAACTGGCGAGCTCATCGACCTCACC
This sequence comes from Akkermansiaceae bacterium, assembly GCA_049889835.1. Taxonomy (GTDB): domain Bacteria; phylum Verrucomicrobiota; class Verrucomicrobiia; order Verrucomicrobiales; family Akkermansiaceae; genus SW10. The sequence continues at coordinate 61,492 of JBMHCQ010000032.1, forward strand.
CGCAACGGCTACTACGACACCGCCCCCAACTTCGCTTTCAAGGGCGAAGCCGTCACCTGGGTTTCCAACCGCCACGGCAAGAAAGCCCACGGCTCCTGGGGCTACCACTACGATGTCTACGCCTCCTTCCTCACCAACCGTGCCCATCGCCTCTTCAAGCTCGATGAAACGGACCGCGAGCTCATCGACGAGGAAGCCTTCGATCAACTCTTCGAGGAAAAGAAAACCCTCGATCCCGCAGGCGCGCCCGAGCGGGTTGAGCGCCTCACTATTCACTCCACCTCGCTCGAAGGCTACGCCCTTTCACCCGATGGCAAGTCCCTCTATTACCTCAGTGAGGATCGTAAAAAGAACCACCTCTGGGTGCGTCATTTCTATAAGGACGAAACAAAGAAGTTGACCACTATCGGCTCCTCCGGCGATGGCCCCACCCAACTCGTGATCAACGAAAAAGGCGACACCCTTTTCGTCCTCTCGAACGGCGCGCTCTCCAAAGTCAGCACCGATGGTAAAGTCACCGGCATCAGCAAGTCCGCCGAGATGAACATCGACCGCGCTGCCGAGCGCACCGAAATGTTCAACCACATCTGGCGTCAGGTGCGCGAGAAATTCCACCGCAGCGACCTCCACGGAGTCGACTGGGATTTCTACCGCAAGGAGTACGAAAAATTTCTTCCTGCTATTAACAATAACTACGACTTCGTCGAAATGCTCTCTGAACTCCTTGGCGAACTTGATGCCTCGCATACTGGCGCACGTCACTACCCGAAGTATCCTTCGTCCGACCAGACCGCTTCCCTCGGCATCTTTCCCGATCCCGCGCATCAAGGCGATGGCATTAAGATTCTCGAAGTTATCCCGCGCTCTCCACTTGCAGTTCTCGATGAAGAGATTCCCGCTGGCACCATCATCACTGCCCTGAATGGCGAGGCCATCAAGGCCGGAGAAAATCACGCCCGGCGTCTCAACCGTCTTACTGGGAAGCGCACCCTTCTCACCTTCAAAACGCCCGATGGCAAAGAACACAATCACGTGATCAAACCCCTCAGCCTTAAAGCGGAAGGCGAACTCCTCTACCAACGATGGGTCAAGCGCATGCGCGCCAAGACCGAGGAACTCTCTGGTGGGGAAGTTGGCTGGGTCCACATCCGTGGCATGAACGATGGCGCCTTCCGCGACCTCTTCTCGCAAGTCTTCGGCTACCATTCCGACAAGAAAGCCCTTATCGTCGACACCCGCTTTAACGGCGGCGGTTGGCTCACCGAAGACCTCACCGCCTTCCTCAGCGGGCAACCTTTCCTCCGCTTCTACCCCCGCGAGCAGGAGAAACTCGGCGGTGAGCCCATCTTCCGCTGGGACCGTCCTTCGGCCGTCATCGTAGGCGAGGGCAATTACTCCGATGCCCACCTTTTCCCTTATGCTTATCAAACCATGGGGATTGGAAAGCTCGTCGGTATGCCCGTCGCCGGCACCGGGACTGCGGTCTGGTGGGAACGCCTCATCGATAAAGAATGCCTCTTCGGCATTCCCCAAACCTCCACCTTGGACACTGAAGGCAACTACCTCGAAAACACCCAACTCGAGCCTGATCTTAAAGTCGCCAACACCCCCGAGCAACGGGCCAAAGGAATCGACGCCCAACTCCAAAAAGCTGTCGATCACCTCCTTAGCATCCCTGACCCCAAACCGTGGCCGAAGCCGAAGAAGGAGAGTTTTTAAAATCTTCTTTTGGTCAGCCCACTCTCATCCGAAGGCGGGCGGAGTTTTTTTACTGTTCCATCTGATATCGAGCTTGTCTTTATGGGCGGTCTCGAAGACCCCTTCATTTGCAGAGCAAGCAGGAGGAAAGAGCAGGGACGGTGGGCTTGAGCTGCAGGAACACGGAAATCCGATACGCTATCGTAATATTTGGGTGTGCAAGTTGGTGGGGGCTACGATGAAGGCTCCGGGAAAGTGATCTTGATCGCTTGTGAAGTGAGGAATTCGGGCCATCTTGTCTGATGAATCAATTGGAAAAGATTGCGGAATTTTTGGGTGGGCTCTCGGAAATGGATCTCGGGCACTTGTCGGAGCACTACGCACCATCCGTCCGATTTGAGGATCCGATGAATCGCGGTGAGGGCCTCGAGGATTTGAATCTCATTTTCGAAGACCTTTTCAAGCAGCTGAAGGAAGTGAGAATGGAGATCACGGGGAAGCATCAGCCCGGTGCTCTCGAGTGGGTCTTGCACTACAAGTTCCGCGGGAAAACGAGAGCCCTGCCGGGAGGGTCGTTCTTCGAATTTGACGAGAGTGGATTCGTGACGCGACAACGCGATTACTGGGATGCGGGAGTAGGCGTTTATGAGGAGTTCCCACTCCTTAACCTCGCGCTGAAAGGAATTCGAAAAATGGTCTCGGTGATCGATCGAGGCTAGCGGGTCAGCTTGGGATCAAGCCAAAGACCCCAGTCTGAACCGGGGCCGTCATTGGTCGGGTCGGTGATCAACTCAAGCGTTTGCACGCCGGTGAGATTGACCTTGAAGGGAAGAAGTGTTCCTTCCTTGAGCGGGCGTGACTGCCAGAGGACATTGTCGTCGCCCTTGACGATGAACGTGACGGACCCTCCTTTTCCTGCGGCAAGCCCGGCCGTTCCGGTGAGCGATTTCCAAAGCCCTGCGAGATCATAGCGATGAGTGGCGGGAGCATGGGCGTAGATCCCGGTGGTGAAGATCCGGCTGCCGGATTCGAGAAGCATCGAGCGGTCTGGAAGGCGGTCGTAGGCTGGGCGACCCCAGCCCACTTTAGCATGGGCAGGCTTGAAGCGGGTGAGGGGGAATATTCCGGGCTTTTCAATCATGGAAGGTGGATTCACTGCTGGACTCGCGTTGCCGAGAAGATTCTGGGCGAGGGCCTTTTGCCCCGGGTTGGTGAGACGGGAAGTGAGGGCACCGGCCCGGCGGGAGTTGCGATTATTCAGGGCTTCGATGATCGGAGCCAGAGCTTGCTTGGTTTGGAAGGTGTGGAGATCCGGAGTGCCATCTTGATTGATCAGGTAAGGATAGCGGAACTTTGTTTGTGACATCCACCCGCCGGTGGATCCATTCACATGAAGGGGAATCAGGCGGAGTTCGCCGGATTTTCCAGATGTGAGGGCATCGGTTGAGAGGGTGAACTTTCCGTTCTCATCGGGCACCGCAGTAGCAGTGGTGGCATTGTAATCACTTCCACCCGCAGGGTCAAAGTAGGCGACGACGGCATACGCTGGAGGATCGGCGGTGAGGGTTCCGGAAACATGAATGGCCTTTCCTTTGGCGGTGATCTTGAGATCAGAAATTTCAGCCTTTACCGGGAGGTTCATTCCTTTGGTGGACCCGGAAAATTGAGGGTGGGATGCGAGACGGAGAGCGTGGGCGAGGGTGAGGAAGGAGCCTTTCCCTTCCTTACGGAGTTCCTCGCCGTAGGTTCGGTTTCCCGAACCCATGAGCGCAGTGCCGCGAGCAGACTCGTTTGGTCGTTCCTTACAATGTGGGAGGCCGAGCGCATGGCCGAGTTCGTGACACACCCCTCCGATAAAGATGGAGTTGTGTTTTCCCAGAGAGATCCGGCCATACTGGCCATCGCTGATGATGGGCTCCCGAAGGACGAGGTTTTGAGGATCAAGCTCTGGGGAGTCGAGTTGCCAGGCGGTCCCCCTTTGATGATTCCCACCGGCATAGTAGGGAGATTTGTGGGTGAAGACGAGATTCTCGGCGTCCCACGAGGCAAGATTACAGAAGATAACGAGGGTTTCCTTGTCAGCTTCAATTCCCTTTTCGCGAAGAGGGAGAAGGCACTCTTTTCTGATCTCGTTTCCTGAGCTCATTTCGTAGTGAGTTTCGGGATGAAGGCCTTCGATGAGGTGGATTTTGAGTGAGCCATTGTCGTTTCTGGGGAGCTTGATCGAACGTGGCCCAAAGCCGAGCCGCTGCATCTCATCGGCATAGAACTTCTGGATGTGCTCCATCATCCGAGTGAGTCGGGCTTGGTAATTGGCGGGAGCCGTGCGCCCTTTCGGGGTCCAGAGCACGAAGCGCAGGAGGCGTTCTTCCTTCCGAGGATTCTCAGCGTGCCATGCTTCGAGAATCTTACGAGAGGCGGCGGCTTTTTCGGCTTCGCCGGGAATTTGGGAAGCCAGTGGCAGGAAGGTAAGAAAGAGGATGAGGAATCCGCGCATGGCTGAGTGTGGCTCACGCTCCGCAAGAGTGCAAAACGTCTCTGGCGAGGGCTGTTTCACGAGGCTGCGGCAGCCTTATCGCACCAGCGCCCGGAAATCACCGTCACGTCGCGTGATTTTCTCGCGGTCGAAGCGTTCAAGAAGGGGCATGAGCACTTTCCGGGAGGTTCCGATTTCCTGTCGGATCTCCGAGGCAGTGGCTTGACCTGTTTTTTCAAGATGAGCGCGGACCAAGGCGATCGCACTTTCATACGCAGCTCTGGACAAAGTTACTTTCGGATCGAGAGGTATAATCTGCTTGGTCCGGCTTAGGAAGCGGTAGGCGGCTTCGTGATTGGCGGTGGGCTGGAGGTCGCCGGGAAGCGGAGGTTGAAGGCCGGCGTCGTCGAGGGTCCTCAGAATCTCGGCTGCGGGAGCCTCGAGTTCGGGAGGGAGCTCGAGGGCGTGATCGTTGTGGCAGACGAGGTTTTCCGCAACGCGGAAGTTGTTTTCGCCTAACCAATCGAGGAGGGCGGAAAAGCAAATCGGCGAACCGAGTTCTTTTTCCAAAAGATCGGTTCCCATCCCGGAGAGATCCGGATGGGATTGATGGTAGCCTTTCACGATGGTGCCGGCTTTGTTACTGAGTTCTTTCCAGAAGGAATTGAGGGCAAAGTTGGTTTTCCCGATTGCGGTGATTTCGTTTGCTTTGGTGAGCTTTTTGAGGGCGGTTTTGATTCCGGAAGAAGCAAAAGGAAGGGAAGCCGAAAGAGTCTCAAGAGAGACAAAGTGATCGCGCTCGAGGTGGGTTTTTAAAAGGAGGGAAAGATCGTGTGGGTCGGTGGCGCGCTCGGTGAGAAATTCCTGGCGGGATTCCTCGCGGAAATGGCGACGGTCAGGGTGAGCATCGAGAACCACCGCACCACCGAGGGTGGCTTCGCCGGAAAGCTCACGGAGAACCAAATGCTCGCCGATGAGAGTGTGGACGGGATGCTCGAAGCGGAGCTGTGCGATTGCGGTTTCGCCCGGCTGGATGTGGCGGCCTTCCTCTGAGTGGAGGAAGCGGGCCTGAGAACGACCAGATCCGTGGTGGACGTAAACTTTCGAGGAATTCTTGATCGGACGTTGCGTGCCTTTTTGTCCGGGGATGGGTCGCGCGGAGCGGGTGATCAGGACGTCGATTTCAGTCGATGCCGCGCCGGGGTTTCCGCCAACGAGGAGGTGACCCCGGGAGATGCCTTTTTTCCCCTTCGCGGAAAGCGGAAGGTCGGGAAGGTTCAGTGCGGTACGCATGCCGGGTTTGGCTTCGGTGACCGAGGACGAGTGGTTTTGAATCGAGCGAATGTTGGTGCTCAAACCAGTGGGGTAGGTGGTGAGCTTTTCGCCGGTGGTGATGGTGCCGCCAGTGAGGGTTCCGGTAACGACGGTGCCGACCCCTTTCGGGGAAAAGGCGCGGTCGACTGCGAGCCGGGGCTGGCCAAAATCGCGCGGCTGCTCAGCCTTCCAGAGGATGTCGCGAATGGTGTTCTTCAGTTCGTCCAGCCCGAGACCGGTGGGCGCGGAAACGGGAATAATGGGGGCCGCTTCGAGAGCAGTACCCTTGAGATCATCGGCGAGCATTTCCTGAACGAATTCGATGTCTTCGCAAAGGTCGGCTTTTGTGAGGGCAACGACATAATTTTTGATACCAAGGTAAGAGAGAATCTGAAGGTGTTCCTCGGACTGTGGCATCCATGAGTCGTCGGCTGCCACGATGAAAATGGCGAGGTCAATGGCGCCGACACCCGCGACCATGTTGTTGATGAAGTCGGCATGACCCGGCACGTCGACCACGCCGAGTTCGAAGGTGTCATTTCCGGCTGGGGTAGGGATCTTGAAATGCGCAAAGCCAAGCTCGATGGTCACGCCGCGCTCCTGTTCTTCGGGGAGTCGGTCGGGGTTGGTTCCGGTGAGTGTCTGGACCAAGGTGGATTTTCCGTGGTCGATGTGACCGGCGGTGCCGATGATGAAATGACGAGGCATGGGTGGAAATCTCTAAGTTCTAAAGGAAAAATTCTAATCCACTCTATTCAGCGAGAACTGCGGCGATTCTTGCCTTTTCGAAGTCGTAGGGGGTCATTTCCAATGAGACGCGTAGTCCCACGGAAAATTCCGCGCCTTGCTCGGCAAGCGTGCGGGAAGGATGGCCGATCACCTCTTTACCGTTCGGAAGACGGACTTTAAAGGCGCGCTCACTGAGGGTGGCGAGAATCTCCCCGGTGGTGGTGATCGGTTCGGTGGGCATTTCTGGTGGAGAGTGAACGCGGAAAAGGCGCCCTTGTGAAGTCCATGAAAACACAAAAACAGCCAGTCCCCGAAAGCAGTTGGCTGATTCGTTAGGGAGCATATGAGAAGCGGCGTCTGCGAGTGACAGCGATGAGACCCCGGATCAGGGCGAGGAGGCTGGTGGAGGATTCCGGGACATGCTTTAGGATCTGAAAGCCAGAGATGATGGTGAGATCGCTCTTGGTGAGAGTCAGGTGATGAAATCAGACCAATCCTTCCGTATGATAATGATGCATCTCATTTGGCATACCGTTTTGGCCCTATTTTCGGGACTTGGACTTTTAGCTGCGGCCTCTAGGCCCAACATCATTCTTATTATGTCGGACGACATGGGTTACTCAGACATCGGGTGCTACGGTGGAGAAATTGAAACCCCCCAGCTCGATAAGCTTGCGGCCAACGGGCTTCGTTTCACCCAGTTTTACAACACCGGTCGCTGCTGTCCGACACGCGCTTCTCTTCTCACCGGTCTCTACGCGCATCAAGCCGGGATCGGGCACATGATGGGCGACTACGGACTTCCCCAGTATCAAGGCCGCCTCAACGACCGGTGCCTCACGATCGCCGAAGTTCTCAAGCCCGCCGGATACAAAAACTACATGATCGGGAAATGGCACGTGGCCTCAAAGATTAAACCCGAGAGCGAAGCCGATAAACACAACTGGCCGTTGCAACGCGGCTTCGACAAATTCTTCGGCACCATCCACGGTGCCGGTTCACTTTTCGACCCCAACACTCTTACTCGAGGCAACACCTACATCACCCCCGAGAACGATCCTGAATACTCGCCCGAGGGCATCTGGTATTACACCGACGCCATCTCGGACAACACGGTGAAATACATTCACCATCATCATGAGCACAATGGTGACCAACCATTCTTCGCCTACGTCGCCTACACTGCCGCCCATTGGCCGATGCATGCGCTCCCCGAGGATATTGCCAAGTATGAAGGGAAATACGACAAGGGCTACGCCCCCGTCTATGAGGCCCGCCTCAAAAAAATGAAGCAGCTCGGACTCATTCATCCCGAGTGGGAAATTCCCGGCCCCATCGGCGATTGGTCCAAGGTTGAGCTCAAGGAATGGGAGTCCGCCTGCATGGAAGTCTACGCCGCCATGGTCGACAACATGGACCAGGGCATTGGCCGTATTGTTCAATCTCTCCGTGAAACCGGCCAGCTCGAAAACACCCTCATCCTCTTCTTCCAGGATAACGGCGGCTGCGCTGAAGGCTTCGGTCGCGGCAAACTTGTCGGCCCCCTCGAGCGTCCCGCCCAACCCACCCTTGCCCCCATGGGCAAAGATGAACTCCAACATGACATGATCCCCAAACAATCCCGCGACGGCTATCCCCTTCGTCGTGGACGTGGCGTCATGCCCGGCCCGCCCGAAACTGAGATTGGCTACGGAGAATACTGGGCCCAGGTCTCCAACACTCCTTTCCGCGAATACAAACACTGGGTTCACGAAGGGGGCATTGCCACTCCGCTGGTTGCCCATTGGCCTGAGGGAATTTCCCAAAAGAATGCCTGGGCCACCGACCCGACCCATCTCATTGATCTCATGGCCACTTGCCTCGATCTCGGAGAAGCCTCGTACCCCGCCGATAAAACTCCCATCGAAGGAATCTCTATCGCGCCTATTTTCAAAGGTGAGAAAATCGAGCGTGGCAAGCCTATCTTCTTCGAGCACGAAGGCAACCGCGCCGTCCGCGATGGCGAGTGGAAACTCGTTGCCAAAGGCGTCAAAGGAGCTTGGGAACTCTACCATATGCCCAAAGACCGCACCGAAATGAACAATCTCGCTGAGAGGCACCCTGACCGGACCGCCAAAATGATCGCGCAATATGAAACTTGGGCCAAGGAGCGTGGCGTTGTCCCCTTCGGCTCCTGGAAGAAAGAGCAGAAGGCCAAAGGCTCCGCTCAAAATGAATTCCGCCTTAAACCCGGCGATACCTATACTCCCGAAACCTCACCCGCTATCGCCAAGCGTGCCTTCACTGTGAGTGCTCAATTAAAAGAACTTCCCGCTCAAGGTGTTATCGTCGCTCAAGGAGGAACCAACCATGGTTGGTCTTTTTTCCTCAAAGGCGGTGATCTCCACTTCACCGTGCGAAAAAGTGGCAAGGCCTTCAGCGCAAGAGCTCCCATTCCTCAGGGCGCGAGTGGTTCCTTCCAAGCTCGCGTCAGTAAGAAAGGGATTGTCCTGCGCGCCGATAACAAGCGCCTGACCTTCAAGGAAGGCAATGCTCTTCTCACTGGCCAACCGCTCGACGTGCTCGAGACCGGTAAGGACCGTGGCGGTCTTGTCGGGGACTATGCGGATCACTTTAATCTTACCGTGCCGCTCAAATCGGTCACGATTCAGCTCAAGTAGCCGCTAAATCATCACGATGCATTTTGCGATTCTCTCCGCGTTCATTCGTTTGCCAGATTCTTCCCGTCTCGAGGTCGAGCGCCGTCAACCAACCTCCTCCGTAAGCGCAGGTATCGAGACAAATGGCGTGGCTGAGATCGGTCGGTAGATCGCCTTGAATGGTGTGGCCGCAGACGATGGTCTTACCTGAGCAATGGGGCTCCTGGCTGTAGAAACGCCGGTAGTAATAAGTTTCCCGGTCCTGTTCAGATACTGGGTATTCTGCCGCGAGTCCGGCGTGGACGAGGATGAAGTCTTCGAGCTCATGATAGAGCTTGGCGGATTTCATGAAGTCCCAATGAGCCTCAGAAACGTTCTCGAATCCACCCCCGTACGAATCTAAGGTATCCTGTCCTCCGCAGAGATCGCTGAGGAAACGCCGGCGATCGTCTTGGGTGTCAAGCGCCCGGATCATTTGGATTTCGTGATTTCCCATCAAGTGGATCAGCTGATGGGATTTCTGTTTTTCCAAGAGGAAGTCGATCACACCTTTGGAGTCAGGTCCGCGGTCCACGTAGTCGCCGAGGGTGACAACCAAGTCATCCTTGGTGGGCTGCACCAGTTCAAACATCGTTTGCAGGGAAGTCAGGCACCCATGAATATCGCCGATTGCCAAAGTCATCTGGGCCAAAAGAAAACGGCAATTCCAGCAGATGAGAACAAGAAAATGTCGAAGTGGGGAAAGAGCTTGAGGAATGGTCCTCCACGGAGACCGGAACACGAGTCAGGTTTTCCATCATAAAAAAGGCGAACCCCTTGGGGCTCGCCTTTTTGAAATTTGATGGATGGGAAAACTTAGTCCGCGAGGGCCACATTGATGCGGCGGCCTTTTTTGTCGAAGTAGACGCTTCCGTCGGCGAGAGCGAAGAGAGTGTGGTCCTTGCCCATTCCGACGTTGGCACCTGGGTGCCACTTTGTTCCACGCTGGCGAATGAGAATGTTACCGGCAATGACATCTTCACCACCGAATTTCTTCACGCCGAGGCGCTTGCTGCGTGAGTCGCGTCCGTTTTTGACGGAGCCCTGTCCTTTTTTATGTGCCATGAGAAAAGTTTCTAGGTGAGGGGGTTACAATTAGCCTTCGATCCCGGTGATCTGAAGCTTGGTCAGGTGGTGACGAAAGCCGATGGTCTTGTGGAAGCCCTTGCGACGCTTAAATTTAAAAGCAACGCCCTTCTTGCCGCGGTGCTGCTCGATCACCTTGGCGGTGACGCCTGCTCCGCTAACGGTGGGCGCGCCGACTTTAGTGTCAGAGCCGTCGTTCACGAGGAGGACCTCGCTGAACTTGATTTCCTCGTCAGCTGCGACAGGAAGCTTATCGACACTGATGGTGTCGCCTTCCGAGACGCGATACTGCTTACCGCCTGTTTTGAAAATTGCGTAGGCCATTTGAAGTGATGGGCTGGTGGGTTAACCGGAACTGAGAGGTCTCGAGCTGCGGGAGCGGGAATTCACCACAGAGGCACTGGAAGAGCAAGGATTTTTTCAAAAAGAAATGGAAGAAACTTGCGACCTTTTAAGGCTGAAGGCATGGATGGGGGGAAGTTATTCGGAAAGCATGAAATTTTTAAACTCAGGAACGATTTCCCGCACCCTCGCCGATGCGAGTGAGACGGTGGCTTGTGGAGAAACGCTGGGACGTGCTGCCGCGCCTGGCGGGGTGATCGCTCTGATTGGGAATCTCGGGGCAGGAAAGACCACTCTGACCCAGGGAATTATGGCCGGGCTGGGATATCGCGAGGAGGTCACGAGCCCCACCTTTTCGCTGGTGCAGGAATATCACGGCGGGCGTCTGGATGTCTTCCACTTTGATTTCTACCGGATGGAGAATGAACACGAGCTGATCGAGCTCGGTTGGGATGACTTCCTTGAGCGCGGAGGATTGGTCATCGTCGAGTGGCCGGCCCTGTTTCCGCAATTACTCCCGCCGAACACCCAATGGCTGGAATTAGCCCATGGGAATTCGGGACATGGTCGGACAATCCGGACCATTCAGGCTCCTCAAGCCTAGAAGCCTGGCCATTCGGCGCGACCGGGAGCTGGATGATCTGACAAGGGGGGAATAACAAGCGGCGAGCTGTGGCTGGTGAGAATTGGCGTCACCCCTTTCTTGACTGAGCCTCCTCATTTACCCTCAATGCTTGCACTGGCAAGAGGAGGCGATGAGTGATTCGAGGCTCTTTTCCGACAGACCCGGAACTCATCAACAGATCACGTGACCGGCTAAAGTTCTCATTGAATAAAAAGTAAATCAAAAATTAGTGTTCATGATGCCGAAAGGCTGGCGCGGGAATATCCTGATTTTGATGTTCCAAGTTGACCCCGATGGACCGTCCTAAGCTCTGACCCGTGCGCATCGGAAGCTGCATGGCGGATTGCGCAAGACCACATGAGGTCAGGCCTCCGGCAGAAAGAGCGAGGAAAATTCCAGAGATTGCGGTCAGAAGGCGATTCATGGAGCGGAGATAACGATTCCGGCTCCATCGGTCAATCTCGCTCTCTTGGGTTGCATTCTGAAATCTCTCGCAGACACTCCCCCCCCGATGATTCGTTTCCTGTTTGTTTTCTTGTTTGCTTCTGTTTCCGCGATCGCAGCGGCCTCCTTTGATCGCCATCCCTACGTTCAATTGGCAACTGACTCCGCGATCACCATTGTCTGGCGTACCGCCGGCCCCGCTTCCCAAGAAGTTCGATACGGTGTCAGGCCCGACTCTCTTGATCAGAAAGTCCCGCCTGCCCAGCTTCTCAAGCGAGTGCACCCCAGTGTTAAAACAGAGAACGCGCTGCACGTCTCGGTTCCCAAGAAGATTGAGCAGTTTGAGGCCTCGATCACCGGACTGAAGCCGAGCACGAAATATTATTACGGTATTTTTGAAGACGGAAAACAGATCACGGCAGCCGATGAAACCTTCTGTTTTAAAACCCACCCCGTTCCCGGAACGGAAGCCCCGGTGCTCTTCTGGGTGGTGGGGGACTCCGGAACTGGTGGTCGCGCGCAGGCGCAGGTTCATAATTCGATGCGTGATCACTTGAAGGAGATCGACCGCGAGCTCGACCTCTACCTCCACGTTGGTGACATGGCCTACGGTTCCGGAACGAACAAGGAATTCGATGATCGCTTCTTTGCGATGTATGAGCCCACCCTTCGCAACACTGTTTGCTGGGCCTCGATGGGGAACCACGAGGGACGCACTTCAAAGGGGGAACACGGCACCGGACCTTATTACGATGCCTACGTTTGTCCCACCAAGGGTGAAGCCGGTGGACTCCCTTCGGGCAAAGAAGCTTACTACTCCTTCGACTATGGAAAGGTGCACTTCATCTGCCTCGACTCTCATGATCTTGACCGGCGTCCCAGCGGAGCGATGGCCCAGTGGCTTAAGGCCGACCTTGAAAAAACAAAAGCCGACTTCGTCGTCGCCTTCTTCCATCATCCTCCATACACCAAGGGCTCTCACGATTCTGACAAAGAGAAGCAGCTGATCGAAATGCGGGAATATATTATGCCTATCCTTGAGAGCGGTGGCGTCGATATCTTTTTCAACGGGCACTCCCACATTTATGAGCGTTCCATGCTTATTGATGGTGCGTATCACACCCCGACCGTTGCCGATGGCGTCATCCTCGATGATGGTGATGGCGACCCTGCTGGAGACGGAGCCTACCGCAAGAGCGAAGGTCTCAATCCGAACAACGGAACAATTGCCGTTGTGACCGGTCATGGCGGAACTGGAGTGTCCCGAAAGGGCACCATGCCTATCATGAAGCGCATCATTGTTGAGAACGGCTCCTGTCTGATTTCCGTCGAGGGCAATACCCTCACCGCGAAAATGATCAACCTCCACGGTGACATCCGTGATTCCTTCGCCATTACCAAACAAGGCACCGTGAAGCACACCATTGTCGAAAATCCCTGGCAGCCCGAGCCTTGGACTAAGGTTGCTCAAAAGAAAGCTCCTTCCGCGCCCAAAGGGTCGACTCCGCTTATCAAACGCGGCTCACAATGGTCCTACCTCGCCGGTTCTCATCCGGAAGGAAAGTGGATTGCCCCCGGTTACGATCTCTCCGAGTGGCGTAAGGGCACTGCTGGATTCGGATACGGCGATAAAGACGACGTCACCATCCTTGATGATATGAAGGGGAAATACACCGTCGTTTACCTGAGTCGCGAGTTCGATCTTCCCAAAAATGCTAACCTGAACAAGCTCGGCCTGAATATCTCATACGATGATGCCTTCATCGCTTATCTGAACGGACACGAAGTTCTGCGAGTCGGGGTTGATCATGAGCAAGGCCCCACGGCTGAGGACTTCAGCCTTCACGAAGCCAATGGAAGGTTCGACTACTTTAAGCTGCGTGACGTCGCAAAGATCCTCAAGCCGGGTGACAAAAACGTCCTCTCCATCGAGGGTCACAATGCAAACATCGAGAGTTCGGACTTCACGCTCCATCCCGAGCTTCTGATCTCGGAGTAATGAAGCCCCGGCTTGTCGTATTTTTGAGTGCGCTCCTCATTTTAAAGTGTGGTGCGCACTACGATGTCAACGCTGCGGTTGAGAAACTGACTGCGCAGATTAAGGCCAAGCCCACCGCTGAGCTTTACTACCAGCGGGCTATCGAGTTCCGCGCTCTCCGGGAAACGATTCACGCCGAGGAAGACCTCCGTGCTTCGCTCAAGCTTGCAGCCTATCCGCCTTCACTTGAGGCGCTCGCCAAGCTGCTTTCCCAGAAAAAACAGCACGAGGAAGCCCTCAAGCTGGCGCACGAACTCATCGAGCGCTCACCCACGCCGCATCATCAACTCGTCCTCGCGGACTTGGCGTTCACGGCCGGAAAAAACGAGCTTGCTTTGGAGGCCATCGTCAAAGGCCCTCCCGCAGAAGACGACACCCACCTCCTCCATTCCCATCTTCTTTTTCTTAAAGAAGAACATCAGGAAGCGGCAGCTGTGCTCAAAAATGCCCACCAAGCCAGCCGCAGCATCGTCCTTCGCAATGCCTGGCTCGATGCCGCCATCGTTGCCGTTCAGGGCAGGGGAATTCTTCCTATTTTAGACGAGGAAATTGTCACCTCCCGTTTCACCGCCAGCCATCGCATCCGCCGGGCTGCCGTGGACTCGAAGACCGCAAAAGACGATCTTCAGAAGGCCCTCGTCGAGATCAACTCCCGGCTCAACCCCAAGCGTCCCGATCTCACCCTCCTCAATGATCGTCGCAAGGCCTACCTTCTCCTCGGCGAGAAAGATAAAGCCGCCGCGGATCTCGCCCGTATGAAACAATCCGGCCTTGCCCCCGTCGGTCCATGGCTGCTTCGGACCGTTCCTGTGGAGTAGTCTTCTTGGAGGTTAAGCTCCTCCTCCTGCCCTCGAGTTAATTTGAATTGCACGAAAACCTCAGGGTCAGCAATTTTCATCGCCTTTTCCCTTCTGCTATATGCAAATAGCAAGCTCCGTTTGTGAGCGCTTAAACCTCAAAAAGCACTCGCACCGCCACCACGATCACCAGAATACCGGTCACTCGTCGGGTCCATCCCGCATTGAAGATTCCCTGCAGAAACCACGCTCCAAGGAAACCGCCAACTACCACGGCGGCCGGAAGGAGCATGAAGTCTCTCAGCGGCTCCGCTCCTCCCCGGAACATGATCACCGCAAGGCCGATCGCCGAGTTGATCAAGATGAACCACGTTCCGGCTGCTGCGATTTCCTTGGTTCTGCCAGCCCGCATGAGGTGGAGAACGGGAACGAGATAAATCCCTCCGCCAATCCCTGTCACCCCGGCCAGTAGACCCAGTAGAGCCCCCAAGGGGACCAATTGGAGGGCCGTTCGCTTTTTTACCTCTTCGGGATCCTGAAATCGTATCATCAGAACAGCGCCCGCAAGGAGTAAGGCCAGCCCGAAGACCCATTGGAAACCGCCGCTGTCCAAACTCATCCCCGCACCCCAAAGCACTCCGGGAAAGGCCCCGAGTAAAAGAGGGCCGAGGAGCTGTAAATTCACCCTTCGCGCCTTCACGCTCAACCCTCCGCCGATTCCGGCGACGATGAGATTGCACGCCAGCGAGACCACCCGCACCGTTTCCAATTCCTCCCCGCGCCAGAGTAGGAGCGCGGTGTAAGACGAACCTCCTCCGAAACCCGCCGAGGCATAGGCCAGAGCGATCAGAAAAAAGAGGCCGACAACCATTCCCACGCCCGACTCTTCCGATCCTCCGCTTGCTCATCCAGCTCAAAGTGCCAGACTTCCTCCAGAACTCATGAGTGAACTCAGCCATCTCGATGATTCCAACCAGCCCCGCATGGTCGACGTTTCGGAAAAAGCGACCACCGCTCGCACCGCCGTTGCCACCTGTCTCGTCACCTTGGGTGAAGAATTAATCGGCCAGATGGAACATGGTGAGCTACAAAACAAAAAAGGGCCTGTCATCCACACCGCCATTCTCGCCGGAATCATGGGCACCAAGAAAACCGCCGAACTCATCCCGCTCTGCCATCCTCTCCCGCTCGACGCTTCAAACATCACCATTGTCCCTCACGACTCTCAAACCCTCCTCGTCACCTGCACCGCCCGCACCACCGGAAAAACCGGAGTGGAAATGGAAGCTCTCACCGGAGCCTCCACCGCAGCCCTCACCATCTACGACATGTGTAAATCGGCCAATCCTGCGATCGTTATTTCCGATCTGAAGCTTAAAGCCAAGACGGGCGGGAAGTCCGACTTTAAAGCGTCATGATTTCACCTCTCAAAGCCCTCATCCTCACCGGCGGAAAATCCTCCCGCATGGGAGAGGATAAAGCTGCCTTGAAGATTGGAGGTGAAACCCTTCTCGACCGCGCGGTTGCCCTCCTGACCCCGCTTGCCGAGTCCGTGCACCTTTCCGTGGCGCACGATGCAGTGCACTTTGATTCAGAAAGTTCGCTGATCGCATTGAAGGATCTCGAACCCTCGCCCGGTCCTCTTGGAGGACTTCAGGCAGCCTTCGCCCACGATCCAGAAGCTCACTGGCTGCTTCTTGCCATTGATCTCCCTCGCCTCACGGCTGATGACCTTTCCCAGCTCATCGATGCTCATGATCCAGCCAAAGACGTCACTTGTTTTCTCAATCCGCTCGATGACCATCCCGAGCCTCTCTGTGCCCTCTACGCACCCTCGGCTTTTCCCAAGTTGAATCAAGTCATTGCGGAGAACCGCCGCTGCGCCCGTCGTTTCCTGCGCTCGCTTGAGCGGACTGAACTGGTCCCCAGCGATTCCCAGGCCCTTTTGAATCTCAATCGCCCCGAACACCTCGCCGAACTCGAGCACCTTCATCAACATGGAGCGGTGGGAAAGGAGCTCACCATCGAATACTTTGCCAAGCTATCCCAGGAAGCGGATACCAATTCGGAAAAAATCCGTACGTCGACCGCTACCTTGACTGGGCTTTGGGAGGAGGTTCGTTTGCGGCATCACTTTTCCCTCGATCTCCCTCAGATCAAACCTGCGGTGAACGATGAGTTCGCTCATTGGGAGACCCCTCTCGCTCCGGGTGATCGCATCGCCTTCATGCCTCCCTTTGCTGGAGGATAGTAATTATGTCTCCACCATTTTTCATTCAAGACACTCCTCTCGATCTCACGGCACTCCGTTGTGACTTTGCTGATGCAACTTGCGGAGCAGTTGTTGCCTTTGAGGGACTCGTTCGTAATCATCACGAAGGCCGCTCAGTCACCCGGCTTCACTATGAAGCCCACCCCGTTCTTGCCGACAAAGAAGGCCAAAAAGTCCTCGTCGAAACGCTCGAAAAATTCCCCATCACCCACGCCCTCGCAATCCACCGCGTTGGGACTTTAGAGATTGGCGAACCCGCCGTGATCACCTTGACGGCTTCCTCACATCGTGAAGCCGCCTTCGAAGCCAATCGCTATCTTATCGACGAGATCAAGGCCCGCGTCCCCATCTGGAAGCACGAATTTTATACCGATGGCACCGACGAATGGACCAGCCCCTGCCCGAACTGCGGTGGTGGCCCGAAATGTAAGCACTGATTTTGAATCTTTACGGTTTAAAAATTTCGCGAGGGATGTCTCGCTATCTGCTTGCACTAGGTGTAAGCCCGAGGCGTCGGAGTGCATTCCGGCTTCCATTTTATGAAACTCTTTATTGGCAATTTGCCCTTTCAGGCCTCCGAGGAAGAAATCCGTGAGGCTTTTTCTGCTTACGGAACCATCGATGATCTTTTTATCCCGCTTGACCGTGAAACGAGCCGCCCACGCGGGTTCGCGTTTATGACCCTTGCCGATGATGACCAGGCGCGCAAAGCCATCGAAGAGATGGATGGCGCGGATTTTGGTGGTCGGGATCTCCGGGTGAACGAAGCAGAGGAGCGCAAACCCCAGCAGCGTAGCGGTGGAAATCGCGGCGGTGGTGGTGGCTACCGTGGTGGTGGTGGAGGTCGTGATGACTGGGGCGATAACAAGCGCCGAGGCGGTGGTGGCGGTGGCTACGATCGTCGTGGAGGCGGTGGCGGTGGCCGAGGCGGCCGTGATCGCAGGGATCGCCGTAAAGACAACGAAGGCTGGTAGCCTGTCGTTGTTTATTAGAGGAATTCCGGGAGGGCGAGCCCATTGATTCTCGAAAAAAGAAAGCTGCCCGGAGACAGAGTCGTATGAACTGCGTCATGCGACTCTCTTTGTTCCTCCTTCTCATGTTGCCGGCGATGCTGTCGGCCAAGAAGCCGAATTTTATTTTCATCCTCAGTGATGATATCGCCCAAGGCGATGTAGGGGTGTATGGTCAGGAGTTGATCAAGACTCCGCGGATTGATCAGCTCTGCGCAGAAGGAACGCGCTACATGCAGGCCTACTGCGGGACGAGCGTGTGCGCGCCGTGTCGCTCCGTCTTTTTTACCGGCCAGCATTCGGGAAATTGCCCGGTGCGCGGGAATCGTGAAATGGCTCCGGAAGGGCAGTGGCCCATTCCGGCGGAAACGGTGACTATCGGGGAGGTAGCAAAGTCTGCCGGCTACGCCACCGCCACGTTTGGGAAATGGGGAATGGGTTTTTTCGATACCACCGGTAGCCCGGAGAAGCAGGGGATGGATCGCTTCTTTGGATACAATTGCCAGCGCCATGCGCATTCATATTTTCCTACTTACCTTTACAGTGATCGTCAGCCGGTGACCCTAGAAGGAAACACCGGGAGAGGAGTCGGGGAAACCTACGCACAAGAGCTCATTCAGAATGAAATGCTCAAGTGGCTGAAGGAGAATGGCAAAGAACCCTTCATGATGTTCTATGCCATCACCCTCCCGCATGGCGCGCATGAGATCGATGACCTTGGAATCTACAAGGATAAGCCGTGGACGCTGAAACAGAAGTCCTACGCGGCACAAGTCACGCGGATTGATTCCGATGTGGGTGAGCTTGTCGATACGCTTCGCGAGCTTGGAGTGGATAAGGACACGCTCATTGTCTTTTCAGGCGACAACGGATCATCCTTTAACCCGAAATCCGAGATCGGAAAAATCTTCAAACAAGATGCCAATGGCCTGCGCGGCTACAAGCGTGGCATGTATGAAGGAGCACTCCGTCAGGCCTCATTCGCCTGGTGGCCCGGAACGGTTCCCGCTGGTCGAGTGGATGAGTCTCCGTGGGCTCTTTGGGATCTCATGCCGACTTTTGTTGAGATGAGCGGAGCCAAGCCGCCCGAAGGCTATCAAACGGATGGCCACTCCCTTCTTTCTTATCTGAAAGGAGGCGAAGCACCCAAGCGGGACTACTTTTACTGGGAACTTCATGAAGGAAAAGTGGTGCAGGCCGCCCGGTGGGGTGACTGGAAGGCCGTGCGCAATGGCATCAAAAAAGAGATCGAAATTTATGACCTTGCAATGGACCGGGGAGAGAAAAACAACCTCGCGGCGAAGCGGCCTGATCTCGTGAAACGCGCGGAGGAAATCTTTAAGGAAGCTCATCGGGTCGATCCCGAATGGCCCCTCACCGGGCCGCTTGCCAAGCAGAAATCGATTTCAAAACGAGCCTGGGAAATCAAACGTAAGCGCGACAAGGAAAGCTGGGTCCCTCGAGGGGCGAAGCCGTATCAGCCTTAGTCTAGCCGGAGCCCTTCCAAAACGATGATTGCTCCGATTTCCTGCGCCAGCTCCCTAGTGCGGTAGCGGGATGGATCGAGTTTTGCCGAGGTGGACATCAGTTCAGCATCAGATATCCCGCATTCAGATAAGTGGCGTAGCAGACCCAGAGGAGGTAGGGAACAAGCAGCCAGGCTGCGGGTTTGGAGTGTGGAGAAAATTTACGGATTGTCAGCAGGATGGATCCGATCATGGCGATGATGATGAGCAAGGCCACGCCGATCCAATGCGCGCCGAAGAATACCGGAGTCCAGGCGAGGTTGAGCAGAAGCTGAACGGCAAAGACGGTAAAGGCCGGGCTTTTGAAAAACGCGCGTCCCAGTTTGTGCCAGACCAGTGCGAAACTGATCCCGATCATGAAATAGAGCACGCTCCAGACCGGGTCAAACACCCAGTTCGGCGGGGTCCCGGGAGGCCGGTTCAGGGAGGCATACCAGCCATCGATGGAACCACTGGTGACCGTTGCTCCCAAGCCACCGAGAATGATCATGCCCAAGGCGCAGGCCCCTGTTTTCAAGATGAGAGGCATGATTCCCAATGGTGGGAAATTAAAGCTCCTTCACGCGGAGATTCCGGAAGCGGTAAGTCTGCCCTTTTTCTCCGTGGTGCTGGATTCCGAAGACCCCGGAGGCATCCTTGTCATCCCGGATATCGGTGGTGACGACTCCGTTCACTTCGATCTTAAGGTGATCACCCCGGCAAGTGATGCGATAGGTATTCCAGTCGCTACGCTTGAAGGTCTCGCCCGCACGCTCGCGAAAGGCGGCTTCGCTTACCTCATCGCCACGCTTCGGGCTGATGAACCACTTCCGGCGGCTTTCATCGTAAAGTCCGCCGGACCAGTTGCGCGGGGAGCCATCGACCTCGGATTGGTAGCCGAAGACCTTATTGGGCTCGACATTCGCGCGGAACATAAATCCGCTGTTCGCGGTGCCATCCGGGAGGAGGATTTCCGCTTCAAAAATAAAATCCGAATAGGTCTTTTCGGTGACAACGAAGAACTTTCGATCCCCGGTGAGATGGATTTCTCCGTCCACCACTTCAACCGTCCCCCATTCATATGGGTTCGTCCATCCGTCGGTCGTTTTTCCATCGAAGAGAGCAGTCCACCCGTCATCTGTTGAGGGAGAGTCGTTTTCTGAAGAGCGATGCTGGTCGCAACTCGTCAGCAGAAGGGAGGTAACTGCCAGGGGAAGGAGGAATCGGTTCACTGGCGAGGTTCTACCCTAAAGTTTTACCAAGCTCAAGGGGTTGCCATGTTTTCCAATCGAAATACTCCGTTCCGCGGAACTCTTTTTTATAATCGTAATGGGATGGCTCGCGGTAGGCATAGCCGGGATAGTAAAAGGTCCTCCCGTTCTGAAGGGCCCAGTCGATCTCGAGTAGCATGGTGAAAATCCCGAGTCGCCTCCGATGCTCCTCGGGATGAAACATCGCGTAGATGCTGGAGACCGAGTTCCGGCCGACATCAAGAAAACTGCACGCGAGGAGTTTGCCATCGAGCCGTAACTCGAACTGGCGGGTGTCGGTGGGTTTAACCCCGGGATCTTCGCCGAGGAAGGAACCAAGAGACTCCGGCTGATCTTTGCAGAAGCGTCTCTTATGACAATCAAAGAGGGCATCGAGCTCGGGGCTGCGGGCGAGCGGTTTTAGCTCAATGGAAAGATCCGCATTGCGATTCCAGGTGCGGCGCTGCGACTTGGAGCGACGGAAATGTTCCAGGCGAACCCGAAGTGGGCGGACGTGCCGGGTCTCGGCTTCGGTTCCGTCCTCCACCTTCTGATAGAAATAAAAGAGTTCCCCGAAATGACGCCACCCCTGCGAGAGGAGAAGGTCAAAAAGCTCGGGAGGAACCTTCTCTGCGAGAAAAGCTCCCTCATCGGCGAAGGCGTTCATGGCTGAAGGGTAGCACAGGCTTCCAGTCCAGGTTTTGACAAAGAGCATCCGCGACTTTTCACACGAGCAAAACGAGATCCTCAGGTATCCAGAAGCAAGGAGCGTAACAGGCGGAGCGTAGCGGAGATTGCCAAGATCAAAATGGGTTTGCAGGACGGCTTTTGGGTTTTGCACTCCGATACGGCGACAGCCTTACTGTAAGCTTCCCCGTTGTCAGGACAGTTTAAAACTGAAAACCTGAACTGAAAGAAGCAATGAAGAAGTCCCGATTTAGTGAGACCCAGATCGTCTCGATCCTCAACGAAGTAGAAAGCGGCCTAAAGGTTGATGAAGTGTG
>JBMHCQ010000033.1:0-36160 GCA_049889835.1 Akkermansiaceae bacterium
CACACTTCATCAACCTTTAGGCCGCTTTCTACTTCGTTGAGGATCGAGACGATCTGGGTCTCACTAAATCGGGACTTCTTCATTGCTTCTTTCAGTTCAGGTTTTCAGTTTTAAACTGTCCTGACAACGGGGAAGCTTACACTCGTCCTTCTCCCACAACTTGATCACGCTTGGCTGTGATTTTAATCTCTCCAGTTTGCCCAATTTTTCCGGTTTTAATATTGTAGAAAACTGGAACCCCATCCCATTTCAACTTTAGCGCAGCACTTTCTTTTACCAAACGCTCAATTTTGCTTTCGCTGATCATCGTGAAAACAATCGGGCGTTGTTTTCTGACTCAAGTCAGACAATCTTAGGTTCGTGAATCATCTTTTGGTCATCGGCGGTGGACCTGCGGGGCTTCGGGCCGCTGAAGTTGCTTCGCAAGGCGGGGTCCGGGTCACTCTTTGTGAGCAGAAAAGGTCAGTCGGTCGCAAGTTCCTCGTCGCGGGAAAAAGCGGACTCAATCTCACGCATGCCGAACCACGTGAATCTTTTGAGAAGAAATACCGTGGCCCGAATCAGCCTTCGCACCTTTGGCCGGAAATGCTGGGTCGCTTCGACAACGAAATGATCCGCGAATGGGCTCACGATCTCGGGGTGGAGACCTTCGCTCAACGCACCGGCCGCGTTTATCCAACCACGATGAAGGCCGCTCCCCTACTCCGGCGCTGGGTCGAGCGACTCCGCGCCAACGGGGTCGATCTCCGGATGAATCATCGACTCACTTCGCTCTCGGCTGATCCCTTGCGAGCAGAATTCGAGACGCCCGACGGCACATATGTGATCGAGCCCGATGCCATCATTCTCGCCCTTGGAGGAGGCTCTTGGCCGCAAACCGGTTCAGACGGTCGCTGGGTGAACCTCCTTGCAGAAAAAGGAATCGCGGTCTCCCCTCTTCAATCCGCTAACTGTGGTTGGGAAGTGGCTTGGCCGGAAAATCTGGTTTCGAAAATCGAAGGTAAACCACTCAAAAACCTCATCCTCACCTCTGGGTCCGAATCCGCCAAGGGCGAGCTCATGCTAACGCACTACGGCATCGAAGGTGGTCCGGTCTATAAGCTCGGTCCCGCCTTACGAGAAATGGATCAACCCAGCCTCTCGTTGGACCTTAAGCCTGATTTCGCTGTCGAACGACTGGTCGCGAAGATGGAATCGGCCAAACGCAACTTCCTCATGGAGTCCGCCACGCGATGGAAGCTCCCGGACGAAGCACGACTCTTGCTCGACCACTATCACGGACCCTTCGACTCCGCGCAGTCGCTCGCCGAGGCAGCCAAGGCCTTGGTTCTCCCGATCACGAGACCGCGCCCCATCGCGGAAGCGATTTCCTCCGCAGGTGGCGTGGCTTGGCCCGAGCTCAATGACGACCTCATGATTCGTGGCCTTCCCGGAATCTTTGTGGCCGGAGAAATGATCGACTGGGAAGCCCCCACCGGCGGCTACCTCCTGCAGGGATGCTTTGCGAGCGGAACACGGGCCGCTGAGGCGGCATTGAGGAAAGATTGATTTATTTTCAGAATCATTTCCGTATGGTTCTTCGATGATTCCACCAAAAAACGTTTCCCGACGTCAGGCGCTCAGCTCTCTCGCTTCCCTCGCCACCATTTCCATCGTTCCCAGCCGTGTGCTTGGTCTCAACGGCCAGACCCCTCCTTCCGAGGAATTGACGCGCGGAATTCTCGGCTGCGGAGGAATCAGCAATTCCCACCTCAAGATGCCGGGGCGCATCCTCGCACTCTGCGATGTCGATTCCCAGCGCATGAAACAACGCACCGACCAGGCCATCAAAAACGGTAACAAGGATGCCACGATGCACGCAGACTTTCGCGAAGTCATCGCGCGAGACGACATCGATATCATCCACACCTGCACCCCACCTCACTGGCACGCTCACATGGCCATCGCCGCCGCCAATGCCGGAAAACACGTCTGGGGAGAAAAGCCCATGTCGCGCACGATTGGCGAGGGCCAAAAAATGGTCGAAGCGATTCAGAAAGCCAACGTTTCCTTTCGTCTCAACACCTGGTTTCGCTTCCGAAGCACCTTCTACGGATCCGGAGTCACCGCACGGCAGGTCAAAAAAGCGGTTGATGGCGGACTCATCGGAGACGGCCCTTACAAAGTCACCCTGAGTGGGCACACCGGTTTCAATTGGAAGTTTTTCTGGGTCGGAAAAACCGATCTTCCCCTTCAGGCGGTGCCTTCGCACTTCGACTACGACACTTGGCTCGGACCTGCTCCTTTCCGCCCCTATAACTCTCACCGCACCCACGGAACCTTCCGCGGTTACTGGGACTACGATGGCGGCGGGCTCGCTGACATGGGACAGCACTACCTCGACCCCATCCAATACATCCTCGGAAAAGACGAGGAACTTCCGGTTTCCGTGGAGATCGATGCCGATCCGCAGGATACCGATGCCGTCGGCACCTGGCGTCGCATCACCTACACGTACGAGGATGGCACCACCATCATTCTCGATGGCGAAAATAAAGACAAGGACGCTGCCTTCATTGAAGGCTCCGAGGGAAAAATCTTCAAAGGCTTCAAGTCAGACGTCGCCGGCTTCGCCGAAAAAGTGAAAGCCCTTCCGGAACCCGAAGCTCAAATCACCGACTTCCACCAAGCAATTCGCGAGAAGAAAAAATTCGCGCTCAACGAAGAGAACGGCTTCTACTCCTGCACCCTCGTCAATCTTGGCGTGATCGCCCATCGCTTAAACCAGAACCTCAAGTTCGATCCCAAGGCGATGAAATTCATCGACAACCCCTTGGCTGATTCACTGATCCATCAGCGCGACCGCGAGAAGTGGAAGCTTCCGGAGATCGGGTAGTTTCGCCTAGCGACGCCGCCCCCGGAAGCGCTCCCGGGGATCATCGTCCTTGGTCTCCTTATCTTTGTATCGCAGGATGCCATCGCGGCGGAGATTCTTAATAAAAGTCTTCACATCGTCCTTGGTTTCTCCATCCGCGGTGAGGGCAGCTAAAGCACCATCACTTTCCTGAACCTTCTCAAGGGCTGACCCAGCTTGATTCACCGTCTTTTCGATCGAGGCCAAGGTCTGGGGCACGCGCTCCAAAGCGGGGCTCACTTTTTGAATCGCGGAATCAGCGCTTCCTGCTGCGGCCTTGATCTCCGCAATCGCCTCCCGCATGTCTTTTACCGCGAGACGGGCGTCGGCAAGGAGGGGACCCGCATCATCACCCAATTCGGCGGCTGACTTGGTCGCCTTGTTAAAGTTCGCAATCGCACTCCTCAGGTTCGCGACGTTCTGATCGGAAAGAACACCTTCGTTGATGATCTCGATACTTTCGCTCAAACGGATCGCAACCGCCCGGATGTCGTCAAGCGAGCTGTCCATTTTGATCATCGCGGTGCGGGCATCCTTCATCAGAATTCGGGCATCCTCCACGATGGTTTCGGCATCTGCCTGAATGAGCTCTAGTCCACTGGGCCCCCCGCCTTTTAATTCTGCCCCGGCTGCGATAAAAGCCGTTGTCTCTTCCTCGGGAGGGGTGATAATTATTTCCTTATCCCCCAAGAAGCTCGCTTGCGCGATTTGAAAGACCGAGCCCTTCGGAATATTGAACTTCTCGTCAATGGCCAAAGTCACTCGCACCTTCGCGCTCTCCATCAGCTCGGGCTTGGTCGCGACTTCTCCCACTTTCGCACCCAGCATCCGCACCGTGCTGCCTTTGATTACCCCCGTGGCCTCCTTGAAATCAACGGTCATAGAATACTTTCCCTTGGCCCACTCGGCAATGTTTCCAAACTGGAGAATCAAAGCCCCCAGCATCAGCAGTCCGATCAGCACAAAACTGCCGACAAGGGTTTCTGTCTTCGCACGATCCCTAGCCATGGTGAGATTATCGCGTCGAAAGAGCCAAAATTCAATTCCTATTCAATCAGTGACAATCTCCGGCGATAGGTCTCTTCCTCCTCAAACGTAAAAAAAGCCCTCATGAAACTCATCTCCACGCCCCCCTTGATCACCGCCATCACGGTTCTCTCTATCCTCGCCACGACGGCTCACGCCAAGAAGCCCGAAGAGCAAGCGGGCTATGACAAAACAAAAGACCTCGGCGTGAAGGCTCCGGAAGGCGCGGACGTGCCCTTCGATGGCACGATGGAATCCGTGCAGAAGAACTGGGAAATGTGGCCCAAGAAAGACATGGAAATCACCTGGCAGATCATGGACAGCCCGACCGGTGACGGGAAAACACTCATGCCAAATGGGGGGAAGAAATGGGGGACTCATGACCTCGTCACGAAAAAAAAATATCACGACTTCGAAGGTCACGTGGAGTTTGTCCTCATGGGTGCCCGGGGTGATGATAAAGCCGAAGGCTACGCCAACAGTGGCGTTTACATGCAGAACCGTCACGAGCTGCAGATCGAATCACCAAAAGGCAAAAACATCAAAAACCCCTACGGTTGGAAAATTGGCCCGCACGGAATCGGCGCGGTCTGCATGGAGCACGTCCCCAAAGGAAACGCCTGGCGTCCCAATGGCGAGTGGCATTCCTTCCATTTTATTTTCAGAGCCGCAGATTGGGAGGGCAAGGAGCTCAAGAATCCTGCCCGCCTGACCCTCTGGTGGAACGGCATCAAGGTGCACGATAACGTCCCGGTCAAACACGCCAATGGAGGCGTCAAAAACGGCCCGAGTGACGAACCGCTCAAGCTTCAGGAACACGGTCAGGATGTGCGATTTCGCAACATCTGGATTAAAGAGCTGAAGTAAACTGATGAGACCGTTTCGTGTTCTTCTGCCAGGCCTTCTTTTAACCACCGCGCTGGCAGAAGAGAAACCGGCTCCGGTCCAAGTTTACCTTCTTGCCGGTCAGTCCAACATGGTCGGGATCGGCCAGGTGACCGGTGGGGGAAGCCGATGGGGCGAGGAGTTTCAAAACCCCGTCGTCTCGGTCTACAACGGAGCTTATGACTCCACGAAGGATTACGACACCCTCAAGCCATTAAAGACTCTCAAGCTTGAAAAATTCGGCGGGGTCAAACCCACGCCCTACCCCGGTGGTGGCACTCAAATTACGCGGGGAACGTTTCAGCCAAAAGTGACCGGCGTTTATGAATTCCGTCCCGGCTATGGCGGCTCGACTTACAACATCATGACCGTTAATGGAGTCGAAGTTTACCGACGCCTACCCGAAGGTGAAGCCACCCACACTCCTCTTAAACTGGAAGCCGGCAAGGCCGTTCCTTTCAAAGTCACCTACCTCACCAATCAGGCCAACGGGCTCGGTTGGACTGCTCGCGTCGATATTCCGGGAACCCTTTCCACGGCGGTGAAGCAAGAGGGGAAATTTCCCTACCTCATCGATGAAGAAGGCCGTTGGACAGCGCGTGATGATGTCTGGTATAAAGGCGTCGTCACTGCGACTGCCAACAAATGGCTCAGTGTCGGCTGCGGAGCGGGAGGCAATCAAATCGGACCCGAGTTGGGCTTTGGCCATGTGCTCGGAAATCATCATGACGAACCCGTTCTCATTCTCAAAGCCTCACAAGGAAATCGTTCGCTCTCCTGGGACTTTCTTCCACCGGGCAGCGCGCAATTTGAACACGAAGGATTCATTTATGCGGGCTACAAGGAATCCCCGAATCGATGGGAGAAGGGCACGGAACCGAAACCGATCAATTGGTACGCCGGGAAGCAGTATGACGATTGCTTCGGCGAAGCCAAACAGGTCCTCGCAAATTTCGATCAGGAGTTTCCCCACTGGAAAGGCCGAGGATATCAAATCGCCGGGTTCGGCTGGTGGCAGGGTCACAAGGATGGCGGAGAACCGGCAGCGAGTCGATACGAAGCTAACCTCGTTCACTTAATCAGAACCTTACGAAAGGAATTTGAAGCACCGCAGGCGCCTTTTGTGATCGCGACCATCGGGTTTGGAGGGTGGAAAATGGAAGGGCCACACAAGAAGGTCGCGGAAGCCCAACTCGCAGTTGGAAGCGGGAAATATCCTGAATATAATGACAACGTGATCACGGTGGAAACCCGCGATTTTTGGATCAAAGCAGATCAGTCACCTCGGAACCAAGGTTTCCACTACAATCAAAATGCCGAAGTCTACATGCGGGTCGGCGAAGCAATGGGCCGGGGCATGCTTGAGCTTCTTAAAGAGTAGCAGAAGCTTACTTGATGCGCGCAGCCGCGGCTTTTCCTTCGAGCCGGAAAACCAAGTAATTGCCGGAACTGCCATCAGAGCGAAAACAACTCGCATCAAAAACCAAGAGACGTTGTGTTCTCGTCGAAATCTTAGTATGACCTTGGAGTCATTTTCTCAGCCCCTTCTCCATCATGAAAACCATCCTCTTTCTCATTTTCACTGCCGGGATTTGCCTCGCCCCTGCCCAAGCCCGAATCTGGACCAGTGCGGACGGAGAAAAGACCTTCGAAGGCGAGCTTCAGTCTTACGACGCCGCAACCGGAAAGGTCACCGTGATTCTCCCGAATCGAAAGCGGATGACCTTCAAGCAAGACAAGCTCTCAGCGGACGATATCGCCTGGCTCAGGAAAAATGGCAGCCGCTCCCGGGGCGGAAAGAGCCAAAAGCTCAAAGAGCTTCCCGACGCGCTTCCTGATCCCGATGACGAAGAGGCAGATATGAGCAAGCCGGTCCAAGTTTACATCCTGCTCGGCCAATCAAACATGCTCGGGTTTGGGAAGCCGGCCAAACTGAAGGAAGTGGCCGGGGAAAAGTATCCTTACTTGGTCGATGACTCCAACGAGTGGACCGTTCGCAAGGATGTTCGCTACATCCGCGTGATGACTTCCGGAAACAAGCCCGGGAAAGAACACAACAATGAGTGGATGACGATCAAGGGCAATATCGGTCCAGAAATTGGGATCGGCCACGCGCTGGGTCATGTCACTGATGCCCCGGTAATGATCCTCAAAAGTTGCATTGGCAACCGAAGCCTCGGATGGGACCTCCTCCCTCCGGGAACGGAAGCTTGGGAGCACGATGGCAAAATGCAGCCGGGCTATCGGGGCACTGAAAAGGATCCCACGGGCGACACCGGAGGCGACATGTCCGGAGGATGGTATGCCGGGTGTCAGTATGATGGAGATATCGCCGCCGCAAAAAAAGTCCTCGAGAACCTCGATCAATATTACCCCGGTGCGAGGGAATATGAGGTCGCCGGATTCTTCTGGTGGCAGGGCGATAAGGACATGCGGAATGCCGCGCACTACGAATCTTACGAACAAAATCTCATTCAACTCATCAAGGCGCTTCGCAAGGACTTCGAATCGCCAGATGCCCGGTTCGTAACCGCCTCGCTTGGACAGACCAAGAAAGGGAGTAAGGGCGGCGACGGCCAAATCCTCGATGCCATGGAAGCCGTCTCCAAGAGCAAGGACCCCGGGTTCGAAGATAAGGTCGCTTTCGTTTATACCCATCCCCTTTCCAAAGGGGGAAGCTCAAGCGGTCACTACAGTGGAAATCCCGAGACTTACATGAATGTGGGAGAAGCGATGGGCAGGGCAATGGTCGAGCTCCTCAGTAAATAAACCTCAGAACCATGACGTCTCTTCGCACTTTCACCGCTCTTCTCGGCGCACTCGCATTCTCATTTCACAACCCGGCCTTTGGAGAAGACTTCGCGACTCGCTACCAGAATCTGCACGACCGCCTTAAAGACGAACTGTCCGAGCAAATTCCCAAAGGCGAAGACGAATCAAAGCTGAAGAAGTTTTTGGAAAGCGACAAACTTGATGCAAAACTCGCTCTCTTTGTTGTCCTGCACGAAGCCACGCCCGCAGGCTTGGCAAAATACGCGGAGCAGGGAGACGAAGAGGCCTTAATGGTGGAAACCCTTCTCAAGACACCCGATCTTATGCAAGAAATGCTCGTGGCCGACGGCGCGAGTAGTCCAAAAGTTGGCCGGGGATTCGGACCAGCTCAATACGGACAAGCCACGAAAATCTATGCCGACATTCATCGCTTCAGCAAACAAGCCTCATCAGGAATCTTCAAACGTCTCGCGCTCGCAATCAGTCTGGAGCATGCCGTGCCGATCATTCAGCGGAGTGCGATTGCGCTTGGCGATGCGCCCAAAACGGTCGATCCGGTAAAGCGCTACCTGCACTACGCCCGGGCCTTTGAGGACGGCGAACTCGACCCCGCCTTCGAAAATCTCAGCGTGTGGGACCTCCGCATGGCCGTGAACGGCGAGGAGCCGGATGAAATCCTCGCCTGGGGACGTGAAATGCTGCGCAACTACCGCCCCGATCACATTTATAATCCGAACTACGGCTGGCGTTACGTCGGCATCGTCACCTCGGATGTGAAATACGGTTCCGGCGATGTGAAATACGACCGCCCCGAACTCCAATTCTTCCAAAACATCCTCATGAATGGCGGCGTCTGCGGTCGCCGCGCCTTCTTCGGTCGCTTTATTCTCCGTGCCTTCGGCATTCCCACCACTGCCCGACCAAGTCGTGGCCATGCCGCGCTGGGACACTGGACTCCGAATGGCTGGGTCGTCAATCTCGGCGGAGGCTGGGGCGCGGGTTGGACCAAGACCCGCTACAACAGGGATCTCAACTTTCTCGCCACCACTCAGGCGCGGGAATATCCTGATGCTTTTCTCAAAGTAAAACGTGCCCAGTGGATCGGTGACGTCATGGGCGAAACTCCGACCTACGATGAGGCGGAGAAAAATCCCCCACTGTGGTATGGCCTCTCCTTGAACGTGCAGCGCGAAATCATCGAAGCCTCAAAAGCAGTCACCCTAAAGGCTCTTGGCGAGGAACTCGGAGAAGCCGACAAGCCTACGGCAGCTCAGATTGTGATGAACACTCCGATCACGCCCGAAAACAAAACGATCACCACCTCAGCAGATGGGTCCATTGTCATTCCCGCCGCCTCTTACACGAAACCGGATGGTAACAAGCGCGATGTCACAACGATGAAGAGCTTCGGAGGTGGCTTGCAAATTCACCTTCCCCGCTTTTTCCCGAAGGGAACCACCATCATGCGTGGCGGAACCTGGAAAGGAGATGCCAATGCCTGTAGCTCGGGATTCCGGATGCTGAGTGGCGGCTACGGGCGCTACGAAAACTGGGGCCTCCGTGCAGCGATGTCTCATCCGGGAGGAAATAAGACGCCCAAGGAATTCACCCTCGATCTCGGCGACGGAGTGAAGATGAAAATGGTTTATCTCAAACCCGGCACCTTCATCATGGGAGGTGAAAGTGATAAAGAAGGCCGCTTTGAATGCGTCGAACTTCCGAAACACGAAGTTGAGCTCACGAAGGGTTTTTATCTGGGAAAATATGAAGTCACTCAAGAGCAGTATGAGACCATCATGGGATCGAACCCCAGCAAGTCGACCAAGGGTGCGAATTGCCCGGTCGACAACGTCGGGGTGGATGACGCCAAATCTTTTTGTGCAAAGATCGCTCAGAAGTCCGGCTTTGAGGTCCGCCTTCCGACCGAAGCCGAATGGGAGTATGCCAGCCGTGGAGGTCGTGATACCAAATGGTTCTTTGGTGATGACGGCTCGAAAATCGGCGACTACGCCTGGGTAGAAGCAAACGCCGGAGGCAAGTCCCACCCGGTCGGCCAGAAAAAGCCCAACCAATTTGGCCTTCACGATATTTACGGAAACGTCTGCGAGCGAGTCTCCGACACCTACTCAAAGAGTTACTACGCCACGAGTCCCAAAAAAGACCCCACCGGACCCAGCCAAGGGACGCAGTCGCATCTCGAATACAAAGTTACCGTCCCACGATCCGGGAACTACGAGTTCTCTGCCCTCGTGGTGACCTCAAATTACAATCAGCATCTCAAGCTCAGTACCAACGAGTCCGAACCCAGCAAGATGAGCTTCCCCTTTACCGAAGGGACTTGGCAGGAATCAAAAGCCATCACGCTGCCCCTGAAAAAAGGGAAAAACACCCTCTCCTTCTTCCGCGACTTTCCTCCACAATATGGCATCGCCATCAAGTCCTTCACCTTGAAGCCGGTGAAGTGAAACTTTTAGAGAAGAAAGCAAATCAAGAATTCTAAATGCGTTTTACGAGCATAATTCGCGTCCGTCCACTTTGCCCTTCAAGGAGAGCAGATCGCTCATCTTAAAGCAGCGAATCCAAGATGAGGTTGGTCGATTCCACAATCCGTTGATCGCGGGGGCGAAGATCCGGCGCGAAGGCGACTCCGGTGAGGTGCTGCAGACCTTGAATGTAACGCACCGCGATTTCGGCCGCTTGTTCCTCAGTGAATTGCTGGCCTTCCTCCTTCACCATCCCACGGGCAAATTCCTTGGAAAAGGAAACCGGCTTTCCCTCCCGGGTGAGAATGTTGCCCTCATCGTCACGCCCCCAAAAACGCGAAGAATCCATGGTGTAGAGTTCGTCGGCCGCTACGATTTTTCCCTCCGCATTAATGCCATGCTCGGTCTTGGTATCAACGAGCACCATTCCTCTTTGAGCCACGGCTTGGGAGACAATCCCGAAGGCCATCAAGGATGAATTCCGAATCTGGGCATATTGCTCGTTCGTGCAAATCCCGTTCTCAATCAGGAACCCGGTATCAATGGTGCGATCCACCGCTTCCTTCGTGCTCGGAGTGTCCATGAGGTAAGGAAGGCGACCATTGGACTCGAGATCAGAAACCATGAGCTGATGGCCCGCGAAGTTTAAATTCTCCTGGCCCGCTTCTTTTGCCTCCAACCAATGTTGATACAAGCTGGTGGAAGTGGAGCTCTCAGCCATGTAAAAACGGATAACGTTTTCCAGCTTCACCAGCTGAAGATTCTCGGCCGGGATTACGGTTGAGCTGGGTATCAGTCCCTTGACTTCGAATTGCGAGGAGCCCAGCACATGCTTCACGAGCTGCAGCATGTGATCGTGGTTGAACGCGAGCACCTGATCCTTAAACGGGATCGCACCCCGGTTGACATCGTGAGTCGAAATTCGATTATTCCGGAACATCAGGCGGATCGCTTTTCCGGACGGAGTTTTGAGCGCTTCGCCGAAGACGGAGTCGGACACCTTCCCCTCCAAAACCGTGCAGCCCTTCAGACGCGGAAGATCGCCATCGTCGATCAATTGCTTGATCGACCGTCCCTCATTCACCGCTGCTCCATAAGAGGCCACCAAATCGCGAATTTCTTGTTCCTTAAGCATGAAAGATTGTCTACCACCAGTGCTACTACCAGATCGTGCTGGAGGGGAGCCGAAATTTTTGAATTACGGATAATTTCCACCCGCGAAACACCAAAGACCATCTGTAGAGCTGACACAATTGATGGACCTCCCCCTGATCATCCTCTTGTCTTTGGTATGAATGACCTTTGCGAATGTCCCTGAAGTCCCCAAATCAATTCGATTCGATTGATGGGCTCACTCTAAAATCTCCTCCCGCGTTGGAGTCGCGCCTTGAGCACCGGGCTTGGTGACTGAGAGAGCGCCTGCGGCATTGGCAAATGGCAGGGCTTCGGAAAAGGGTTTGTGCTCGGCAAGCGCAACCGCGAGAGCTCCGGCAAAGGCATCTCCGGCACCAACGGTGTCAACAACTTCCACCTGAGGGGGGCTTATCTCGAGGGGCTCTTGATCACGCGCAAAGGCAATTGTATCATGCGCGCCCTGAGTAGTGACGAATGCTTGCAGCTGATGCTCAGCCAAAAAGCCGGAAGTCTTCGGAAGCTTCTCCTGTTTTAAAAACAAAGCTGCTTCGTGTTCGTTTACGATCAGGATATCACAAGGGAATTTTGTCGTGTTGAACTCATCAGTCCAAGGCGAAGGATTGATGACAATCGTCACCCCATGCTTTCGCGCAAGCCGACAGGCATGCCGGGTGGTATCGAGTGGAATCTCGAGTTGAAGCAGGAGGATAGAGCTCATCTCAAAGAGCGCCTCTCTGGCATCCAGGTGTTCCGGTCGCAAGGCATGGTTGGCTCCGGGATTGATGATAATGGAATTTTCGCCCGAAGATTCGACCCCCAGGAAGGCCGAACCAGTCGGATGATCCGAATCCACCACAAGACTGGACATCTCGATCCCAGCCTCTTCGAAAAATTTTCGGTAATCCCGCCCAGCCGCATCATCTCCGACACAAGCGAGGAAAGATACCTCGCCTCCCGCACGCTTAGCCGCGAGAGCTTGGTTCGCTCCTTTTCCACCGAAGGAAGACAAGGCACTCCGGGCGATTACGGTCTCTCCGGGAGCCGGAAGATCAGACACGTAGAGCGTGTGATCGATGCAGAGCGAACCAACGACGAGGACAGACATGAGTCATCAGGGTAGAGGACTCAAGGAAGCTTGTCGAAACTGATTGACCCAACAATCAAGGTCCGCTCGGGAACGAGAACAAAACTTCATTATCGATTCGTCGACTACAATACGCTTCACTTCGCGGCCAATCGTTTTCTGATGAACCTCTTCCCTCTTCTGATCTTCGCTCTCGCCAGCTCCTTCCTATCTGCCGCTCCTGAGAAGCCCAACATCCTCTGGATCGTGCAAGAAGACACCTCCCCGTGGCTGGGCTGCTACGGTTATGAAGCGAACAAGGGGCACACTCCGGTGGTTGATCAAATGGCAGCCGAAGGCACCTTGTTCAAGCGGGCCTACGTTCCTGCTCCCGTTTGCTCGGCGTGTCGCTCCTCTTTCATCGTGGGAGCGTTTCAATTCCGCTTTGGAACCCACGAGCATCGGTCAAGACGGGGCGAAGCCGGAATGCCTCTTCCGGAAGGAATGAAGACGCTGCCCGAATTGATGCAGGAGGCCGGATACACCACCTTCAACATCGGAAAGACGGACTACAATTTCACCTCCGAAGTCACACTCTATCCCAAGCTCAAGGGCAAATGGCATGCGCTCCCAAAAGATAAACCGTTTTTCGGTCAAATTCAACTGAGAGGAGGAAAAACGAATACCAAAAAATGGCCCCAAAAGCGTATGGCAGATCGCACCAAGGCAGTTGTCCCGGCGGACTACCCAAACAACGAACTCTACCGCGAAATCATCGCCCAGCACTGCGATGCCATCCGGAGTGATGATGATAGAATTGGACAAATTCTCGCTGACCTCAAAACCGCCGGCCTGGAAGACTCCACCATCGTCGTTTATTTTTCCGACCACGGCGCCAACAACCTCGTTCGTCACAAGCAGATGCCCACCGAAGCCGGACTGCACGTCCCCCTGATCATCAAAGGACCGAAAAAATGGGTTCCCGCAGCGAGAAACATTCGGGATGACCTGGTTTCTATTCTCGACGTTTCAGCCACCACCTTGACCTGGGCCGGAGTCCCCCACCCCGCTTGGATCGAAGGGCAGGATTTATTCACTCAAGATTTCAAAGCACGTGAATTCGTCGGCTCTGGCCGGGACCGTTGTGATCACACCATCGACCGCGTGCGCACCATCCGAACGGATCGCTATCGCTACACCAAGAACTACAAGCTCGATCGGGTCTTTCTCCAGCCGCAGTATCGCGATGGCAAAAACTATCTCGATTCGCTTCGGGAAGCCTATGCCGATGGCACCTTGTCGCCGAAGCTCGCCGAAATCTACTTCGGTGAACGCCCAGCCGAAGAACTCTACGACATCACCAAGGATCCAGCACAGGTGAACAATCTCGCAGATTCCCCTGAACATCAGAAAGTTCTCTTGTCCCACCGTAAAATGCTCAACGATTGGGTGGCCAAGGGGGATCTCGGAGCAGATGAGGAACCGGAGATCGAATTAATTCAGAATGGCAATGGCCGGTTCAAAGGCGTGAATCCCGAGTATGAGAAAGTGCGCACTGATTCCGATGGCGACGGCTTGTCGGATCGCTGGGAGAAATACAATGGTCGCGATCCGGAGGATGGGAAACTTCACTTCGAATTCGATTGCGGCGGCTGGCAAACCGAAGGTTGGAAAGCCGCCGGGCAGCTTACCAACATCGCGGGACGTCAGGGCTTTCTCGATTTTGATCTGCTCGCCGAGCGTGCTTCGATCTCGCGTTCCGGGCTCAAGATTGATGCCGCGCAGAACTCAAGCAAGCTCGCTTTCCGACTCCGGAGCACCGAAAAGACCGACGTAACCTTCAGTGCCAATGGCCAGAAAATCGGAAGCTCTTCTTCCCCCAAGAGCGACCAATTTATCACCTTGGAAATTCCCCTCCGAAAAGCGTGGGAGGGAACGATCCAATCACTCCAACTTGACTTCGAATCGATAAAAGGCTGCACCGTTGAAATCGATTGGATCCGAGTGCTGTGAAACTCACCCTTCAATCGACTCACTCAATCCGTTTCAAAACTTGGCGAGCTTTCGGATCGGTGAGCTTAATTCGTTGCTTGGTCTTCTGATCAGTCAGGGAGATGGAAAAGGAGGTGATCTTAGACCATTCGACCATCTTGTTGTCTTTGCTTTTGAAGTCGGCCGGAGTCAGGACGATGGTGGTAGTCCCCTCGCCCGTGATGCGTCGCCCGTGATTGAACGATCCAAGACAATCAGCGCCGTGCCCCCGAAAAGAATGGCATAAAAAAGGACCACTTCGAGGCTTTGGAAAAATGAGATTCGCGCCAACCCTTGCATCGACATTACTGACACCCGAATTTGCAATCCGTTTGGTAAAAGGATCGTAAAACGAATTTTAAGTTCGAGTTATGAACAGATGTGAACTAATTATGGGAGATCCAAAGGCGGTTGCCTCCGCCCTTTTAAACGTGACACCAGCAGTGAGTTCGTCGATGGATTCCTGAATGAACGATCATTTCGAAAACGCGCTCATCGAATCCTGGGACCGTCGTAAGTTTCTCACCGGCCTCGGATTGGGAGCAGGAGCGTTTCTCACATCCGGCGCGTATGCAGAGCAGCTTGCGAGAACTCCGCGACAAACCGAAGGACCGTTTTATCCGAATAAGATGCCTTTGGATACCGACAATGACCTCTTGATCATTTCAGACTCCATTACTCCCGCCGTTGGTGAAGTGACCCATCTCTCGGGCATCGTTCGAAACATCAAAGGCGAGCCCGTGCGCAATGCCTTGGTGGAAATCTGGCAGGTCGGAGCCAAAGGGGCTTACCTGCACACCGGCGACAAACGCCACGAAATGCGCAATCATAACTTTCAGGGCTACGGGCGTTTTCTCACCGATTCCAAGGGGCGCTACTACTTCCGCACCGTGAAGCCTGTTTCTTACCCCGGACGCACTCCGCACATTCATGCTGCGATCAGCCAAAAAGGAAAGCGGATGCTCACTACTCAGTGCTACGTGGCTGAGGAAAAGGCGAAGAACGAAAAAGACATGCTCTACAAGCGAGTGAGTGCGGAAGGGAAAAAACTTCTCACTGTGCCCTTTAAGAAAATGAAAGGCGTCACCACCGAAGAACTCACCGCGCGATGGGATATCGTGATCGGGTTAACGCCCGAAGATTAAGGAGCTGATTTGAAATCGCCGGCTTCTGAAAATCTTCGCTCTGATGCTTTGGGAAAGAAGTTTCCCCCGAATTGATAAGGATCAGGCGCAAGGAGCGTTGAAAGAGGGTCGATTCTCCACTTATGTTGCGCCACTTCTCATCGCTCTCTCCTCTCCTCGCGGGTGTTCTTTTGACCGGAGCTTCTGAGGCCGGTGACAAGATTTCCGACAAGGAATTGCACCTCGAGTTCGAGAACAAAATCGAGCCTCTTTTACAGGATTATTGCTTCGACTGCCATGGCGATGGCTCGAAGAAGGGCGACTTCACTCTCGATGGCTTATCGGACGCCGACAATATCCTGAGCGACAAGCATGGCTGGGTTCGAATTTGGGAGAATCTTCGCACCGAAATGATGCCTCCTTCCAAAGAGGAGTTTCAGCCGACGACCAAAGAGCGGAAGGAGATCGTGGCTTGGATCGAGAAACGCATTTTCAATCTCGACCCGAACAACCCTGATCCCGGGCGTGTCACGATCCGGCGTATGAATCGCGAGGAGTATGAAAACACGATCACGGACCTCGTTGGAGTGGAGTTCAGTGCGAATGACAATTTTCCGCCAGACGACACTGGATTCGGATTCGATACCATTGGCGATGTCCTCAATATCTCGCCGCTCCTTCTGGAAAAATACATCAGCGCAGCGGGAGAGATCGCCGGGCTTGCTCTTCCGGAAGGCGCGGGGAAGCCGACGGTTGTGGAAATTGATCCCGGAAATTTTCGCGATCGTGGAGGCCGCCAAAGCGCGCGCTTTATGGAGGGAAATGATGGCCATACCGTGGGCGCGACCCGCCATCTCGAAACCGGAGGCTCCTATTCGTTGCTGGTGAATTATGAAACCGAGAGCGAAGGCGGAACGCCCGAAGGACAGACCGCAAAGTGGATCATTAAGATTGATGGCAAGGTCATCCGTGAGATCGAGATCAGCTATGACGACCTGCGCTATACCCACTTCACGGAACGACTGGATCTGCCAGAGGGGAACCATCGTTTCGAGTTCACCATCGTCCCTGGAGAAACGGGCGAAGGTCCTGGAACGATCGGTGTCGGCGTCCGGAAGTTCCGCCTGGAGCATCAGGGGATGCCGGGGAGCTGGGAATTTTTCCCGAAGAGCTATCAGCAAATATTTGTCGATGGCTTGCCGCCGAAGGTGGATGCGGAGCAGAAAAAATACATGCGTAAGATCGTGCAGAACTTTGCCGCGCGAGCTTTTCGTCGTCCGCCACGGGAAGAGCTGGTCGACCAGATCACCGCGCTTGCGCTGTCCAAGACACAGGAAGAAGGGATGAAATTTGTCGATGGCGTCCGTCTCGCAGTGACCGCCACTCTGGCCTCTCCCAGTTTTCTTTTTCGCAGTGAAGTGCAGGCGGAGCCTGACAACCCGGGGAAAGTCGTCCCGCTCGATGAATATGCGCTCGCCTCGCGACTCTCCTATTTTCTATGGAGTTCGGCTCCGGACGAAACCCTCCTCCAGCTTGCGGAGAAAGGGGAGCTCAGGAAGAATCTTCGACCGCAAGTCGACCGAATGCTTGCGGATGTGAAGTCAATGCGCATGGTGGAAAACTTCGTCGGCCAATGGCTTCAAGCACGCGATTTGAGAGGCCGCCCGATCGACCATCGCCGCGTCCTGCGCGAGCGTGATCGACGGAAGGCGAACCGGATTTTTAACGATGGTACGCGCCGTGACATGAAGATCGAGACCGAGAGATTTTTCCAACACGTCCTCGTGCAAAACCGTCCTGTGCTTGAACTCCTCAATGCCAACTACTCCTTCCTCAATGAAGACCTAGCCGAATTCTACGGAGTTCGTGGGGTGCGGGGGCGGGACTTCCGGCGCGTCGAGTTCGATGACTCCGTGAAAGGCCGCGGCGGCCTTCTTGGTCAGGGAACCTTCCTGATTGTCACTTCAAATGCAACACGCACCTCGCCCGTGAATCGCGGCCTCTTCGTGCTCGATAATATCCTGGGCACCCCCGCGCCTCCTGCGCCTCCCGACGTTCCGGAATTGGAAGAGATGGAAGAAAAGCTGCATCACGGAGCGACCATGCGGGAGCTTATGGAACTTCATCGCAAGAAGCCGCTCTGCGCTTCCTGTCACGAACGCATGGACCCCATCGGGCTCGCCTTGGAAAACTTTAACGCCCTCGGCCAATGGCGGGACAAGGCCGATGGTCAGGAGATCGACAGCGCGGGGAAACTTGTCACCGGAGAAGAGTTTAGCAACGTGATGGAGCTCAAGACCATTCTCGCGAGTTCACGAAAGCACGATTTCCTCCGCTGCCTCAGCGAAAGAATTCTCACCTACGCGATTGGTCGCGGGGTGGAATACTACGACGCCACCACCATCGCCAATATCTTGTCGCAGCTTGAAAATGAAGGCGGCGGGATGAAGAATCTAATCTACGCAATCGTGGAGTCCACTCCCTTTCAAAAACGGCGGGGCGATGGCCAGAAGTTCTGAAATATTTCCCTTCCCTCCTCCGTTTTAATTTTCATCCCATGAACACGTCTTCCTTTTTCGGCCGTCGCGCCTTTCTTCGTGGACTCGGGGCCAGTGTTGCACTTCCCGCCTTTCGCTCCCTCGGAGCCGAGTCCGCTGCGAGCACCGTAGCACCCGGTCTGGGAGTGACGGCTACCGGAGCACCACTTCGCACGGCTTACCTTTACGTCCCAAATGGCGTGAACATGGCTAAGTGGCGACCCGAAGGATCGGGATCAGATTTCAAGCTGAATGAATCGATGGCTTCTCTGGAAGCGCACAAAAAAGATTTCCAGGTCGTCACTGGATTCGAGCAAGCCAGCGGTTGGGCCGGGTCCGATGGTGCGGGAGATCACGCCCGCAGTGGAGCGACCTTCCTCACCGGCGTGCGTGCGCGGAAGACCGCCGGATCTGACATCCGACTCGGCATTTCCGCTGACCAAATGGCGGCTAATCACATTGGCTCGGAGACTCGCCTTCCCTCGCTCGAGCTTTCGTGCGACTCCGTGCGCCGCTCGGGAAATTGTGATTCCGGTTACTCCTGCGCCTATCAATATAATCTCTCCTGGCGTTCCGCGACTCAGCCCATGACTCCGGAGTCCAAGCCGCGCCTCGTCTTCGAGCGCCTCTTCGGTGGTGGCTCGGGAACGGAACGCGCCCAGAGCCTGGCAAAACGCCGAGCTGAGAAACGCTCCATCCTCGATCTCGTAATGAGCGATGCGGAAGCGATGAACAAGCAGCTCGGCCGGAATGATCGTAATAAGCTCGATGAATACATGACCGGCGTGCGCGAGATCGAGCGTCGCATTGAAAAGGTCGAGAGCTTCGGCCCGCCTCCGAACCCTGGCGTGGCTGCACCAAAGGAAGGCGTCCCCCGAGAATATCAAGAGCACATCCGCTTGATGTTCGACATGATGTTGCTCGCTTTCAAAACGGATCAGACCCGCATCTCCAGCTTCCTCCTCGCACACGATGGGAGCAACCGGAGCTTCGGCCCCCTCGGATTCAACGAAGGGCATCACAGCCTTTCCCATCACAAGCGCAGAGCGGTCAACTTGGACAAGCTGGCCAAGATCGATACCTTTTACCTCGAGCAACTCGCCTACTTCCTCAAGCAAATGAAATCCACCGAGGACGTTGATGGAAACACCCTCTTGCACAACTCCATGATCGTCTGGGGAAGTGGCCTTTCCGATGCTGATCGCCACACCCACAACGACCTTCCCATCATCGTCGCTGGAAACGCCGGAGGAAAATTCCAGACCGGCCGTCATACTGAAGTCCCCACCGATACTCCGCTGAACAATCTCTACCTGCGCATGCTCCACGAAGCGGGAGCAAACGTTGACCGTATCGGGGATTCGACGGGTGTTTTGAAAGGAATCTAATCCTGATGCCCACGAAACTCCTTCAGCTGGCCTCGCTTTGTTTCTTCGGAGTTCTTGTTTCCTGTGGCCATCCCGGCGAAGCCCCGGGTGCAGTGGGCGCCATCATTCCGCTGGAAAACATTAGCCCTGGAATCGATAACTCCGACTGGAGTAACGCTCAGTCCAAAGCCGCCTGGCGGGAGCACCAGAGGGAGCGCACCATCGAAAAATTTCCTTTTTAATAGGAACCCTGATCTCCCGGACTACTCGGGAATCTCGTTCAGGGTGTAGTAAGAAACCGGGTGCCACAGTGAATTCCCGGACTGAGATTTCACTCCGGAGGCATCAAGCTGATGCAGGTGGCCCTTGACCAATCCTTCAATCTCTAGAGTCACGCGTAATCGATCTTCAGACACCCGGACCTTTTGAACCAGTGGCTGGCTTGGGTCGACCTCCGGACTCCCATATTTTTCATGGTAAATGTAAGTCCACGCCTTCATCTCGTAACTGGCAGGATTACCAGCCGACGAAGAGTCGACGGGCTCGGTAAATGTCAGTTCAAAACCACCCGGAAGAGCCTTCATTTGAGTGGCCTCGAATGGCACTTTCCCGGTCCAGCGAACACGCTCCAATGTTGTCACCGTTGTTCCCCTGGAACCCCAACCACGGTTGGTCCCTCCCACGAAGAGGGTCCCATCATTTGCAAATTTCCCCGGCACCAAGCCACTTTCGAAACCCTCCATAAAATGCCATGCCGCTCCCTGATAGACTCCGTTTACCTTTTCCACATAGGCACGCTGAACTTGGGAATGGCTTTGCTCGCCGATGAAGAGATTGCCTTCAAAAGGGCCGAACTTGCCACCAGTGGAATCAAATTCCACGAAGGTTGGTGAAGCACCCATTTTTCCATGGGGAAGAAGGATGCTCGAGGGATAAAGCTCCGGAATGCGCGCCCGTTCGGTCTCCCAGCGACTGGGACTATTTGGCTTGCGAGGTGCTTTCTGATCTCGGATAAGATCGTAAAATTCGAAGCGTCCGTAGTGCCCGAGGAAACTTCCGGGCTTGATGTGCTTCACCGATGAAGTCCCGTTCCAGGTTCCCTGATTGTCGGTGTAAAAAACCTCTCCGGCTGCATTGATTCCCATTCCGCCGGGCGATCGCACGCCACTGGCAACGGGGACGGTGGTGCCGTCCGGCTGAACCTTGATCGCCCACGAGCGCCATTTTCCTCCCCCACCGAGATTACAAAGAGTGATCCAAACATCCCCGTTTGGATCAGGATCAGAGCCGAAGGCAAACTGATGATAGTCGCCTCCAAAGGCCCAATCCTGGCTGATCACTTCGAATCGGTCGGCCTCGCCATCACCATCGCGATCTTCAATACGGCTGTAATCGGTGCGGGTCGTGAGATGTAACGCCCCGTCCTTCCAGTGCATACCGAAGGAACTTTCCAGACCGTAGGCAAAGCGCTTCCACTTCACTTTCGAAAGGTCATCGGCATACGCCCCTTCCACGATCCAGATTTCACCCCGACGGGAAGAAACCGCGATCTTTTGATCAGGAAGAAGCGCGATGCTGCCAATCTCAATCACCTCATTCGGCGGCATCGGGATGACCTCCCGGCGAAAATACTCCGCCTGGGGAGAGGCGGTAAGCTGCCCCATTATGGAGACGCTCAAAAGAGTCAAGATGGCGAACTTCATTTGATCCACTGGTAGGTGAGTTGAAACTGATGGGTGCCGGACTCCAGACCGCCGAGATCGAGATAGAGCAGTTTATCGTGATGCTTCACCCGCTCAAAATCGGAGGCCTGGAGCTGAAGAATATCATTCACTAGAAAACCATTGTGGTGTTTCGCGATCTTTTGATCGCTTGCGAGACGGAGGGCGAGACCCTTGGGGTTCCATCCATCAGGAATGGTGATTGAAAATGTTCGCGTCAAGCTGCGAGGGCCTTCGGCAAGAGATTCTTCGATGGCGCAATCAGCAAATTTGTAGCGGAAGGTTGGGCGATTTTTTTCGTCGAGATCATAGCCTTGAAAACGAATACCCCTACTCTCCTTGGGCCATGTTTGGGGATCGGAAAGATGAGCGATACCCACTCCCCGCCCGAGCGACACTGTGTTTTCACCAGCCGGTGAGGTTTGCCCACTTCCCCGATGAGTCCAATGCTGACCCGCATTGATAAACTTGCCTTCCCACAGTAATTCAAGAGAAACGGTGGAAGCACTGAAGGCGTAGTTTACTTCTTCTGGCAGCCCGATGCTGATCGCCCGCGGACTGACATCCTTGATGGTGTTCCGATAAATGGCGGCCTTGCCATCCTCCGGGCCGATCAGGATTTCTGGAAAAGCGGCGGCCTTCGGATCACGGAAAGTATCGGTCAAAGGATGATATCCCATTGAACCTCCACTGCGATAAAGCGCGAGTCCGCCCTTGGGTCCTTTTTGAAAGTATTCGAGCCGAAAGGTGTTCGCTCCTCTCTTGGTTCCTCCGGTCCTTGCCGTCGTATGGC
Source organism: Akkermansiaceae bacterium (assembly GCA_049889835.1). Classification (GTDB taxonomy): domain Bacteria; phylum Verrucomicrobiota; class Verrucomicrobiia; order Verrucomicrobiales; family Akkermansiaceae; genus SW10. The sequence continues at coordinate 21,830 of JBMHCQ010000033.1, forward strand.
GGTAGTGCTCCCCTTGCCCTTTGAGTTCGAAGACGAATTGGTCGTTGTAAAAGAGCCGCATCCCACCGACTGATGACACGAAAAAGTTTCCGTCCCAAGTGCCGGGACAATCGATGATTCCTTCCCAGACAATCGCAAAATTCTCGGTCCGGCCTCCTGCGTGCCTCAGACTGATCGGACCTTTTTCTTTCTCCTCGGAGATCGGCTGCAGTTGGGAGAAATCGGGCATCGTCTCGAACTCCCCTTCGTACACCAAGGCGGTAAGGTTTCGCACTCCGAGCTTATGAAGGGGAAGCGGAGACAAAGGATACTTCATGAGCAACTCAGGCGCCGTCCACATTTCCGTCCGCTCCTTTGTTTCCTCTCTCACTTGTTTCACCAAACCGACATCAACCGCGCTTTCTTTATTCCCAAAACTCTGTCGCACATAAGTGCTGATCGCAGCGATCTTGGCATCATCGAGTTGAGCTCCTTGAGGCGGCATTTGAAGGTTGTAGCTCTTCTTGTTCACCATAATGGGCTCCGACAATCCATGCAGGACAACCGAAATCATTCGCCGTGCATCTCCTTTGACCCAATCACTTCTGGCAAGCGGTGGAAAAGAGGCGGCTTCCGCACCCTTGCCATCGGCCCCATGGCAGGCCGAGCAGTAAAGGATATAAAGCTGCTTGCCATCTGGGGAAGCACTCGCCTTTCCGGCTAAGACAAAAAGAAGAAAAAAACTGATTCGATATCTTAGAAAAAAAATCATACGCCCTTGCTAAAAAATTCTGCAATCTTCCCGCCCGATTTCACCGAGCGGGTCTCTCTGTCGAATCCCTCTCAAACTGCTTCATCAGGTCAGCGAGGCCGGAAAAATTCTCCCGCAGTGCAATCTTGGCATCGGTCTCATTCCGATGATCCAGAATTCCAATCGCCCCCTTGTAGTCGCTCTCGATCAGGACCCCAAGCATCTTCGATTCAAAGTCTCCTTTCCCAATAGGGAGGATTTTATCTTTGGGATCTCTCTTCATCCCGTTCAGATTGAGGCAATGGAGGAATGGTTTCATCAGAGTAAGATCGGCCTTCCAATGATCCATCCGAGACTGTCCGTGATGCCAGTTATAAACGATGCCCACGTGCTCAAATCCGAGTTGATGAAGGCCCTTGCACACTGCAACCAGATTGGCAGGTTCTCCGCTCCAGCCACCATGATTATAGAGTGCAAATTTGCACTTCATGGCTGCCGTCCGCTTGGCCAAAGGTTTTAAAAACTCTACTGCTTGAGCCACTTTCTTCTCTTGGCTCTCGCCCTCAGGGTCTCGAAACATCTTCCAGATTTGGGGAGTCAACTGATGCTTTTCGAAAAGTCGAAATGCTTCGGGATGCTCACCCCAAAAAGCAAAGTATTCGATGCCGTGCTTCTGATATTGAAGAATCTCTTCTTCAAATTCCGGGATGTGTTTTTTGCGCCAGTCGTAAGCACAGCGTTTGATGCCCAGCTCATTGAGCATCTTGGCACGCTCTTCAGGCGAACGCTGCGAGGCGTCAAAGGGAACAATGCACCAAGCGACGAGATTCTCTTTCTGCAGATTCGTCGGAGTCGCAAGGACGAGGCCCGCTTGCAGCAAGATCAGAAGGAATAGTCTCTTCACGAGAGGATATCTTTGATGATATGCGGTTCTTCTTCGACACCGGTAAGGCGTTGGTCGAGACCTTGGAATTTGAAGGTGAGCCTAGAGTGATCGATCCCAAGCCGGTCTAAAATGGTGGCATTGAGATCGGGAATGGTCACGGGATTTTCGACGATATTATAGCTGTGGTCGTCGGTTTTTCCGTATTCAAATCCCTGTTTCACGCCCGCTCCCGCCATCCACATTGTGAAGCAGCGACCGTGGTGATCACGGCCGTAGTTGTCTTTGGTGAGCTTCCCTTGCGAGTAGATGGTGCGGCCAAATTCGCCGCCCCAGACGACAAGAGTGTCTTCGAACATGCCACGCTGTTTGAGATCTTTAATGAGAGCAGCGGCGGGTTGATCGATGTCCTCACATTGCTGTCGAAGTTTCGACGGAAGCGAGCCGTGCTGATCCCATCCACGGTGAAAAAGTTGAACGTAACGCACCCCTTTTTCCGCCATACGTCGAGCCAAAAGACAGTTCCGGGCAAAGCTCCCCGGCTGATCAACCTGAGGACCATAAAGGTCTTTCACGTGATCGGGCTCGCCCTCGATGTCCATCAGGCCGGGAACCTCGGTCTGCATCCGGAAAGCAAGTTCATATTGGGAAATCCGGGCCTGGATTTCAGGGTCAGCGAACTTGTCGTAGTTCAGCTCGTTGAGCTCCTTGAGACTGTCGAGCTGGCCGCGTCGGGCGGCGCGATCAAAGCCCTCAGGGTTTTTCAGAAATAGAACAGGTTCGCCAGCGCTCCGGAGTTTTACGCCTTGATGTTTCGCCGGAAGAAACCCACTTCCCCAGAGGCGATCGTAAAGAGCCTGCAGCTGACCACGACCGCGCGAAATCATGACGATGTAGCCGGGCATATTTTCGTTCATCGTGCCGAGTCCATAACTCAGCCAAGCACCCATCGAAGGCTTTCCTTGCTGCTGGGCGCCGGTGTTGATGAAGGTGATCGCGGGGTCGTGATTCACGGCCTCGGTGTGGAGAGACTTGATGATCGTGATGTCGTCGACAATCCCCGCCGTGTGCGGAAGGAGGTCTTTGTTCACCCAGGTTTGATGCTCGCCATATTTCTCAAACTCAAACATCGGCGCGACGCAGGGGAAGGACTTCTGGCCGCTCGACATCCCCGTAAGACGCTGACCTTGCCGGACGGAATCCGGGAGTTCAGTACCATGAAGTTCGCGCTGAACCGGCTTGTAATCGAAGAGGTCGATATGACTCGGACCACCGGCCATGAACATGTAAATCACTCGCTTCGCCTTCCCGGGGAAATGAGGCATGTTGGGAAGCCCGCCAAACTGCGGGGTCTCGGAGGCCATGGCCGAGTTCAGCAGAGCGGGATTGAGAATCGTACTCAGAGCTGCGGCGCCGAGACCGTTTCCGCTTTTGAGGAGGAACTGCCGACGGGATTCAGTGAGAGGATTAAAGTGCATGGGATCGATTAGTTCCGGGTCAGGGTTTCATCCAAATTCAAAATGGTCTGAGCAACCACCATCCAGGAGGCGTGCTCGACGGGATCAATGGCTTCGTTCCGAGGCGATTCGCCGGCTTTGAGAAACTGCTTTGCCGATTCGGGATTACCCTGAAAACGCTCTTTTTGTTTTCCAAGAAGCTTGGTGAGAATCTCGACTTCGCGATCGCTCGCGGAACGGGAGGTCGTAAGTTTGAATGCGAGATCGATACGCTTGCGGACATCGCTTTTTTCGCTCTCGATCAAACGCTGGGCGAAGAATCGGCTGGCTTCGACGAATTGCGGATCGTTGAGGGTCACGAGCGCTTGAAGAGGAGTGTTGGTACGCTGTCGCTGAATGACGCATTTTTCCCGGCTGGGCGCATCAAAGATGATCATGTTGGGCATCGGAGCACTGCGCTTCCAGTATGTATACATCGAGCGACGGTAGAGTTTCTCTCCCTTGTCCTGTGGGTAGCGAAGTCCGCCGTTGAGGCTCACCTCGTTCCAAATGTTGGCAGGCTGATAAGGCTTCACCCCTTCCCCGCCGACCTTGTCAACGAGGAGCCCGCTGACGGCGAGGGCTTGATCGCGGATGAACTCGCCCTGCAGACGGAAGCGGGGAGCATGGGCAAGAAGTTTGTTTTCGGGATCTTTGGCCCGGGCCAGAGATTGAATACGCGAGCTACGGCGGTATGTGTTGGAAAGAACGATCTGCTTGATCATGCCTTTGACGTCCCAGCCGCTCTCGATGAAATCAACCGCCAGCCAGTCGAGCAATTCGGGATGGGTGGGAGGAGTGCCTTGCGCGCCGAAGTCGCCCACCGAGCGAACCAAACCTTCGCCAAAAAGAAGCATCCAGTAACGGTTCACTGCCACGCGAGCCGTGAGCGGATGCTTGGGATCGGTGAGCCATTTGGCGAGCCCGAGTCGATTGGCTTCCGCGCCCTCAGGAAGTGGCGGAAGAGCTTTGGGAACGCCGGGATTGATTACCTCGTCCTTCAGCGGAGAGTCATAAGCTCCTCGATCGAGAACGTAAGTCATGCGCATCTTGTTGGCCGGATTATCCCGCATGATCATGGAGGTGACCGGCTTCTTGGTCAGATCGGCATGTTGCTTGGCGAGCTTGTTGCGCTGGTCGGCCAGCTTCTTGTAAGTCTTGTCTCCCTTCTCAAGGAATCGAGCAACCAGGAGCTTTTTGTCGTTCTCGCTTCGCTCCTCGGCAGGCTTGGCCAGGATGCTCTTGAGAGGATCTCCTCCGGAGACTTGGGTAACCTCTTTAGCATCGAGAACGCGATCGTAAATGCGCAGGTCATCGACCTCACCTTTCCAACTGGAACTCGTGGAACGAGCCCCAATGCGGAAAGGTTGCTGCGTCTTGATCGTCTTACTCAGCGAGTCTGCTTCCACCACATTGGAAGCCAGCTTGCCATCGAGATAAATTTTCACGCCAGCCGCCTTGTGCGAGCCGTCGTAGGTCAAAACAACGTGCTGCCACTTGCCGGGTTTAAGTTCTTCCCTGGACACGACTTTAAGGGCGTTGGACTGCCAGGCATTTATAAGGTGCGTGCCGACGTGGCCTCCTTGCGTCCAGAAGTCGAAGCCACGGTAGTCCTTGCTCTCATCCATTTTAGAAAAGATCGCTCCGGTGTGCTTTCCGTTCGGCTTGATCCAAGCCGCAAAGGTAAAGGGTTTGTCGTACTCAAGCTCGACCGACGACTCGACTTTAAACTGGGTGCCTCCATTAAGCTTGAGGGCTTTACTCTTCTCCCGGTCAGCGGTCTCGAATTTTCCTTTTTCAACAGTGGCGAGCGCTCCGGTCAGGCCATCCCGGAAGTCGGCCACTGAAGATTCAATGGGGAACCAATGGTCCAATCCTTCAGGCTGTTTGGTCTGGTCTTCACCCGCATGCTTTGCGATGTGCTGCTCAAGCCACTTGGCAAACTCAGGAGACTGAGCTGCACCTTCGCGATGTTTCTCCAAAGAGCCATCCGAGGCTTTGATCTTCTTCGAAAGCTCAGCAAGCCGCGCCTCGCGAACTGGATCTGGAATTTCAACAACGGGAGCCTGATTTCCCCGGCGTGTCTGCATTCCGGGATCGGCAGTGTTATTGAAGTAAGCAAAGAACTGAAAATACTCTCGCTGGGAAACGGGGTCATATTTGTGATCGTGACACTGGGCACACTCAACCGTAAGCCCCATCCAAACGTTGGCAGTGGTTTGAACGCGATCAGCGACGTATTCGACACGGAGCTCCTCGGCGAAGGCCCCCCCTTCATCGCTGGTCGCATGATTGCGATTGAAGCCGGAGGCGACCTTTTGATCGACGGTCGCATTGTCAAGAAGGTCGCCCGCGAGTTGCTCAATTGTAAATTGATCAAAGGGCATATTCGCGTTGTAGGCCCTGATGACCCAATCACGCCACGGCCACATATCGCGGTGGCCATCGGCATGCATTACACTGCTATCGCCATATCGCGCGGCATCCATCCAAGCAAGAGCCATGCGTTCACCGTAGGCTTCGGAAGCGAGAAGTCGGTCGATGACTTTTTCGTAAGCCTGGGGCGATTGATCATTCACGAATGCTTCGACCTCTGCCAAGGTGGGAGGAAGGCCGGTTAGGTCGAAGGTGGCACGACGAATCAGAGTAGCTCGGTCTGCCTCGGGGTTGGGCTTGAGCCCTGCTTCATTGAGTGCCTTGTCCACGAAGTGGTCCAGCGTTTTGATTTCTTCATTTTTTTGGGCCGGGACGAAAGACCAGTGATCGTCGTAAACCGCGCCTTCTGCGATCCAGGTTTCGAGAATCTTGATCTGCTCCGGAGTCAGTGTCTTGTTGGCTTTCGGCGGCGGCATTAGTTCCTCGGGATCGCCACTCCTGATACGGGCCACAAATTCACTCCTGGCAATATTACCCGGAGAAAGAACCCCAGCGTCCATCGCTTCCTCACGATCATCCAGGCGGAGATCACCCTTGGATTCGCCGGGACCGTGACATTTAAAACAGGTGTCCGATAGGATGGGCCGCACGTCGCGATTGAAGTCGACGGTCGCCGCAGAGAGAGCGCCGGAAAGAAGGCTAAAGGTGAGCAATCTGATCATCAGAATGATAGTTCCTGAGGTATCGCTTCGAGCTTCCCTTGTAAAGCTCACGCGCCAGGAATGAAACATCCGGCCGCCGGGACAAAGAATTTTCCTTCTCCCAGTTCTGATCAGGAATTGGTAATCCATCCAACGTCATGCAAGCACTGGCACATCAAATTGTCGAATCTTCCCCCTTTCAACGTTTTATCATCGGGGTGATCATCCTCGCCGGAATTCTCGTTGGTATTGAAACCCACGAATCCTTGGTCGAAAAGTATCACGGCCTGCTTTCCTCCCTAGATACTCTCGTGCTTTTGATTTTCATCGCCGAGATCGTTCTCAAAATGGTCGCGCTCTCCCCTCGCCCTCTCGATTTTTTTAAGGATGGCTGGAACGTATTCGACTTTGTCATTGTCGCCGTTTGTCTGATCCCTGCATCCGGTGGCTTCGGGCCCGTGCTCCGTCTTTTTCGCCTCCTCAGGGTTCTCCGACTTCTTTCCGCGATCCCCAAACTTCAGCTTTTGGTGAATGCCCTCCTCAAAAGCCTCCCGTCGATGCTCTATGTCACCATCCTCCTCTCTCTTCTTTTCTACGTCTACGCGGTCGCGGGCGTGATGTTCTTTTCCCAAAATGATCCGGTGCATTTTGGAAACCTCGCCGAGGCCTTCCTCTCCCTCTTCCGGGTTGTCACACTCGAGGATTGGACCGATATCATGTATCTCCAAATCTACGGATCTAATGTCTATGAAGGATACAATCTGAGCCCACAAAACCTTGGTATCCGCTACCCGGAATTCGAACCCAAGGCACAGCCCATTCTTTCCATCTGTTACTTTGTCTCCTTCGTCTTGCTAGGCACAATGATCATGCTGAACCTTGTGATCGGGGTCATCGTCAATGGGATGGATGATGCCCGGATCGAAGCTGAAATCGAAGCCATCAAGCGCGCCGAGGAAGCTCTGGCTGGAGAGGGAACCGCCCTTTCTCTGAAGAATCAAATTACCACTCTCTCCCAACAGATCCGAGACCTCGACGGTGCTGTCCAAAAACTCGCAAAAACTATCCCCAAAGAGTGAGCGAGGGCCTTTGCGAATCCTGAAAATTCTAGCATTGCAGGGCGGCGTTATTTGTCAGACACATCTCCGCGATGTTTCGGTTTTCTACCTCCTCTCTCCTTTTCATTCTGACTCCTTTTTTGCAGGGAGCTCCAGTGGTCTCCGGTGAACTCAAGCAATGGCATAAGATAACCCTCACCTTTGAAGGCCCGGATTCCGGCGAAGAGGCTGAGCCGAATCCCTTCACTGACTACCGTCTTGATGTTGTATTTCGCCAAGGGGACCACACTCTCACAGTCCCTGGTTACTATGCGGCGGACGGAAATTCCGAAAACACCTCGGCCAAATCCGGAAACAAATGGCGCGTTCATTTTTCTCCGGACCGCACTGGTGAGTGGTCTTGGAGTGCTCATTTTCGCGCCGGGAATGATCTTGCCATGGCTGCCTCATCCGTATCCGGAACGACTGCGGGATTTTTCGATGGTGCAAGCGGAAGCCTGACGATTTCAAAAACCGACAAAGCCGCGCCCGACACCCGCTCCCATGGAACGGTGCAGGCAATCGGCCATCGCTACCCTATCGCTGCAGGCACCGGAAAAATCTTCTGGAAAGTGGGAGCAGATTCTCCCGAGAACCTGCTCGCTTACGCTGACTTTGACGGCTCATTCAAAACAGACGGCAAAAAAGATAAGCTGATTAAAACCTGGGAAGCGCACACCCGTGACTGGAAGGAGGGTGACCCGGTCTGGAAAGATGGCAAAGGCAAGGGACTCGTCGGCGCTGTTAACTATCTTGCCTCCAAAGGGCTGAACTCGATGTCTTTCCTAACATTCAATATCGATGGTGATGACTGCAATGTCTTTCCCTACACGGACTATGACGAGCGCGAGCGACTCGATGTTTCCCGCCTTGCGCAGTGGGAAGTGGTTTTCGAACACGCCACCTCAAAAGGGCTTTTTCTTCATTTCAAAACCCAGGAATCGGAAAACGAAACCCTCCTCGATGATGGTGAGACCGGCCGCCACCGCAGACTTTACTATCGTGAACTCATCGCCCGCTTTGGTCATCACCCCGCCCTCAACTGGAATCTGGGAGAAGAAAACGGCGAATGGGGTAAAAATCACCACAAGGAAAAATTCCAAACTACCCGACAGCGCATCGCGATGGGTGCCTACTTTGACCAGAACGATCCCTATGATCACCCCATCGTGATTCACAACGGGCAGTGGCCGAACGACCTCTACGGAAAAGACATTCCTATCGACGGAGCCTCCTTGCAAACGGCCAACCCCACCTTTGCCAACGTTCACAAAGCGACGCTCAACATTCTCACCACCTCCAGAAATAAAGGTAAAGCGTGGATCGTCGCCTGCGATGAGCCCGGTGATGCCCAGCACTCCCTTCTTCCGGATGCTAAAGATCCCGCTCATGACAATGCCCGTATGAATGCTCTTTGGGGGAACCTCCTCGCCGGGGGGTGGGGACTTGAATTCTACTTCGGCTACAAGCACGCCCACTCCGATCTCAGTTGTCAGGACTGGCGCTCACGCGACAAGTTCTGGGACCAATGTGCGCATGCACTGCGTTTTTTCCGTGCTCAAGACCTCCCTTACGTTGAGATGGAATGTCTCGACGACCTGCTTACAGGGGCTCCCGGATTCTGCTTTTGCAAAAAACACGAGGCTTACCTCCTCCTGATCAAGGACACCTCCAAACCCGCAAAACTCAACCTTGGTCAATCTAATGGGGCCTACACCGTAGAGTGGTTCAATCCCCGCAGCAGTGGCCCCCTTCAAAAGGGCTCGATCAGGAAACTCCAGGGAACAGGACCTCAACTCCTCGGCACCCCGCCCTCAGATCCAGGAAAAGACTGGGTCGTTCTCATACGGAAAATTTCTTAGGGTTCTCGGCACTCCACCTCCCTTCGCAATGCCCGGTCTGGCAAACTCCAATCGGACCGACGAGGAAAGCGCCTAACGGCGGCGAATCAGAAAAGCCAATGAGCTGATCAACAGCAGGAGCGCAGACGAGGGCTCCGGAACGACCACTGTTTCGACAATTCCCGACATATCATTGACCCGGATATCCCCTTGAAATTCGGTTTCCAAGTAGGCGATCCGAACTAAGCCATCTCCAGCGACAAGATTTGCAAAATCTGCCGTAAGATCGACAGAATGTGCTCCAGAGCCTGTATTTGCGGTCAGAGTAAGCACCTCCTTGTAAAGGTTTGCGTCGGCAACGAGAGTTCCATTTTCCGCCCCGGAGGTGCTTGAGGAAACGGTGTGGGTGGTAACGTCCGTCGTGTCGAGCGTCAGACCACCACCATTGTAACTGATGTACCATATCCCGTTGTTGCCACTCGAAGTCCGTCTATTGGAGTATCCGAGTTCGAGGGAAATCTGAGAATCTCCGTTGGAGTTTCCGATGGTTTTTCCAGAGAAGTACGTGCTGAAATCATAGTCCCATGTGATGAGCCCCCCCGAGCCGTCTCCCCCGAAGCGCTTGAGATCGTTATACTGGGTCACCGCACTAAAAGTCCTCACATCGATACCGGGATAGTCTGCGGGATTCCCAACTTCTTGCCCGGCCATGATATTGATCGTTCCAGCAACCGCGCCGTTGGTGTCCGCGTTTCCGCCGGTTGTTCGGGTCACCGTTGAAACCGATTGTTGATCGACCGGGTCCACATTTGTGGGAGCGTGGAAAGAACCAACGAGAATCGCTGCATTTGCCGCCGGAAGCATGACAATCGACAAGTAAATCACTTTTGACCATTTCATTCCTAAATAGATAACTTCGATTTCACCCCTCCGTCAACTTCAAAGTGGAGACCTTGGAAGACTCTCGCTCAGTATGGCAGGAAGTGTCCCCTTTGCTGGTGGCAACCCTCAAGATCTTATAACTCCATCAACCCAGCAAGAGATTGAGCAGGCGATCACGCACGGAGTCATTTCTCACGAGTCCGGCAAAGCTCTCCGCTCCCGGTCCGATGGAGGTCAATTGAGTGGGATCGGAAGTGTGACAGACTCCAGTCCAACCAACTCCGGTCGCGTTTCCAACAATTTGCCCGAGAAGTCCAACTGAATTGGAGAGTTGATGGCTCCACTCCGTTACTTTCTTTCCGGATGTCCGGTCCATCATCGCTTGCACCTCTGCAGGTGATGGTTCCAATCCATAAGTCCCCTCCATAAGAGCTTTCATTTCCTCACTGGTTTTTTTCTGCGATTGATTCCATCGGCGGAGGAACCCCTCCGCCGAGCCCTTGATTTTTGCAATGCGCTCGAAGTGCTTATTGGTCTGACCGTAGCGTGCACCAGTACCGTTGAGACCCGGATTAGCGTTACCGTGGTCACTGGTGAGAACAACGAGAATGTCATCGCGATCTGCTGTGGCAGTGAGGATGGCTGCTATCGCATCATCGAAGGCCATTTGCTCGTGCAGGATTGCTCCGATATCGTTTTTGTGCGCCGCGTGATCGATACGGGCTCCTTCCACCTGAAGCAAAAACGGAGCATCGCCATCCAGAAAACGGGCCAGAGCCACTTCCGTCATTTCCGCCAGAGTCGGAACGGAATTCTGGAGATCCTCACTCTGATTACGATCAATCGTGTAAGGAATGTGGCCGTCGGAAAAGGTTCCCAGGATTTTGCGGGATTTCGATTTCAAGAGTTCACCGCGAGAGCGAACGACATCATACTCGTGCTTCTTAAAAGTCCCGAAAAGGTCTTTGCGGTCCTTTCTGGATTTCGCGGAAAAAAACTTCCCTCCACCCCCGAGAATCACGTCGACCCGATCCAGATACTGTGGGGCGATTCGATCCTCTTGGCCTCGCTTTGCGACGGTGGAAGCAAAACCGGCCGGAGTGGCATGAGTGATGGTCGCGGTAGAGACCAGCCCCAAACGGACATTTTCCTTTTCGAGGGTTTCTCCGATGGACTCGAGACTCTTTCCGCTTGCATCGACATTAATTTGTCCGTTAGGCACCCGTTTTCCAGAGCTCCAAGCAGACGAAGCAGCCGCCGAATCGGTCACCATAGAACTGGATGAAGCCGTATCCATGAGACCAAGGACAGCTTCCTGATAAGAGAGTAGACTCCACCACGAAGTGCCCCTACCCCGGATCTGGCTCGAAAAAGCCTCGGTCATCTGGAGCACCCCTTGGCTCATTCCATCGGAAACACAGAAGATAATGCCACGGGGCTTTTTTTTCGATCCCGTGGAGTGGGCGGTCTCTTCCTTTCCGTGGCCCAAAGAAGCCAGCAAACTGGATGCTCCACCCGCAAGAGTTCCCTGTAAAAGTCGACGCCGTGTTGGTTTCATTATCAGGGAGGATAGACCATGTGACCTCCTCCGCAAGGAGGGTTTATCGGCACTTTACCTGATAAAAAGATGGCATTCCTCTCCTTCAGCCCTGTAAATTCTCTCCTCCAGTGAAAGAAGCTCCTCTCCTTTTTTCCGTATTCGGACTCTTTACCTTCACCTTCAGTGTGCAGGCCCAAACGACGGTCAACATTTCCAATCTTAGAATTTTTCAGGGAACGGATGTCGCCACGGAGGAACCGCGCAGCCGTTTTACTGGAGGAGTTGATCTGGGGACGATGCTCGTAAGTCCGAATGCTCCTCTTTTCCCGAAAGGAAACACCAGCTCTCCCTCAAACCAAGCCCAGTTTCGGATTGAGGACCTCGATCTTGATGGCGTCGGCGCTTTCGACGATTGGATCGAGTTCACGGTAAGCTACAATGCTTCCAGAGATGGTAGCAGCAGCAATGTCAACTGGAGTGGAGCAGGTCATGGGGTGCAGGGAGATTTGAGCCCGGGCAACGAAGAAGCGCTCACGGTGACGATTGAAAACATTTTTCTCAGCCCCGGAACAGCTGGTGCAGCGAGCTTTGATGGCTTCACCTCGGCAGGGATGTATCTCGGAGCCAATGGAACCATCGTCAATGGTGAAGCCGATGTGAATGGCACGACTTACACCGACAGGGTTGATGCGACTGCCGGCTTCACGTTCAACATCGGGCAGACTGCCCTGACCAACGCGCAATCTGTGGTAGTTGATAATGTGCAGGTAAGTGACGGTGACTTCCGCCTTCGGACCATCGACTTTTCAATCACTTACGACCCGAACGGAACCCCGGAACCGACAACGGTGGAACTTGCGGCAACAGCCCTCAATCCCCGTGAAGATGCCACCTACATCTATCCGGTGGGAACAGGAGGAGCCAATCTCGGTAACATTGTGAAGCCTGCCGATTTTGACAACACCCTGATCGAGGATTCCCCACAAACCGACTTCCGTTTCCGCTGGGAAGGCCTGAACCTCGACTTCGAGGGTGGCGACGATGACTACTTTGACTTCACCATTCGTGCCACCACCGGAACCGAGACCAATGTCTTCTTTGCAAGCCTCGGAATCGGCGGCGGCGGATTCGGGATTGAAAATGACGAGGAAATCACTTTCGAGGTCGTTGACATCACTCCCAAGCCTGGCCTGACCGGCACTCTCGAATTCAATGGCTTCACTGGCGGCGGAGCTATTTTCAGTGGAAATGGACCTCTGGAAACATCCACCGGTCAGAGCCAGATTGATCTCAACGGAGTGACTCTCATGGGCTCCCTGACCGGGCGCCCAGCTGCTGATGTCGGACGATTTGTCTCCTCCGTTCTCGGCGTAGATTTTGAAAATCCGGCATCGACCTTGGTCTTCAACAATGGACTGAGCACCAATGGTCCCGAGGATGATTTTGTGGTCGCCACACACGCCAGAAACTTTGACCTCAGCTTCACTTACACCAATGGAGAACCCGTGACCGAAGTGCCCGTCATCACCAACTTTGGAACCATCGAAGAGGACACCTATTTCATCGAGTTCACCCCCGGAGGCACGAATTATAAAGTGACCACTCCCACGAATGGCGGATTAAGCTTTGAAGAAGGATCGACCGAGGTTGAAAGCGTTCAAACGAATCCCAATCGCTTTGAATTCGAAGGAGATATCGGCTCGATGTTTCTACGTATCGAAAAGAAGTAACTCCTCTTCCTCTCAGAATTTTTCTCTGAGCGATGTCAATTTTACAAAGGGCTTTTCCTCACCAAAGGAGAAGCCTTTTGTACCCTCACCATGGGCGAATTTGCCATTGAGCAAGCCGACCATGCGACGCAATCTCTTCATCTCATGCCCGCTCGTTCTTTGATCCTTTTCTTTTTTGGCATCGCGCTGATTGCAACCACGTCCCTTGCGGCGCCACTTGAGCAACCCAACATTCTCTGGATCATCACCGACGATCATCGGCCCGATTCCATTCAGGCTTACAATCGGGCGATGACGGGCAAGGATCACAGTCCATTGGGTTACGTGGAATCTCCCCATACAGATCAGCTTGCGGCTGAAGGTGTTCTTTTCACGCGGGCCTTCACCAACTCCCCGGTCTGCGCACCTTCACGGGGAGCGATGCACTCGGGACGCTATCCTTTCCGGACGGGACACTACGCCTTCGAGCTCACCCATCAACAGCCCGACTTCGTCAAACCCGTCATTTCTCAAACTCTCCGTGATCACGGTTACGGCACCGCCACTTTTGGAAAAGAAGACCACTACATTTACCGCTGGGGTCCCGGGCAGGGCTATCACAAGGGCCACTTCTTCGACCACTCGGTTCACTTCAAACACGACCTCCAGAAAAACGGACTCGGTGATCTCTTCATCACTTCTAAGTTTGCCACCATCAACGGTAAGTTCACCAACGTCGGCACCCAAGAAGTCGTGCAGTATCCCGATGGGCGAAAACGCTCCTACATGATTCACCTTGATCCCCGCAAAGTCTCTCCGAAAGACCTCGCCGGCCTCAAGCAAACTGACGAGGAGTTCGGCCTCCTTCGCGCCTACACCCGGGCCAATGTCAATCAGATCATCGGCGGAACCAATCCCCAACCGGCAGGCCAAACGGTCGATGCCCACATCGTTAGGGAATTCACCGCTTACCTCGAAAACGCCGGAAAGACCTACTCTGCGAGCTGGGGTAAAATGAAATTTCAAGGAGCCGATCCCAGCAAACCCCAATTCCTCCATCTCGGCTTCCATCTCCC
>JBMHCQ010000034.1:0-4456 GCA_049889835.1 Akkermansiaceae bacterium
ATGAAGCATCATCATCTTGGTAACAGTGGCGTGGCGATTTTCCCGGCAGTCTTCGGGACGAGCCGTCTCGGTGGAACGGTCGCGCACTATGATAAACAAGAATCTCTCCGCATCCTTGATGAAGTTCTCGATAGTCCGGTGAACTGTGTCGATACGGCAGACCTCTACGCGCAAGGAAATAGCGAAAAGCTTATTGGGGAAGCTACGCGAAAGAAGCGGGATAAAGTCGTCTTAGCAACAAAAGGCGGCTATGTTCTCTCGGGAAAAGCCAAACTGCTGAGTAAACTTAAACCCATCGTGCGGAAGTTCCTCCCAGCAAGGCCGGCTATGAAAAAAGCGGTGGGCAGTTTCCGTGGAGCTCAGACGAATCAATGCTTTACCGGAGGATACCTCCGGAAGTCTCTTGAGGCGAGCCTCAGGCGCCTGCAGACCGATTACTTGGATATTTATCAGCTCCACAGCCCTGACACCGAGACTCTCCGCAAAGGTGAGGTTTTTGAAACCCTAAAAGCTTTTCAGAAAGAGGGAAAAATCCGGACCTACGGGGTCTCAATACTCTCTTGGAACGACGTCTCATCTTGCGTGGAAGGCGAGGCCACTTTTGTGCAAGTAGAAGCAGACCTCATCGGAGAAGGAGCTGAGCGAGCCCGGATGATCCGAGAGACCGCTGAAAGAGGAACCTCACTCATCGCTCGTCAAGCTTTTGGTAGTGGCCTGCTGGCGCGCAGCCCTCAAGACTGGACGGTGGATGATTTCCATGGAGATGAAGCCCGTCTTGGAAGGGCTCGTGAGCGGGTAGAAACCCTCAAAAAAATCGGAGATCCTTTTGATGAGGTCATGAACTTTCTTCTTTTGGGTTCGACGTTTCCTGCCTTTCTCTTTGCCACGACGAATCGGGGACATCTTGCGAATAATCTCGCCGCACTTCGTGCTGCTCTTAATGACCCCGGTGATTTTGCCGAGCTCAAACAACTCTTCTCACCCTTTGCCAAGGACTAAGATCTCTTTCACCTCATCATGTTTCTCGACGTTAAAGATATTTCCGACCAACAAGAGCTTGAGTGCGAAGTGCTTATTGTAGGAAGCGGTGCCGCAGGAGTGCCCCTTGCGTGTGAATTGATCGGGTCAGGCAAGGAAACGATTCTACTGGAAAGCGGTGCCGAGCAGCTCAAGGACGACATTCAAAATCTCACCGAAGGCGAACTTCCGGAAGACTCAAGACATGGTCCGTTGAGACAATACCGGAAGCGTGTCTTTGGAGGGACAACCACGGTCTGGGGTGGCCGGTGCTCTCCCTTTGATGCACAGGATTTCGAAGAGCGTTCGCATGTTCCGGCAAGTGGTTGGCCTATTACGAGGGAAGAGATGGACCCTTTTTATGAGCGAGCTCATGAGTATCTTTTTCTTGGAGACTATTCTTATGATGCAGCTGAGATGCTCGATCGTGGCGCCAAGCCAATCATTCCGAAACTGGACCCGAATGTCTGGAAACAAGATGGGCTCTGGCGGTTTAGCCTGCCGGTTGATATCGGAGCGGAGCATCGAGAGAAACTCGCTAAGGCTCAAAATGTCCAAGTAATATGTGAGTCCAGCTGCTTGGAACTGGTTTCAACTGAAGATGGAAAGGAGATCACTGCGGCAAAGGTGGGTTGCCTTGATGGGAAGCGCTACACGATCAAGGCGCGTAAGATTATCCTCGCGGCTGGTGGACTGGAAAATACCCGCATTCTACTGCTCTCAGATCAGCACCATCCGGGAGGTATGGGGAATCATTCCGACCATCTGGGACGTTACTATGCTTCTCATGTGAGTGGGGATTTTGGTGAAGTGAAGTTTACTCCGGGAGAGGAGTCTTTGATTTGGGAGTATCAGCAGGATGGAACTGGTGTTTATTGCAAGCGGCACTTTCGCTTGAGTGAGGAAGTACAGCAGCGCGAAGGTCTACTCAACTTGCGCTGTATTTTGACACATCCTCCTTTTGCTGCGGCTGGACATGGAAATGGGATCCTGTCAGCGGCATACTTGGCGAAACGTTTTTTTAAAGGGCAGATCCCCCCTGAGTATAGCAAGGAGATGGCTGAAAGTGGCTACCACAATGTCTCGCAGCATCTTCGTAATGTTCTTCTAAATATCCCGTCTCTTATCGGTTTTGGATGGCATTGGACTCGCAAAAGAATTTTTGCACGACGGAAATACCCCTCCGTTTCACTCCATAGTAAGGAAAACAGTTACACGATCCATTTTGATTCGGAACAGGCTCCAAATTGGGATAGTCGGGTAATGTTGTCGGATCAGGAGGACGCTTTTGGGCAAAAAATGATCAAGGTTGATTGGCGCTATGCAGAGAGTGATTTGGAGAGCGTGGTCCGCACTGCAGGCATTCTGCGGGAAGAGCTGGAAAAAGCGGGAGTAGGAGCCTTTGTGCAGGACGAGGCCGAGGTGAAAGGGCGAATTCTTAAGGGCTTTGGAGTTGGGAGTCACCATATTGGAGCGACT
Organism: Akkermansiaceae bacterium; assembly: GCA_049889835.1. Taxonomy (GTDB): domain Bacteria; phylum Verrucomicrobiota; class Verrucomicrobiia; order Verrucomicrobiales; family Akkermansiaceae; genus SW10. The sequence continues at coordinate 2,497 of JBMHCQ010000034.1, forward strand.
CGGATGTCAGATGACCCGGCGAAAGGAGTGGTTGATCGGGATTGCCAGGTACATGGCATCCGCGGTCTATATCTTGCATCTCCATCTGTATTTCCGACAGGGAGTTTTGCAAATCCAGTGCTCACGACAACGGCAATAGCCATCAGAATCGCTGATCATCTTCAGGCTGATTGCTGAACTTTCATTTAATTAGAAAGACCTATTGTGGATATCGATATTAGTATCGTAACGGCTAGTTACAATTACGGACGCTACATTGGGGAATGCCTCCAAAGTGTGGCAGATCAGGAAGGAGTCACGATAGAGCATCTTATCTTTGATGGAGGATCGACGGATGATACTATAGAAGTGGTGTCAAAATTCTCACATGTCACCTTCGTGCAGGAGCCGGATAGCGGGATGTGTGATGCCATCAATAAAGGCTTCCGTGCCGCCAAAGGCAAGTGGGTGATGTGGCTAAATTCGGATGATCGATTACTGCCCGGGGCACTTGTGGCCTTTAAAAAATTTGCAGAGAGCCAAGAAAAGGCTGATGTGATATACGGAGGGTGGAATTTTATCCATGAGGACGGCAGTCATAAGAGAAAAATGACCCTCTTTCCCTATCAGCCTGGAATGATGATTTACCTCGGTTGTTTCATTGGCTCGACGGCGGCTTTTTATCGTCGCTCGACGATTATTGATGAAGGGCAACTACTGAACGAGGACTTCCGCTACGTCATGGACGGCGAGTATTACGCGCGTCTTCATAGCCTTGGGAAACGGTTTGTTTATTTTCCGAAACTGATCGCAGACTTCCGCTGGCATGGTGAAAACCTGAGTCTGCGGAACCACGGAAAAGCTGGCATCGATAACTGGCTGACACTGCAAAAGCAGTTCTCTGAGACTCGGGCAATTCGTCGGACGTATGGCAGAGTATGGTTTAAGGATGACACGTATAATGGCTTCGTGGATGCTCCAATTTATTTATTCTGGAAAATTTCCAAGCCAATACTCAAGGCGATCCATCGACATCGCATGATCGACTAATTTTCACAGACGATGACATCTGAATTTCTCAAAGCTGTCTCAGGGCATACGGCCCTACTCCGAGGTGGCGAAAGTTCTCGCGGCCTCGCGGCGGGAGATGATTGGGATTTTTTCGTCTCCGATACCGACGAAGCCAGAAGCATCGCCAGTGATTACTTCGGGCAGCCTTTGTTAGAGAAGCGGAATCGCTACGTGGAGCAGCGGTTTTATGACTGGGGTGGATTGGATTTTTTGCCTGGATTTGAGTGGAATGGCTGGAGGTATCTTGATGAGACTCAATTTTGGGGAAAGACGTTTCTAGATCAAGATGGGGTGAGGAAGCCTTGTTTGGCGCATGACGCTTTTATCGCTTGGTTCTGCGGGTTGCTCCATGGAGGGAACTACAAGAAGCGATATGATGAGCTGATTTTTTTGGCGGTGCAGAAAGAGCGGGAGGAGTTCAGGGAGTGTCTTGTTTGGGCCTTTGGGAAGGATTGGGCGACGGATCTTGAGAGGATGGCGATGGAGAAAAGGCCAAAAGATGCATTGGAGGTAGCGGCAGATTTGAGGGGCGCGGTGAAGTGGCAGAATCTTTGTCGCGAGGGCTTGTTTGCGCTGGGGCCGGTGGTGGCTCATTGGTGGACTGAGCTCAAAAATCATTGGGAGCCTCCGTTTCCGTGGATTACATTTCTAGGCCCGGATGGAAGTGGCAAGTCGACCGTGATCGATGGGCTTCGCACGGAGTTGGCGAAGTGCCGAATCAAGCTCAAGCACGTGCATTGGCGGCCCACGGTGCGAAAGCCGATCCCTGATGAGCCAGGGCCTCCGATGACGGATCCTCATGGGAGGCCTCGACGGAATGTTTTGTTGTCTGTGGGTGCGTTAGGATTGTTATTGATCCGTTGGTGGATCGGTTATCCGCTCAGGCTTTTGCATGCCCGCGCAAAGAGCC
>JBMHCQ010000035.1:0-203775 GCA_049889835.1 Akkermansiaceae bacterium
TGGGGCCCGCGTCATTTTAGTCGACGATGTGATTTTTACTGGACGGACAATCCGTGCGGCTCTGGACGCCATCTTTGACTACGGGCGTCCAGCGAGTGTCGAACTCGCGGTTCTCATTGACCGAGGTCATCGGGAGCTTCCAGTAGAGCCTCAATATGTCGGGGTGAAGCTGGAGACCGAGCGACTCGATCACGTTCACGTTTCCCTCAAAAACACGGACGGCTCCGATTCCGTCGAAATTTCAACCTCCCGATAAGAACCATGGCTCGCAAAGATTTCCTCGATATTGTTTCGCTCGACCGTCAGGAAATCATCGATCTTCTCGATCAAGCGGAGCCTTTCAAGGACCTCTTCACGCGGTCGGTTAAGAAAGTCCCGGCGCTGAAAGGAAAAACGGTTCTGATGCTCTTTTACGAGCCATCAACCCGAACGCTCTCGTCCTTCGAAGTGGCAGCGAAACGGCTCTCAGCGGATGTCACGATTTTTGATGTGCCGCATTCCTCAGTCACCAAAGGGGAGTCGGTTCGCGATACCATTGATACCCTGCAAGCGATGCGTGCGGACTATATCGTGGTCCGCCATAAGTTGTCCGGTCAGCCTGCGGCGATTGCGCGTCAGACTGGAGCCTCGGTCATTAATGCGGGAGATGGCGCGCATGCGCATCCGACGCAAGGCCTGCTCGATGCGTTTACTTTTCGGGAAAAGTTTCCGGAAATGGAGGGGCGGAAGGTTCTCATCACCGGGGATATTCTTCACAGCCGGGTCGCGCGCTCGACGAGCACGATTCTGCGAAAGCTCGGAGTAGAAGTCGCCTTTCTTGGGCCGGGGAGTCTGGTTCCCAAGAATATCGGAATCCAGCGTTTCACGGACTACGATCAAGCGATCAAGGAGTTCGGTCCCGATGCGGTCTATCTCCTCCGGGTTCAAAAAGAGCGGATGGGAGCACCTTTCTTCCCAAGTGACCGGGAGTATCACAACCTTTATGGAATCACCGATGAGCGATTGAATCAGCTCGCAGGCGAGGGGACTTACATCATGCATCCCGGCCCGATTAACCGTGGAGTGGAGCTCTGTGACGCGGTGCTCGACTACGACCGCTGCCTCATTTCCCAACAAGTCGAAAATGGCATTGCCGCTCGCATGTCCGTCCTCTACGGCCTCAAGCCACAAACATCATGAATCTCTTCCTCAAAGGCGGTGAAGTCGCCACTGAAAATGCCGCTCCCACTCGCGCTGATGTTCTGATCGAAAACGGCACTATCACCGCTGTCGGAACTGATCTCTCTGTGCCAGATGACGCCCGCGTGATCGATGTCAGTGGAAAAGTGGTCATGCCTGGAATGTTCGACGCCCACGTCCACTTTCGCGAGCCCGGTCAGGAGCATAAGGAGACCATCCTCGATGGCACGGAAGCTGCGATTAATGGAGGAATCACCGGAGTCGTCATGATGCCGAATACCGCTCCTGCAATCGACTCGGCGACCGTGGTGAATCGCGTTCTTGAAGCCGGGGAGAAATGCCGAATTCCGGTGCTCACTTCCGGTTGCATCACCGTGGGTCGAGAAGGAAAAAAAATGGCCGGCATTGATGGTATGCGAAAGGCCGGTGTCCTCATGCTCACCGATGATGGGGACGCGGTTCCCAATGCGGCTCTTTTAAAGCGGGCGATGGAATATGGGAGCGAGTTCGGAATGTTCTTCGCGAGTCACTGCGAAGAAGAACAGCTCGCTGGACCGCGTGCGATGAACGAAGGGGCGCAAAGTTACAAACTTGGAGTCGAAGGCACACCTGCGCTTGCCGAAGAAATTTCCATGGCAAGGGATCTTGCGTTGGCTCATGCGACTGGAGCCGAGCTTCATATCCAACACGTCTCTACAAAGATCGGAATGGAGCAGATTAAATGGTGGCGCGATGAGCGAGGCGCGAAGGTTTCCGGTGAAGTCTCGCCTCATCACCTGATGTTCACTGATGAGGACATCGGCGACTACGATACGCATTACAAAATGAACCCTCCATTACGCACTGCTGAAGACAATGCGGCTTTGCTTGAAGGGTTAAAAAACGGAGCGTTTAGAATCATCGCGACTGACCATGCTCCTCACACCGAGTTTGAGAAGTCTCAAGCTTTCGTTGATGCTCCCAATGGTATCACCGGGCTCGATACCGCAGTGGTCTCGCTCTTCGATCGCTTCATCTCCAAAGGTGAGTTTGGCTGGGATCTTCTCGTGAAGCGTTACTCCGCCGAGCCCCGCCGCATGATGCGATTGGAAGTGGCAGAAGTGACTGAAGGTAAGCCTGCGGACCTCATCGTCTTCGATCCCAGCGGAGAGACCACTTTTACCAAAGAGTTCATGAAGTCGAAGAGCAGCAACACACCTTTCCTTGATCAGACGCTCAAAGGAAGTGTCGATCTTGTCGTCCTTGGAGACGAGGTGCTCCTTGAGCGATAATGTTGCTACGCCTCAAAAATGTGACGTTTCACGCCATTGAGGTCGGCTCCACACATGATGCACTTAGTCCTCGCACTGTTGCAGTTTTGCCCGCAACTCGGGCAGGGAAAAACTTCAGGTTGAATCTTGCCGTCTGCTCTTCCGTCGCGGGTGTCGACATCAGCGATCTTGGCCCGGAGAGTTTGATCATCGAGTCCAGTGTGCTCCCGTAAAACCTCCCACATTGACTGGCAAAGAAGGGTCAGGTGATCGACTTGCCGCTGCAAGCCACTCAGTTCGCTATTGGTCCGTGTTGCCTTTTGTTTGGCTTCAAGGGCATCGCTGCTTGCCTCGCGGATTTGCGATTCCTGATGAAGGTCCCAAAAGTCCATCGTTACTCGGCTGGTTGAGGTTCTGCGTCTGAGGCCGACTGAATGAAGCTCTGTTCTTTGACGAAGATGGCGTAAGGAACGAAGAGGATAGACGAAGCAAGCATCAGTCCGGTGAAGAACCAAAAATAAGAGGGGCCTTCGAGCTTGGATTGTCCACCGGTGAAGGCTGATTTTTGGACGACTGAAGAACTGGTTTTTACAAATTCTTCGACTTCAAGAAGCTCTTTGCGTTTTTCGAGCCAACTCTTTGCTTGCTCTGTGGATTCCTCGAGTGAGCTCGAGGGCTTTGAGCTTTCGGTTTTTAGCTCATAGCCAATGTCCCACTGCGTATTCATGGTCTTGTCGGGACCGAAGCTGTAAAGGCGAGCTGTTTGAGAGGCGACTCGCTTATAGGCGAGGGGAGTCCCCCAAGTGTCATTGATTCCTTTTAAGAGCACCTCAGCTTCTTCGGTCGTTGGGAGGGTCTGCCCGTTGTTTTCGGTCCAGTCCGAGATCAGTTTGAATGCCTTGTCCAGTGGTTCGGATGAGGGAAGTTTTTCGATCACTTTGACATCATTTTTGATGGCGAGAATGATGTCGTCATTGGTTCCTTCTTTTTTGTCCATCCCCGGGTGAATGGTGGCTTCTTTGGATTCGCTAACCACGAAACCGCTGGTTGGGTCATCGATTTGAATGGAGCGGTTGACCGCCGCCGCAATGAAGTTTCCGAGGAAGACCGAAAAGAAAAACACTGCCATGACAAATGATTTCATGTTCTTGGGTGCTTGAGTGTAAGAGTATTCAAGGCAGACGATTGAGACCATCACCTCGGCTGCGGTGATGATCAGGAAAGCAAAGAGCTGCCAGCCAATGTTGGGGGTGTCACCATTTTCAATGGCAATCTGAATGCCCGCGATGATGGCAAAGGAAAAGACAGTAAGAAAGAGGCCAGCCCCCATTTTGCGAAGTGGAGTCAACTTGATGAATTTCCCAACGGTTGGATAGATGACGAAGGAAAAGAGAGGAACGAGAATGAGGATGAGAATGGGGTTAATCGTCTGAACTTGCGATGGCAGCCATTGGTGTCCGAGGAATTGACGATCCATATCCTGGGCCTGGAAAATCCAAGACGATCCTGTCTGGTCAAACAGCATCCAGAATGCGGATACGAAGAGATAAAGAGGGATGAGTTTAATCAGTGCTCCTAGTCCGGTTTTGGAGAAAAGTTCCTTTGCGAACTTACTTCCTCCTGGGGGAACGTGAATGAATTTGTGACGTCCCATCCAGAAGACGAGAGTAGCAAGTGCCATAAGGGCTCCAGGGACTCCAAAGGCCCAGTGAGGACCATATTTTTCGAGAGTGACCGGAATCAGGAGAGTGGAAAACGTGGAGCCAAGGTTGATTGAGAAGTAGAACCAATTGAATATCTTTGTAAGAAGATGGCTATTGGAGGGGCCAAATTGGTCGCCAACATGTGCGGAAACACAGGGCTTGATGCCTCCTGAGCCAATGCAGATAAGGCCGAGGCCAATTGCGAGCCACGTTCCGGCACTTCCCATGACACCCATGAAGGCCAGGGCTGCGTGCCCTGCAACGTAAACCAAGCTCAGGACTATGATGGTCTTATATTTCCCCCAAAAAATATCTGCCAAGAGGGCACCCAGAAAAGGAGTGAAGTAAACCAAGCCTCCAAAAAGGTGGTAATATTCATTGGCCTCCGCTTGGGACATTTTCTCGCCAGGAACGTCTCCCATGAGCCAAAGATACTGGGACATGAAGATCACCAGAATTCCCTTCATCCCATAGAACGAAAAACGCTCGGCAGCCTCGTTCGCGATGATGTAGGGAATGCCGCCGGGCATGCCGGTGGTTTCAGTCGGGGTAGATCGGTATTCTTGGCTCAAAATAAAACGAAAATGGTTTCGAAGGATCTGAGCGTAAGGAGCCCTCAGGTCAATCCTAGACCTCGCGAGATGGGACTAAGTCGTTCGCTTCTTTTTCGAGCTGGTAAGCTTACCACTCGATTGCCGCTGCCGCCCAAGTCAAGCCGGCGCCGAAGGCGACCATGACAATCTTGTCACCGCGCTGAATTTTTTCTTCACGGTGAGCCTCATCCAAGGCAATTGCAATGGCGGCTGCGGAGGTGTTTCCGTATTTATGCAGATTGACAAAGACGCGGTCGTTGGAGACTGCGAGGCGGTCCGCGATGGCGTCGATGATGCGCAGGTTGGCTTGATGAGGAATGACGAGCGCAATGTCTTCAGGTCGAAGCCCGCCGCGCTCGATGACGAGATTGGCGGAATTCTTCATCCGAGTGACGGCATGTTTGAAGACTTCCTTTCCGGACATGGCGAGGGTTGCGAGCTTGTCTCCGGCGTTAGCGAGGGTGATCGGGCAGGCAGCCCCGCCACCCGGGATATTCAGAAGATGAGTTTGAGCGCCATCTGTTCCGATATCGGTGCTGATGATGTGCCCTTCACCCTCCGCGGATTTGTGAAGCACTGCGGCTCCCGCACCATCGCCAAAGAGAACGCAGGTGCCACGATCCTCCCAATTGACGAAGGATGAGAGCTTCTCCGCTCCAATAATGAGCGCCTTTTCAGAAGCGCCGGATTCGATCATGCGCTTTGCGAGTTTTAACGCGTAAAGAAAACCGGAGCAAGCTGCGGAAATGTCGAATGCGACCGCTCTCTTCGCCCCGAGGTTTTCCTGAACGTAGCAAGCGGTCGCCGGGGTGAGGGTGTCGGGGGTGATCGTGGCCACGATAATCAGGTCAAGATCCTCCGCGCTGATCTTGGCTTGCTCGAGTGCATTTTGAGCGGCTTTGGTGGCAAGATGGGAGGTGAACTCATCATCAGCCGCAATCCTGCGCTCCTTGATCCCAGTGCGAGTGGTGATCCATTCATCGTTGGTGTCGACGATTTTGGAAAGATCCTCGTTGGTAAGGATTTTTTCTGGAACGTAGCTGCCGGTTCCGGCGATGCTGACCGAGTTGCTCATGGCGGAGCTAAGTCCAGATCGGGAGATGCGGCAAGTCTTGAAAATTAATGTATCTTGGTCCCTTGCGGGGGTTAAAAAGAGGAGTAGTCTGGCCCATGACCGTTGAATGTAGCGCAAGAAGTTGCCATGCCCCTCCATGGATGACCGTGGTTTTGCGCCTTGCCGGTGTTTACAACATTCTCTTCGGGATCTGGGCGGTCGGCTGGCCGGGAGAATGGTTCCGGATTTCAGGGATGGAACAGCCACAGTATCCTTTCCTCTGGCAATGCATTGGGATGGTCGTGGGAGTTTATGGGATCGGTTATCTTTGTGCGTCAACCGCACCGCTCAAGCACTGGCCGATTGTCCTGGTAGGATTTTTGGGCAAGGTTTTTGGCCCGATTGGCTTCGCCTTTGCTGCGATGCAAGGAGATTTGCCTTGGGAGGCGGGCTGGATGATTATTTTCAATGATCTGATTTGGTGGATGCCGTTTGCTATGATCCTGTGGTCGGCCGCCTGTCTGATGGTAGGGCAGCCGGTAAAAGGGGATCCGATGAAGATTGATGATGCGCTCCAATTCTACAAGTTGAACTCGGGAGAGAGCTTGCGGGAAGCTTCCGAAAAACAGGAGCTCGCGGTGGTGTTTCTGAGGCATTTCGGGTGCACCTTCACGCGACAGCTTTTGCGAAAGCTTGAGGTGATGGAAAATCAGGCGAAGGAACAAGGCGCGAGGCTAGTTCTCGTGCACATGCTTCAGGAGGGTGAGGAGGTTGAATATGTCCGAAACGGTGAAGTTTCGAGAATTGCTGATCCCTGGTGTGATCTCTATCGTGCTTTTGGCTTGGGGAAAGGGGGCTTTATGGAGCTTTTCGGTCCAAGGGTTTGGGTCCGCGGAGCGGTCGCCATTTTTAGGGGCTGTGGCGTTGGCCACCTCGCTGGCGACGGTCTCCAAATGCCCGGCACTTTTCTCGTTAAAGATGGAAAAATTATCCGAGAGAAGAAGGCGCGATCGGCAGCTGATCTTCCCCAAGTCGAAGAGCTTTTCGGGACGGTTTAATACTTCGGATCGCTCAGAGTCTTAAGGAAATCGATGAGGGCGTTTTTGTCTTCAGCCGATAGCTGGAGGCCTTCTATCGGGACCCGAGGATCAAGGGTGTCGCTGAGATGGGGCGGGTTTGAATACAAGTCGATAACTTCCTCGAGAGTGAGGAGTCGCCCGTCGTGGGAATAGGGCCGGGTGTGAACGAGGTTGCGGAGACTAGGGGTAATGAATTTTTTGAGGTCCTGCTTTCGCCCCGTGACCTCTTGAAGGCCGTCGTCTTTTGGGCTGAAGATCCCATTATTATGAAACTGGTAGTTGGTGAAATTCGATCCTCCATGGCATTGATAACATCCGGCGCCTTTTCCAGCCTGACCAGGAATGTGGTCATTGAAGAAAAGTTCGGCGCCTCGTTGCTCGCTTTGGCTGAGCTGGGCCTTTCCCTGAATAAACTGGTCATACTTCGAATCCGTGCTGGTGAGTGAGAGAATGAAGGATTCAAGCGCGAGCCCGAGCTTTTCACGGGTAATCTTGCCGGGGCCGAAGGCCTTAGTGAAATCTCGTTGGTAGTCACGACGACGATTGAGGCGGTTCAAAGCAAAGCGGACCGGAATGGCCATTTCCTGCCGGTGTGCGATCGGGATGAGGACCTGCTGACGAATGGTCGGAGCGCGTCCATTCCAAAAGAAGGAGGATTTCCATGGACGATTAAAGAGTGGCATCGAATTGGCTTTTCCAAGTCTTCCTTCGAAGCCCCGGGAGATGGCGCGATCTTCGGCGAATGCGGTGTTTTCCGAATGACAGGCGGCACAGGTTACAGTTCCATCAGCGGAAATAATACCGTCGAAAAAAAGCCGTTCTCCGACTGTGATCCGCTCTTGCGTGAGGGGGTTGTCAGGTGGGAGACCAGGGGGAGAAAAGTAAGGGGGAAGGTTGAGGGTTACCGGAGTGTGTTCTGCGGGGAGATGTCGCGGAGCGATGAGAGACTTGTTTTCGGATAATGAAAAAGCGCCTTGCAGATTGGCAATCAAGGCACTGTTGAGAGAAGCTTGGGAGAGGGAGCCGTCGAGCGGGATCGGGCGGGGGAATTTTAAAAGGCGCTCGAGATGGAGCGAGAGGGTCAAGGGTTCACTCTCCTTGGCGACGAACCACTTTGAAATATGAATGCGAGGCGGGAAAGGGTGGGCGTCGAGAGTGAGAGTGGATTGGGGAGAAGCGAGTGCAAGTGCAGGTTGGTCACTTGGGTCGATGATGGAAAATTGGATCGCTTTGTAGGTGCCGATGGGCACTTTGGAGAGTCTGATTGTTTCTCTCTCATTAGTGAGAGTAAGAGTATCCGAGGGAATCGGAGTCCACTCACCGTTGGTGTTCTCGAAAGCGAGGTCCCCGAGATGGACCCTCGTTTTTAAATGGGTGTCGGCTGGCTCGGTGCGCAGAACCAGAGGAAGCTCAACGGCGGAAAGGATGCCGAAGAGAAGGGAGAATAAAAAAAATGCCCGCACCCCGGTAGGAAAACATCGAATGAGGGAGAATCAAACGGGGAATTTGACTTCTCCGGGTCAGCTGGGAAGTGTTTTTCTAAGCTTAAAAAGCAAATCGGCCCCAGCTTCGCGTGCGAAGCTGGGGCCGATTTGGCAACCCGTAGGGGATTCGAACCCCTATTGCCGCCGTGAAAGGGCGGAGTCCTAACCATTAGACGAACGGGTCATGTCGTTTCGGACGGCGGGGAGATAGGACTCACGGCTGGGTTTGGCAAGAAGGTTTTTTGATCTTTTTTAAGGAAGAGAGGTTTTGGCTTGCGCCTCCCCTTTACGAACAGGCTTTTCGAGGCTACTTCTTTTGCATCTCTCATGCCTGATCTTTCTGCTCTCCCCGCCGTCGAAAAGCTTGCTACAACCCTCGACAAAGAGGTTTCACTCCCCCGGCCGCTGGTAAATCTTTTTGTGCGACGTGAGATTCAGCGTTTTCGTGAGGCTCTTTTAGCAGGCGAGCAACATTCACGGGAGGAAATCGAGGAGGCAACGCGGGATGGATTGGTGGCTTTTTCCAGTTCCCGTTTGCAGTCTGTCATCAATGCGACCGGGGTATTGATCCATACAAACCTCGGCCGCTCTCCGTTGGGTCCTCGGGCGGCATCAGCGCTCGAAGAGATTGCCACGGGATACTCGAACCTTGAATTTGATCTTCCCGAGGGCGGGCGCGGCAAGCGGGCCGGATATTTGGAAACCGCGTTAGCATGTCTTTTGGAAACGGAGGCGGCAACCGCGGTTAATAATTGCGCAGCGGCTTTGGTTTTAACTCTTCGAACCTTAGTAGAGGAAGGGAAGAATGAAGTGATCGTTTCGCGGTCAGAACTGGTCGAGATCGGAGGCGGTTTCCGGATTCCAGAAATTCTAGAGACTTCCGGGGCGAAGTTGGTTGAGGTTGGGGCTACCAATAAAACGCATCTGCATGATTATGAAAAGGCAATCACTCCGCAGACGGCTCTTATTCTAAAAGTTCATCGCTCAAACTTTTATCTCGATGGATTTATTGGCGAGCCGGAGATACCGGAAATTGCCAAACTCGCTCATGACCATGGTGTCCCGCTCGTGGAGGACCTTGGATCGGGGGCTATCCTGAATACCGACGAGCTTGCGCCAATCGAGCACGAACCAACTCCTCAGGAGTGTCTCCGCCGAGGAATCGATCTGGTGGTGTTTTCCGGTGATAAGTTATTGGGAGGTCCTCAATCAGGTCTTATCGGAGGGCGTGTTGACCTTGTCGCGGCAATCAAGAGGGAGCCGTTTTTCCGGGCCGTTCGCTGTGACAAATTGATCCTTACAACCCTCCAGGAATCGATCGATCAGTATCTCGAAACAAAAGCGAATCCCGCTGCGGTCGATGTGCCTGTGTTGAAATTTATGGCGATGCCTCTCGAAGAGCTGAAGATACGAGCGGAGAAAATTGTTGAATCTCTTGGGAAGCAAGAGGGTGTTTCGGTCGAAGAATCGACCTCGCGCCCCGGTGGGGGAACCATGCCGCGGTCAGAGTTTCCTTCGATTGCGATCAAGATCGTACCCCAGGGGCAGTCTCTCACGAAGCTTGCACGGAGACTCCGTGTTGGAAGCCCAGCGGTCGTCGGGTATACCACTGAAGGGGCGCTTTTTCTCGATATGCGAACGATTTTTCCTGAGGACGATGCCCGGCTGGGAGGGGCTCTTTCTCGCGCGTTGTGAGGCTTGGTCGGCTCATCGGAAAATGGAGTGGGTGGGGAAAGCGGTCCGTTCGCGAGTGCTTCGATGCCGGCAGGGTCCGCGTCGGCGGCGAGGTCGTCGAAGACCGGGGGCTTCTCGTTGGGAAGTTTGATCGGGTCGAGGTTGATGGGGAAATTGTGCAGGCTCGCATGGCGCGATCACTGATTCTCAACAAACCGGCAGGGGTGGTGAGTGCTACGACTGATCCCGAGCATGAAACGGTGATTGATTTGATCGAGGAGGCCTGGGCAGGGGAACTTCACTTGGCGGGGCGATTGGATCGTTTTACGACTGGGCTAATGATTTTGACCAATGACAGTAGACTGTCCGAAACCTTGACTCAGCCGGGAAGAAAAATCGGGAAGCGCTATTTGGTGGGCACTGATGGGGAGATCACAAGGGAGATGATTGAGGCTTTTGAGGTGGGGATGTGGTTTGCCAAGGAAAAAGCCACCACTGCTCCCGCGATTGTAGAAAAGCTTGGCGATCGGAGCTGTCGACTGACGATTTATGAGGGGAAACACCACCAAGTGAAGAGGATGTTTGCTCGTTTTGGGGTAAAGGTGACAGAGCTTCACCGGGAGGCGGTCGGACCCTATGAATTGGGTAAACTCAAGCTGGGAGAGTGGCGCAAACTTGAGCGCCCTTTGAATGATTCTTGCGATAATTTTAGAAATCTTTAATTTCAGTGTCATGGAGATTTGGGAAGCCGTCATCGTCGGTGTTGTTCAAGGGCTAGCCGAGTTTTTGCCGATTTCCTCGTCGGGACATATCGTTCTGACCCAATATCTCTTGGGGATTCGGGAGGTGGGATCGGATCATCAGCCTGATCTGGCCTTTGAAGTGATTCTTCATGTAGGAACGCTGATCAGTGTTTTGATCTTTTTCCGACCAAGTCTTTGGAGACTGGTGCAGGCGCTTTACACCAAGGATTTGGTTGAGGAGCGGAAGAAGATTCTCTGGTTGGCACTGGCAACAGTCCCAGCCGTTATTGCGGCACTGCTCTTTAAAGATTTTTTTAATGCCGTTCCCGGCAATCCCTTCATGGTTTCCGGACTGCTCATTGTGACAGGTTTGGTTCTTTTTGTGCCTCGTTTGGTGAGAGGGCGTGCCGAGGGGGTGGGTTTGAAAAGTAGTCTGATCATGGGAGTCGGACAGGCTTTTGCGATTCTGCCTGGAATTTCTCGCTCGGGGTCCACTATCGCAGCGGGGCTGGTCAGCGGAGTAAAGGCTGAGAGGGCGGCCGAGTTTTCTTTTCTAATGTCGATTCCAGCGATTGCGGGAGGATTTGTGCTCACTATGAAAGATCGCATGGAGGAAACCGGGTCATTCGGAGAGGCGTTGAAATCCTGTTTGAGTGTGCCTTACCTCGCTGGGGCGGTCGCGGCGGCGATCGTCGGCCTACTCGCGATCTCTCTTGTCATGGGAGCAGTCAAGCGGGGCAAATTAGAATATTTCTCCTACTACTGTTTCACAGCAGGAATCGCGGGGATGGCCTTCTTTTCCTGAAGCTCATTGTTCCCCTGAAGCCCTTTCAATGAAATCCATGAGTGCGGTTCCCGAAAATGGGGACTCTCTCGTTGATCGGCGCGAAGAGAGGATGCGATTGTTATTTTGGAGTCAAATTGGCGGGGTATGTTTCCGGAGAAGGGACGATTTCTTGCATCCGCCGGGATTACAATCTTTATGTTATGAAAAACCTTAATGTTTAGATTTCTAAAGTAATACGATCAAAGGACGTGCGAGCTCGACTTTGACTTCTTCAACTGAGCAGGGCATTCTTCCCCCGAGATGTCCGTCCCTCAAAACACAATCGCTTTGGTTTATGATTACGACCAAACCTTGAGCCCTGCGTATATGCAAGACGACGTCCTTTTTCCCAAGTTCGGGATCAACCCGGAACAATTTTGGGGGCGATGCAATCAGCTTGTCAAAGAGCAGTCCTGGGATGGTGAACTTGCTTACATGAAGTGCCTCTTGGATTACCTGGGGATGGATAATGTGACTAATGCTGATCTTACCGAGCTGGGGAAGGGTCTGAATTATTATCCGGGGGTTGAAACGGTGTTTGATGAAATTCGCGAGTATTGTATCCGCCCTGAGCACGAAGCCGCAGGAATTCATGTCGAGCACTATATTGTTTCCTCGGGTCTGAAAGCCCTCCTCGACGGATGCTCGCTCAAAGACAAGGTCCAAGCAATTTTTGGCTGTGAGTTCGGCCAGGATGAACATGGACGGATCAGCTTTCCAAAGCGTACTATCTCGCACACGACAAAAACGCAGTATCTTTTCCGCATTAACAAGGGAATGCTGGATCACGACGACGATGTGAATGATCACATGCCAAGTGAGGCTCGTCCCGTTCCATTTCAGAATATGATTTATGTCGGAGACGGACCTACTGATGTTCCCTGCTTCACTGTGATGAAAAAAAACGGGGGGCATGCGATTGCCGTCTATAATCCCAAGGATGCGAGTGGGCGGAGTTTTAGAAAATGCTACCAGCTATGCACGCATGCGGATCGTGTGAAGCATATTGCCCCTGCCGACTATACCAAAGGAAGCCACTTGCGCCTTTTGCTGGAGGAAATGGTGAAAGAAGTGGCTGATCGGATCTTGCAAGAACGGCTCGCGGAGCGGGAGAATGGTCGGGTCGCGGCTCCAGGATTTTAGAGTTATTTGATGAAAGAGGAACAATTTCACTTCATTGGAATCTGTGGCACAGCCATGGGTTCCGTGGCGGCCGGTATGGCTGAACGAGGTTATCGCGTCACTGGTTCTGACCGGGCGGCTTATCCTCCCATGTCGGACTTTCTCGCTGAGAAAGGAATTCCCATTTATGAGGGTTATCAGGCTGAGAATATCCCGGCAGAAGCCACGACGGTTGTGATTGGAAATGCCATTAGTCGAGGGAATCCCGAGGCTGAGGAAGTTCTGGATCGCCGCATTCGCTATCAATCGCTTCCCGAGGTTCTCAAGGAATATTTTTTACGGGGACGGCGCAATATCGTGATCAGCGGAACGCATGGGAAGACCACGACGGCCTCGATGACTGCGGCCATTTTTGAATCAGCAGGAAAGAACCCAAATTTCATGATCGGAGGGATTCCTCGCAACTTCGGCCAAGGAGCGCGTTTCACGGACTCTGATTTTGTTGTTTTGGAGGGGGATGAATATGACACCGCATTCTTTGATAAGCGTTCGAAGTTCCTCCACTACCTCCCGGAGGTTGTGGTGGTCAATAATGTGGAGTTTGACCACGCGGATATCTTTAGCTCACTGGATGAGATTAAGTTGAGTTTCCAGCGGCAGCTTAAGGTCGTTCCCCGGAATGGAATTGCGTTTGTGAATGGTGATGAGCAGAACTGTCTCGATGTTTCGGCAGACGCTCCATGCCCGGTGAAGACGGTTGGATTTGGAGAACATTGCGACCTCCGAATCGAAAACGTCGTCTACGACCAGACGGGAAGTCATTTTCAAATCGAAGGAGAGTCTTACAGTGTTCCCATGGTCGGAGAGTTTAACGTGCGGAACGCGGCCATGGCCTGCTCAGCTGCGCGTTTCTCCGGTATCACGGTGGAGGATGTGAAAGCTGGACTGGCTGGATTTCAAGGGATCGCCAGAAGGCAGGAAGAGCGGGGGGAGGTCAATGGTATTACGGTAATCGATGACTTTGCTCATCACCCGACTGCGATCGCGCAAGCGATTACCGGTTTGCGACAGCGTTATGAAGGGCGGCGTTTATGGGTCCTCTTTGAGCCTCGCTCGAATACGACTCGGCGGAATGTTTTTCAGGATGCCTTGGCCGATGCCTTGGCTCATGCTGATCGCGTTGTTCTCCCAAGTGTTCCTGATCCGGAAAAAGTTGCAGAAGGGGACCGGCTTGATCCTGAAAAATTGGTAGCCGATATTTCAGAAAAAGGAACGAGTGCCTGGTATCTCGAGGAGGTTGACGAGATTGTGGCCCACGTTTCAGCAGAAGCGAGAGAGGGAGATGTGCTCGCCGTTCTTAGCAACGGAGGATTTGGAGGGATTCACACCAAGCTGCTCGACTCACTTGCCTGAGTTGCTCTCGAGCGCTCTTTTCATGCCCTGATATTTCGCTTGCAGCGAGCCCTGCGTCTTGAGGGCCTTGGATAGCTCAACCGCTTGCGCGTCGATCTTATTCTTGATTTGAATGACCTCTTGAGGCCCTGCGTTTTGTGCAGCGTTACGAAGGTCCTCATGGAGAACGGCGAGAAAACCCCGAGCTTGAGTGAGCTTTTGTTGAGCACTCAAGAGCTCGGTGTTAACCGCAGCGGCCTGCCAGCGCCTGATGGATTGATGGTGAGATTCCTCAATGGTCTTGGCTGCGGCCACCTTATCGTGAGCCTCCTTAAGTTGCTTCTTGTTCCAATCAAGCCCCTTGATCGCTGCCGGAAGATCTTTTTCGGCCTTGAGGAGCTTGGTATTGACTTGCTGGAGAATTTTCTGGTGATTGGTTTTTCGGTTGGCGGCGTCTTGACGCTCTTTACCCGCTTCTTGATGTTCCTTGATTTTTGATTGTTGGTCAATTTTCGCCCTGTCCGCTGCATCGCGGCTGGCAGCGAGACGCTGATCAAGATCGGCGAGCTGTTTTTCGAAGGAGATCATTTGATCTGTAGCCATTTCTGACCGGGCTTTGCCGAGGGAATCGACAAGCTTCTTCCGGAGTGCAGAGAGATCGCTTGCGGTTTGGCGGTAAGAGGTCGCTTCGTGCCCTAGAGCCTCAGATTCTTGCTTGGCCTGGCTGGCGAGCTGTGCGAATTTTTTGAGCTCGTTTTCTTCACGTGTGATTGCCTTGTTCAGCTCGACCCTCTGATTTTTGAGTTCGGGGATCTTTTTTTGGAGAGTTTTGAGCCAGTTTTCGGAATCAGTAACGGCTTTTTCTTTTTTCGGGAGGATTGCGGTCAGTTTTTCAGTTTCGGCCTTGAGGGCGGAGGTGCGGGCCATTAGTTCCACCAAGCGATCAGCAATTGTTGGTGGGGTGGAATCAAGAGTGCCCAGTTGCTGATAGCTGGTGGTGTCCCACCCTTGGATGTGACCATTCCAATCAGCGGTAAAAAAGCGTTTTCCATCATGCGAGAATTCAACCTCAGTGATTTCTGCTTTGAAGGCTGGGAGCTCCTTTTTAAGCCCGAGGTCGGGCTTCCAAATTTTGACCTTCTTATCGCGGCCGGAGGAAATGAGGTGGCCATCGCGGGCGTAGTCGAGAGCCAGCACGGCGTTGTGGGCGCGGGTTTTCTTAACTTCTTTCCCGCGGTTCATGTCCCAGAAACGGATTTCGCCATCCTCGGAAGCTGACGCGACTAGATTCGAATCACTACGCCATTTGAGATCGACGATTGCTTTTTGATGGCCTCGAAGAGTGTGGAACTCGTTTCCAGTGGCAGCTTCCCAAATTTGGATTCCGTTGTTGCGATCACCGGTGGCCAGGAGAACGCCATCGGGAGAATAAGAGAGGGCCGTGACCCAATCGGTGTGTTTCTTAATCTTAAGAAGCTGCTCGTTTGCTTGGGTGTCCCAAAGCTTGATGAGACGGCTGGGTCCACCGAGGGCGATACCTCCGAGGTCGGCACGGATATCGGCTGCGAGGATCGAGTCGAACTCCTTGCCCATCGTCATGAGAACATTCCCATTGGTAACATCCCAAGTGATGGTCGTTCCGGACTTGCCTCCGATCCCTCCAGCGGCGAGGAGATATTTCCCTGAGGGATGAAAAGAGACGGTCTCGGGGGTCCCGAATGGAAAGGGAAGGACACCAACGAGCTCGAGTGAGTCGGTATGATAGAGGAGAATCTGACGCTGTCCGGTGATGGCCAGAAGAGGAGCCCAAGGGCTGGCTTCCATGTCGTTCACCACTGTTCCGCGGGGAGGCACGACCACTGGCTCGAGGAGTAAATCCTGGGGCATTGGCAGAGGGCCGTCCGGGCGCTTCTGAGGATCGACGACTGCAAGCGAAATACTGGGCTTCTTGGCCTTGCGAGCCTTCGAGGAATTGTTTTCAAGAAGGCCTCCGTCGATCCATGCTCGAATCATGTCGGCGTGCTTCTTATCGATCTTGTCTCCCTCGGGCGGCATTACCGGTTCCTCAGTGTGAACCGTGGTGGTGTAGAGCTTTGAGGAAGCACCGTCACCTGGAACGGCGACTTTTCCTCCGGAGCCTCCGGCGAGGGTCCCTTGAAAGGTCGAGAGATCGAGGCCTCCCTTCTTTTTGTCAGGGTTATGACAATTCAGGCAGGAGCTTTCGAGAATCGGAAAGACGTGATCGTCGTAGGTGATCTTTTCGGCTCCAGACAGAGACGAAATAATCGCTAGGGAGAAGGGGATAGCTCGTCTCATTGGGTCAGTGATTGAAGAGATATTCCTTCGTGTTGAGCAGAGCCCAGAAGATGTCTTCCAAGATCGCTTGGGGGGTTTTCTCGGCTTTGACTTGAGGGAGGAGTTTCGAAAGTTCGACGTCGGTAGGCTTGCGGGTAAGGGTCCGAACGTAGAGTGATTCGATGATCTTTTCAGGAGACGTCTTCTCTTTCAGGAGTTCACTCACGATGCGTCCTCGTTGAATTCGGTTATGGACTGAGTCGCCATTGAGCAGGTGAAGAGCCTGAGAAAGGTTGGGCTCCATCTTGACTTCGCAAGAGCAAACGGTTTTTCGGGTGGCACGTCCGAAGGTGGTGAGGAAATAGGTGGAAGTGTTTCCATCGGCAATTTGAACGGCACGTGCCCCCAGTGGAAGACCGCGGAACTTATTCGGGGTGTTGGTGGTCTGGGCAAGCGTGTCGAGGAGGACCTCAGCACGGAGGCGTCGGATGCGACCATGGGAGAAGTTGGTGTGGTCATCTTTGTTGGTGTCATTGACCTGAGTGGAAAGCTGGTAGGTGCGCGAGGTGCAGATATCGCGGACGAGTTTTTTCATGTCGAAATTGTATTCCACAAATTTGGCCCCCAATTCGTCCAGAAGTTGCGGGTTGGTCGCAGGGTTGGAAACGCGGACATCGTCGACCGGCTCCACAATGCCGATGCCAAAGAAGTGGGACCACATGATGTTGGCAACATTGCGTGCGAACCAAGGGTTCTCCGGGGCGGTGAGCCACTCGGCGACGGCTTGACGTCTGGTCTTGCCCTTGATCTCAGGAATTGCGCCACCAAGGAACTTGGGAGTGGCGTTTTGCTTGGTGACCGGATTTCGAATTTCACCGCCACCATCGTAAATGATCTGCTCCGCGGGATCCTCTGATCGTTTCCGTTTCACTTGAGAGAAGAAGGAAGCGAAGCCAAAGTAGTCGTCCATTGTCCAACGATCAAAGGGATGGTTGTGACACTGGGCACATTGAATACGCGTTCCCATGAACACCTGAGCGACATTTTCGGTCATCTTCATGACATCGGGTTCCGCCTTGAAATAGTTGGTGGATGGGTTGGAAAAAGTTCCACCGTGAGCAGCGAGGAGATCTCTGACAATTAAGTTGAAGGGGCGGTTCGCCGCGATCTCCTCACGAAGTTGTTCATACCAAAGGAGAGCGGACTTGTAGCTGATTTGGTTCGCGTTGTTTCCGGTGGAGCGAATCTGCATCAGCTCGGCCCACTTCATCACCCAAATTTCAGTGAATTCTTTACGGGTGAGCAATTCGTCGACGACGGCTTCACGCTTCTTTGGATTTTGATCAGCAAGAAATTTTGCGCGTTCCTCTTCGGTTGGAAGAAGTCCCGTAATGTCCAGCGTGACCCGACGGAGGAAGACTTCATCAGAAGAAACTTCCGAGGGGACAATGCGGAGTCGGTTGAGTTTATTGTGAACGTGCTTGTCGATGTAGTTGAACTCAGGGAGCTCGGGACGCTCATATTTCAAGCCATCAGGAATGACGATTCCCTGAGAGCCTTCGGTGAAGGTGTGAAAGCGCGCCATGAGGAAGGCTTCGCCTCGTTTCTTGGAAGAGATTAAGCCGCTAGTCGGCTCGATCCCGAGAGAACTGTCGTTGGAGGTGGTGTAGGCCGAAAGAGAAGTGACGTCGCGGTCCGTGCCATCGGAATAAGTCGCCTTCACCGTGAGGGGGATATTCTTTTCGGCGCCTTCGAGGAGGAACTGCTTGGGTTCCACTTCGATTTTGGTGGGGAGCGCGATATCGGCGGGATCGGCTTGGGCGCCGTTCTCGATCCACTCGAGTAGCGTGGCGTAAAAGGGATGACTTTTATCGAAAAGCTTGCCTCCAGTGTGGGGGACGCTTCCGATGGATTTTGTCAGAAGGAGGGAGTCTTCGGGGAGGGCGAGGTTGATCCGGCGACCGTTTTGTTCGCGCGTGATGCGGTAGTGATCGCCATTGGGGTCGTAGCCAAAAAGCGACAGCATAAAGCCGTCCTGTCCGCGTGCGGCTCCATGGCAGGAACCGGTGTTGCATCCAGCCGCAGTCAAAACCGGAACAACATCCTGCTCAAAAGAAATACGGCGGTCTTTGGTGGCCTGTTTGACGACAAGGGGGACCTCAACGTTCTTGCCCCGGAAGGTGACGGTCACCTTGGTGGCGCCATCTTTGATGGGAGTGAGGGTGGAGCCTTCGATTTTTGCGAGCGAAGGATCAGCGAGGGCGAACTTTGCAGAAGCGGTGATGTCACGGGTCGTGGCATCCTTGCTGGTGGCGAGAACGATGAGCTTATGCGAGTCACGTTTGGTCTCCAAAGAAACCGAAGAGGGATAGACGGCGATGGAAGCGAGATTGGGATCGGCGACATTTGGGTCCTCGGTGAGGACACACTCACGATGCTCCAAGACGACTTCACCTGACCAAGGTGCTTGGTTTTTAATCCAGGCAGTGAGGGTTTGGATTTCTTCCGCGGTGAGTGGAGCGCGCTTTTTCTTCTTCGAAGAAGGTGGCATGAACTCGTCGTCATCATGCTCGAGAGTGAGACGGCGAATGAGTTCGGAATTTTTGGGGTTTTTGAAATCGAGAGACTCTCCGGAATCGCCGCCTTTTAGGAGCATTTCGCGAGTGTCCATGCGGAGTCCGCCTTTGTCCTTGTCGGCGTTGTGACATTCCACGCAGGAGTGTTCGAAAATGGGTTTAATTTCCTCAAAAGAGGCCGCCTTCAAAAGGCCGGGAGCGACGAAAATGAGGGGTAGAAGGGCTTTCATCTTACTTGTTGGCGTTTTGTTGACGAAGCTGCTCGAGACGTGAAAGCGGCTTTTTGGAAGGAGGCTTTGGAGCGGCTTTCGCGATTTTGGTTTCCATTTTGGGTGCTGGTTTTTTCGGTGCCGGGGGAGGTGGGTCGACTCTGAGAACTCCGCCGTGTCCGACGTTGTGAGCAATAGGATGACCGTCCTGAGTGATGATCACCTGACAGAAGAGATTTCCGTGTTTTCCCTTTCGCGCCTCTGGCGAGACGGTGAGAGGGATGGCGAGTTCTTTGGTGTCTGCTTTGATCTTTTGAGGGCCGGCAGTCACTCCGTGAGGAAGAGCGTGCATTGTGAGGCTGGCCTCGCCCTTGAAAGGCTTCAGATGTTCAAACTTGGCGATGATCTGTGTGTCTTTGCCCGGTTCGGTGGCGGCCATGTCAAAGGCGAGACCAAGAAAGGGCTCGCTGACCTTCAAGGGGTGAAGTCGGGATGATACGCGGACTTCGCCCCGGTGATTTGAAGTTCCGGTGACCGCGACTTTGTAGTCGCCGACGGCTGCGTCGCTATTGGCATTTAGGGTGAGAATGACTTCATTCTTTCCTTTGGGAATCTCAACGGAGGAAGGGGCATTCACGCCAGGAGGTCGCCACGGAATGGTAACGCGAATTTTCTCCTCAAAACCTTCCGCTCGTTCAGCAGTGATTTTGAGATTGATCGTGCCATTGCGAACGATGGGAACAGGTGGAACTGAGAGGCGCAGTTGAAAGGGGGATTCCTTCGTGACCACAATCGCGAGGCGCTCGTCGCGGTGGCTTACAAAAGTGCCAAGGTTGTTGATCGCCACGATGTTCATTCGCTCGTGGAAGTTTCCGGTGAGGCCGCTTTTGGGGTCCTTCCCGGTAACGGTAAAGAGTCCGCCTCCAAGAGGAGCGTCAGGAGCGGCTTCGAAGAGGAGCGGCATGGTGGTGTGGCTTCGAGCGGCGGTAGGAGCTTCCAGTTTCACGCCGGGAGGAAGGTTTGTAGCGGTAACGTGAAGGTCGCATCCGATGTTGGCTCGGTTGATCGTGGGGTCGGCGAGGAGCCGATTCCCTCGTGGGATGGAAATGACCTTGTATTTTTGGTCGTCATTTCGGTCAGCAGGCCGAAGTGTCAGGCTGAGAGAAGGAGTGCGGGGAGCAACTTCGATGCGGTAGATGAAGTCTTTGCCATGGCGGTAGAGTTGATCCCGAATGAAGATGAAATACTCGCCATCTTCGGGAACTTTGAAATCAATGCGGCTGTCGGGAACTCCTTGAGTTTGGTCATCGTTTGTTGCGATCGCTTTGTAGTCTTTGGCAGCGCGAATCTGAATCACGGAATCCACGGGGGAGCGCAGGCTGCGAGCGAAGACTTGAGCGCGGAGATTTTGGCCTTTCTTGGCACTGAACTTGAACCAATCGTGATCCCTTTCCTCGGATAAGATCCCCTGAAATGCAACGGGTGCTTCGCCAGCTGAAGTCGCGGTTTTACGGTCGTGGTTGGGCTCAACTTCATTGACCGATCTGAGGTCGGAAAACTTGATGGGGAGTCCTGAGGGGGCGGTTACTTCTCCTGCAGGATAGAGCACCTCGCTCTCGACTTTGATTTGCTGCTTGATCACGCCGGTGGGATCGCCGAAGAAGGAAAACTCTACCGTTTCACCCTTTTTGGCTGCAGGAGGAAAGATGGCGGTGGGGCGGGGGAAATCGCCGACATGAAGGCGATACTGGCAGCGGGCTTCCCCCCGATAAGAACTCTCACGAATCAGGATGGTGTAAGCTCCGTCTTCAGGAACGATGACCGAGGTGGCGCAATCTCGTTTTAAGAGCGCAAGGTCATCTGATGCTGCAATCTCGAAACGCTTATCGTTGAGGATTGCGACATAGGGATCGAAAAGCATGCGTCCCAAGCGGAGGCCTTCGACTTCCACCGAAAGACGCTGACCTTTCTTTGCCTGAATTCGATAATAATCGGCATCCTCATTCAGTGCGACGCCATGAACGGTGACATTCATGGGGACGTCTTGGGGGCTCTCAAAAGAGTCGTTGAGATCCCTTTTCTTATCCTCGGATCTTGCTTCGTTCACGCTCGGGAATTGTCCCACCCAGAAACTCCGCAAGTAACTGAGGCCTTCAGCGCAGCGCAGGCGCATGTTGTGTTCACCCAGGGCCGCGTCAGGAGCGATCACCAGAGTTGCCGTTGCTGTTCGGTGGTCCTTTCCCTTCTTGAGGTCTTTGAGTGTGATTCCTAAGCCGTAAAAAAGAACATCTTGGGGTTCATATAGCCGCTGTCCTCGAAAAGTGACCTGAACCTCCGTGCCGCGTTGGCCGCCCCGAGGCTCGATGACGTCGAGTTGGGGGGAGAAGCCAGCAACAGGGAGAGTTAGAAGGAAAAGAAGGAGGGTGTAAGAGGCCTTCATTCTTCAGGGTGGAGTTAGGCTTTTTTGGCGAGAAGTTCGTCAACGACGTTGCCGCCATCGACGATCTCCATTGGTCGGTCGCCGGGAGCCATGAGCTCCTTATCCGCGGTGATGCCGAGCTGGTTGTAGACCGTCTTGGCCAGATCTTCGATTCCGACCATATCGGTCTCCGGTTCGCCGCCGAGGGCGTCGGATGCGCCATGGACCAGACCACGATGAGTTCCGCCTCCTGCAAGTCCGACTGAGAAGACGCGTGGCCAGTGGTCACGACCTCCGGTTTGGTTGATCTTGGGCGTGCGGCCAAACTCGGAAGTGACCATCACTAAAGTGGAGTCTAAAAGCCCTCGTTCATCGAGATCGGCGATCAAGGTGGCAATCGCCTGATCAACAGGAGGGAGATGGCGTTTGATCTGATCTTTGATGTTATCGTGATGGTCCCATCCACCAGCAGTCAGAGAAACGAAACGCACTCCGGCCTCGACGAGCCGGCGCCCCAGAAGCATTCGCTGACCGGGAACGTTCATGCCGTAACGCTTGCGAACCTCATCTGGCTCGGCTTTCAGATTAAAGGCTTCCCGCGCTGCCTGGGAAGAAATCAGCTTGTAAGCGTGCTGGTAAAAAGCGTCCATCGAGTCGAGTGAGTCGGACTCTTCTAGGGTGCGGAAGTGGTGATCCACTGTTTCGAGGAGCGAGCGGCGGCGGTTGAAGCGTTTTTCATCGACTCCACCAGGAAGATTGAGATCACGAACGCGGAAGTCACCACGGTTGGGCTCCGATCCAATCGCAAAAGGACCGTGAGCGGAAGAAAGGTAGCCCGAGCTGGCAAACTCATTGGGGACGCTAGGGATACAAACGTAGGGAGGAAGGTTGTTGCGAGGGCCGAGTTCGTGAGACACCACCGAACCCATGGAAGGAAACTCAATTGCCGGTGAAGGCCGGTAACCGGTGAACATATTATGGGTTCCGCGTTCGTGAGCAGCTTCCCCGTGCGCCATTGAACGAATGATCGTCATTTTGTCAGCCACCTTGGCGAGGTGTTTCATGTTTTCGCTGAACTTGATCCCTTTGATGCTGGTGTCGATGGTGCCATATGGACCCCGATACTCGGAAGGGGCATACGGTTTGGGATCCCAGGATTCCTGATGAGCCATCCCACCGGGGAGGAAAATCTGGATGACCGACTTGGCGATACCGTCCCGTGTTTCGTAGTGCTTTTGCGCCGCTTGGGCCTCCATCTTCAGGAAGGTTGGAAGGGTCAGGCCGAGAGCACCGAGCGAGCCGACACTGAGGAATTCACGACGGCCAAAGTTCGAAGCGAGGGGGTTGCCAGGGCAGGGTTCGTTCATAAGTTGTTAGGGAAGGTTAAGGAGAAATACGCTAACTCCTTGATTTTCCTTCAAAATAAGGGAAAAAATCGTCCATTTGTTGATAATCGGACACTGGACATTCTTTATTTACTGAACACACTGCCCTCCCATTCCCCCACTCATGTTTCCACCAACCATCAAAGGTTACAAAATTCAGGCCGAAATCGGCACCGGTTCTGCGGGGACGGTCTATGAAGCTATTCGGCAGGATGGTGTGGCTGTTGCAATTAAGGTTTTCGATACCATGGGTTCGAATCCAGGGCTGATTCGAGGCCGCATGCAGCGCCTGATCGAAAGTGGTGTGGAAAATGCCACGGTTCCGATTCTGGCCGAAGCTTTGAATATTCGCCCCGCCTGTGTGGTGATGCCACTTCTTGCAGAGAAACATGGGGATGGATCTGTTTTTGTGCCGCGGACCCTGCAAGCCAAGCTAGGAGAATTCATGGGGACCGAGAAATCGAGGCCTTTTGTTCGAAAGTTAGCTCAGAGGTTGGCTGCTCTTCATGCCGCAAGAGTGGCTCATGGGAATCTTAAGCCCGGAAATGTTTTTCTCGATGACAAGGGTAACCCTTTGGTCTCGGATTATGCCAGTGGCTTAATGCCTGAGGTGCATCATTTGGGATTTAGTGATGCCTTGCTTTATTCTCCGCCCGAGCAACTGCGGGATCCCGGGGCTTATCTCGACGAAGCGGGATATCGATGGGATGTTTTTGCCTTTGGCGTTTTGTCTTTTCGTCTTCTGACGGGGCAATTTCCCCGATGCCAAAGCATTTTCGCTTCCGTCTGCCCCGCATCAGGAGACCGGCTGTCCGGAGGAATCGAGGCCGAATATGAGGGGATTGCCACGGGGTTGGAGGAGGATGAGCGCGTGTCTTGGCCCACAGAGGCAGCTGATCAAAGGGAAGAAAAGTATCGGAAAATTATTGATGTCTGCCTCGTGCTCGATCCCCACGAGCGTCCTGCGGACATGCGTGAGGTTTCCTGGCATTTCGAACGAGTCGAGGAAGATTTGGAGAGTGAGCGCATCAATATGGCTCTCGTTGACCAGAAAGAAGAGGCTGAGCTGAGGCGAGGCATTGCAGTGGGCCTCACAAAGAAGCTGGCTGTGATCGCCTTGGGTTTGGGGACGATGTGGGCGTGGACGCAATATCAGCGTGGCGAGGAAGCTCTCGCGGCCCGGAAAGAATTTAGCGATTACCAAAGTAATGCCGTCACCACCATCGAGTCTCTCGAAAATGATGCGGAAGCTGCCAGAAAAGCCGAAGAGTTGTCAAAGAATCTGAGCGATTCACTCCGGGAGGCACTCCTCAGTGAACAGGAAAACGCCGTTGAAGAATTGAGGGCAGCGCAGGTTAGCAATGAGCGTCTGATGAAATGGGTTTTGGAAAAAGGGGTAAATGGAATGCCTGTTCTCGAGGGACGAAAGGGGAGATTGAGTGTTCTCGCTGAAGAGCTTGAAGAACAGATTGCGGGGCTCGTCGTTCGACCCGGTCTTGAGCAGCAGGTGGCCTTGTTACGGTATCGGCTGGCCGAGGTTTTGTTGTCTTCAGGGAAAGAAAATGAAGGCGAGGAGGCTCTTCGTGATGCGATGCTGAATGGGGAAGGATACCTGACCCCAAGCCATGAGGTGGAAGGCTTGCTCAGGCTATACCTCCTCCGCTCTGCTCGAAAGGAGCCGGTCACTCAAGGGCAGCTCGATAAGCTTCGGAGTTTGATCACTCAGAGCTGGTCGAAGGGCGAGGACGAGCATCTTCGTTATGGAGCTGCTTTGGAACTCGTGGCGGGTCGTCAGGCCGGACTGGAGGAAAAAACCGCGGAAGCCCAGACCGCTTATGCTGCTTCCTTGAAGAGTTTTGAAGAATTGGCCAAGCGATATCCGGAGACTCCGCCATTACGCATGGGGCTTGGAAGAGCTTATCAAGAAGCCGCTCTAGCTTCTGAAATTTCCGGCGACATAGCGCATACTTCGGCTTTGAGAGAAAAAGCAGCTTCAGAATTTCTGAGGCTCGCAGAGGACCCGAGAACGAAGGCCCCCGAGTTGGAATATCAAATCGCAGCTGTAAAGGCCGCAAAGGCGATTGCGGCATGGCAAAGTGGGCGAAGTTTTACAGCCGAAAAATTGGCACGAGAGGGAATCATTAAGTTGTCGGAGATTCAAAACAAGATGCCGAACGATTTTAGGGTGGCTACCACGCTTGCTTCGCAAAGAGGTATTATTGCCACCGTATTGCGAGACCAAGGGGATTCCACCCGAGCTGCGACTTTGTTGATTCAGTCGATTAACACTTTGGAAGCAGGGTTAAAGGGGGAGAGTATGAATTGGGATGCTCGCTATCTGTTGGCATCGCTCAAATGGCAGCTTTCTGGGATTCATGGCCAAAAAGGTCAGAACTCCGAGGAAGTAAAGCTTGGTACCGAGGCGCGTGACCAACTGAGGTTAATTCTTGATGCGGGTGTGCGAACACCACACCCCCACCGAGTAAAGACCTCCTTGGCATATCTTTGTGGGGATCTTGGGCATTCGGCAAGTTTGAGCGGGAAACGTAGTCTAGGGGTGGCGTTTCTGAGAGAATCAAAAGAGAGCTGGGAAAGCATCCTCGCCTCCAATCCCAAAAGCACGGAAGCCCGTGAAGGGATTAGCTGGGTGTCACAGAGACTCCGGGAAATGGGCTCTCGCTAAATTTCACTGTCCCTGCATCAACGGTTCAGCGAGGGGTGTCATCTTTAGCTCTGCTAGTGAGTTGCAAGCTGATGTTCAGAAAGAAGAGCCGCTCGTGCAAGTGTTGCATGACAGAGAGGCGGTTATGGCCATCGGGGCCGGGACGCCGTTTTTCAGAGTGATAAGGAGACTTTAGAGGGGGCAAGTTTCCTTTTTTTAAGCGATGAAATAGATCGGTTTTAGCCGAGTGTTCTCCTTTTCGAATAAGGTAAAAACTCGCTCTGTTTTTTGAAGTGACGGCGACGAGCGAGCAGGGTGGCACCGCAAGGAAGAAGCAGTGCCGATAAAGACTGGCTTGCATGACAACACTTTCACGCTGTCTTGAGTTGGCAGTGAGGTTCAGCGAAACACTATCGATCTTCGAGTCAGCTGGGATTCCGCTGGTGTCGAAGGCGATGAGAGTGCGAAGCTCTCGTTGTTCCCAGCTTTTGCCTGTGAAGATATTGGCGCTTCCGCCATTGCTCAATCCTCCACGAAGGTCCTGATAGATCACGTTGTCCTGAGTGGCTTCAAGCGTCAGGGTTGCTGCATGAACATTTGAATAGGTCGCAAGTAATATCCCCAGAAGCAGCATTTTTGTCATAGTGGCCTATGATAGTTCGATAAAGGGTTCCCGTCAGGAGTTCACTTTGCAGGTCCCATCTCAAAGCTAAACTTGTAGTTTCCTGCCGAGAGCCTCTGATGGGGGAAGGGGCGGGAGCGCATACCGCCGTGACCAGTTTGCTGAAGGTGAATATTGACGGTGTAGAAACCTTGCTTTTTGAGGTCGTAGGGGTGTTTCGCTTCGTCGATGTTTTCCTGGGAGTAGGGCCAGATATTGAACTCAAACTTCGGAAGGCCGGTGATCTGAAGTCCTTTACTTTGCTCATCCATGAGTTTTAACCATCGGGTGCCAGTGCGGTTTCCGTTCTCTTGTGGCATGGCGTAGTTATGAAAATACTCATCACTCTTGAGATAATACTCGGCGACTTCAACAGAACGCTTCCGGTCTGAGTATGACGCCCAAGGGCCGGCGCCGTAGTAGCTGGTTTTCGAGTGGGAGCCGGGGATACCCATGGTGAAACCAAAGCGCAGGAGCTCAGGGAGCGAGGAGTCTGCTTTTAGATTCAATGAAACCTTAATTCGGCCGTCGCCGGATAAGGTGTAGGTGCGGGTGATGGTCGTTTGTTGCTTTTGATCAAATTGTTGAATCACGGTGATCTTGTTTCCTTTTTGCCTGACTAAAGTGCTCTTCAGTTTGGAAGGGAGATCGTGCCAGAGTTTTGATTTGTGACGGAGTTGACGAAAGCGCTGATCGTTGTCGGTGAGAGGTCGCCAGAAATTGAGTCGGAGGGGGGCGGAGAGCTGCTCGACCTCTTTGATCTTGTAGGAGGTGAGATCACCGGTTTTTTTATCGACTACGGCAGTGTGGTTGTTGCCAGAAACGAGGAAATGAGATTGGTCTGCCTTGATCTCGAGTTCTCCCTTGGCTTTAAAGTCCATAGGCTCCTTGCGCCCCCGAAGCAGGATTTGGTTTTTAGCAATCTCGTAGCCTTTCTTGCACCAGAGCTGGTCGACTTTTTCATGAAGACTCAGGCGCAGGAAGTATTCGCAATCCGACTTGAAGGTGATTTGCTGAAATGGAATTTGAATGTTGATCTGCTTGTATGCCGGAAGGTCGAGAGGAGGAAGTAGGCCATTCTGAAGAACGTTGCCGTTTTCGGAAAGGGACCATCGAATGTCGTAGTGCTTGAGGTTGGTAAAATTAAAGCGATTGGTGACACGCACAATGCCTTTGTTGAGATCAAAGCCAGTGAAAGTGGCAGGTTGAAAAACGTAGCGGCACTCGTAGGCATGAGGATTGGGCATGCGATTGGAGTCGAAAACACCATTGAAGCAGAAGTTCCCCGAGTTCGGGGTGTCTCCGAAATCACCTCCGTAGGCGAAAAATCTTTGTCCACTCAGTTCGTGTGTTTGCAAGAGACCCTGATCCACCATGTCCCAGATATACCCACCGATGAGGTTGGGGCGGGCACGGATAGAGTCCCAGAATTCCCCAAGCCCACCGAGAGAGTTTCCCATGGCGTGAAGATATTCGCAAAGAACAACCGGACGGTCGAGAAGAGGGTTTTCCGACATGTTAACGAGTTGGGCATGGGTGGCATACATGCGACTGTGCACATCTACATAAGCTGGGTCGGTGGGGTTTGACATGGTGGGCACGGTCTGACTCTTGTAGCCCATATTTTCAAGGTGGTTAGGGTGGGTGTGATCGCCTTGAGCACCCTCATAGTGAATAAAACGTGAGGGATCGAAATCACGAACCCAGGCAGCTGCCGCCACGAATGCAGGCCCGGTGCCAGACTCGTTTCCTAAGGACCAGGAGATGATGGAGGGGTGGTTTTTGTCGCGCTCCACCATGCGTTGCACCCGACTGAGTATGGCGTGGGTCCACTGGGGTTGCTGTGGGATATATCCGCCAAGGTGATGGGTTTCGATGTTCGCTTCATCCATCACATAAATGCCGTAGCGGTCACAAAGCTCGTAGAAATAGGGGTCATTTGGGTAATGGGAGGTGCGGACGGAATTAAAATTAAATCGCTTCAGGAGTTGGACGTCGCGCTCCATATCGGCGCGAGTGATCGCCTTTCCATGGACAGGATGGTGATCATGACGATTCACGCCCATGATTTTCACCGGCTTTCCATTAATCAGGAGCTCGTTTTGATTCCCAAATTTCACTTCTCTAAATCCGATATTTTGGCTCCGTGCTTCGACAATGGCTCCATCTGGTCTGTGGACCGAGATAATGAGTTTATAGAGATTTGGGTGCTCGGAGGACCACTTGAGAGGATTGGCGATGTCGGCTTCCAAAAAGGCGAATTTTTCGACATCACGGGCAGCCCAACGCTCTAAATGGATCTTTTCCATGCTGGCAACAGGTGGCTTTTTGAAGAGAGCCTTTCCCTCCGGAGTGTGAAGTTGCGCCGAGAGATACCAACCTTTGAGGTCGACGCGATGGTTGCGGATAAGATGGGGGTCGATCCAAAGCTCTGGACGGATTTCTAGTTGAGCGTTTTCGAGTTTTTCGTCGAAGCTTGTGCGAACGTAGAGATCATTGAGCGATATCTTGGGCTGAGCCAGCAGAAGCACCTCGCGATGAATACCTGAGAGTCTCCACATATCCTGATCTTCGAGATACGACCCGTCAGACCAACGGAACACCTGAAGTGCCACCCGGTTTTTTCCTGCTTGAATGTGCTCGGTGATGTCGAATTCGGCCGCAAGTCGCGAACCTTGGGAATAACCAACCTTTTGACCGTTCACCCAGAGGTAAAAAGCCGAGGAAACCCCGCCGAAGTGAAGAATGATCGATTGGTCAGACCATTCGTCAGGAATTTCGAAGTCACGGAAATAAGAACCGACCGGGTTGTCGCGGTAGATGTAAGGAGGAATGGGTGGTTGCGGGCCCTTCCAGTCATACTTCCCTTCCAACGATTCCCGGGGAGTGAAAGGGTAAGTGATGTTGGTGTAGATGGGTTGTCCGTAGCCCTGGAGTTCCCAATTGGAAGGAACGGGGATCTCCTTCCACTCCTTGCCTACGAAGTCTTTTAAAAAAAAGTTGGTGGGACGATTCTCGCACTTGGGGGTGAAGTGGAATTTCCACGGGCCATTGAGAGATTTCATACGGGACTTCGAGCGATCAAAAGTGAGCGCGTCGGCAACGGTGGGATAAGAGTAGCTCGCGATTCGAGGCTTGAGCTTTCCCTGCTCGAACATGAGTTCGTTCTCCCAATCGTTTTGGAGTCCAAAAAGTGCGGAAGGAATAAGAATCAGGATTTGAATAAGACGCATCATCTATTACCGATAAAAATCGCAAATCCTCACGAGATAGCTATGAAATAATCGAATTCCCACGAGGCTCGCTTTGGAGAATGAACTTCCAAATAGCGATCGATGAGCTCGGATGCTGAGATTTTTCACGCCGATCGCAAGAATTTCCATGAGAGCATTCTTTTCTTTTTGTTCTCGTATGCTACGATTTTGGCGCTTTGAGAAGTCGTTGTCTGTATTTCCCACTGGCTACTGTCGGGGTGGTCGGGATTTTTGCGGCCTGTGCGCCAGACCCCCCGATTGTGAGTGCCACAGATGCTTATGTTCCGTTTGGCGCGACACTTGCGCCTCATTTTGCCTCGACCGGAAGGGGGCGAGAGGGGATTCACGTAACCGCCCTCGAGAATACTCGGGCAGCGCCTGTGCAATATTCGGGTCCTGCTACAGCTGCGGTCAAGAGGTCGACGCCGGGGGTGTTTTCTCCTTCTGGGGTTCGCACCCGTCAAATGAGTGCCTCTTCGCTTTATCGTCAGGTCGGGGTTAAAAAAGATTATCTTTCGTATTGGGCTCGCGGGCGCTCTCGCAAAGCCATGAGCCCCCGCTACATTACGATTCATAGCACTCAAAACTGGAGTCGAGGAGCTGACGCGAATCGGCATTCTTTGGCACTCAAAAAGGGCGCTCTTGGCCGCCTTTCCTGGCATTATACCGTGGATGAGGATCGTGCCGTGCAGCATCTCCCAACAAACGAGCAGGGGAACCATGCTGATTTCGATGGCCCGGGCAATCGCTACAGCATCGGGATCGAGATGTGCGAGAACGCTGGGAATAGCCGCTCCGACACCGTTGAGCGCACCGCCAAACTCGCGGCTTGGTTGATGGAGCGGTACAACCTTCCAGTCTCACGGGTCGTCCCGCACTATAAATGGCCCCGAAAAGGAAAACGACCAGCGAACAAAAACTGTCCTCACTTTCTTTTGAACAACGGGAAGCCCGGTGCGAAATGGCGCGCTTTTCAAAGGAAAGTTGAAAGCTACCACCGGCAGATTTCCGTTCGATGAGTTTGGAAGTTAAAGAGATCTGGTATCAATGCCAGCGCTGCACGAATTGTTGTAAGTGGGAAGGGGATGTTGTCATTACGGAGGAGGAATCGCAGAAGATTGCGAGCTTTATTGGGATGGATCTTTATGATTTTGTGCGAGACTTCACCCGCTTGCGTGATAATCGGATCGGTCTGTCTCTTATTGACAAGGAAGGCACAACTGAGTGCATTATGTTGGAAGGAAATTCCTGTCGGTTGCAAGAAGTGAAGCCCGAGCAATGTCAAGGCTTTCCCAATCGCTGGAATTTTCCAAACTGGCGCGAGGCTTGCGAAGCGATTCCAGGACCTAGGCCTGACGAAACGTGAGGTGCTAGAGGGCCCGCGCTGGACAAATTGCTTCAACCTTCTTAGTCATCCTACCATGAAAAAAGCTGGTCTTGTTATTTTTCCGCTTACGCTTTCACTGTCTTGGAGTGCTCAGGTCCTCGTGGTTGTGGAAACGAATCTTGGAGATATTCCGATTCGCTTGTTTGATGAAGAAGCGCCTGAAACGGTTTCGAACTTTCTGGGGTATGTGGAGCGGGGTGATTATCAAAATGTGATCTTCCATCGTCATGTGAGTAATTTCATCCTTCAAACTGGTGGATTCCGAGCTACTGAACCGCCTCAGGTGAGTTTGATCGAGGCGGTTGAAACTCAGCCGCCTGTCCAAAATGAGCCTGGGATTCCCAATACGCGTGGAACGGTCGCCATGGCAAAGTTGGGCGGTGATCCGGATTCCGCCACGAGCCAGTGGTTCGTCAACCTCGCGGATAATTCGGCAATCCTCGACGGTCAGAATGGCGGATTTACGGTTTTTGGGGAGGTTCTCGATATGACTACGGTTACTGGTATTACTTCACAGCCTGTGGTCAACGCAGGGGGTGACGCCTTCACTACTCTTCCTCTGACCGATGGGGCTGATCCGGTTCGGCGTGAGGAGTTTATCCGGATTACCAATGTGTCGGTGATTCCGGAATCCTCGACTGCGAGTTTGCTTTGCGCACTCGCGGCTTTTAGTTTTGTGCGCCGGCGATCCCTATTTTAGAAGATGGAAACAATCTCAAAAACGGAGTTCCTTGTGTTTGGAGAGGAGAAGCTAGTGGACCGTTAAAATGGGAATGTGGAGTTTTGAAGTACTTGGGTCACCCAGTGGGATGGCGTTAACAGGAATCCGGTTGGGCCTCGAAGTGCTCAGTGTGACTGAACGGGTCGGAGCGATTTTTTGGCGAAGTTGGTGGGCGATTCGACCCATGGTCCATCGTGGATTGACCTCGACGATAGGTTGCCAGAAGGTCTCGTTATAAAAAAATGAATCCAAGCAGATGGGGCCGAGGTAGTTTTCTTCCTCAAGGAGGGCTTTCAATGCGGGTTGAATATGCTCTTTGATCGCCGGAAAGACTTCCGTGCTTAACTTGCGGGCCAAGGGTGAGGGAAGGTTTCCCACCGGCCGATGGGGGGCCGTTGAGCCCTGCCATTGACCATTCGTTGAGGTTTTTTGGAAGGAAATACCGAGGTAGCGAAGGCCTCCTTCGGCTTCAGGATAGCGATGGAAAAGAAATGAGAACTCGCTCTCTTTTGCCAACCATGGTTCGACGAGAAGATCACGCCGGGGAAGATGGGCAAGGTCACCCTTGGTGAAACGATGAATTCCGCGGCCAGCGGCGGAGAAAAGGTCCTTTGCTACCCAATAATCAAAGGCGTGATCGGCAAGGAACGCTTCGATATCCTGTGGCTTACAAATGCGCGACGGAATGGGATTGAGGTGATCAGGAAGCTTCTTGCGCAGTCGCAAAGTTGTTTCCTTTGAGAGGAACGGAGTGACTTCTGCCCACGGACGAACGGAGCGATGTTTGCGCGCTTTCCTGATTGCCTCGAATTGATCAAAGGGGGCGACTTCGGGGAAGGAGAGCTTGTGCTGGGCCAGTTGATCCCGATGGGCGTCGCTTGGAAGCCGGCGGAGAAAAACGAGATCATCCTGAGTGGGGGCGGCAAGAGCAAAGGCAGGTTCGAGATCAGCAGCGATTTCATGGAGCTTTCGAGGGCTGGTCCAACCCGGGGTAGAAGCAGCGATTTCAGCATCCGGGTTGAAGAACCAGAGATCAGGTGAGCGCCCACGGGAAGAGTGGTAGCGTTTGAGGGAGGCAATAAAGCTTTGATCGAGCCCGGCCTTTCGGCGGCCTTCTTCGTTGAAGGGAGCCATTCCTTTCGCCCGCATGGGCGAGAGGGGAAGACCAAGCTGCTTATGCCACGCATCCCAGTCGGATTGGGACTGCTCTTTCCAGCGCCGAAGCCACTTCAAGCCATGACCAACATGGGCAATTTCATCATGGTAGATTATGTTTAGGATCTTAGCACTCTTCCGGTCGCCGAGGGTTGTGAGGATTTGGGAGTAATGCTTGGCGTAGTCGAGATTCGCTTGCTCAAAAGTCAGTGAGAGCCGTGAGACGTAGTCGAGAGGGCTTTCCATATCGGCGATATGCTCCCAGATCATCGGACTGACAGGGAGGTCTCCGAATGAGATGCCGCATTCTTTCATTCGCTGGACATACCATTTTGTATGGTTTTGCTCTTCCTGCAGGGTGCGGAAAACGCCTCGGCGAAAGGAGTCAGGCGCATCTGGGAACTTCAAAAGGGCTAAAGCCATCAGCTCAACGGCAAGGAGTTCATGATTGGCAAAAAAATGAAGGAGAACCGCCCGCTGCTCTTCATCTTCCAGTTGCTCCATGCTGGGAAAACGGGTCTTGAGTTGCTTCTTGTAGGGAATGAGGTCGGTAGGCCGACCGGGGCGATCTGGTGCCTGGTATCCGCCGCGTTGGGGTGGATCAATTGAAAGGGAGGCGGGTGCGTGGGTTAACTTCTCTTCCAGCGAATCGGAGAGAAGGATGCTTTCGGCGAATTCGCGGACTGACTTTAGCTCGGAGATGACCTCAGGGAACCTTGCAAAAGAGCATCGGGCAAGGTGTTAGATTGTTACTGGAGATGATTCTTGAGGCAGGAGTCATCGAGTGGCTGTGCCTTGCCAACTTCATCGACAGGATGAGTGAAGAGATACTTCCAAACGGTTTGATGGGTGTAGTCTCCGTTTTTCGTCTTGGGGGAATACTTTTTAGGCAAAACTCCGCTGTGAGCTTTTTTAGCGTCCTTCCCGACGTCATAGTCCGTGATGAGACGACGCGTATTTTGGTAAGGTGGTTTACTTTGTTCGATATTCACAATGGGACCGAATTGGTGCATCCCAAGCAGTTCCCAGGAGCGGCAGTAGTGATCGGCTTTCCAACCCATATCGAGGACATGGGAGAACCCAAAATAGCGATTTTGAGGAGTTGCGGACGGGAGTTTCTGCCAGGTCTGGTGCTGATCACGAGGTCCGCAGAAGGCGACTACACGGCTCACTTGAGTGTGCTTGGCGAGCCTTGAGGCCGTGGTGGATCCATGTGAGCTGCCTGAGAGGATAACGTTGTCCCAGCGCAGATCGGTTTGGTCTTGATTGAGAAAGTAGCTCCATTTGCCTTGTGGGTTTCTCTTGGCGAGATACTTGACGAATTGAAAGGCACGCTCCTTGATCGAGTCGGGCTTGGGGATGGAGACTTCGTCCGAATGATCTTCGCCAGTAGCAGCCTCAAGTCGGATATTTCCACGGCAATGTTCGGAAACCGGGCGTTCCTGGCAGCACATTGAGAACCATTTGTTGGCGTAGTGGACTCGGAGGGTGTGAAGGCCTTGCTCATTAAGAATTCGGAAGAGGTCCTTGTTGTTTCCCATGAGCCAGATGACAAGTTTGCCGCGGGGAGTGACGCGGGTATCGACGCTGGCATCCTGAATGTCAGCGGGTTTTCCAGATTTTGAATTAATAAGGAAATTGATTTTTGGATGAGCTTTGACTCTGGGGTCGATCTTGCTGGCGCGGGCTGTGAGCTGATACCGCTGCGGATTGGGATCATCGAATTGAAGCGGCTTGGCTGCTGCGGGAAGAATCACAAGAATGAGGAAGAAGGGAATCACTGGGAGGATCATGATGATTGTTGAAGGGAAGTAGAAGTCTGGAGTTGCCGGGAGCGCAGAGCCTTCTAGGGTGCCGCCATGTTTGCTATTCGACTATTGGCGGTTTTCGGAATGCTGGGGTTAGCGAGTGCAGCTCCAAAGCCTAACATTATCTTCATTCTAACAGATGATTTTGGATATGGGGATTACGGAGTCTTTTTTCAGAATGTGAGGGAAAAACAGGGAGATCGAACCGAACCTTGGCATTTCACTCCAGCTTTGGACCAGATGGCAAAAGAGGGCGTTCAGTTGCGTCATTACTATTGCCCGGCTCCGGTCTGTGCACCTTCAAGGGGATCGCTTCTGCATGGCGTTCATCAGGGACATGCCAACATCCGGGATAACATGTTTGATCAGGAACTTGAGGATAATCACACCTTGGCCACGGTTCTTAAAGGAGCTGGCTACGCCACGGCGGCAATTGGAAAGTGGGGCTTGCAGGGTGGCGGCAAGGAAGAGCGAGTTCCGCATGGGCAGAGAGCGAAAAAGAAGGGGGACCCCGCAAATTGGCCGAGCTATCCAACAAAACGGGGTTTTGATTTCTTCCATGGCTACGTGCGTCATCGGGACGGGCACATGCACTATCCGCTGGAAGATCAGAAGGAACTCTGGGAGAACGATCGTGAAATTTCAGCTGATCTGGCGAAGTGCTTCACGACTGATTTATTTACGGCGAGAGCCAAGAAGTGGATCACAGATCAAAAGAAAGGAAGTCCTGAGAAGCCGTTCTTTCTCTACCTGGCATACGATACCCCTCATGCTATTCTTCAGTTGCCGCCCTCGCCCTTTCCCAAGGAAGGGCTCAAGTGGACGGGCCAGAAGGGGAAGATGATCAATACGGCAAAAGGGAAGTTGGATAGTTACATTCACCCGGACTATGCCTCGGCAAAATGGGATCACGATGAAGATGAGGCCACACCACTACAGGCTTGGCCCAATGTGTATCAGCGCTACGCCACAAATGTGCGCCGGATCGATGATTGTGTCGGTGATTTAATCAATCTTCTCAATGAGCTTAGGATCGACGATGATACCCTTATTGTTTTCACGACCGATAATGGACCAAGTAAGGAATCTTATTTGCCGGAGCAATATCACCCGGATTTTTTCAATTCCTTTGGACCATTTGATGGCATCAAAAGGGATGTTTTTGAGGGGGGAGTGCGCGCCGGCGCTTTGGTCCGCTGGCCTGGATCTCAAACCGCAAATATCGTAAGTGATTTTCCATGTCAGGCCCACGATTGGATGGCAACTTTTGCCGAGTTGGCAGGAGTCTCGGTGCCTGCTCGAAGCGATGGCGTTTCTCTGGTGCCAACTCTCACTGAAACCAAGGGGCAAAAAGAGTCGCTTGTTTACGTGGAGTATCTCAACGGCGGTAAGATGCCCGGATACGCTGAGTTTGAAAAACGAAAGCAG
This sequence comes from Akkermansiaceae bacterium, assembly GCA_049889835.1. Classification (GTDB taxonomy): domain Bacteria; phylum Verrucomicrobiota; class Verrucomicrobiia; order Verrucomicrobiales; family Akkermansiaceae; genus SW10. The sequence continues at coordinate 36,060 of JBMHCQ010000035.1, forward strand.
GGTTTACGGCGTAAACAGATGCAGATGATCCGCTTCGGGGACCATGTCGGTGTTCGCTACAATCTCAAAAACCATCAAACACCTTTTGAAATCTATAACGTGGTGAAGGATCCCAAGCAGATTCATAATCTCGCTCAGAGGATGCCGGAGCTTCAAATGAAAATGAAGGATCAGGTTCTGCGGGTGAGGCGGCCCCACCAAAAGGCGAAACGACCTTATGATTCGGAGTTTGTCCCTGCAGTTTCGGTGGAATCCAGTCCCGGGGTGCAATGGGCTAGCTTTCAGAATGATGCGCCATGGTTGGGGCGACTGGATGATCAGAAACCCGTTGAGCAAGGGACTGCTGCCGTTCTTTCAGAGATCAAGGCCGGGAAGGGGAACGCAATCTTGGTGACCGGATTTTTTGAGGTTCCGCAGAATGGAAACTATCAGTTCAGCGCAAAACAAGGACTGCTTCGCATTCATGAGGCCGTGGTAGTCGATGCTGCTTATCAAAAAGGATCTGTTTCAGGGGAGATTCGCCTTGAGAAAGGGAAGCATCCGTTTCGCTTCTACACGATGGGTTTGACTGGGGATGCTCTTCAGATTCCTGATCTCAAACTTTCGCATTAACCCGCCTTTTTTGGAGGAATGAAAGAAGGACTCCGATCATGATGATCGTTGTTGCGATCACTGTAGAAGGTCCCACAAGCCAGCCTCCTTTTTGAAAAGGGGTTTCTCTGTCTGACAAGCCCACGGTTCCAATAAGCGAGCCTTCTTCCATTTGAGGAATGGTGTTTGTGGTGCTGCCGTTTGCGTGAATGATTTGAGTGAGACCTGAAGTGGAGGCAATGGCGAGATGGCGTGCGTTTTCTGCAGCACGATGCCGGAAGAGCTGCGCGTGCTGAAGGTGCTGCCGCGCGGTCCAGTGTTTGGCGTCCATGCTCGGGATCAAGAAGACCTCTGCTCCGTCGGCCATCATGCGACGCATAACATCCTGGTGATCGCAATCGAAACAAATCGGTGTTCCGATTCTTCCCAAGGGCGTTTTGATGGCTTTTGCTTCCGTTCCTTTTTTGCCTTCAGCAAAGAAATGGACAAGACGGTTCTTGGTGTGAGTGCCAAGGATTTGGTGATGATCGAAGGTGAAGGCGGTGTTGGCGAAAGAATCACCATGTTTGTCGAACCAAGTCTTGCCTCCGGCCACGAGGAGTTTGGTGTTACCTCCCAGAAGATTTCCGATTTCTTGCTGTGTTGTCGGGAAGCGCTTTGGGTCGAATCCAATTGCGTATTCGGGCCAAACGATGACATCAACAGGAGCCTCTAGGTTTTTTGAAGCGATTCGGTAATCATCATAGTTCATGCTTTCGTTTTGGATGAGGCCGACCTTGAGTGTGGATACCGGAGGGGCGTGAAAGCTGGAGTTAGGAATCAACCAAATGGTGGCGAGGAGCGTGATCGCCACAATTCGTTGGGCCTTGGAGTTTTGGAGTAGAAGAGCGCCAGCGAGGATGATGAGGAAGCTCACTCCATAGACGCCGACAATTGGAGTAAAGAAGCATGGAGGAACGGCGGTCCCCGGTGTAATCCAGGGGAAATGAAGCCAAAACAGTTCTCCACGAAAAAATTCAAATCCCGTCCAGGTGGTCGCTAGGATGACCGGTTGCCATTTCTTGGGAATTCTGGTGTTCAAAGCTGCGAACAAAGCGGGAAAGAGGGAGAGAATGAACCAGAGAGCAGGAGCAATGGTGCTAAAAATATTCCACGTCCATGATAGAGTTGCACCGAAAACGAGCATTCCGTGAAGTGAACCAAGTCGGAATGCCACGCGGAATCGGGTGTTTCGAATCGCCAGAAGAAAGGGGACCCACGCAAAAAGAGCCACGAAGCGAATGGCAAAAGGTTCGAACGAGAAAATAACCAACAGGGCGCTCAAGCTCACCAGTAGAACGCGATGAAAGACTTTCACCCCTACAAGCTAACACGATTTTGTGTCCTCGAAAGATTGATTCGATCAATGCTGACATCAAATAAGTCGAAGAGGATTGGAATAATTTGATTTCGAAACTATCATACCGGTATGAATTTAAGAATGGTCGCGTTTTTCGGCTTTGGGGCCATGTTCTCAATGTTTGGCATTCATTCACTGATGGCGGAAAAATTAGTTAAAGAAGACGGCAAGGTAGCGGCAAAGAAACTCACCTTGGATGCAGAAGTCTCGAAACAGAAATTCGAAACCGCAACGTTCGGCCTTGGGTGATTTTGGGGTCCGGACTCGCAGTTTGGGAGTCTCAAAGGGGTGTTGCGGACACGCGTGGGATATTGTGGAGGTGACAAGGAGAAACCCACTTACTACTCGTTGGGCGACCATACCGAGGCAATTACGATCGACTACGATCCCGAAGTGTTGAGCTACAGTGATCTCCTCAAGCTTTTCTGGAAAGCCCATCGTTGTGATCAGGTGAATAGCTCACGGCAATACATGAATGCGGTCTTTTATCGGAACGAGGAACAGAAGAAACTCGCGGAAGATTCCAAAGCTGCTGCGGCCAAGGCCCGCGGTGTTTCGCTGGAAGAGGTGGAGACCGAAGTCATCCCAATGAAGGAATTCACCTACGCAGAGGGGTATCATCACAAATACTACCTAACTCGTTACCGCGATATCCGTGGCTTCCTCGAAAAGACCTATCCCGATGCCAAGTCTTTTGCGGACTCGACTGTGGGGATGAAGCTGAATGCTTATCTTGGAAGCGGAATGGACCGTGACTGGGAATCTTTTCTTAAAGAAATCCCAAGCTTTGACCTGCCCGAGGAAATTGAGGAGGCACTGACGAAAGCTGTCAATAGGCAGATTTCGGGAGAGTAGATTCGCTTCAGGAAAGGGGGCAATGACTTCTGATTTCCGGATTTATCCTGAGGTAAATTAATCCTCCATTTTTGCAGCCTTGTTGGCACGCTTGCGCTCGTTGGGATCGAGAATGCGTTTCCGGAGGCGAAGATGATTTGGAGTGACCTCAACGAGTTCGTCGGGGTCGATGTATTCGATGGCACGTTCGAGGGAAAACTTAAGAGCTGGAGCGAGCTTCTGGGTGTTTTCCTTGGTCGCTGAACGAATGTTATCAAGCTTCTTGGCCTTGACCGGATTGACCGGAAGGTCGTCCGCACGTGAGTTCTCTCCAATGATCATTCCAGTGTAAACTTCTTCGGTAGGATTGACGAAGAGAGTACCTCGTTCCTCGAGTGCAATCAGGGAATAAGCGGTTGCCGGGCCAGTATCCATCGAGACGAGAGTTCCCGCCTGACGTGTCTGAATTTTTCCAGCCCATGGCTTATATTCATCGAAGAGGTGGGACATGATCCCGTGGCCGGAGGTGATGTTGACGAGCTCAAACTCGAGGCCGATGATTCCTCGGGTTGGAATATTCGCCGTGATGAGAGTACGACCTGAAGAATCGTTGGTCTCCATGTTCTCGAGAATTCCTTTCCGATCATTGAGGACCTTAAGGAGTGAATTCGCATATTCGCTGGGCATTTCGAGGAAGAGATTTTCCCAAGGCTCAAGGCGTTTGTCGTTTTCGTCTCGCTTGATGATAACAGTCGGGCGGGACACCAAGAGCTCGAAGCCCTCGCGGCGCATGGTTTCCACCAAGACTGCAATCTGCATCGCGCCGCGTGCGGAGACATTGAAAACACCCGCCGTTTCAGAATCCTCAACGTGAATGGAAACGTTGATCTTCATCTCGCGGAAGAGGCGATCGCGGATCGCGCGTGATTGGACGTGCTTGCCGTCTTTTCCAACAAAGGGTCCGTCGTTGATGGAGAACTGCATCTGAACCGAAGGAGGATCGATGTTGACGGGTGGAAGGGGCTCGGCTTCCTCATCCCCAGCGAGGGTTTCTCCAATATCAGCATCATCAAAGCCAGCAATGCCGACAATGTTTCCAGCGATGCCATCCTGCGTTTCCTGAATACCCAGATTGGTGTATTCAAAAACTTTTCCGATTTTGGCACGAACCCGGGTGCCGTCCTTCATGAGGCGGAATACGGTATCACCCTTTTTGACCGAGCCTTCGGTGATTTTGCCAATGGCAATTCGGCCAACGTAGTCATCCCAATCGATGTTGGAGACGAGCATTTTGAAAGGAGCTTCGAGGTCGACAGCAGGAGCGGGAATGTGCTCGATGATCGCCTCGATGAGTGGAACGCAATCACCTTCGGCCGCATCGTGCGCGGTTGAGAAAAAGCCGTTCTTGGCGGAACCGTAAAGGGTGGGGGCATTGAATTGCTCTTCGGTGGCATCAAGCTCAAGAAAGAGCTCGAGCACCTTGTCATGGACCGCCAACGGGTCGGAGTTCGGGCGGTCGATCTTGTTAACGACGATGATCGGCTTGAGGCCTTCTTGAAGTGCTTTACGGAGCACGAAGCGGGTCTGAGCCTGAGGCCCTCCAAAGGCGTCGACGACAAGGATCACGCCATCGACCATTTTCATGACGCGCTCCACTTCACCGCCGAAGTCGGCGTGGCCCGGGGTGTCGACGATGTTTATGATATGATCCTTCCAGTGAACTGCCGTGTTCTTGGACTTAATCGTAATTCCCTTCTCACGCTCCAAATCCATCGAATCCATCGCGCGCTCGGTGACAGCCTGATTTTCACGGTAGGCTCCACCGGCTTTCAGGAGTTCGTCGACGAGGGTCGTTTTACCATGGTCAACGTGGGCAATGATGGCGAGATTTCGGAACTGGGACATGAAGCGCGCTGGTTTTGAGCGCGGTCTCCTTGCCCCGAACGGCCAGCAATGGCAAGCACGGGATGGGATTTCTCGGAATGTCTTAACTCAGAATCTTGATCCGATCAATTCCACCATGGAGATATCGATAGGCAACGAGAGAAGAAAGCCAAACCACCGGAATAGCAATGAGAAGCCCTAAAAGAAGGGCGAGAATCCCCCCGACGATGACAAGGAAATTGAGTATGATCAGGCAAAAGAGCGATAAACCATTTTGTTGAGTTAAGCGCCAGCTGTAGGTGAGCGCCTCGATCGGTCCGAGGTTTCTCTCAACGATTGCTTGTTGGTAGTAACCAAAGCGGATCGCTAGGATAATGCCGGGAACAATAAGCAAAATTAGGCCGGTTATGACCATGATCCAAAACAGAACTGACGCTGCGATTCCATTAAGGAGCTTGCTTCCTTGCGAAAACAAATCACCAATATTGGCATTTCGCCCAGCAAGGAGATCAAGCCCGATTTTGGTCGCTCCCATCGAAAGGAAAAGAGTAAGAATTTGTTCGGTTATCGAGAGTAGGACCGATACAAAGTTTGGGCCACTTCCCACAGTATCAAATTCACCGCTATTGGGGTTATAGATCATGTCGGATTCGCTTGCACCTCCCAAAAGTTCGCTAATTACACCCCAAACGATCATGATCCCGACGTAGACAAGTCCAGTGAGGACAATGGTGCCGTAATTTGCAAAAGTGTGTTTCCATCCCTGCCCAATGCAAAAGCGAACATTCAGGGGAATAGGCGGGGATGGAATTCCTTCGTCCTCGCTATGACTTGAAGTGGCCGGGAGATGGGGGTCCACACTTGGCGCCGCGTATGGATTGTTGGAGTTAATTGCGGCGAACTCGGTTACGGAACTCGCTGGAACCCATTCGGCCATCCCATTGGTCCAGACGAGAGAGGTCGGGGAAAGCTCTCCTGAAGCGAATTTTTGCTGCAGAACTGAAAAGGCAACCGGCCCTTTTTGGGCCCCATCTTCCGAATAAAACCACTGGCTTGTTGTCGAATTATCCATCCTGAAGAACTAACAGGAGATCTGTCTAAGCGAAAGTCCGGATTTCACTCGGCGGAGTCCTTGACTTCCTTCTCAAGAGTGGGTCTTCCATTCTTGATGTCGCCAAAGAGAGTGAAATCGCCCTTCCGGCCCTGTCCCTCCTGCTTCGATACGTATCCGTTGTTGAGGCCCGCTACCAAAGCTATAATACCGAGTAGACAGGCACCAAATCCGACCATGCCACTGCCACTGGATGCGGAGGTAAGGACGGGAGGGGGGGGAGAGTAGGGGGCTGAGGGCCTGGCGGGAGAAGCGGGTTTGAGTTTTCGCTTGGGAGGTTCCGGAGCAGCGGCGAGTTCTTTTTTTTGTTCGTGGGGCTCGAAATCTTCGTTGTCGAGCTCGTCGAATTCCTCATCCGCAAGAGTGTATTCAAAAATGACGTCGCCGACCTTCACGTCATCGCCATTTCGAAGATCGATGATGTCCATTTCACCGCCGTCGAGAGAAATCCCATTTGTGGAAGCACGGTCCCTGAGGATGTATCCCCCGGGAACCCGCTCCATAGTGCAGTGCAGGCCGGAGACCGAGGGATCGTCAATCACGATGTCATTGTCCTTGCCTCGTCCAATGGAGACCTTGGTGCGGTCCAGTGCGAAACGGTATGGCTGAGCATTGTTGTCTGGGATCGTGATTGCGACTCGTGGCATGATTGAATCTGGGTGTTTGAGGGACTATACCCATATAAAGTTACGCTTGGCTATGCGAAATCTCTCATTCGCGAGCTTGCCTTTTTCAGGGGACAAACAAGCATAACTGAGTATGGAGTCAATCAGGGCCCAAGGCATCACAAAGCGGTTTGGCGAAGTGACCGCGTTAAATCAGGTGAATCTCGAGATCGCGCCAGGTGAACTGTTCTTTCTTTTGGGTGGAAGTTGTTGTGGCAAAACGACCTTACTCCGTTGTATCGCCGGATTGGAGATTCCTACAGGAGGACAAGTCTTCTTCGGGGATCGCAATGTGACCGAGCTTCCACCCCACAAACGGGAAGCCGCGATGGTTTTTCAAAGTTATGCGCTCTGGCCGCATATGACGGTGGGGCAGAACATTGCGTTCGGGCTTGAAGAACGAAAGGTGCCCAAGGATGAGATTAAGCGACGGGTCGATGAAGCACTCTCAATGGTGAAGCTCGATGGATACGGGCCTCGTGGAGTCGACCAGATGTCAGGAGGACAGCAGCAGCGGGTGTCGCTGGCTCGTGCACTCGTTGTGCGGCCCAAATGTCTGCTTCTTGACGAGCCTCTTTCGAACCTCGATGCCCAGTTGCGGCTCGAAATGCGCTCGGAAATTCGTAGAATCACCAAGGAGAATCAACTCACTGGCATTTATGTGACTCATGATCAAGCCGAGGCGCTCTCGATGGCCGACCGAATGGCGGTCATGGATGAGGGTAACGTGATTCAGGTTGGTCCGCCCGAGGAAGTGTATCGCAATCCCAACTGCTCATACGTTGCCGGATTTATTGGGGAAACGAATCTCCTCAAAGGAGCCTTTGCCGGTGATGATGTCGTGGAGACGTCTTGTGGTCCACTCAAAGGTCGCATTACGGTGAAAGACTGGGCGCCTGCGACAGACTCGGAAGTTCTCCTCTCAATTCGCCCCGAAGCAATCAAGATCGGAGCCCCGGCTGGTGGAAGTTTCACGGCGAAAATCCGGGAGCGAACTTATCTGGGAAACCTGATTCAATATGCCGTCGAGCTCTCCGACGGTTCGCGTATTCAAGTCACCGAGATGAACCCTAAAGCCATTTATGAGCCCGGAGAAGAGGCCGTTAGTCTCTCGGTGACTCAACACGACACCTTAATCTTGAAGGAATGATGTCTGGCCCGTTGAAAAAATACTTGGGGGTATTTGTCCCGCTTACAATCGTAGTGGCGGCACCTCTTCTTCTGCGTGACACCGAAAGTGAGGTGAGCAGCTCCGCAGACCTTCGGATTGAGATCATCACACCCCATAATGAGATGATTCGTCGGGAATTCGGAGAGGCCTTTTCCAAATGGTATGAAAAGGAGAAGGGTAAGACGGTTTATGTCAACTGGCGCACCCCGGGTGGGACCAGCGAAATTAAGCGAGTTCTCGACAGTGCCTATGACGCTGCTGAGGAACGGGGGGCTGAGGGGATTGGGATTGATCTCTTTTTTGGAGGCGGGGAATACGATTTTTCCCGGCAAGCCCGAGAAGGCCGTTTTCAGAAGCTCGCCATCTTTGAGAGTCACCCGGAATACTTTGGGGACAATGGAATTCCTCAAGCGCTGGGTGGCGAAAAATACTTTTCAGCGGATTACGATTGGGTCGGGACTTGCCTCTCGTCCTATGGAATTTGCTACAACACAGATAGCTTAAAGCGTCGAGGCCTAGATCCTCCCGCCCACTGGGAAGACCTTGGTGATCCCGCTTATAGGAAGGGAATCGCTCTCGCTGATCCAACCAAGAGCGGCTCTGTGGCTAAGGCTTTCGAGATGTTGATTCAACAGCAAATTCATCAGGAAATTGAAAAGGGGATTTCTCGTGAAGAAGCGGCCCCGATCGGTTGGGCCAAAGGCATCAATATCATCCAGCGAATCACTGCGAATGCGAAATACTTTACCGACAGCTCGGCAAAGCCTCCCCGGGATGTGGCCCAAGGGAATGCGGCCGCTGCAGGAATGGTGATTGATTTTTACGGAAGAAGCTTCAATGAGATCCTCACCAAGTCCGATGGTTCTTCTCGTCTTCAGTTTGCCAACCCCAAAGGCGGTTCTTCGATCAGCGTGGATCCGATTGCGATCTTGAAAGGGGCTCCCAATTTGGAGCTTGCTCAAGATTTTGTCCGCTTTGTGCTCAGCACTGAAGGGCAGATGATCTGGAATGGACGGCCCGGTGGCGAGATGGGTCCGCGATACCGCGGACTGCGGCGTTTGCCCATTCGGAGAGATCTTTATGAGGAGCCTTATCTCTCAATGATGGCTGACTCGGAGGTTCGTCCCTACGAAATGGCGAATCGATTTTATTACGACGGGGAGCTGACCGGGCATTTGTTCACGCCCTTACGAAATATTATTCGGGTGATGTGCATCGACACCCACGAGGAGATGAAGTCGGCTTGGGCGGCACTCATCGAGGCGGACTTTCCCGAAGAGGCGACCGCTGCCTTTTTTGACGTTTCGCCGGTGAGTTATAAAGCGGCAGCTACCGAGATTCGGCCCGTTTATAAATCCAAGGACAAGGTGAAGGCTGTTCAGTTGGCAAATCGCCTCGGAGCACACTTTCGTAACAATTATCAAAAGGCCGAGCGCCTCGCCAAGGAATCACTTCGATGAACAAGAATCTCGCATATGCTCTGACGATCACGGTGAGTCTCTTTTTCACCGTCTTCTTTCTTTATCCGGCCGCGATGGTTCTCAAAGAGGCGTTTTATGCCAAGGGGGAGGGATTCACTTTTGGCTTCGTGATGGAGGTCTTTAAAAACCCGGTTTACGTCGAAGGACTGTGGAATGCCTTTCTCCTCGGAATGACCAGCACGCTGGCAAGTTTACTCATTGCCTTCCCCCTGGCCTTGCTTGGGCATCGCTACCGCTTCGCATTTAAAAAGTCGCTTTCGGCCCTCATTCTCATTCCATTGGTGCTTCCTCCTTTTGTCGGAGCGGTTGGCATTAAGCAAATCCTCGGATCACAAGGGGCGCTCAATGCAGTTTTGGTAAAGTTGGGGGTTATCGATGCCTCTGCGCCAGTCGATTGGCTTGGAGAAAGTCGTTTCATGGGAATTGTCATCATGAACGCGCTCCACCTTTATCCAATTCTCTACATGAACATCGCCGCATCCTTGTCAAATATCGACCCGGCAATGGAGCAGGCGGCTCAAAATCTGGGCTGTCCTCCATGGCGTCGACTTTGGAAAATCACGTTTCCGCTGTGCATGCCCGGGATTTTTGCGGGAGGAGCCATTGTCTTTATCTGGTCATTTACCGAGCTCGGGGTGCCTTTGGTTTTTGACTACCACCGTGTCGCTCCAGTTCAGGTTTACGATGGCATTAAAGATCTCAGTTCCAATCCATTCCCGTATGCCTTGGTGGCCATTATGTTAGTGGTTTCAACTGCTGTCTTCCTGATTTCAAAATATTTCCTCGGCCGCTCCAAGCTTGGCACCGCACCGCGCCCCAAGGGCCGGAGCAATGAGATTCAGCTCAGAGGAATTAGCTCCTGGGCTTGTGCCTTGTTCTTCTTCACAATCTTTGTGATTTCATCGCTTCCTCATGCAGGAGTGGTGGTGCTCTCGCTTGCGGATGATTGGTATGGATCCATTTTGCCAGCTGCATGGACGAGTGCTCATTACCAGGAGGCATTGAGTCACCCACTAGTGGTCCCTTCCATTCAAAACAGCCTTCTCTATGCCAGTGGTTCCACTCTGGTGGACCTCATTTTGGGAGTGGCTATCGCCTGGGTGATTGTTCGTTCCACGATCCGAGGCCGTGCTATTCTTGATGCTTTTGTGATGCTGCCTTTGGCTGTTCCCGGCCTTGTTTTGGCTTTCGGTTATCTCGCACTTTCCCAGGAAGGAAGAGGATTCCATTTTCTAGTGGGGGCTTCGGAAAACCCAACTTTCTTGCTGATCATTGCCTACGCTGTACGAAGACTTCCGTACGTCGTCCGCGCAGCGGTCGCAGGGTTACAACAGGCCAATATCGCACTTGAGGAGGCCGCGCAGTCCCTGGGGGCTACTCCGCTCCGCACCCTCCGCCGGGTCTCGCTTCCTCTCCTAGGGGCAAATCTGATCGCCGGGGGAATTCTCGCTTTTGCCTTTGCGATGTTGGAAGTGAGCGACAGTTTGATTCTGGCACAACAGTCCGAGCATTTCCCGATCACCAAGGCGATTTATTCACTTCTGGGAATGCTCGGAAATGGTTTCGAACTCGCAGCTGCTCTTGGCGTTTGGGCGATGGCATTCCTTGCGATCGCGATTATTGGAGCGGTGGTTCTTGGTGGTAAAAAAGGCGGTCTCTTCCGAATGTAATTTCAAATGAGACGAAAAAATCCCAGCAATGTTTTCAGCAACTGATATCTGGCGGTCGCTGACACAGTTTGTCTGCTGGGTTTAAGGGCGTGCCTTCAGGAAGCGGACCAACTTACACAGCCCCATTAAAACAAGGAGAAGAATTCCCGTGAGAAAAATCCAGGCCCACCAAGGGACTAGAGGCTCAGTCCGAAACTTCATCACGATGGGTTGATCGACGTAGTCCCGGAGAAGAAACTTCCACGACATGCTTTTACGATCAGCGCTCAATTCAGCAGCATTGCTGGATTCGATGGCGATTGGGAGATTGATGGTGAAGCGAAACTCGGATTCCAAGAGTAATCGGGGGTCGTTGCGCACCATCTCGGGAAGCATTGAACCGATTTCCAATCGCCGCGAAAAATCAGCCTTCATTCCTTCGAGTGCAAAGTGAATGCCTCCTAGGAGATTTTCCAGTTTGCCGGGGCCAATTCCGGTCCCTTCAATGAAGTTTTCCTGCTGCCGATCGGCGATTTCGAGTAGATCTGTAACATCGTCAAATTCCGCTTCAACATGGATGAGGAGTTTTCCTCGCACAAAACCGATTTCTTGATGAGTGATCCGAATTCCTTCTTCTTCGGCATCAATGCGTTCCAATTCACGACGGTATTTGGCTGGTGGGCCGATTTCGGCGGCTGCCGCTGAAGGGAACTCATATCTGACCTTAAAGGTTCCGGAAGCATCGGCATTCACGGTGATCTCTTCTTCGCCGTCGATGCAGGAGATCATAATGAAGAGGGGAAGCAGAAAAGAAAGGACTCGGATCACGTGGGGGTAATAGTTCACTTTCTTTGATGAGTCAGATTAAAAAAGGAATTGCGCTGAGGGGAAAACAAAGGCATCTTTTCGCAAGCGAAAGCTAACAAAGATAATCAACTTTGTCAGGTTGCAATCTCGTTGACCCCTATGATTCCTTCACACGCTCCCTTTACCCCTGAGCAAAGCGCTTCTCTTTCGGCGCTTCTTTCCGGTCTTACGCCCGAGCAAAACACTTGGCTGAGTGGCTTTTTGGCCGGCCGTACTCCGCAACCTGCCGCAGCTCCTGCAAATCTGACCGTTGTCTATGGAACCGAGTCCGGAAATAGCGAAGCCTTGGCTGATAGAACCGTTAAAACCGCCAAGAAAAAGGGGATAAAAGCATCGATGCTCAATCTCGCTGATCTCAAGCCGGCTGATCTTGCGAAACACGATAATCTGGCCGTCATTATTTCCACTTGGGGCGACGGGGAGCCACCAGAGGCAGCCGAGGGGTTCTTCGAGGCCTTCACGAAGGAGGAGATCGATCTCAGTGGGAAAAGATTTGCCGTTTGCGCTCTCGGCGACACCTCATACGAGAAGTTCTGCGAAATGGGGAAAATTTTCGATGAACGTCTCGAGAAATTTGGTGCAGAGCGAATCACTTCTCGTGAAGATTGTGATGTCGATTTTGAGGATTCTTTTGCTGCATGGGCGGATCGTCTTTTCGCGGAAGTAGGCTCAAGCAGCGTTGCTGTTGCCGACTTCGGGGCTGTTTCTGCTGCTCCTGCGGTCGAATACGGCAAGAAAAACCCATTCCCGGCAGAGGTGCTTGATCACGTGTTGCTCAATGGCGAGCGATCTAAAAAGGAAACCATCCACCTCGAGCTTTCTCTTGAAGGGTCTGGTCTCGATTACGAGGCTGGCGATGCACTCGCAGTTGTTCCTTTGAATGCGGATGATGTTGTTTCCGCACTTCTCAAAGCGACAGGCTTTTCGGGTGAAGAAGGGGTTGAACTTAAAGGGGGGGAGAAGTCCACCGTAGCTGAGGCTTTTTCAAGTAAGCTGGATATCACAGGTCTCTCACGTGCGATCGTTAAGAAATACGAGGCCCTCTCACCGAATCCTGAGCTGACAGCTCTTCTTGCCGATGATTCGAAAGAGGAGTTCAAGGAGTGGATTTGGGGCCGTCAAATCATCGACCTCATTGAAACCTATCCGATCCAAGGCCTCGAAGCTCAGCAACTTGCGGGTATCCTTCGTAAACTTCCGCCACGTCTCTACTCGATTGCTTCCAGTCCCAAAGCTCATCCGGGCGAAGTTCACCTCACCGTAGCCGCAGTTCGCTATGACGGGCACGGCAAGCCAAGAAAAGGAGTTGCTTCTACTTTCCTCGCGGATGATGCCAAGACCGGTGAGAAGGTCGCGGTTTACGTTCACAAGAATAAAAACTTCCGTCTTCCTGAGAGCGACGATGCACCGATCATCATGGTGGGCCCCGGAACTGGAATTGCTCCATTCCGCGCCTTTGTCGAAGAGCGTGCAGAACGCGGGGCAAAAGGGGAGAGCTGGCTTCTTTTCGGAGATCAGAAATATTCCTTCGATTTCCTCTATCAACTCGAGTGGCAGGATCATCTCAAGGAGGGGAACCTCTCGAGACTCGACGTCGCATTTTCCCGCGACCAGCCCGAAAAATATTACGTTCAAGATGTCATGCGGGAGAACGCCTCCGAGCTTTTCACCTGGCTGGAGAAGGGAGCATTTTTCTACGTTTGCGGTGATGCCGAGCGCATGGCTAAAGATGTCCACCAAGCCCTGATCGATATCGTCGCCGAACAGGGGGCAAAATCTGCGGATGAAGCGTCTGCATACGTTGACCAACTTAAAAAGGACAAACGCTATCAGCGCGACGTCTATTAAATTATTTCAATCGAACCTTTCAAACCTATGGCCGAAGAGAAAAAACTCGCCCACAACGAATATCTCAAGATCGACTCGAACTACCTCCGCGGCACGCTCGCTGAGGGGCTTGCGGACACCTCCACCGGAAGCCTTACCGAAGACGAGCAACAGCTCTTGAAGTTCCACGGTTGTTACCTTCAAGATGATCGCGATATCCGCGCGGGGCGTCGCAAAAACAAGCTCGAGAAGGCCTTCTCCTTTCTCATTCGTGTGCGTGTCCCAGGTGGTGTGGCGACTCCTGAGCAGTGGATCAAGATGGATGATCTTGCGACCACTTATGCGAATGACACCATTAAGCTCACAACCCGTCAGGCTTTTCAGCTTCACGGCGTGATCAAGACCCAGCTTAAGAAGACGATTCAAGAGATTAACGCTGCCGCCATGGATACCATCGCTGCATGCGGAGATGTGAACCGGAATGTGATGTGTAATCCCAATCCGTTCTTGAGTCAGGCACATGCAGATGTTCTGAAGATCTCGCAGGATATTTCAGATCATCTGACGCCAGCCACTGGCGCCTATCACGAGATTTGGCTCGATGGTGAAAAGGTGGAGTCCACCCAGGAAGAAGTGGAGCCGATCTACGGAAAAACCTACCTTCCCCGTAAGTTTAAAATCGCGGTTGCAGTGCCGCCCTCCAATGACGTTGATATCCACGCGAATGACCTCTCCTTTGTGGCGATCGTCGAGGGCGGAAAGGTCGTCGGCTACAACGTCGCAGTTGGTGGCGGAATGGGGATGACCCATGGTGCCGTGGAGACTTATCCGCGTTTGGCAGATATCATTGGCTTCTGTGCGCCCGAGCAAGTGGTCGACGTCGCCGAAAAGGTGGTTCTCGTCCAGCGTGACTTTGGCGATCGCACCAACCGAAAGCATGCACGATTGAAATACACCATTGATGATCGCTCCGCCGAGTGGTTCCTCGAGAAGCTCAATGAGTATCTCGGATACGATCTTGAACCGGTTCGAGAGTTCAAGTTTGATGATAATGGTGACCGTTTTGGATGGGTCGAGGACCACGAGGGGAATTTTCACCTCAATCTTTACATCGAGGGTGGTCGGGTCCGTGATCAGGCTCGTGTCGGCCTCCGGAAGATTGCCGAAATTCACAAGGGCGATTTCCGCCTCACGGGAAACCAAAACCTCGTTATCGCTCGCGTAACGCCTGCTGAGCGTCCGGCAATTGAGGCTCTGCTCACAGAATACGGCTTGATCGACTCTCACGAACAATCCGGATTACGGCTCAATTCGATTGCTTGTGTCGCTCTTCCAACCTGCGGGCTTGCCCTCGCCGAGGCAGAACGTGGGCTTCCCGGTGTTATCACTGAGTTGGAAAAAATCACCGAAGAAGCAGGGCTTCGTCACGACGCCATCACCATTCGGATGACCGGTTGCCCCAACGGTTGCGGTCGCCCGTTTTTGAGCGAAATCGCGTTCGTGGGTCGTGCGCCTGGGAAATACAATCTCTACCTTGGTGGGGGACATGCTGGTGACCGTCTTAACAAGCTCTATCGCGAAGCTGTCACGCGCGAAGAGGCAATAGCTCTTCTCGAACCCATCATTCGGGACTATGCCAAGGCTCGTGAAGAAGGGGAGAAGTTTGGCGATTTTGTGATCCGCGCCGGCTACATTGCCGCCACGGTCAACGGCCTGGACTTCCACGATAATTTGAAGCTTGAAGCATAGAAAGGCACTCACCATGTCCGCCGTTTTGGCTGAAGCTGAAGAAATTGCCGCCGTTCTGGAGACACAGAAGGCTGGGGAGCGCATCAAGTGGCTCTACAAGACTTACGGAGATCGCGTTGTAGCCAGTACAAGCTTTGGGCTCCAGGCCGCCGTGATGTTGAAGCTGATCGCTGAGAATGCGCCTAAAATCCCCATCATTTTTGTCGATACCGGTTATCTTTTTAAAGAAACCTACGATTACATCGCAGTGCTCTCAGATCAGCTCGATGTCGATATTCGTCACTACGTGCCGAGGCTCACTTCTGCGTGGCAGGAAGCCCGCTGGCCGAAGCTTTGGGAAACTGATCCGCAGGAGTATGGTAAGATTAACAAAGTCGAACCAATGAGTCGTGCGTTGCAAGAAATTGGAGGGGATATCTGGCTTAGCGGTCTTCGTCGGAGCCAGTCATCCACCCGCGCCGATCGAGAACTCGCAGAGCAGCAGGGAAAAACGCTCAAGGTCTATCCGATCCTCGATTGGGCTGATGCCCAGGTGAGTTCGTTTTATTACGACGAAAACCTCCCGAAGCATCCGCTTGAGAGCGAAGGCTATGTTACCATGGGTGACTGGCATTCCACTCGTAAACCTGAAGCCGGAGAGGACGCTGAATCCACCCGCTACCGCGGTGAGAAATATGAATGTGGCCTCCACGAAGCTTCGGGAGAAAATGATTTCCAGATTTGATCACATTCAATTCCCGCCTAAACTCCATCCGTGCGAGAACTTTGGCAGAGCGATGTGATCGCGGTGGGGATTGTTTTTATCGGTCTGTGCGTTGGCTCATTTTTGAATGTTTGCATTTACCGAGTCCCGCGGGGGCTTTCGGTGAATAATCCCAGGCGGTCATTCTGCCCACATTGTAAAACCCAGCTTCCCGCTTGGCAGAATTTTCCGGTACTCACGTGGCTCATGCAGGCCGGAAAATGTAAAAGCTGCAAGGCTCCAATTGCGGCACGTTACCTCTTGGTGGAGGTTTTAACCGGAGCGCTTTATTTTGCTTGCTGGAAATTTTTCCCCATGGGTGGAGCGATGTTGGCAATAGCGTTGGTAACGATCTTGGTTGTAATCACATTTATCGATGCCGAGCATCAATTGATTCCCATTACTTGGACCACCGTCGGCGCCTTGCTTGCGATTGTTGCCTCCTTGTTCACCAGCGACCTTCTTGATTTAATGGAGAAATCGAAAGGATTCCCAGGCGCGCTGATCGGCTGGGTCGCAGGATTCGGTTCCTTGTGGGCGGTGGTGCTTTTTGGGAAGATTGCTTTTGGCAAAAAACGACTTTGCTTTGATGCTTCACTCCCCTGGGAAGTTATTGAAGGGTATCAGAATGACCCTCAGATTCATTTCATTCTCGATGGTGATCCTTATTCCTGGGATGATCTGTTCTATCGCGATTCCGATGAGCTCCAGATCCGCGGGGGGGAGTTTAAAGTTGATGGGAAAAAGGTGTCGGGAAAGGAGCTGATGTTACACCGGGAGTATTTTAAAATCGGGGAAAGAGAGTGGGAAATTGAAAAGCTGAAGTCCTTGGACGGGGTGGCAGAGGAGGTGGTCATTCCTCGGGAAGCCATGGGGTCAGGTGATCCACATTTACTGGGCATGATCGGAGCGTTCCTCGGCTGGCAGGCGGTTCTTTTCACCATTCTCGTCAGCTGTTTTTACGCGATTTTTGCTGCGCTCGTGACCCGGGTGGGCTTTGGAAAACCTCTGCCATACGGTCCCTTTCTCGCGCTCGGAGCGCTGACATGGGCTTTTGGAGGCTGGAATTGGTGGCTTGCCTATTTCGAAGCGCTTCAGCCTTAGGTTATCGAATTTGGTTTTTTAAACAGGAGCCTCGGCCATGCTCGCTTGGTCAGCTAGGCAGCCGGGGCATTGCTGGACCGAATGCCCCGGTTCCATTTCAGCCAATTCGGGAGCACGATCAGTCAGGCAGAGATCAGCACAGCCAATGGTGTTTCGGGGTCTAAAGGAACACTCGCTTGGCTCACGGGACAGATCGGGTGGGATGCCCGGAATGGTGAAGAGATGCTCACCTTTGTTGTGTGTTGCTGGAATACTGCGAAGCAGTGCCCGGGTGTAAGCGTGGCGAGGATTTTGGAAAATCCGGGAGGCCGGGGCGGATTCCACGATGCGCCCGGCATACATCACATTCACGTGATCGCAGGCCTGGGAAACGACTCCGAGATCATGGGTGATCAAGATGACTGCTGTTCCGAGTTCATTTTGACGCTCCTTGATAAGGTCAAGAACTTGCTTCTGAACAGTAACGTCGAGAGCGGTTGTTGGTTCATCAGCAATCAAAATGTCAGGCTGAGTGATTAGAGCCATCGCAATCATGACCCGCTGCCGCATGCCGCCGGAAAATTCGTGAGGGTAGGATTTGATCCGTTTTTCGGCACCAGGAATTCCCACAAGCTCGAGAGCTTCGATGGCGCGATGGAGCGCGGCCTTTCCTTTGAGGTTTTCGTGAACCTCAAGAGGCTCGGTCAGTTGCTTCGAGATACGAAGGTAGGGGTTCAGGGACGTCATCGGGTCCTGAAAAATCATGGAGATTTTCTTACCCCGAATTCCGCGCATCACTTTGTCCGGGGCTCGCAAAAGGTCGATCCCCTGATAGAGGGCTTTCCCGGAGTGGATCTTCCCCGGAGGCTGGGGAATAAGGTTGAGAAGGGAATAGCAAGTCACCGATTTTCCGGATCCTGACTCGCCCACAATCCCAAGGGTCTGGCCCTGCTCGAGTGCGAATGAAACATTTTCAACCGCGTGGACTGTGCCGTTACGCGTGTGAAATCGAGTGGTGAGATTTTGAACGTCGAGGAGAGCCATCGCTTGAAGGTATTACTTACCTTTAGAGCTTTGCGTGCGCGAGCGAAAGGACAAAGGAATAGGAAGTCCCGGTGTGGAGTGGGCTTTTTTCAAGGTGTTCGTGAGGTAGCCTTGATAAGAGTCAGCCACCAGTCTCTTGTCGTTCACGAAAAGGATGTATTCTGGAACTGGAATCGAGCGATAGCGGTCGTTCACCGCGGTGGTGGCATAAAATAGCTTGAGGCGCTTTCCGTGGCGACGGTGCTCCGCGGGAGGCTTGATAATGAAGGCGTCCTGCAGGATGCGATTGAGTTGGCCGGTTCCGAGAGTGTTTTGCGAGGCCTCCCGAACACGCTCGATGTTCTTGAAAACATGCTGAATGGAATGTTTTTTGAGCGCCGAGACACAAATGAACGGCGCATAGGAGAGAAAGAAAAGCTCGCGGCGGAGATGCTCTTCGGCTTCTTCCAACCGCGCCTTCTTGGGAGCATCGGGATGGTAAAGATCGAACTTATTTGCGATAATCAGACAGGGTTTTTGCTCATCCTGAATCATGCGGGCGATCTTGCGATCCATAGAGGAGACACCAGCGGCGAGATCAACAACGAGGAGACAAATGTCGGAGCGACGGATTGAACGCTCGGTGCGCATGGCTGAGAACACCTCCACCGAATCATCCATCCGGGAGCGTTGTCGAAGTCCTGCCGTATCGATCAGGTTATGCTTTTCACCGTTCCACGCATAGGGGATGTCAACGGCATCACGGGTGGTTCCGGCGACATCAGACACAATCGTTCGCTCATCATCGAGAACGGCGTTGATGAGAGACGATTTTCCTGCGTTAGGTTTTCCGACGACGGCAACCTTAAGCCCTTCCGCAAGATCCTCTTCGGACTCTTCCATTTCCTTGGCCTTGAGTTTGGAAAGTTGCTCATCAATGGTGTCGACCAATTTCTGCATTCCGCGGCCGTGTTCCGCCGAAGTAGGGAGAGCCATTCCAAACCCGAGATGCACGAAGTCACCATCGGCCAATTCTTGCTCGGAATGATCGGCCTTGTTCATAACGAGGAGGACCGGGGGCTTGGCCTTGCGAAGTAATCCGGCCACCATCTCATCAATGGGGTTGATTCCTTCCCGCGCATCCACCACAAAAACGATAAGATCGCAGGAGTCCATCGCGATACGGGCCTCCATGGTGACTTGATTGGAAAACTCGTCCTCTAGCGCCGCTCCGATTCCTCCGGTATCCACGAGCTCACAATCTGCCTCGGTGAGTTCACATTTCGCGGCAATACGATCACGGGTGACGCCCGGACGATCATGCACAATCGCGATCCGTCGTCCCGCGAGACGATTGAAGAGCGCGGATTTACCGACATTGGGGCGACCAACGATTGCGACTTGGAAGGGCTTTTGCGGCATGCGGAAGAGGTTTAACCCCAAGTGCTGCCAAGGGCACTATTTTTCAATAATTTTAGCGGCACACGTGGAATAATGGAGAGTGGTCACCGCAAGCCGACCATTCAATCCCGTCAACAAGGCCTCGCATTCAAGGCAGTGAAGCTGACTGGCTTTTGCTCTCCTGTGTTCTAGTTTCTTTGAAGCTGCTGCCATGGCAAAGAGCCAGCCGAAGAGGCCCACTAAAGTGATCGCACCCATGAGGTTCGATTTATCGGCAAGGGGGGACTGCACCGAAACCAAAGAGGAGCAGCCCTAAAAGAAGGATGCCGCTGAAGATCAAGGCGTGTTTACCCTTTTGTTTTTCGTATGCGTTTAAGCGGTCCGCGCGCTCTTTGCGGGGCATGCTAAGATGGTCGATTAGATGGAATAGACTCGCAATGACGCCTTGGGTCGGGAGCGCTTTGCCCGAATCACTCCTTCACCCGCTCCACCTTGGCGCCGAGCTGGAGGAGTTTATCGTCGATATGCTCGTAGCCGCGGTCGATGTGGTAGAGGCGGCTGATGTGGGTGCTCCCTTTAGCAGTGAGGCCAGCGAGAACGAGGGCTGCTGAGGCCCGGAGGTCGGAGGCCATCACGGGGGCTGCGCTGAGCCGCTCAACTCCCTTAATGACTGCGCGACCGTTATCGACGTTGATATCAGCGCCCATCCGTTTCATTTCCGAGCAATGCATGAATCGTTGGGGATAAATGGTGTCCTCCACGAGGCTGATTCCAGGGGTGGTGGCAAACATTGCGGTGAATTGCGCCTGCATATCGGTGGGAAATTGCGGGAAAGGATTCGTCGTGATCTCGCACCCTTGAGGCGCTTCCCCCGGAATCACGGTGACCGAGGTGTCATCGTTCGAAAAATGACAAAGATGACCGGCTTCTTCAATTTTCTCCGTGATCACGGTCAAATGCTTCCGGTCCACACGGTTGAGGGTGATTCCCTCAGGACCTGCAGCCATTGCTCCGGCGATCATGAAGGTCCCGGCTTCAATTCGGTCGGGAATGACCGTCCAGTTTGTTCCGTGAAGCTTCTCCACGCCTTCAATGATAATGCGGCGTGTTCCCGCTCCCGTGATTTTCGCCCCCATGGAAATGAGAAAATTGGCAAGGTCGACCACTTCGGGCTCACATGCGGCGGAGTTGATTACAGTCGTGCCCTTCGCACGGGTGGCAGCCATCATGACATTGTCCGTGCCGAGAACGGTGGGGCCGTGTCTGCCGCGCAGGTCGATTTCAGTCCCCGTCAATCCTTGGGGAGCCGAGACGACCATGTCGCCGCCATCCATTTCGACCGTTGCTCCCAGTGCTTCAAGCCCCTTGAGGTGGAGGTCGATCGGGCGGTCTCCGATCACGCACCCACCCGGCATTGAAACACGGGTTTCGCCAAGGCGGGCTAAAAGGGGACCCATGACGCAGATCGAGGCCCGCATTTTGCGCACCAAATCATAGGGGGCTCCAGTCGAGACGGATTTGGCTTCAATGTTAAATCGTCCACTGAAGCGTTCTACCTCCGCTCCGAGGGCAGAGAGAATTTGGAGCATGTAGTTGGTGTCGGAAACATCGGGAACTCGGGAAATCGTAACCGACTCGTCCGTCAGAAGCGACGCCGCTAGGATCGGGAGCGAGGCGTTCTTTGAGCCGGAAATGTTGATCGCCCCGGAAAGGTGGTGGCCGCCGTGCACAATGAGCTTATCCATGAATGCGAACGATCTAGGATGCTCGGGCAAAGACGGTCAAGTCCGGAGGAGGAGGGGAGGCGCAAATCTTCACGACCGCTTGTCATCCGCAAAAAGCCTGTTAAATCAATTCGCGTGTCAGCGGCCGTTTCAGATGAGCACCAGCTCAAATTGGAGTATGAAACTCCGACCTTCCTACAAAGCCTTTTTGGTCATGAGGAATCTGCCCTTCGCCATCTGGAGGCGCAGGCTCAGGTGAAGATCGTCACCCGTGATGGTTGGGTCCTTATCCGTGGAAGTGAAGATGGGTGTGACTATGCGCAGCGCGTCTTTAATGATCTCGAGGAGGCCAAACGAGGTGGAGCCGAGCTGACTGTGCGCGATTTTAAGATGGCGGTCGATCTCGCTGCTGGGAGTGATGAGGCGTCCGGCCTTACTGAGCTGGTGAAAGTCCGGCTCGTGGGAGCTCGGGGTCGCAAACCGGTGGTTGCCCGAAGTGCCAACCAATTGGAGTATCTGAACGCGATGCTCAACAATGAGGTCGTTTTTGGACTCGGGCCTGCCGGGACCGGAAAGACCTACCTCGCGGTGGCCATGGCCTTGCATATGCTGCGGAACAAGGAGATCAACCGTCTCATTCTCACGCGTCCGGCTGTTGAGGCCGGAGAAGCCCTTGGCTTTCTGCCCGGAGACATGCGGGATAAGGTTGCACCATATTTGAGACCTCTTTATGATGCCATCGATGACGTGCTTGGTTTTGAGGAAGGAGAGCGACGCCTCGAAGACGGAAGTATCGAGATTGCTCCTCTCGCCTACATGCGTGGTCGCACGCTCTCGAAGAGCTTTGTGATTCTCGACGAGGCTCAAAACACCACCAAAGAGCAGATGTTTATGGCTCTGACTCGTTTGGGTGAGGGATCGCGCTGTGTGGTGACGGGAGATGGCTCCCAGATTGACCTCAAAGAACATGGGACTTCCGGCCTGCTTGAAGCTGAGCGTGTTTTAAGGGGGGTCAAAGGAGTTGCTTTTAACAAATTCGGCACGGAAGATGTCGTTCGGCACCCGGTGGTGGGGCGAATCATTGCTGCTTACGAAAAACATCGGGATTAATTCTCTTCTGGGAGTCTCATTTTTTCTCCCTTTTGCCACAGTCCAGTAGCGAAAATCAACGGTAGAACACTCTATGAATATTGTCATCGTAGGAGCAGGGGAGATTGGTCGTCATCTCGCCATCGATTTATCCCGTCGAGGGCACAATATCTCGGTGATCGAGCGAAACGGAAAAATTGCGGCCGAATTGGAGCGAGAAATTGAGGCCAAAGTGGTGGTCGGTGATGGGACCAGCATTAACAAGCTTGCCGAGGCTGGAATCGGCGATTGTGAGCTCTTTCTTGCTCTGACGAGCGAAAACACGGTCAACCTGATGTCCGCAAGCATTGTGAAGTCGATGGGCGTCGAGCAGGTGATCAGCCGGGTTCACCCTGGATTACAGCGAGAAGAGTGGCTTTTTGACTTCCGGGGTCATTTCAGTATCGACCATATTTTTAGCAGTGAGAGGCTTTCGGCCATTGAGTTAGCGAAATTCATTCGTAATCCTGATTCGCTGGCGGTTGAGGAAATCGCACGGGGGAAAATCGAGCTTCAGCAGGTCAAAATCAGCCCCAAAAGTGAGGTTCTTGGCAAGGCTTTGCGGGACATAAAATTCCCCGGGCGAACCCGAATTGCGCTCGTCAGCCGTGATGACAAGCACGAGGTTCCGAGTGCGGAGACCATTCTTGAAGCGGGTGACATTTTGACTATTTTTGGAGGTCCAAGAAAGCTGAGAGCCCTCGTGGAGATGCTCCATCAAGAGGCTCATGTCAAAGAGGGGCCGAGGGTCGTGATTTTTGGTGGTGGTGAATACGGGTTTGCGCTCGCTCAAATGCTCGAAAGCTGGAATTGCCGGGTAAGAATCTTTGAAAAAGATGTCAATTTGGCCCGAGAACTGACTGATCGATTATCCAACACAACCGTTATTAATGCGGATGCGACCTCAGTTGCCGAGCTGGAAGAGGAGCAAGTTGGAGATGCCGATTTCTTTGTGGCCACCAGTGGAAGTGATGAGGATAACGTGATGACGTGCTTGCAGGCCAATAATTTGGGAATCGAAACCTGCTTGACGCTGATTCACCGTGCTGATTATGCAAAGGCAATCAGCAGTTCTGGCAAGCATTTCGGGGTGATGGCTGCGATCAGTCCTCGGGAGGCCTCCAGGAAAGAGATTTCACGATTTATCACTACTGAAAAATACCACGTCGTGCGAAAACTCGGCCACGCCATGGTCATAGAGACCCAGGTGAATACGGGGTCCAAGGCTGACGGAAAAACCGTTGGAGAGATTAAATGGCCCGAAGGCTGTGTTCTCGTGGGGCTCTTAAAGGGGCTGCAGGCTATCGTGCCATCAGCAGATGATATCCTCGCCGAAGGTGATCAAGTGTTCGTGGTGGTGACGAATAAGGCCGAAAAGAAATTCCTGAAATTGGTTCACTAAAAAAGCTTAGCGGCTGAGAATCGCATCTTCAGATTCGGCGCGGTGGTTTGTTGAAGAAGGCTGACAGGTCATCAAATATGCGCGGGTGAGTTGGTCGGGTTGGTAAGGTTTGTGGGGAAGTGAACAAGAGGAGCTGGTTGACTCAAAACCCAGGACCCAGAAGGATTCTTCCTCCCGCTTTATAACTTCACACAATATATGTAATGCTGAATTTGTGAGCGGTGTGGAATGTTCGGAAAGACCCCTCTCTATTCGAACTAAGCTCTGATTGTGACTTGCGTGATTGATAACAAGATTAATCATTCATAAGTTCATTTTCCTGCCGCGCACGAATGACGCGCGTCCTTGCAAGGTCATCGTGCAGCGTGTTGTGCTCTTTTCTGGAGATTAGTAACCCATCGATGATGCTGATCAGTCTTCCAATTCCCGGAATATTCATCAGGAAAGTCATCAAACCCTCTCTGAGGAAGATCATTGTCCCCACGGATGGAATTTTCCCATCCAAGGTCACGATCCGGGTTTTCAGGATTATTTTGGCGAGACTCTGACCTCTCGTTCCCCAGAAATGGAATTGAATGAGCGCATAAACGAAAAATCCGGCAACTGTCCCCCAATGTCCATCAATCCAAGATTCATGGCAATATTGCCATTCGCCGGTTTGACAAGCGACAAGGATTGAACTCTTCCCTGGTACAATGAGGTCGAGGAGCAAAATCACGAGGATGAATAATATGCCGTCAATCATTGATCCCAAAAGCCGGAGCCATCTTAGCGCATAATTATGAAGCCCTGGCAACTCTTGAGGGAAAAAGGCCCTCTGGTTAATGTCGACCTCGGTGTCTGGAGCGGCATACGGATTTGAATCAGTCACCCTGAAATAAAATCGCATGAAATAGGTCATGGTAAAGCAATTCCCCTTTTCTGAAACCTCTCCCTATCTTAACACGCTTGCGTAGCATGTTCGAACTCCTTGCCACTGACTCGAAATCCCGCGCTCGCTACGGGAGACTTACCACACCTCATGGGAGGATTGAGACCCCTATTTTTATGCCCGTCGGTACTCAGGGTTCTGTCAAAACCCTTCATCCTGAGGATTTACACGCTCTCCAGGCCCAAATTATTCTCGGAAACACCTATCATCTTTGGCTTCGGCCCGGAACCGAGGTCATTGGCTCCCTCGGGGGGCTTCATTCTTTTACGGCCTGGGATGGCCCAATGTTAACGGATTCAGGAGGATTTCAAGTGTGGTCGCTTTCGAATCTCAATCAAATCAGCGAAGAAGGGGTGAGTTTTAAAAGCCACCTCGATGGCTCTGCAATGATGCTCACTCCCGAAAAGAGCATGGAAATTCAGGCTGTTTTCGGTTCCGACATCGCAATGCTTTTCGATGAGTGCCCTCCTTATCCGTGCGAGCGTAAATATGCCGAGGATTCCACTGCGCTGACTACCCGCTGGGCCAAACGATGTAAGGATTGGATCGAAAAAAACAAGCCTGCCAGTGGAGCCGGCCGCCAAATGCACTTCGGAATCGTCCAAGGTTCATCCTACGCCGACCTTCGTGAGCAATCAGCGCGTGCCCTTGTCGATTTGGATTTCGATGGATACGCCGTTGGCGGTGTCTCCGTGGGCGAACCCGAGGGGGAAATGTTTGCGGCCATTCAGAATGCCGAACCCTTTCTACCGGCGACCAAACCCCGTTATGCCATGGGGCTCGGCACGCCGACTCAACTCCTTGAGATGATCGGGCAAGGCATCGATCTGTTCGATTGTGTGCACCCGACCCGTTGCGCGAGACACGGGCAAGCCTTCACTCTCGATGGGCCGATTCATATTAAAAATAAGCAATTTGAGTTCGATTCCGCGCCGCTCACGCCTGAAGCTCACCCCCATGTTTCTCGTTTTTCACGAGCTTTTCTGCGCCATAGCTTTCGAGCAGGCGAAATTATTGCGCAACGTGTCCTTTCGTTTCACAACCTTTATTTCTACCTCCAATTAATGGAAAATGCGCGCGCGGCCATTCGGGAACGACGTTTCTTAGAATTTAAAGAGGAGTTTACCCTTCGGTATCAAGCGAAAGGGAGGAAGTAGCCTGTCAGAAACCGGGTGGATAAAACGATAATCAGTCAATAACTCACCTTTACTTTTGCCCTAATCTGCATTCTCTTTTCGCGCCGCCTTGCTGCGGCCCAAAATTATATTGAGAAATGACTGCTTTTTCTGTTTTCGCCAACGCTCAGAATTCGAATCCGCTTGGCCATCCGGCTGTGATGCTCCTCTTGTTTCTGGTGATGATGTATTTTGTGCTCATTCGCCCCCAGCAAAAGCAACGCAAGGAGCAGGAAGCGAGAGCCAATGCCCTCGAAAAGGGCGATAAAGTGGTCACCATCGGAGGGCTGCATTCCACGGTTCATCATGTCTCAGAGAAAACCGTCACTCTCAAGCTTGCGGAGGGAGTCTTTGTCCCCTACGAAAAAAGTGCGATCCAAAGTGTCGTTAAAGCGTCGAAGAACTCTGAAAAGGACGAGAAAAACTCCTAAAAAATCCCCTCAGCTTTCAAAACATTATGAATCCCAACCTTCCTCTTGCCTCCTCGTTTTGGAGCTCTCTTGAAAATTTCTTCAATGACCCTCTGGTTATTGCCGGATCCGGGATCGCTATCGTGGCGCTGATCTTTTGGTATGTTGCGACTGAATACGATCGGCGCAAGCGTAACGTCGGGACAATTGCAGTTGGACTTGTGGTTCTTCTCTGTTTGGTTGCGGTCATCCCCCCCCAGAAGAAGCTCAAGGGCGGGATTGATCTTGTCGGTGGTTCGTCATTTACCGTTGAAATCGGAAAAGCGGTGGAAATCGCTGATGATGGGACTCGCACTGAGATTCCCGTTTCCCCCGACGCGATTGAGTCCGTTAAGGCGACTCTGGGTAAACGCCTCTCCGAAGGACAAATGGATGGCGTTCAAATGCAGGGGTTGGGCCAAGACCGTCTTGTGATTGAGATGCCCGGTGTTGACGGAGAAGCGGCTCAGAGGGTCAAAACAACGATCGAAAAAGCGGCAATCCTTGAGCTCAAAAAAGTTCATCCGGAAAATAGTTTCTTAGCGGCTCAGGTGGTTAGAGAGCCGGAGACTACTCCTGCAGGTTACAAGCTTTATCAGCTGGAAGTCTTTGATGATGAGGGTAAATCAACAGGCCAGACCAACCCGATTTTATTAGCTCTGGGAAACATCGTCACCGGAGATATGGTCCAACGTGCTACTGCTGACCCTCAGCGGACTGGGATTATCCACATTCGCTTGAGCTCTGATGGTGGAGATCGCGTCCTGAACGCAACTAAGGCGATGCGCAAGGATGTCGATCGCATTGCAGTCGTTCTCGATGGGAAATGCCTCACCGCCCCGGTTGTGCAGTCGACTCTTTCCCGGGATTTTCAAATTTCAGGGATCGACAGTAACGAGGAACGAAAAATTATTGTTTCCGCTTTGGGTAATCCCCTCAAGAACCCTCTCGAGATCATTTCTAATAATGAAGTGACCGCAAAATATGGCTCGGAGGTTGTGCGTCAGGGAGTCACGGCAGCGATCGCAGGTTTGATCCTGACCTTGATCTTTGTTCTTCTTTATTACCGTTTCGCCGGCCTGATCGCGCTGATCGGATTGTCCGTGAATATTTTGATTCTCTTCGGGGCGATGGCGATGTTTAAAGCGACCTTTTCTCTTGCGGGGATTGCAGGAATTATTCTCACCATTGGGGTGGCTGTTGATGCTAACGTTTTGATTTACGAGCGACTTCGTGAAGAAATGGCCAACGGGAAATCGGTCGGCGCGGCTATTAAGTCGGCCTACGAGAAGGCATTCTCAGCGATTTTTGATGCCAATATCACCACGATCTTAACTGCGCTCATCCTTCTCTGGCAGGCATCCGATCAGGTCAAAGGATTTGCGATCACGCTCACCATTGGAATTCTCGCTTCCATGTTCGCGGCATTGTTAGCGACTCGTGTTCTCTTTTTCTGGGGGTCGGATTCCGGGGCACTCAAGAAGCTCAGTTTCATGAACCTCATCCCTGCCCGGACCATTAAGTTCATGGAAAAGCGGAAGCCTGCTTTCCTTTTGTCCACCCTTCTGGTTATAGGTTCGCTGGTTTCTGTGGGGGTGAAGCAAGACCGTGCCTTGGGAATTGATTTTTTGGGTGGAAGCGTGCTGACCATTCAAGTAGACAAGAAAGAGAATCTGGAGGTGAGCGATATCAACTCGGCGCTCGTGGGATTAACTCTTGAGAAGAACCATTCGGCTCAAAAAGAAACCCCTCCTGGAGGCGATAGTGATATTCTCAAGGTCAAAGTGGCGGAGAAGGATGCCGAGAAAGTCGAGGCTGCTCTTCGTGCCAATATCCCTGTGCTCGGAGAAAAGGGCACCAATGGCAAATATACTCTCGATATTTCTTCCACAAGTATTGCGGCGACTTTGGGTGACGAGTTCTTTAAGAACAGCCTCTGGGCCTTGGGACTTGGACTTTTGGCTGTCCTTCTCTACATCAGTCTCCGCTTTGAGTTCTCCTTTGCCGTTGGGGCTTTTGTGGCGCTTTTCCATGACTTGATCATCGCGATTGGAGTGGTCCTTCTTATCGGAACGGAGCTTTCCATGATTCACGTGGGAGCCTTCCTCACTATCGCGGGATATTCGATCAACGATACCATCGTTGTCTTTGACCGGATTCGGGAGACGCTACGCACAAAGCGAGGCGATGTGCAGGAGCTGATGAATCTCGCGATTAACGCGACCCTCTCTCGAACCATCCTCACCTCGGTGACGACTTTCGTGGCGGTCCTTGTTCTCTACATCTTCGGAGGTGATGCCTTAAAAGACTTCTCGTTCGCGATGATGGTCGGTGTGGTGATCGGAACCTACTCGTCCATCTTTATTGCAGCCCCTGTAGTCTATCTTTGGAGTAAGAAGCGCGGAAGTAATCTGCGCCGTGAGCTTCTTGACGCCAACCTCGAGGCCGAAGTCACCCCGAACCGCAAGAGTGCCGGTCAACTCAGCTAGGCGCATCTCTGATTGAATTTGATCATGAGTACCTTGGCTTTCGTCTTCGGTGCTCTCCTGCTCGCCTTGGGGATGATCGCGCTCCCCTCGCCTCCCGCCTCGCCGGAGGAGGTGAAATCCTCGGAGGCGCTCACCGGTTTCTTTTTTGGAGGCTGGCTTGTGATCTGCGGGATCTTCATCCGGAAATACGGCCGTCATGGGAAAATCGGCGTTGGCATCGTCTCCCTGTGTGGACTCTGTCTTGCCCTCTACCGATTGATCCCCCCCATTTCAAACGGGGAGCCCCTGCCCGCCCCCCTCTTGAACGGCCCGCTCCTCATCATCTCCCTGACCTTATCCGCTGTGACCATGGTCGCATGGCGCCAGAGCCAAGGTGTGAGAGTCAATCCTAAGGAGACTGCAGACTAAGTCTGGGGGTCATTTTCCAAAATGGTTCACGATCGCATCGACCAGTCCGGGGATGTTATGTGATTGGGCCTCAATGGCTGCGGGCTGGCCGTTTTTCACCAAGGTTTTGCTCGTCACTGGTCCAATGCTGGCCGCCTCGCAGCCTTCCGGCCAAGCGATTCCCAGCTCAAAAAAGCTCTGGACCGTTGATCCACTCGTAAAGGTCATCATGTCCGCGCCTTCTTTCGCCAGCTGTTCGGCTGCGCCAGTAGGATCAGCCGTTTCGGGAACGGTGCGATAAGCGATGCACTGGTCGACGATAGCTCCTTCTTCGGCAAGGGCATCTTGAATCACTTCGCGGGTTTCCTCCGCCTTGATCCAAAGAAGAGTCTGATGTTCAATACTCTGCTTCTTGAAGGCCTCGATGAGTCCTTCAGCGACAAATTTTTCCTCCGGAAGGAGATCAACGGTGAATCGGTATTCCTTGACCTTGGCGGCCGTGCTCGGACCGATCGCAGCGATCCTTGGACCACCGAGGCTCCGGGCGTCTTCGTAAGTTGCGTAGAAGGCATCGAAGAATTTTTCCACTCCGTTAGGACTCGTGAAAATCAACCAATCGTAGGTGTGGGCGTCGGCTACCATGGAGGCAAACTCGAGTTTATCCTCGGGAGGTTCGATTCTGATCGTAGGAAGCTCAATGACATCCGCTCCCAGTTTTCCAAGTTGTTTGCTAAGCTCTCCCGCTTGTTCGCGGGTTCGGGTGACGACGATGCGTTTCCCCAAAAGCGGCCGATTTTCAAACCAGTTGATCTTTTCCCGCTCCTTAACCACATCCCCGATGACGGCGACGGCTGGAGACTTGAAATTCCGTTCTTCAACGATATCGGCAATTGTTCCAAGAGTTCCCTGCACGGTGCGATGTTTGCCTGTGGTTGCCCAGCGGGTCAAAGCAATCGGTGTCTCCTGACCCGCGCCGCCCTTAATGAAGTTTTCACAAATTCCACGCAGCCGTGCGACTCCCATTACGAAGACCTTCGTCCCCGGAGTTTTGGCAAGCTGGTCAAAATCCAAGGAACTGTCATCCTTGGAGGGATCTTCATGCCCAGTGAAAATAGTGAGCTGTGAGCAATGATCGCGATGAGTTACCGGTATGCCGGCGTAGCACGGTCCGGCAATAGTTGAAGAGATTCCCGGGACGATTTCAAAATCCACTCCGGCTTCTGCCAGTTCGGCGGCTTCTTCTCCGCCCCGACCGAAAATCATGGGGTCCCCCCCTTTGAGGCGAGTCACTACCTTGCCTGCGAGTGTTTTCTCAACGATGAGGTCGTTAATTTGATCCTGAGGGATTGCGTGATCAGCCGCGCGCTTCCCCGCGAAGATGAGTTCACATCCCTTTCTGGTCCAACCCACAAGCTCGGCACTGGAAAGCGCATCATAAACAAGGACATCACAAGTCTCGATGCATTCCTTGGCTTTAAGAGTGACGAGACCAATGTCTCCGGGGCCGGCGCCCACGAGGTAGCAAATTCCTTTTTTACTCATGATAATGCGTTGAAAAGTTGAGTGGCGACTTCCTTGAGAGGCGCGATCACGGTCGCGCGTTTCGGCTCTCCTCCAGCTTCCGGATAGACCCGAGCTCCCATTTTGAGTTTGTCTTCCCTCAGTTCGGTCCAGACTCCAATCGGAGTGTGGCATCCGGCATTCAGAAGTTCTAAAAATTGACGCTCCGCAGTGACCCGCTGCCATGTTTCAAGATGGTTGAGAGCCCCCACGATTTCCTGACTTGCAAAATCACTGGCACGGGTTTCAAAACCGACGGCCCCTTGCCCCGCGGCCGGGAAGAACTCTTCCTCGGGAAGGCAATGGGTCACCAAGGTTTGGCCCTCGATTTCCATGGGTTGATCGATCTCGAATCCGAGACGTCGTAAACCGGCCTCGGCGAGTAAAATTCCATCCATTTCCTGAGTTGCAAGCTTTTGGAGCCGAGTGGGGACGTTCCCCCGAAGATCGCAAACCTCGACTCCAGATTTTAAATCAAGCAATTGTTTTGCCCGCCTCACAGAACTTGTCCCAACAACATGCCCTTCGGTCAGTTTATCCCAAGGAGTTTTCCCAATGAAGACATCACGAACCGGAGCGCGCTCCAGCACGCCTGCGAGGATGAATTGTTTTTCGAGAACAGTGGGCAGATCCTTCAGGGAATGCACCGCGATATCGATCTCGTTGTTTTCCAGCGCGACTTCGAGCTCCTTAATAAAGACCCCCTTGTCCCACACCCCTTCCGCCTTGGCTACCTCGCTCAATGCGATGTCGGTCCGCCGGTCACCGGTGGTGGTGATGACGACGCGCTCGACCTCCAGGTCAGGAAAGGCTCCTGCCAATGCGGCTTCCGTCATCTCTGCCTGCTTCAGCGCCAGAGCGCTTCCACGAGTTCCTATTCTGATCGAGCTTACTTTATTCATTCCAGTCCTGGTAACGCGGCCTTGATGAGTTCTTCGTTGATGATCTCCTCGCAAACCTCGAGCTGCTTGACGCGGCGATCCCGCGCGCGATCGGCCATGCTTTGAAGCGTGTCGATGTCGTAAAGGTAAACTTCCTCGATCTCGCCGACGGTAGGATCAATATCACGCGGGACCGCGATGTCCACCATGATGAGTGGGCGGAATTTACGCTTTCGGCGCACCGCCTCGACGTGTTGCGGCTTGACCACGAAGTGTGGAGCTCCTGTCGATGAAATAAGGACATCAATGTGCTCCATCGTGGGCTCCCAGTCATCGAAGTGGATCGCCTCCCCTCCCATTGCTTCAGCGAGATCAAGCGCCTTTTCAAAAGAGCGATTTGTGACAAAGACCGAGGTTGCGCCACGGGACTGCAAAGCCTGCGCCGTCTGGCGGCTCATCTCCCCGGCGCCCACAACCATTACGGAACTGCCCTTCAGCTGGCCGAAAACTTGCTCCGCCAGCTCAACTGCTGCTCCTGCAACCGAAGTCGCCCCCTCTTGAATTGAGGTCTGATTGCGCACCCGTTTCCCGACTGTGAATGAGCGCTGAAAGAGCTTATTCAAAATCCCCCCGGTGGTCTTCTTTTCTAAAGCAGTGGCGTAGGCCTTCTTGACTTGACCGAAAATTTCAGTTTCTCCGAGCACCATCGAATTCATCCCGCTGGCCACCCGGCAAAGATGCTGGGCGGCATCGCGGAGCTCAAACTGATAAAACAGATTCCGGCGATCCCCTGAAAAATCACGATGTTGGCAGACCCACTCCTCCAGCTGGCTCGGATCATCCAGCACGGCATAATATTCGGTGCGGTTGCAGGTGGAGAGGACGACGGCCTCATGAACACCGTCAATGGCAGTGAGCGATGAAATCTCCTCGCCCACTTTCTTTTCGGACAAAGCAAAACACTCCCGCACCTCGACAGGCGCGGTCTCATGATTGAGGCCAAGACAGACGAGCTTCATTTACAATTTTCCAAAGACCAGAAGCGAAGCGAGAAACAGCACAATTAGCCCCCACGCCAGCTGGCGGCCAGGCAATCCGCGCACGTAATAGATCGCCAATAAAACGGCATAAAGCACCCAAGCAATGATGGCGACCATGAGGTGGATATTCACGGCTCCCCCTTCCAATTTTAAGCCCGTGCCAACCCCGATGGTGAGGACGATCCAGCCCACCGTGGCAATTCGAGCCATCGCTTTGAGAAGGCGGCTAATTGAAGGCATTCCCATCATGATTCCGCTCCTCAGCTCTTGGGTCTTCAGTCTTTTGTTAAGTAGGATAAACATCACCCCTGCCACTGCAGCGAGCCCCAGGGCACCGTAGCTGAGCACGGAAATGGGAGCATGCATCTCCCACCAGTAGTCCACATTTTCAGCCTGAATCACCTCGGGGGCCAGGCTCCCAGGAACGAGGGTGATGAGTTGAAGGATAACTACCAGTGGAGCCGTAAAAACGCCGAGAAGCGAAAGGCGATAGGTCGAACCCGTCACAAGATAAAACAGCGTAAGTGACCAGGCGAGGAAGAGGGAGATCTCTCCCACGTCTCCAAGCGGGCACTGCCCGCGCAGCTCCCCTCGGATACCAAGGAAAAGCGATTGCGCAACGAAAGCGCCGAGCATCCACCAGAAGGCCCTGCGGGATTTGTTTTCCTCGCCCCGCCCACGCCACCCATGGACCGCTCCGGCAGCAGCCAGAACGATCGCCGCCAGCAGGTAGCCAATTTCGATGCGCATCACGGAAGAACTGATCATCATCGCTCATTCTTTCAAGTGCGGAAAACACAAGATTGTCGCTTTCGGGGTTGCCCAAGTTTTACAAGCTGCCACTCTGTTGGCCATTTAGGAAAGTAACTCACATCATTTCCCTTTCCTTTCTGGCTACCGCGCTGGCGCAAGGATCTCATTTTGACGACTTTTTTCTTCTTCGGTGATTCTCTGACTGATACCGGGAATGTTGCAGCTGCAAACGGCGGAACTCTCGGCCCCGGTTATCCTGGGACCAGCGTTAGTGATGGAATCACTTATGCCAAGTATCTCGATCCCGACGTTCAGCTTGGTTCAGTCCTTGCGGCTACCCTCACGCCAACCACGGGTTCGGTGGACTTCTCATTTGCTGGCGCCACCACTGGTGATGGACTTCTTCCTCCCAATGTCATTGCCCAATCCCAGAGCTTCGGAATTGCTGCTCCCCTCTTGGAAATCGACTCCAACGACCTTGGCTTCGTGTGGGCGGGCGGAAATGATTTCCTTGCCGCTGATCTCACGCAACCAGCCGATCAACTTCAAGCGTCTCTTTTAGGCATCGCCGGTCAGGGCTCTACCAATATCGCAACCGCCGTCGACAACATCCTTGGTGCAGGCGTGGAAAATGTCGCCGTTATCAAACTGATCAACATTGGTCTTGCTCCCCGACTCAACCAGCTTCCTGGAGCGGGTGAAAACTTCGGTAGAATTGCCTCCGTTTTTAATGGTCAGCTTGAGTCGAAACTTCAAGGCGCCAATCAAAATGCCAACATCATGATGATCGACGCCGATCGTTTTCTTTCGGACGCTGTTGCCAATCCCGGAGCCTACGGTTTCACGAATTCAACGGAAGCTGCTGCTCCGAATGCAAGTGTTGGAATGGCTTCTTCTTTAACTGAAGCGGAGTTGGCCGAGCGTCTGTTTTACGATGACATTCACCCCACTACCGCTGCTCACCAGCACTTTTCCAACTACGTGGCGGCTCACCTCACTCTCAGTGAAGATGCCGGAAGCCTGAATCTTCTCACCGATGCTGCGCTCGCACTTGATGATCGCTTCGGTTTTGAAACAGCCGATCTTGAGGAAGGTGAAATCCGCTTCAATGCCGGAATCTACCAATATGAAAACAAGTCGGGTTCGGTGGGGCGTCAGACGCAAGGGCTTCGCGCGGACCTTGATCTCGGGATCAATGATCACATGGCTGTAGGTGCTGAGTTCATATACGCTTCTGGAGATGCGGGCGATTCCACTCTGGACTCCTTTGGTTTTGCGATGGATAGCACACTCGGCGGACATCTTGGCAATGGACTTGCCTGGGAGCTCGGCGGTGGAATCGGTGCAGTCACCGGTGATCTCGATCGTGAACACAACCTTGGAACTCTCGATGCCTCCGGGAAACAACTTGCATTCCTTCTTTCCATTCACGCCGCTCTTCGAAGCGATGAGTTCACCTTTGGCGGCTTTGGGGGATACTGGGAGCTTGGCCTCAAGGAGCGAATCGCGTTCCGTCGTGATGCCGCTGAAAGTGGTGCTGCAAGCCTGAATCTTCGTTATGACCACGAAACGATCACCACGACACTCGCCAATATCGAAATGGGACTCAATCTCACCGCCAAAACCCAGCTTCAGTTGGCCCTGAATCCCGTTCTTTTCCACTCCGGTGGTGAGATTTCCGGAAGTCAGGCGAATGGTTTTGGGGCGTTTGTCACCGATGATGGCACTGGTTATGACGTCCACACCGGTCGCCTTGGTCTCCGTCACCTCTTGAACGAGCATACGACCATCAACACGGATTTCATCGTTGGTGATGATTCGACCTGGGGCGCGTCTCTTGGATTTTCCATTGAACTCTAAAAGAGAGCCTTACCTCAGGCCACTCCCTTGATCTTGAGACGGTCGATTTCACGGCATTATCCAAAGCGTGGCATAAACGCCGCGCTTTTTTGGTTTTCGGTGATCTTTGCGGTTTTCGACTCCGTATTTCATGCTCTAGTCTCCCCGCAGAACACATGGTCACCCAACAGAAACTCCTCGTAGCAAACCGCGGCGAAATCGCGATTCGCGTCTTCCGTGCCGCCACTGAACTCGGTCTCCGCACTATCGCCATTTATGCCGAAGAAGACCGCTTCTCACGCCATCGTTTCAAAGCCGACGAAGCCTACCAACTTGATCAGTCCAAAGGCCCTGTCGGTGCTTATCTCGATTACGAAGGCATCGTCGCGCTCGCCAAATCCAAAGGAGTCACGCTCATCCACCCCGGCTACGGTTTCCTCTCGGAAAATGCCGACTTCGCCGCTGCTTGTGCCCGCGAAGGCATCACCTTCATCGGACCTGATCCCGAACTCCTCGGCTCGATGGGTGATAAGACCGCTGCGCGCGCTCAGGCCATCGCCGCCAAGGTTCCTGTTCTTCCCGGAACCGACGACGCCATTTCCGACCCCGACGAGGCGATTACCGCTGCTCAGGAAGTCGGTTTCCCCCTCATCATCAAGGCCGCTTTCGGTGGTGGCGGTCGCGGTATGCGCATCGTCGAAAAACCTTCCGAGCTTCAGGCTCGCCTCGCCGAGGCTCAGGAGGAGGCCCAAAACGCCTTCGGCAACCCTGCCGTGTTCCTAGAGCGCTACATTAAGCGCGCCAAGCACATCGAAGTCCAGATCCTTGGCGACCGCCATGGTAATGTCGTCCACCTTCACGAACGCGACTGCTCGGTCCAACGCCGCTACCAAAAGGTAGTCGAAATCGCCCCTTCCATCGACCTCGAAGGCAACCTCCGCAACGAGTTCTGCGAATCCGCCGCTAACCTCGCCCGCTCCATCGGCTACAACAACGCTGGCACCGTCGAATTTCTCTACGACATGGATTCCAAGGAGTGGTTCTTTATCGAAATGAACCCCCGCATCCAGGTCGAACACACCGTGACTGAGTGCGTCACCGGTATCGACCTCGTCCGCTCGCAAATCCTCGTCGCCCAAGGCGAAAAACTGCATGACCCTGCCATCGGCATCCCCGCGCAGGCCGATATCCCCTGCAATGGCTACGCCATCCAGTGCCGAATCACCACCGAGGACCCCACCAAGGACTTCGCTCCCGACTACGGCCGCATCACCAACTACCGCTCCGCCGCCGGTTACGGCATCCGTCTCGATTCTGGAAATGGCGACGCCGGAGCGGTCATCACCCCTTACTACGACTCCATGCTCGTCAAGCTCACCGCCATGGGTCGTGACTTCGAGACCGCCTGCCAGCGCACCGACCGCGCCCTCCGCGAGTTCCGTATCCGTGGCGTAAAGACCAACATTCCTTTCCTAGAAAACGTCATCGCCGATCCTACCTTCCGTTCCGGCGACGCTCACACCAAGCTCATCGACGACCTCCCCAGCCTCTTCGAGTTCGTCCCTAAGCGCGATCGCGCCACCAAGCTCCTCAACTACCTCTCCGACATCACTGTTAACGGAAACCCCGGAGCGAAAAACTGGCGTCCTGCCCAACCCTTTGAGACGCCCCGCATCCCGGAAAGCACTCCAAAGGTCGACTTCAAGGGTTCCCGCGAAGTTCTCCTCGAGCAAGGCCCCGAAGGCTTTGCCGAGTGGATCAAAAACGAAAAGCGCCTCCTCGTCACCGACACCACGATGCGTGACGCCCACCAGTCGCTCATCGCAACCCGCATGCGCACCTACGACATGCTCGCCATTGCCGAGGCCTACGCCAGGCGCACCCCTAACCTCTTTTCAATGGAAATGTGGGGCGGCGCGACCTTCGACACCGCGATGCGTTTCCTCTCGGAAGACCCCTGGGAACGCCTTCGCCTCTTGCGCGAAAAGATTCCAAATATCTGCTTCCAGATGCTTTTCCGTGGCTCCAATGCCGTCGGCTACTCGAACTACCCCGACAACGTTGTTGCCGGATTCGTGAAGCACGCGGCCGATGCCGGCATGGACATCTTTCGCATCTTCGACTCCCTCAACTACCTGCCCAATATGCAGGTCGCGATGGAAGCCGCCCGCGAACATGGCAAAGCAGTCTGCGAAGCCGCCGTCTGTTACACCGGCGACATCACCGACCCCAACCGCGCGAAATACTCCCTCCAATACTACGTCGATAAGGCGAAGGAGCTGGAGAAAATGGGCGCCCACATTCTCTGCATCAAGGACATGGCCGGCCTCGCGCACCCCGCCGCCATTTCCAAGCTCGTCTCCACTCTCAAACAGGAGATCGGCATCCCCATCCATTTCCACACCCACGATACCTCCGGCCTTAATGCCGCCTCCATCATGGCGGCCTCGGACGCGGGCGTCGATATCGCCGACATGGCCCTCGCGTCCATGTCCGGGTCCACCAGTCAGCCGAACCTCAACTCGGTCAATGCCGCAATGAGCGGAAACGAGCGCTACCCCGGCCTCGACTCCGATACCACCAACGAGCTCTCGGACTACTGGGAGGAAATCCTCACTCACTACGAGCCCTTCTACTCCGCTCCTCGCAGCGGCACCGCCGAGGTCTATCTCCACGAAATGCCCGGCGGCCAATACACCAACCTCAAGGAGCAAGCCAACGCCATGGGCCTCGGCCACCGTTGGCAGGAAATCGCGCACACATACGCCGACGTCAACCAGCTCTTCGGCGACATCGTCAAGGTCACCCCGTCTTCCAAAGTGGTGGGAGACATGACCATGCTCCTCGTCACTCAGAATCTCAAAGCCGACGATCTCCTCAACGGAACCGCTCCCGCGATGGACTTCCCCGAGAGTGTTATCGACATGCTCGGCGGCGGCCTCGGCCAACCCGACGGAGGCTGGCCCAAGGAGATTCAGAAGCTTGTCCTCGGCGACAAAGTCCCCGTCACCGTCCGCCCCGGCGAACTCGCGGCTCCCGTCGACCTCGAGCAGACCAAAGCTGAAGTTGCCCAGCAGCTTGGCCGTGATGCCACCGATGATGACCTTTACAGTCACCTCATGTATCCTCAGGTCTTCGCTGACTTCCAGCAAACCCTCCAGGACTTCGACCGCCTCACCGTCCTTCCGACTCCCGCCTTCTTCTACGGCATGAGCATCGGCGAAGAAATCCACGTCGACATCGGCCCCGGCAAAACCCTCTTCATCAAACTCCTCAGTATTGGCGAAGCCGATTCCGAAGGCCGCCGCACCCTCTTCTACGAGCTCAACGGGATGCCCCGTGAGGCCGTCGTCCTCGATAAAGCCCTTGGAAAAGAAGCCGTCGCCAACCTTAAAGGCGAACCCAGCAATCCTAACCATGTCATCGCCCCTCTCCCCGGCATGGTCAGCGAAGTCGCCGTCAATCCCGGCGACGAGGTCAAGGAAGGCGACAAATTAGTCGTCTTGGAGGCCATGAAAATGCTCACCACCGTCAGCGCTCCAGCCGACGGAACGGTCGGAGAAATCCTCCTTCAAAAAGGAGCTTCGGCTGACACTGGAGATCTTCTTCTGAATCTTTCGTGAAAAAAACCTCTCTGTTTTGTGCGTCGGATCGGCTTTCGTTCTTCAATGCGAAGCCGCTCTGATTCTGGATCCTGCGTCCGGGGGATATTGGGTCAGTTTGCAGGTGGAAATGCCACTAAAGCCTACGACCTTTCTCCCATATGATACTCTGAGCGTTAAGATACTCCGGGAAAACTGGCAACAATCAGAAGGAGCTCGAGTCGAACTCTGGTCCTCCAATAATCAACTTCTCGGTTCCAGTATTTTCGATCAGGGTTCGGGCCTTCCGTTTGGGACAAACACCGCGTATTTTTTCGATAGTAGTAGTCGGGCAGCCCCGCCTGACTCAACCTCCACGGATTTGTCCTTCTTGGACCAAGATAATGGGATCGCCGAAATTCGTATTCGCGCCCTACCGCCAGCTTCATCATTGGGAGATTTAGTGACCGGCATTTCAGCGAGTGCCGGAATTCGCTTCAGAGAAGATTCCCCGAATTTTTTCTGGCGGGGTGGAGAAGGTCCTACGACTAGCTCTGCAATCGTGGTCCCTGAACCTTCCTCGGCAATGCCATTATTCCTTTCTCTCTTTGCCTTAGCTTCGCGACGTTCCCGAGGTCAATAAAGACCCCTTAAATCCGAGGATTACAAATCCTAAAAGAGCGATCCAATCGTCTGATCAACACCAGAGAACCAGCTCCTTCCAAGACGAATTCAGCGAACTCCTCACTCGCCACAACATCCCCGCCGACGAGTAATTTCTCTGGGGCTGAGCGCATTCATTTTTACATCTAAGAAATCGCTGATCATTCCCGTAAAGGAAAACCATGTTCACGAAACATCTCTCCCTCTTTCGACTCACCCCTCTCGCCTGCGCGACCAGCCTCTGCCTCTTTATCGGGCACATCGTGCTCCACGAAAAGGTCCATGCTCAGGGAACGCCCCCCTCTTCAGTGACGGAATTACTGGAATCCTTGGAGATGACGGACGAGCAAAAGAAGGAGTTTCAGGAGCAGGAGAAACTTCGCTTGCAGCTCCAAGCAACACTCAAGCAGCTGAACGGCGAAGAACGCCAAGCCGCACAAAAAGCCTATCAGGAAAAACGAAAGGCCGCGCTTCAGGGCCTGTTCACCGAAGAGCAGTGGAAACAATGGAGCGATTACTGGGCCATCCACTGGAACCGTGGAAAGAATCCACCAACGCCTGAGGACTATCCTCAACCGACAATCCCCTTGTCCGCTCCGGACTTTGAAAAAGCCAACAGCCGATTCCAGGTCGCCAAGCGAAACGGTCGCATTTCCCTAGTCACCCCAAAAGGCGACCCGTTTTTTTCCCTTGGAGTCACTCATATCGTCGCCATCGGAGCTCCGGCCAAGGGAGAGTCGAACATCATGGCGGATCAATTCGATAACGATTGGCTGGCGATGTCGGCAAAGGTGAACGAGAACCTTCGCAGCTGGGGATACAATTCAACTGGATATGGAACGCCCCGCCCCTTGGGGAAACTCATTCCTTATGCCGAAGGAATCCACACGTCCGATACCTCTTTGTATTTTGGAAACGACAAATTTTCATACCCGGATGTCTTTGATCCGGCCTGGCAGAAGAAGGTCAAAGACACTCTCCGGAAGAAAATTAATGCCCATAAAGATAATCCCAATCTCATCGGGTTCTACTGGACGGATATGCCCTTGTGGGACCTCAACTATGGCAAGCGTTCCGGAAAGGCCAATTGGATCGAATCGATGAAGGAGCTTCCGGAAAATGCTCCCGGTCGAAAGCGCTACGAGGCATTTGTGTCCGAAAAAGGAGACCAAGCCAAAGATGAGGACTTTCTGAGACTCATTGCGCGGACCTACTACAAAGTTCTCGGAGAGGAGACTCGTCGCCTGGCTCCCAACAGTATCATCTTTGGAGAACGCTATGGCGGGGCAATCACCCCCAGCTTGGTCGTTGAAGAAGCCGCGCCCTGGATCGATGCCGTTGCCGTTCAGCCATACGGAAATGATTTCAATGTCGCCGAATTCGATCGAATTCATCGCGCCTCCGGCGGAAAGGGAATCATTATCTGTGATCACAACATCAGCTTCCCCACCAAAGAACATCCGAAGACGATGTGGACCCAGCTCCCAACAATCGAGGAAGTGGCTCAAACCCACGCCAACTACGTGGACACAGCCCTCTCCAAGCCTTACATTCTCGGCTACCACCGTTGCCAGTATATCGATCGCTATCAGTCCCACTTGAGCGCCCTCAAGCAAGGACTCATCAAAGCCGACGGCAACCCCCATGAAGAGCTTGTGACTCTCCTCACCAAAACCAACCACGCTGTCCTGAAACGTTTCGCGACCGAGAAGTAGTCATCCATCAACTTCGGCAACCAAAAGCGCAGCTTTCGGCTCCGTCCCCTCTCGCAAAAAAAAGCCCCGCTCGCCTGCACGAACGGGGCTTTGAAGTTATTGTATTATTGGCGTTTAGCTCACTTCACCGCGGGCCATCCCTTTTTCCTCAAGCGCGGCTTGGGCAAGCGCAAGGCGAGCGATCGGGATACGGAATGGAGAGCAGGAAACGTAGTTGAGTCCGGTGCGATGGAAGAACTTCACCGAATCAGGGTCTCCGCCGTGTTCGCCGCAGATTCCCATCTTGAGGTTCTTGACCGTCTTACGGCCCCCTTTGACCCCCATTTCAACAAGCTGGCCCACTCCTTCCTGGTCAAGACCAGCGAATGGGTTGTTATTGAGAACCTCCGCATCCTGATAGGTTGGGAGGAAGCTGGAAGAGTCGTCACGGGAGAGTCCGAGTCCGGTCTGGGTCAGATCGTTAGTTCCGAAGGAGAAGAACTCAGCGTGCTTCGCCACTTCAGCAGCAGTGATGGCAGCGCGAGGAATCTCAATCATGGTTCCAACGGTGTATTTCAGCTTGGACTTGGTCAGGCCAAGCTTCTTGCGAACGGCAGCGGCAGTTTCGTCGATGACCTGCTTTTGAAGCTCAAGCTCACGAGCATAAGCAACAAGTGGGACCATGATTTCAGGAAGCACCTTAATACCACCAGCCTGAACTTCAGCGGATGCTTCGAGGATGGCCTCAACCTGCATCGCGGTGACAGCCGGGTAGCTGATGCCAAGACGGCAACCGCGGTGACCAAGCATGGGGTTCTCTTCGTGAAGGGCGTGAATCCGTTTGGTAATCGCCGCAGCGCTCATCCCAATCTTCTTGGAAAGATCCTTTTTTTGAGCGGCATCCATGGTGCCGATGAACTCGTGAAGAGGTGGGTCCAGAAGACGGATCGTTGCCGGACG
This sequence comes from Akkermansiaceae bacterium, assembly GCA_049889835.1. Taxonomy (GTDB): domain Bacteria; phylum Verrucomicrobiota; class Verrucomicrobiia; order Verrucomicrobiales; family Akkermansiaceae; genus SW10. The sequence goes on from JBMHCQ010000035.1 coordinate 78,193, forward strand.
TCCGGCGAGGGATTTGAAGATGCCGATGAAGTCCTTCTTCATGAAGACCTTGATCTTCTTAAGGGCCTTGGCGCGACCTTCGTCGTCGTCTGCGAGGATCATCTCACGAACAGCATCGATGCGGTTTCCTTCAAAGAACATGTGCTCAGCACGGGTCAAGCCGATCCCTTCGGCACCGAACTTGATAGCCTGCTCCACCTGCTCCGGAGTATCAGAGTTGGTACGGACACCAAGCTTACGAAGCTTATCAGTCCAGTTCATGAGCTCCATGAACTTCTTGTAAGTCGCAGACCGCTTGGCGGAAGCCTTGTTCTCAATGAGCCCCTGGATTACCTGGGAAGGAGATGACTTGATGTTGCCTTTGTAAACGTTTCCAACGAATCCGTTGAGGGACAGCTCATCACCTTCCTTAAGAGTCACGCCGTTGCCGGAGAGAGTCTTCTTGGAGTAGTCGATAGTCATGCCGTGAGCACCACAGACGCAGACTTTACCCATCTGGCGGGCAACGAGAGCAGCGTGTGAGGAAGCCCCACCCTCGGTGGTAAGAATGCCGTCCGCCGCGATCATGCCTCGAAGGTCCTCAGGAGAGGTGGCCTGGCGAACAAGGATCACTTTTTCACCTTTTTCGGCAGCTTTCACCGAGTCCTCCCAGTTGAAGTAAATCTTACCGGAAGCTGCACCAGGTCCCGCAGGGAGACCGTTGCCCACCTTCTTGGCGGACTTTTCTGCCTTGGCATCGAAGATGGGCGCAAGAAGGTGACCGAGGTCATCCGCAGGAATACGAAGGATCGCCTCTTCCTTCTTGATGAGGCGCTCTTTCACCATATCGAGAGCGATGTTCACCGCCGCAAAACCGGTGCGCTTACCATTACGGGTCTGCAGCATCCAGAGCTTACCTTCTTCAATCGTGAACTCAACGTCCTGCACATCACGGAAGTGCTTCTCAAGTTTCTTACGAATCACGAGGAGCTCTTTGTGAGACTGGGGAAGATCCTTAGCCATTTTGGCGATCGGCTTTGGGGTGCGGACACCGGCAACGACGTCCTCGCCCTGTGCGTCGATGAGATACTCACCGTAAAACACGTTTTCACCCGTGGCCGGGTCACGAGTAAACGCAACACCCGTTCCAGAGGTCTTGCCGGTGTTACCGAAGACCATGGCCTGAACGTTTACGGCGGTGCCCCACTCGGCAGGGATGCCATACTTCTGACGGTAGACGATCGCGCGATCGTTCTGCCAAGAGTTGAAAACCGCGTTCACTGCTCCGATGAGCTGCTCGCGTGGATCCTCAGGGAAATTTTTTCCGGAACGCTTTTTAATGAGCGCTTTGAACTCGGCAACCACTTCGCGCAGCTGCTTTTCGTTAAGGCCGGAGTCGTCCTTCACCTTGGCCTTGGCCTTGGCTTTATCGAGAATGACTTCGTATGGATCGTGGTGTTCACCAGCCTCCGCCTCCACCTCCATCACCACGCTTCCATACATCTGGAGGAAACGACGGTAGGAGTCCCAAGCAAACTTGGGATTGCCGGTTTTCTTGGCAAGAGCCTCGACCACCTCATCGTTGATGCCGAGGTTGAGGATGGTGTCCATCATTCCAGGCATCGACTCGCGAGCACCGGAGCGGACGGAAAGAAGGAGCGGGTTCTTAAGATCACCAAATTTCTTGCCCATCGCTTTTTCGACCTTGGCGATGTTGGCCTCGATCTCCGCATTGAGAGTCTTGGGATACTTTTTACCGTTCTTGTAATAATAGGTGCAGACTTCAGTGGTGATGGTGAAGCCAGCAGGAACAGGAACACCGATGCTGCTCATTTCGGCGAGGTTCGCGCCCTTACCTCCGAGGAGGGCTTTCATCGTTCCGTCTCCGTCGCATTTTCCAGCGCCGAAGTAGTAGACGTTTTGCTTTTTCTTGGAGGCCTTTTTAGCAGCCTTCTTTTTTGTAGCCATTGGACTTTTTTGTGTGGTCTTTTTGATCAAAAGTTCCGGTGAACGAAAACGGATGCCTGCGTTCCGGAGGCGCGGACATAAGCAACATGCGTGACACTGTCAACTCACCAATTGGCGGGATAAATCGCCACCCAAACCAAAAGAAAATCATTCCCATCTCGTGAGGTCCTTTCTAGCTTAAAAATATGACTGGAAGATCATGCCCGCAATTCCTCGCAATCGGGCTCGTATTTGTCATGATGGCCTCCCTCTTTGCGGAGAATGCCCTCAAAAAACAGCGGGTTCAGGTAACGGGGTTTATTGTTGTCCCATTGGGGTTTGGCGAGGCTGCTGGAGCTGGCGCTCAGATCAACGCCGCCGTTACCGGCAAGAAAAGCAGTAAGCCGGGATTCGGATTGTGCTTCAATCAAAAGATCGAAAAATGTGGCTGGGGTCTGCCGAGGAAGTGGGAAAATTGAACCCCGTGACACACTTGAAAAATCTCCTCCAAGACGCCCGGGTTGAGCGGGCATGTGCCACCAAGGCTTCCCCAAAGGACTGCCCTTCGGTAAATGTCAGTCACGATTTAAAGAACTCCAAGCAACGGCTCAACATTGAGCACGAAACACTCTCCAATAATCCGAAAGTTCGCAAAGAACTGACGAGGGCTTGATCATCGGAATGACAGATCCCTCGAAACACTTTTCCATTTGGAAGTTCTCGTCCGATGGTTACGAAGAGAAACTCGACCACCTTGCCGTGGAAGAGCCGCTTCAGGTCGTGATCGATGGCCGTGCCCTCGCCGTTCTGATGCGCACGCCTGGCGATGACGAGCTCCTCACTATTGGCTTTCTGAAGACCGAAGGCATCATCCAAAACATCGCCCAAATTGCGCGTATCGATCTGGATACAAGAGACAACCACGCCTTCGTCTTTCTCGCGGATGGACATGAAGTCGATTGGGGGAGAATGACCCGCCATTTGTTCGCTGCCTCCTCCTGCGGTCTCTGTGGAAAAGCCACCATTGATTCTATTCTTCAAAGTCATGATGGCATCAAAAGTCCTCTGCCTTTAAAAAAGGAAATACTCCTCGCTGCTCCGGATATCATGCGCACCGCTCAAAAAACCTTTGAATCCACCGGCGGCCTCCATGCTTCCGCTCTCTTCGACTCACAAGGGAATCTATCGGTCCTTAAGGAAGATATCGGGCGTCACAATGCGCTCGACAAAGTCATCGGTTTCGGAATTCGCGAGGGAATCGATTTTTCGCAAAGTTTTCTTCTTCTTTCCGGGCGAATTTCCTTCGAGCTCATGCAGAAATCTCTCGCCGCAGGAATCCCTTTCGTCGCTGGAATTTCCGCGCCCTCCTCACTCGCAGTGGAATTCGCAAAAACCTCGCAGCAAACTTTGATCGGCTTTTTAAGACCTCCGACATTTAATCTTTATTGCAGCTCCGGATGGGGATCCTGATCAAACCGTCACAAACTGGGCGATTTCTTTGATTGCGACTGACTTCCTCCCTTGATTCCTGCCCCGCAATTGGCATGATCCGCCCATGGCAAACGCCACCCTTTCTCGTTCTGATCAGGAGCTCGTCGACCAGTGGAAAAATGAGCCCGCGCCGTTACTTCCCCTCCTGCACGCCTTTCATGATCGCGATGGCTACCTTTCCGATGACGTCCTTCGTGCCGTTTCCGAAGGACTCAAGACTCCTCTCGCCGATCTCTACGGTACTGTCACCTTTTACCATCACTTTTCCCGCACCCCCGGCGGCCTAAGCGCTCCCCGGATTTGCACTGGAAATATTTGTTGTCTTCGTGGCGGAAACGAAATCCTCGAAGAGCTCAAAGCTCAAGGAGCTGCTTCTGAGATGCCCTGCTCTGGTCGCTGTGATGAGCCCATTCCAGTTCTTCAAGGACACACCACCCTTTCCGGGGAATCAGCCGAGACTTTAAAACCGACCCCTTCACCCCTTCCTGTTCCAAACCCGGGCGGGAGGGAGGAGTGTCTTTTTACCAATATTCGGAAGGAAGGAAACAATACCTTTGAAGGATACGGGTTGAACGGAGGTTTCTCTGCTCTTAAGGCGGCTCTGAATGGCACTCCGGAGGAGGTCATTGCCACGGTCACGGAATCAAGGTTGGCAGGCCGGGGGGGCGCCGGATTCCCAACTGGCTTAAAATGGAAAGCGGTGGCCGATTGCGATCGCCACCCCAAGTCCATCGTCTGCAATGCCGACGAAGGCGAGCCCGGTTGTTTCAAAGACCGCACGCTCATGGACTATGATCCCTACGCGCTGATTGAGGGAATGATCCTCGCTGGTTTTGCCACCGGAGCCCCCCGTGGTTTTATTTACCTCCGCTACGAATACCCCGAAACAAATGCGCTCCTTGAGCGTTGCCTTGCTGAATGCCGCGAAGCAGGCTTCCTTGGAAACAACATCCTCGAATCCGGCTTCACCTTCCACCTGTATGTCCGACGTGGCGCCGGAGCCTACATCTGTGGTGAGGAAGGCTCGCTGCTCAATTCTCTCGAAGGCAAACATCCTTTCCCCCGCAATAAACCTCCCTTTCCCGTCACCCACGGATTCGAAAATAAGCCCACTGCCGTCAACAATGTGGAAACCCTCTGTGCGGTTCCTCACATCATCAGCAAGGGTGCCGATTGGTATCAGTCACTCGGACTTGGTGATCATGCGGGCACCAAGCTCATTTCCCTTTCTGGTGATATCAAACGCCCCGGCAACTACGAAGTTCCTTTTGGGCTTTCCTTAAAAACCCTCCTGCACGATTGGGCCGGTGGTCCGCTCGAAGGCCGTTCCATTCAAGCCGTCACCATGGCCGGACTCTCCGGGGGCTTCCTTGGGCACCAGATTCTCGATGAACTCACCCTCGACGACCCCTGTATCCGCTCTCATGGCTCTTTCCTCGGCGCGGGCGGCATCATGGTTTTTGATGACTCACGGGATATGGTCAAGGTTGCCCACGGGGCCATGGCTTTTTTTGCTCACGAGTCCTGTGGTAAGTGCTTCCCCTGCCGTATCGGCACTCAGCGTCTCACTGAGCGATTAAACGGCAAAGCTAATGAGCTCCCGCTCGCCGAGTGGACCGCAGAAGTCGCAGATATTGGCGAAGCCATGAAAGCCACCTCCGCCTGCGGCCTCGGAATGGCCGCCCCCAACGTCACTGAATCTCTCCTGAAATACTTTCCTGATCAGGTCCAAGCGGCGAATTCAAAATCCCGCTGAATTTCGACTATTTTCATGCTAATTTATGACAACGATGAAAACACTTTTTACACTCGTTTCCCTCCTTCTCGCGGTCTGCACCTCCGCCGCCCCCCTGACCTTGAAAGATAAAAAGGGACGTGAAATATCTGTTACCGTGATCGATTACGATTCCAAGAAGGTCACCTTCAAAAAAGGGGCCAAGGAATACACTGTTCCTTGGAGCACTTTTGATCAGGCTTCCGTCGACCTGATCAAGTCCACACCTCTTCCGGGAGCGCACAACAAGCGACAGGAGCGCGTCCAGGAACACACCAACGATGCCGGGGAAAAATCAACCGTCACTGTCCCCGCTGGGAAGTATTTTTCCAAGGACGGGACGCTCGATCTCTATATCGGCGATACTATTCATCTGGAGTTCCAGAAGGTCGAAGGCCAGCTCTCTGCTGAAAATCCGATCATTGTCGAGGAGGTCACCAAGCCGGAGCAAACCATGACCTTTGCCCTCTCCAATGAGGAGGGAATGACTCTCTTGAAGCGCAGCGGAAAGGTCCAAAAAACTGTTGCCTTTGATTGCCAAATTCAAAACGCCGGCGAGACCGGGTTTACAAGAGAAATCAAAGTGAGCCCAACTTCCAAGGGTAGCTCCGACGAGTTCGCTTGGCCTGCTTCCGTGTGGCGTGTTCAATTTAGCAAGTTTTCCGTCAATGATCGCTCAATCGATGACGAATATGCCGATCGTATCAAATAGCACCTTAGAACCCTGCCTTTGACTTCCGGGACAAACACCCTCGCACTCATTATTTGCCCATTCACCTGAATTGCGCTCCATTCTCCCCCTCACACCTAACCGATCACCCATGATCAACGATCCCAACTCCACCATCTCCGCTTCCCTCTCCATCACCATCGATGGTCAGGCCACTTCCTTTTCGGAAGGCGAAACCATCTACGAAGTCGCCAAGCGTCTCCGCAAGGACATCCCCACTCTCTGCTACGATGACCGCCTCGAAGCCTTCGGCGGCTGCCGCCTCTGCGTCGTCGAGGTGGAAGGTATCCGCAATCCCGTCGCGAGTTGCACCACGCAGGCTACCGATGGCATGGTCGTGAAAACCGCGCCACCCAAGATCGAGAAGATGCGCAAGACGCTCCTCGAAATGGTCGCTTCGGAAAACAAGGACGCCGAAGTCGATCCCCTCCGCGGACTCGCCTCCCAGGAGCTCTCCACTCTCGTCAACAAATACGGCGCTCGCAACGGCCGCTTTAAAGGCGCGCAATCCGGCACGTCGAACATCGACGACAAGAACCCTTTTATTCTCCGCGATTACGACAATTGCATCTCCTGCTACCGCTGCGTCCGCGTCTGCGCCGAACAGGAGGGCGACTACGCCATCACCATGATGAATCGCGGCTTCCACACTCAGATCACCACTGAGTTTGGGAATGACCTCCGCGATTCCGACTGCACCTTCTGTGGCCAATGCGTCCAGACCTGCCCCACCGGAGCCCTCGCCGATAAGAAAGCCCTCCGTGGCGCCGACCTTGTCGAGCCCATCAAAAAGACCCGTACGGTCTGTCCTTACTGCGCCGTCGGTTGTTCCATTGATCTCATGACGAAGGGCGATAAGATCGTCGGAGCCCAACCCGCGATGGACGGACCCGCCAACAAGGGCGCTCTCTGCATCAAGGGACAGTTCACTTACGATTTTATCCAGCACGAGGACCGCCTCAAGAAACCGCTCATCAAGCAGCCCGACGGCACCTTCAAGGAAGTCGAATGGGACGAAGCTCTCAAAAAAGCCGCCGGAGGCTTCGCCAAAGCAAAAGCCAAGTACGGTCGACATAGTATTTACGGTATCGCCTCCGGGCGCGCCCCCCACGGAGCCGCTTACTCCATGCAGAAGTTTATTCGAGCGGGCTTCGGCACCCATCACATAGACAACTGTTCTCGTGCTTGACACGCTCCCACCGTCGCCGGTCTGGCGGCCCAAATCGGAAGAGGTGCCATGTCCAATCCTCTCAAGGACATGGACAAGCCCGACACCATCTTCGCCATCGGCACCAACATGACGGAGTGTCACCCCGTCGCCGCCACCGGTCTTAAGAAGGCTCTCACCAAAGGAGCAAAACTCATCGTCGCCGACCCCCGCAAGACCCGTCTCGCGGAAATGGCGCACCTCCACCTCCCGATTCGCGTCGGGTCTGATGTCGCCCTCCTCCTCGCCATGGCTCACGTCATCGTGCGCGAAGGGCTGGAGGACTCCACCTTCATCGACGACCGCACCTCTGGCATCGAGGAGTTCAAAAAACACCTCTCTGAGTTCACTCCCGACTGGGCTTCCGAAATCTGCGAAGTCCCCGCCGCCGATATCGAACAAGCCGCCCTCTGGTATGGCTCCGCCAATCTCGGCGCGATCTACTACACCCTCGGCATCACCGAGCACATCTGCGGAGTCGATAACGTCCAATCCCTCTGCAACCTCGCCCTCCTCACCGGAAATCTCGGCAAGGAAGGCACCGGCATCAACCCCATGCGCGGGCAGAATAATATTCAAGGCGCAGGCGACTGCGGAGCCGTCCCGTCTAACTACCCCGGCTTTCAATCCGTCGCTTCCGAGGAGTTTCAGGAGAAGTTCAAAAAGGCCTACCAGCAGCCCGATCTTGATCTCGGCAATTCCATGACCAAGGTTACCGCCCTCAACCTCTGCGGTGCAGAGGAAAATGGCATCCACGCCATGCTTATCGATGGCGAGAACACCGTCGTCACCGACCCCGATAAGAACCACTGCGAAAAAGCCCTTAAGTCGCTCGACCACCTCGTCGTGATCGACATCTTCCTCACCGAGACCGCGCAAATGGCCGACGTCGTCCTCCCCGCCTCTGCTTGGGGCGAAACCGACGACGTTCAAGCCAACACCGAGCGCCGTGTCCAGCGTCTCCGCAAAGCCGTCCCCAGCTACGGCGACTCCAAGCCCGACTGGTGGATTATCGCTGGCATCGCCAAAGAACTCGGCATCCCCGGCTTCGAATTCGAATCCGCCAAGGAAGTCTTTAACGAACTCTGCTCCCTCAGCCCCATTTACAAGGGCCTCAATTGGGACAACATCGGCGACGGCAACTACCAATGGCCCGTCCCTGAAGAAGGCCACCCTGGCACCCCAATTCTTCACCAGGACGAGTTCAAAGACGGCAAACCCGGCCTCTTCAAAATCATCGGATACCGCGACCCCGCCGAAGTGATCGACGACGACTACCCCGTCTGGCTCACCACCGGACGCCGCCTCCAAGCTTACCACACCCGCACCCAAACCGGCCGCGCTAGTGGTATCGACTACCTACTCGACCGCGAGACTTTAGAGGTTCACCCCGACGACGCCGCGGCCTGGGGCCTTACCCACGGCCAAAAAGCCAAAATGACCTCCCGTCGCGGCGAAATCGAACTCGAAGTCGAAACCACCACCCGCTCCCCCCGAGGAACCGTTTTTACTAGCTTCAGCTTCGCCGAAACCAACGTGAATATCCTCACCGGCTCAGGTTATGACCCAGTAACGCAGACTGCCGAACTCAAAGTCTGCCCCGTCAGCATCAAACCAGTTTAATATGAAGAGCGCGCTTCCAGCCCGCTTGAATCTCTTGTGAAGCATACCAGTCATAGCTTTGCTGCCTTATTGTCCTTTCTGATCCTTCTAACAAGCGGACAAAACGTGGTTTGTGAAGAGAAGCCTAGGGCGAAAAGCCCACCCCGGGAAACAATCCTGACCGAGTTTCAGATCAAGAAGGGAATTGTTTACAAAACGATAGCAGGGCGAAAACTTGAATTGCTTTTCTTTCTCCCCAAAGACCCACCTCAGGAAGATATGCCGGTGATGATCTATACCCATGGAGGAGGTTGGCGTGGAGGGAATGTTTATAGCATTCTCAAACCTGCCTTTCTCGGCACCTTGCGAGATCTCCGGGATGCTGGGGTCGCTGTCGTCGCGGTCAATTATCGCTTGGCCAAAGGGAAAAACACTGCTGAGGATTGTGTGATCGACTGTAAAGATGCTTCTCGATTTTTGATCAAGAACGCTGGGAAGTGGAACCTCGATTCCAAGCGGATTGGAATCTGGGGGGGATCCGCAGGAGGACACCTCGCCCTTATGACAGCTTTGGCCGATGACGCCCTTTTTCTCGGTGACGCCAGCCTGCGGGAGGTCGAGACAATGTTTCAATGCGTCGTCTCCTACTATCCCCTCACCTCTCTCGAAAGACCCGATTTACTCAATGGCTCTCACTTCGAAAATCCCGAAAAACTTTCCCATCTCTTGGGCGGTCACCCTACCGAGAAGCCCGAGCTTGCCCGTAAACTCAGCCCGATCAAGCATCTAGGCCCAAACATGCCCCCGATTCTCCTGATTCATGGTGAACGGGACCAAGTTCTGCCCATCTCTCAATCGGATCTTTTTCTTGAGAAGGCCAAAATATTCGAAACCGAAGTCAATCTCTTGCGAGTCCGCGGAGCCGCCCACAGCCTTCAGGGAAAAAGCATCACCCCAAAAATTGAGGTGGTGAACCGTCAGGTCAGTTCATTCGTCCTCGGTCACCTCAAAGGCTCTTAAGTGCGGGATGTCCGCCAGCTTTGCAACCTGCATTTTCGGAGGACGCCTGGTTGCAGGGGGGAAGATTCAATCGGCCGGAAAAATTTTTCCGTTGAAACCGCTAAGAAGGGGGCGGATAGCAAGGCAGTGCTGACAGATCATCGAAATTTGTCACAACGATCACCTTCTCCCTTCTTGACCCTCTGCAACAATGGGGCACTCTCACGTGCATGCGATCAGTCGTCTTCCGAGGCACTCTTTTCATTGCTCTTCCCCTCTCCGCCGCCACCTACGAATGGACTGCCGACGGGGATGGGGCCTCCATCTATCAGGAAGCAAACTGGACCCTCAACGGTGACGGAAGCACTTCCATCCCGCAAATTAACCCCACGACCGCTGTCAATCACGACCTCGTCGTTAACTCCGGAACGCCCGGTGGCGGTGGTGGTGGCAACGGCACTCTCGATCTCGGTTCGGGCTCATTGACCTTGAACGCTGGCACCTTCCGCATGAGTCTTGGAAATGGCGCAGGAATCATCAACGGCCCCATCATCCAAAACGGCGGTCGTATCATCGCTCAATTCACCTCCAATAGTAGTATCACCCTGACCGCTGGCTCCCTCGAACTCGGTGGCACTGGCAATCCCATCAATAACACCACGATCAATTTTCCCACCGGTTCCACCGCAGTCATTCTTTCCTCGGAAACCCCTCCCAACTTCCTCTCCGAGCACCTTTCTAAAATCACCGTCAATGGTGCTCCGGCCGTCAACGGCCAAAACTTCGCCGTTGTGGACAATGGCAATGGCAATACTATCGCCCGCATCCCTCTTCCTGCTGGAGACTCCGATAACGACGGCCTCGAAGATCCTTGGGAGATTATCCACTTTGGAGACCTCACTTCTTCCGATGGTTCCGGCGATGCTGATGGCGACACTCTCACCGACCGCCAAGAATTCACCGGAGGCACTGACCCCAATGACCGTGACACCGATGGGGACCTCCTCTCGGACTCCGAAGAAGGCCCTCGCTACGGCACAAATCCTATTCTTTCCGACACCGATGGGGACTCCAACCCCGATGGCTTTGAGATCGCCAAAGGGACCGATCCCCTCGATGCCAGCTCAAAGACCGATCGCCCCAACATCATCTTCATCCTTGCGGACGACTTGGGTTATGGTGACCTCGGAGTGCTCTTTCAAAACACCAAAAGTGGAAAAAAACACAAAACTCCCTTTTTCGATCAAATGGCCGCCGATGGCATGATCCTCAATCGGCACTACTGCCCCGCGCCGGTCTGCGCCCCCTCCCGTGCCTCCCTCATGTCCGGCCTCCATCAGGGCCACGCCAATATCCGCGACAACCAATTCGACAAAGAACTCGAAGACAATCACAACCTCGCGACCACCCTCAAACAAACCGGCTACGCTACCGCCCACATCGGGAAGCACGGTCTTCAGGGCTCCGGATCCTCACCCGGCACCTGGCCCGCTTATCCCACCAAACGTGGCTTCGATTCCTTCTACGGCTATGTGCGTCACGGCGATGGACACACACATTATCCCGATCATGTCACTGACTCCCGCGGTAAAAAACAAGTTTGGGATCAGAATACCGAAGTTGCCGATGATCTCGACAATTGCTTCACCCCCGACCTCTTCACCGCGCGCGCCAAAAAACTGATCATCGATGAGGTCAACGATGGTGACCAAGAACCCTTCTTCCTCTATCTCGCTTACGATACTCCCCACGCCGCACTCCAGCTCCCCACCATCGCCTACCCAGGCTGGAATCCCTCCGATGACACCGATGACTCCGGTTTCGGAGTCTCCGGTGGAGTGCAATGGCTCGGAACTCCGGGCAAGATGATCAACACGGCCACCGGCACCATCGATTCCTACCGTCACCCGGACTACACCTCCGCTGTCGGCAATTCCTGGACGGATGTCGAAGAACGCCAGGCCGGCCTCATTCGACGCATGGACGACAACATCGGCGATCTTCGTAAAACCCTCGAGGATCTCGGCATCGCCAACAACACCCTCATTGTCTTCTCCTCTGACAACGGTCCTCACTCCGAAGACTACCTTACCAACGCTCAAACCAATGACGGTTCTTCCTACCTTCCCACCTCCTTCGATTCCTACGGACCCTTCGAAGGCCAAAAACGCGATTGCTGGGAAGGGGGCCTCCGGGAGCCCTCTCTCGTGGTCTGGCCCGGCACCGTTCCCGCTGGTTCTCTGACCAATCAACACAGCCAATTCCACGACTGGCTACCCACCTTCTGTGAAGCCGCCGGCATCACGGCCCCGGCTCGGACTGACGGGGTCAGCCTGATGCCAACTCTGACCCAAAGCGGAACGCAAGAGATACCCACCACCTACGTGGAATACTCCACCAATGGAAGCACCCCAAACTGGGCCGATTTCAATAACCACGGCAAGACCACTCGATCGCAGGCCCAAGTGATTTTCCTCGATGGCTACAAAGGTATTCGCAACAACCCCGCCAACGCTGATGGCGACTTCGACATTTATGACACCGTCACGGATCTCGATGAGGCGACCAACCTGCGTAATACCACGGCTTACTTCACCGAGCTCAATGAGCGGATGAAGGACCGTGTCCTGCAAATTCGACAACCCCTCGGTTCCGCTTCCCGTCCCTGGGACTCCGCGAACGTGCCCCCTCCGACCAGCCTCCCTTCCCTTGCTAATGGAGTCAATTTTTCCACCTTCACGGGACTTTGGAGTTGGGTTCCTGAGTTCTCCGACCTCACTCCAACCACCTCCGGGTCCGGCTCCAACGTCGACCTGACCAACCTGCCCGCATCGAGTCAGTCACGAGGCTATCTCATGACCGGCTACCTTCTAATTCCGACATCCGGAACCTGGAATTTCTCTCTCACTTCCGACTCTGGATCTTTTCTCCGCATTCATGAAATCATGGTGACCGATGACGACTACCATCACGACGGATCGACCACTTCAGGCTCAGTACAACTGGCAGCCGGTTATCACCCCTACCGGCTTTACTACAAAAACGATCAAGGTGTTGTCCCGACCCTTGCGCTTGAATGGTCCGGCCCGGGAGTGGCCCGGCAAGCGATTCCCGACTCGGCTCTCTTCATTGAAGGCACTCCCGATCCCATTCCAACTGCAAAGGATGACACCGCCTCCACCACCAATGGATCAACGATTACCATCGATGCTCTCGCCAATGACCTCGACGACGGCCTTCCCGCAGCGCTTACCCTTAGCTCTGTCGGATCACCGCGGTTTGGCTCGGCTTCCGTCGTCGGAAATCAAATCCAATACACCCCCGCTACTGACACATACGCCACTGATTCACTGACCTACACCATCACCGACGGCGAAAACTCCGCCAGTGCCACAATCACCGTGACTCACACCTTTCAGGCCGCCGATCTCTGGCTTCCGCTTGATGAATGCACCGGGCCCGATCTCCGTGAAGCTTCCGGCTACTTCGCCGGTACCGCCTCGGGCTTTGCCAACCTCGAGGCCTCCCGGATCGAGGGAGCCCGTGGAAAGGGGATTTCCTTTGATGGCAAAGACGACCAATTCACTCTCAGCGGTCTCCCCACCCTTCCCTCCGGCTCCGCCCCCCGTACCGTCATGTGCTGGGTGCGCACCACCGCGGGAGCGGCATCCGAAAATCAGACCATGTTCAGCTATGGCCAGAACAGCAACGGCCAACGCTTTTCCTTCCGCCTCAATGGAAGCGGAGGCAATTCCACGGCCCAACCTCTCCGCCTCGAGGTCCAAGGTGGCTCGATCGTGGGCACCACCACTCTGGCAGATGGAGATTGGCATCACGTGGCGGTGGTGTGCGATGACTTCAATAACAATGGTTCTCTCCAAGTCGAAGAGACCCGCCTCTACGTCAATGGAAGCCTTGAAAATATCAGCTCGTCCGCTGCCCGGGTTATAAACACCGCCCCCGGATCGACAGCCATTCTGGGAGGGTCGAACCACTCACCCAACTACAACTTCGCCGGCGACATCGATGATTTTCGACTCTACCCTTCAGCCCTCAGCGCCGCCGACATCCTCTCCGTTATTAATCAGTCAAACACCCACTCACTCGCCTGGCACCGTCAACACTTCGGCGATGCCGCAATCAACTGGCTCGGCGATGATGATCTCGACGGCTCTCCTCGCCTCCTTGAATACGCCATCGGGAGTGAGCCGTGGACCCATGCCCCCGTTTCCCTCTCACCCATCTTCAATCCTTCCACCAACAAACTCGAGATCACCTACAACCAACTCGACGCTTCATTGAGCAACCTCATCTACACCGTCGAAGCTTCTTCTAATCTCCAAGACTGGGAGACTCTCACTACCAGCATCGTCAATTCAACGACCCATCCAAGCCTCGACTGCTTTGATCAAGTCACCTTCGAAACCGATACTTCCCGGAATATTCAGAGCACTCAATTCCTCCGCCTCAAGGTCGAGACGACCCCTTAGAAAGCGAGACCCAGCCTTGAGGTTGGTCTGATCAATTCTGAATCTACTCCCACTCGATACTCGCGGGAGGTTTGGTCGAAATATCGTAAAGGACCCGGTTGATTCCTTTGACCTCATTCAAGATATCCTGACTGGTCTCGGTAAGAAGCTGGTGCGGCAGATCAACCCACTCGGCAGTCATGGCATCCTCACTAACGACGGCTCGGAGATTGGTCGCCCATTCATAGCTCCGCTCGTCGCCTTTCACCCCCACGGTTTTCACCGGGATCAGCCCAGCATAGGCCTGCCAGACCTTGTCATACCAATCGAACTCTTTGAGCTTCCCGATGAAAATGGCATCGCATTCACGAATAACATCGAGACGCTCCTTGTCCACTGCTCCCGGACAACGAACTGCAAGGCCGGGGCCTGGGAAGGGATGTCGATTGAGAATATTTTGCTCAATTCCAAGGGATGAGCCGAGCTCACGAACTTCATCTTTGAATAATTCAGCCAGCGGTTCGAGGACCTTCCCCTGTTCCTGAAGTTCCAAAATCTTCGCGACGCGATTGTGGTGCGTCTTGATCACAGAGGCCTTCGATTTTGCATTCGAGGCGCTCTCGATCACGTCTGGATAAAGCGTCCCCTGAGCGAGCATCTCGGCATCCCCGACCGCATCCCAAAAGACTTCGATAAACAGATTGCCAATAATCTCGCGTTTCTCCTCGGGATCGTCTTTCCCAGAGAGGGCCGAGAGAAACCGTTCGGAAGCGTCCACCGTTTCAATCCCAACTCCCATTCGCTTAAAGTTCCGCTGAACCTCTTCCGCTTCATTTTTCCTCAGCAGACCGTTATCGACAAAAATCGCGCGCATGTTAACCCCTGCCTCCTTGAGGAGAACCGCCAATACCGTGGAATCGACACCCCCGCTCACTCCGCAGACGACCTGACGGTTACCGACTGTTTCACGAATCCCCTCGATCATCTCACGCTTGAAATTCTCAATATGAAAAGCCTTCAGCTCGGAGGCTTGATTGAGGAAGTTCTTGAGCATTTGATTCCCCTCGTGCGAGTGGGTTACCTCCGGATGAAATTGAATCCCCCAAAAGCCGCCCGGCCACTTGAGGCTGACCGGTGTCCCGTGCTGATTTACGGCGATCACTTCAACGTCGTCGTGAAGGTCTTGCACGGTATCAGAGTGACTCATCCAGACCTGCGATTCACCGGAAATCCCTGCGTAAAGGTCCTCGTGTGAAGTCGGCTTGAGCATCGCGCGGCCGTATTCACGACGATCACTCGCCTTAACTGATCCACCGTGCTTGATATTGAGAAGTTGCATTCCGTAACACACTCCGAGAACGGGAACTCCGAACGACTTCAGCAGTTCGAAGTCAATATCCGGGGCATCGGGCTCGCTGGTGCTTTTTGGGCCACCGGAGAGGATAATCGCTCCCGGTTTTCCAAGGTCCGCGAGCTCTTCCGGAGCGTAAAGACGGGCGTAGAATCCGAGCTCACGGACCCGGCGCACGATGAGTTGAGTGTATTGAGAACCGAAATCGAGAACGGCGACGTGATTGAGCTCTTGCATGGGTCTGAAAAATTAGCTGGCTGGCTGGTAGTTGGTGGGCTCCTCGGTGATTGTGACATCGTGGGCGTGACTCTCGCGAAGCCCCCCCGGAGTGATTCGGACAAATTCCGCTTTCTCGCGAAGTTCCTGTAGATTGGTTGCTCCGACATATCCCATCCCGGAACGCAGTCCGCCCATAAGCTGGAAAACAACATCGGCCAGAGGCCCCTTATAGGGCACCCGGCCCTCCACACCCTCCGCCACCAGTTTACCACTGGAGTTTTGACCGTAACGGTCTCCCGCGCCTTTCCGCATTGCCCCGATGGAGCCCATACCGCGATAAGTCTTAAAACGGCGTCCCTGGGAATGCACCGTCTGTCCGGGTGATTCCCTTGTTCCAGCGAGGAGTGAACCAAGCATGACCAGATCCGCTCCTGCAGCCAGTGCTTTTGTAATATCACCGGAATAACGAACCCCGCCATCGGCGATCACCTTTACACCCCGCTCATGGGCGGCATCGGCCACATTCTGCACGGCCGTAAACTGCGGCATTCCCACCCCGGAAATAACGCGGGTGGTGCAAATCGACCCGGGACCAACCCCGACCTTGAGGCAATTCGCGCCGGCCGAAATGAGATCGATCGCACCTTGAGCCGTAACGACGTTTCCGGCTACTACCGGCGTATCGCCAAGCGCGCGCAGCTTCGAGATTACCTCCATAACCCGCGAAGTGTGCCCCGTAGCTGCGTCGATAAAAAGAGCATCCGCCCCCGCGGCAATAAGCGCCTTGGCACGCTCCAGAAACTCAGGCCCCGGGCCTACCGCAGCACCACAGCGCAACTGCCCATTCGGATCCTTGGCCGCTTGCGTAAAAGTAATCCGTTTTTCGATATCTGCCCCGGTGATGAGGCCGGCCAAAGTGCCATCGGCATTTATCAGCGGGAGTTTTTCGATTCGATTTTGATAAAGAATCTGTCGCGCCTCCTGCTGGGTGGTGTCCGGAGCGGCTGTCACCAATTTTTCGAGAGGCGTCATCACCTCGGAAACCAAGGCCTCGGCGCCTGGGATGTGACGTGAATCACGACCAGTGACCATGCCTTCAAGTTTCCCGTTCTCATCAACGACTGGAAATCCGGAAAAGCCTTCCATGGCCATAATCTCCCGGATCTCGGCAATCGTGTTATTTTTTGAAACCGTGAGAGGCTTTTGGATGACCGCATTCTCGGATCGCTTCACCTTGGAAACCATCGCAGCCTGGTCATCAATCGGACATGCCCGATGAATGACAGCAATACCACCTTCTCGTGCGAGCGCAATTGCAAGTTCGCTTTCCGAAACGGTATCCATCGCCGCAGAGACGACCGGAATATTCAAGGGGATGGATGCGGTCAGCCGGGTCTGGACTTCAGAATCACCCGGGAGATGCTTACTCAAACCGGGCGTGAGCAAAACGTCGTCAAAAGAAAGAGCCAAAGAGGGTTCCGCCATGGACGAATCAAGGGAATTCGAGCCACGATAGCAAGCGTGATTCCGTAAATCTTTCTGGTTTTAAAGATCAGAGCAACCCGCCCTTTCTGTAGAACAGTGGCAGGCAGCTCGGAATGACCGTCTTAAGGAGAAAAACCCCTTATGATAAGCTGTCCCGCATACTCTGAAGCTGCACAAGTTTACCCTGCCACTCTGCCAAGCGTTTGCGCTCGATTGTAACAACCTCCGGCTTGGCATTGGCGACGAATTTCTCGTTCCCCAGCTTATTCTCACATTTAGCGACTTCCTTGCTCGTTTTCTCGATCTCCTTATCAAGGCGGTTCTTCTCGGCTTCCACATCGATGAGACCTTCCATGGGCATGAAAATCTCCCCCATTTCTGTGACCACTCCGGGAGTCCCATGAGGAGGTTCGTAGGACTCATCGCGGGTGATGGATTGAGCGCCGACAAGCAACCCAAGCGTAAACGCCTGCTCTTTCAGCCAATCGGGGCCTGATTTTACGATGAATTTGACATCTTTCCGGGCTGCGACGCGGTATTCCGCTTTTACGTTCCGGAGGCGACCAGCCGTTTCATAGATGGCGGAAGCCTGCTCGCGTCCCGCGGAAACAAGCGCTGGGTCGATGCCCTTGAGAAGGCCGTCCCGTGGGAGTTCCTTCTGCATCAGGAACTCACCCTCCTCAAGGTAAGCCATTCGAAGACTGAGTTCTTCAGTGAGGTGGGGCATGTAAGGATGGAGACATTGAAGATAGCGTGACATCACCGAGTCGAAGACGGCAAGAGTTGCCGCCGTCGCTTCGGCAGGAGCATCCTCACGAAGGTCTCCCTTTACCGCCTCTACGAACTTGTCGCAGAATTCAGCCCACAGGAACTCATAAAGAAGCGCACCCACTTCATTGAAACGGTAGTCCGCATAAGCTGCTTCCAGCCTGACAGAGAGCTCGTCACAGCGCGCCAAGATATCGAGGTGAAATGGAGTAAGCGCAAGGCCGGAGAGATTCGCCCCAGCCTTGGAATCCTCCCCTGCCATTCGTCGGAAGCGACAGGCATTGTAAATCTTATTAGCGAAGTTCCGCCCCTCTTCAATCTGCGCTTCATCGAAGCGCACATCCGATCCCACCGGCGCAATGCGCATAAGGCCGAAGCGGAGTCCGTCGGCCCCATACTTCTCCATCAGATCAATGGGGTCGGGAGAATTCCCGAGTGATTTCGACATCTTCCGACCTTTAAGATCACGGATTATGGCGGTGAAAAAAACGTTCTTAAACGGCAGCTCACCTTTAAAGCGGAAGCCCGCCATAATCATGCGTGCGACCCAGAAGAAGATGATGTCTGGCCCCGTGACAAGATCGCCGGTTGGGTAGAATTTCTTAACAAGGGCAGACTCTTTATCCGAGTCCTGCATTGTCGCAAAAGGCCAAAGCCAAGAGCTGAACCAAGTGTCAAGAACGTCGCCATCCTGCACCCAGTTTTCCGGATCAGTGGGAGGTTCGGGACTTACGTGGAGGTCGCCGCTTTCGAGATTCTCCAGCGTGAGTGACTCCGCCTCCTGGAGGGCCTCGACCTTCTCTTTTCGATACCAAACCGGAATACGATGCCCCCACCAAAGCTGTCGGGATACACACCAGTCTTGGATGTTTTCCATCCAGCGGGAGTGCGTCTTGGCCCAGTGCGCCGGACGATAAGAAATGTCACCATCGGCCACCGATGACGCGGTGCGGTCGGTCTCGGGATAACGCAGGAACCACTGCATCGAAATACGCGGCTCGATCGGAACGTCGGCTCGCTCGGAGAAGCCCACATTGTTCTCATGTTCCTCAACCTTAATCATGAGGCCACGTTCTTCCAGCATCTCGGAGGCTTTCTTGCGCGCAACAAAACGATCCAAGCCATCCAGCTCAGGGACTTCCGGGCAGTTCACCGTGGCATCAGGATGGAAGATATCGATGATTTCGAGATTATTTCTCATCCCGATTTCGAAGTCTGCCTTATCGTGCGCCGGCGTAATTTTGAGGGCTCCGGTCCCGAATTCAGGATCGACATGATCGTCTGCTACCACCGGAATTTCCGCCGCTGGGAATGGACGCTTCACCATCTTACCGACGTATTTCCCATAACGTTCATCCTTAGGGTTCACCGCGACCGCAACATCCCCCATAAGAGTCTCAGGACGTGTTGTCGCCACTTCCAGAAATTGACCCGGTTCGTCGACAAGCTCGTATTTCATGTAGAAAAGTTTCGAGCTTTGAGCCTTTGGGATTACCTCTTCATCGGAAAGCGCCGTCAGGGAAACCGGGCACCAGTTCACCATCCGCTTTCCCCGGTAAATGAGCCCTTCCTTAAATAGATCGGTAAAAATTTTAGCAACCCACTGCGAGTATTTCTCATCCATCGTGAAGCGCTCGCGCGACCAATCGCAGGAACATCCGAGCCGCTTGAGCTGCTTGATGATGATGCCACCGTGTTCTTCCTTCCAGTCCCAGACTTTTTCCAGAAAGGACTCGCGACCAATGTCACGGCGCGTTTTCCCCTCTTGATCGCGAAGCTGCTTCTCGACTTTTGTCTGCGTCGCAATGCCCGCGTGATCGGTACCCGGAAGCCAGAGAACCTCACACCCCTTCTGCCGCGCCCGGCGCGCCAGAATATCCTGAATCGTGTTATTGAGAACATGCCCCAAGTGCAGAATCCCCGTGACATTCGGTGGCGGGATCACGATTGAGTAAGGCGGCTTCTCTGAAGAAGGATCCGCTTCAAAACACTTCGCATCGATCCAAGCCTGATACCAGGACTTCTCGACTTCATTGGGCTCATAAGCCTTGGGCAATTCAGACATCGCGGAGCGGGAATGACAGAGCAGCCCGAGTTTTTCAAGCCCAAGGAAAAGGAGAAAATTCCAACGACTAGGCTCCTCCCTGAGAAGTCCCCAAAAGCGCAGGGCTCATCCGCATTCTGTCTGAATCATCCGAAATCCAATTTCGAAATATTGGCTTTTGTTAAGATGTAATACACCTCAGATTCCTCCTCGACTTATGCGCGTTTCAACGTTCTTTGCATCACTCCTTTTTTCTTGGAGTCTCGTCCTTCCCACTCTTTCGGCAATAAAATCCCCTTGGACCAAGGGCAACAGAATCGCCATCAGCGCCGATGGCAATCCCGACGCCGACCCCGACGACATCGGCGCCACTCCTTTCACTCTCGCTGTCCTTGCCAAGGCCGGACTCCAGAAAAACCTCGTCCACTACGATTTCAATAACTTCATGGAGTATAAGCCCATTCCGGCCGACAAAAACGAGATGTGGCTCGGAGCGATGGGTGGGCAGACTCGCTGGGGATTTGAGCGTTCCGACTTCTTCGATGTCGCTCAAGATGCTGAAGCCGCCATCGCCAATCTCACTCACGAGATCAACCAATCCACCGCTGACAATCCCCTCTATATTATCGAAGCCGGCCCCGCCGATCTCATTTACCGAGCGCTCAAAGCCGCCAACAAACCTGCGCGGGAGCACATTGTTCTTGTCTCTCACAGTGGCTACAACGACTACTACAAACCCCGCCCCTGGCTCAAAAACCTCAACGATATTCAGGCTCTCGTTCCCAGCATCAACTACCTCAAGATCCCCGATCAAAACCGCGATCTCCGTACTAAAGGCGACTACTCTCCGTGGCTCTGGCTTCGCGATCATTCCGACCCCAATCTCCAGTGGGTCTTCCAACGCATGAAAGCCGGTCTCCCCGATGTTTCCGACACCGGCATGGTTACTTGGCTCATCGGCCTCAGCGGAGAAGACCAACGCATCACCATCGCCGAACTCACCGAATGGTTCGGCAAAGAAGCCATCCCCACCAACGGCGGCTCCACCGACGCACCTCCTCCTCCCCCGGCTAAGACTCCCAAGATCAACTCCCCCGTCACCGAATCTATCTTTCAGGAAGTCGACGGTAAACTCGTCATCGAAGCTGAAAGTGTCCCCCTCACCGGCGATTGGATTCTCGACACCACTGAAGAAGGCTACACCGGCAAAGGCTACCTCCGCTTCATGCCGAAATACATCCACGCCATCGTCTCCCAAACCCGCGGAGTCCTCACTTATAAACTCCGCATTACCAACCCCGGAAAATACCACCTCGCCCTGAAGCACTCCAATGTCGGCGCCCCCGAGCGCGACAAATGGAACGACTGCTGGACGCTCATGGGGATCGATCCCCACCCCTGGGGCAGCGTTCGTAAAACATACCAGTCCATCAGTCAGGAGCAGTTCGAAAATGGTCTCGGATTCAACTTCCGAACCACCCATAACAACTACGGCCCCGTCGCCCACAAAGACGGCGAATTTTCAAAACCGATTTACGAACTAACCGCTGGTGATCACTATTTCTTCATCATGGGGCGCTCGGGCGGATACCGCCTCGACAAAATCCACTTCTTTAAAGAAGGGGTTGAAGGATTTACCGATGATACACAAGAGACCACCCCGATTTTACCCGGCCAGTGAGTAAGACCTTTCCCAATCTTGACCCTTACACAAAGTGACAGCAATGGCCGAGGTTTGGGGGAAGGTCGAACGATAAGTGGAGGATGAGAACGGAACCACGAGAAGTGGAATCGAGTCAAGAAAGCCCCTCCTAAAACTCAAAAGCAACGGCTTCGCGGTCATTGCGGACTAGGAGAATATTTCCCGCGAGCACGGGATGGTTCCAGGTTCGATGTTCGAGGGCATCGATAGTCTGGACCACTACTTCTCTCTTAGGGTTCAACTCAAGAATCTTGAGGGGCCCATTCTCAGTCTGCACAATCATATGGTTGCCGACTCCAAGCAGTTGCCCATGACCAAAGTTGCTCCCTCTCCAGCTCGCCTTCCCATCTTCCAGATTGAGACAGGTCATGCGACCATCATTGAGACCGTAAAGGTAACCGTCCTTGATCACCATGTTCGCAAATTTCGCCTTCAGCTTGAGGCTCTTCCACATTTCTGTGGCCTCGAATCCCCCTTCGTTTTTCCGAATTCCAATACGATGAGTCCCATGACCATATCCCTTGCTCACGACGACGGTATCGCCGACGATCAAGGGTGAAGCGCAGTTCCCTTGCCTGCCGCCAACTTCAAAGGACCAAAGGACTTCCCCAGACTCAATATCATATCCCCCCACCGACATTTGCTGATAGGCCACGATCTGTCGTTTCCCCGCCAGTGTCGCTAGCACGGGTGAGGCGTAGGATGAACTGTAGTCTCCGCTCCGCCAGATCAGCGCTCCGGATTTCACATCATAAGCAGCGAGATTTTGAGTCGCCTCTTTTCCAAGACTCACAATTACCTTCCCGTCGACCACAAGAGGTGCGCAACTCTTGGCCCAAGTGGGAATCTGGTGTTGGGCTTCTGCCAAGATGTCCTTACCCCAGAACCTTTCCCCAGTGCGGGCATCAAGGCAGTTGAGAATTCCGGTTGCCCCCAGTGAAAACACCTTTCCATCTACCACCGTTGGCGTGGACCGGGGCCCGTCATCGCCCATCGATTCTTCAAAGCGAACATCTTCCCCGTGGACCCAGACCACATTTCCGGTGCGAAGTTCGTAGCACAAGGTCGTTTCCTGAGTGCCGCGCTGCTCCATGGTGTAGGCATATCCTCCGGCCACCGAAAAGGCAGCCCATCCCTCACCAATTTGCTTACGCCAAAGCTCCTTAGGACTCGATTGAGGCCAATCTTTTGGCAAGAGAGAACCTTGAATCCAATTGCGCATTTGAGCCCCAAGAAAGCGCGGGAAATTCTCCTGCCCTTCCGTAACGATGATCGTTCCCTCTTCAGCGACCTTCCCGGTAATTTCAGGAATTTCAGTCGCCGATTTTTTACTCCATCGCCATGAGAACTGCGGAAAGAAGCTCCCGGTATGGCCATCCATTTTGAATAAAGCGAGGAGGGCAATCAGGGCGATGGATCCAATTAGTCGGACATTCCATGGAAGTCGACTGAGAAAAAGCAACCAGATCAGGGGAGCCACCACGATGAGGATAACAAAAAACAAATCGACGGCTCCCACCGCGCCCGCCTCCTCGAGCTTCGGAACATTCCGGAGCCCCATCCAGAAAGACATTAGAATTAACTGGAGGATAACAAGAAGCTTCCAACGCGGTTTCCGAAATGAATGGGAGTAGCTCATACCCCGAGACTAGCCTCGAAAGCGATCTCCTCAATGCATTCCCAAATGAAAATGTTTGGGCCTCATGGAGGCGCTCACTCAAGTAGATCTGAAAGCCCACTAAAAAAACCCCGCAGGTCATCGTCAGTCGCTTCCTGATTCATGATCGCCTCGTAGTCCTCCTCGGAAATCCAATCGGAATTTAATTCCGGCAGGAAGGTGCTGACCTCGCAAGCTTCCCGGTTTCCCCATTTTACGCGCGTTGAGCAGTAGGTCATGCTCAGCCTTTCCTGGGCCCGCGTGATTCCGACATAAAGTAAACGACGTTCCTCATCCTTGGATCCCTCTTCAACGCTCCGTTTATGGGGGAGGATTCCCTCCTCCAGACCGAGAAGAAAAACGATGGGATATTCGAGCCCTTTCGAGGCATGAAGAGTGATTAAGGTCACGCCCGATTTTTTATCGAGATCGTCGTCATTCTTCTCGCTTTCGAGCGCGGTTTTATCGAGAAAATCGCGGAGTTTGACTCCTTTCCTAAGGGCTGCGGTAACGTCGCCCACGGTGGTCCCGACAGCTTCCCTTCGGGCATCACGCTCCTTGTCGCTTTTACATTGGCGCATGAGCCACTCCAGAAAATCCATTTCCCGGAGCCAGCGATCGAGCACCACTCCGGCATTGTCTCCATTGACGACTTGTCTTTGGAATTCTTCCACCTGAGTCACGAAGGTCTTAATCGAGCTGGAAGCTCGGGAACTCAGTTGCGCGAGAAACTCTTCGTCGATCAGCGTCTTCCAAATGCTTTGCTCCTTTTCACGACTCCAATCACCAGCCAGAACTGCGGTATTCTGGCTGATCCCTCGGGGCGGAGTGTTCAGGACCCGGAGAAGCGAGATGTCGGCATCCGCTTCATCAAGAAGCTGGGCGTATGCCAAAACATCACGAACCTCCTTGCGGTCGTAGAAACTTTGCGCACCAACCATCCGATACGGAACCTTGGCCTCCCGCAAAACCTCTTCCATTTTTCTGATTTGCCCATTTGTCCGAAAAAGAACGGCAAAATCTTCCAGCTCCCGCCCCTCATCGCGGATGGATAGGATTTCCTGAACCACCCATTCCGCCTCTTCCTGCTCTCCGGGCATTGACATCAGGCGAACAAGATCGCCACCCGGGATGGTGTAACGAAGTTGCTTCTCCCGCCTGCCGATATTGTTTCGAATCAAACTATTGGCCACTTCGAGCACCGCCTGGGTGCTCCGGTAATTTTCTTCGAGCCGAATGACCTTGGGGTCGGGGAAGAAGGTCTCAAATTGAAGAATGTTCGTTACGTCTGCTCCGCGCCAGCCATAGATCGACTGGTCATCGTCACCTACGACGCAGATATTGTAGGGTGCAGCTACCAGTTGCTGGAGAAGGCGCATCTGGAGGCTGTTGGTGTCTTGAAACTCATCAACGGTGACGTAGCGAAATTGCTCCTGCCAAAATTTACGAGCTTCGGGATGCTCTCGGAGAATCTTTTCTCCCAGAAGAAGAAGGTCATCAAAGTCAACCGCGTTTTGGGCACGAAGTTCGTTTTGATATGCAATCGCGATTTCGCGGATCAAACCGTCCTCGATCTCTTCCAGCGGTATTTCGTGGCTTTTAGCCTGAGAGATCTCAGACATCACCTCGGCAGGTTTCAGCTTCTCCTTCGCTCCCCCTTTTCGGACAATCAACTGTCGAATGATCCCGGTCTGATCGCCCCCGGCCATCACGATGAACTTGGAGCGATAGCCCACCCGCTCGATATCCCGTCGAAGAATTCGAACGCAAAGCGAATGGAAGGTGCAAACGGTGAGGTCCTTGCCGCGCTTTCGGCCCACCATCTCGATGACGCGCTCCCGCATTTCCGCTGCCGCCTTATTGGTGAAGGTGACGGCGAGAATATTTTCGGCATCTACTCCGTTTTCAAGAAGTGCCGACATACGGCAAGTGACCGTTCGGGTCTTCCCTGTGCCAGCTCCCGCTAGAATCAGCACCGGGCCCTCAAGGCTCACGACGGCTTCCCGTTGGGCCTGGTTGAGTGCATCAATTGAAAAACCGCTCGCCATTTCCTTTCTGCGCGCGAGCAAAGCGGAGATGAGGTTAAAAGCAAGGCGGCAGTCAGCGATTTGCGCGCAAGACCGGCAAACATCTCAGTCGACAGGTCCGAAGGCACTGCCCCATTTCTTTTCGATTCCTTTTCCATTCCGCACTGGAATTGCCAGCTTTATGAGGAGCGTCCTGATAAAATTCCGCTGATCCTTCGAAGGATTTTTCTCCTTTCTCATGGAAGCCCCCCGATCAAGGGACTTGAAAAAATTCAAGAATTTTCTATCGACCGAACGCGATCCTTTCTGAGAGTCGATTCCTCTGCTCATGGTCCCGATTTTTCCGTTTTTGACAAATTCCGCTCAGTTTCTTTAATGATTCCCACACCTATGAATACCACGAACCTTCTCCTCGCGACCACGAGTCTCCTGATTCTCGTGGCTTTCGTCCTCTCCTTGGGGAATTTTAAAAGAGATTCCGGTAGCGACGAAGCCCGTGAAGCTTATGAAAAGCTCCGGATCGAGCTCGCGGAACTCAGGCGGGAAACCCAGATCATCGAGGAAATGCGCCGTGCCGCCATTTATCAGGCCCCAATTGTCCCCTCCCCATCACCTGTGGTGGAAGCTGCTGCGCCTGAAACCTCCGCCTTAAGCCAAGAACAAGAGGATGAGATCAAGCGACTCAAAGAGCAACTCGCCGAGCAAGAGGTCGAATCCGAGAAGGAAAAGAAAAAAGCGGATCTTTACCAAAAAGAGGCTCTCCATTTCATGGGGGAAAAGACCCGTGAAGCGCAGCGGGAAGAGCGGAAACAGAATCGGATTCGGATCGCCCTGAAGATGGGCACCGTCACTATGGTAAATACCGAGTATGGTTTCCTGAGCTTTTCTCCCGACAACCAAATGACTTTCCAGCCTGGAGATGTGCTGGGAATTCGAAGAAATTCAGGAGTCCTGGGTCGTGTTCGAGTCAGCCGTCAGGAGGGCGATCAATATGTCGCCGATATCCAGCCGAATGCCTACGCCACCACCGGACTTCCCGAAGTTCGTGAGGGAGATGATCTCATCAAGCTTCCTGAGCACTACTCCAAGCCAAGCGAGTAATCCCTCCTTTCGGAACGCTCCACTAGTAATCCGCCAGCCACGTGTGGAAGTCAGCCT
The DNA here is from genome assembly GCA_049889835.1 of Akkermansiaceae bacterium. Taxonomy (GTDB): domain Bacteria; phylum Verrucomicrobiota; class Verrucomicrobiia; order Verrucomicrobiales; family Akkermansiaceae; genus SW10. The sequence continues at coordinate 104,802 of JBMHCQ010000035.1, forward strand.
CACTGGCACTCATGGGGATGGCGGTCTTCTCCTTTCCGGCTAGGCAGGCCAGACGTTCGGGGACAGGGACCCCCCCTTGCCCCAGCTCTTCCTCCATGACATCGAGGAACTTGGATGGATGCGCGGTTTCCAGCACGATGGTGTGATCGTCGCCGTACTTCTCTTTCCAGGCTTCGGCCGCCAACCAACCAACTGCCCCGTGAGGCTCGAGAGTGTAGCCGGTTTCTGACTTCACCCGGCGGATGGTCTCGCGAGTTGCTTGGTCGCAAAACGCATATCCTTCCACGCGCTCCCTCATCTTCTCCCATTCGGAACCGAAGATGTGCTCCATGCGGGCAAAGTTACTGGGAGCTCCCACATCCATGGCATTGGAGATGGTCGGGACGCTCGGCCGCGGGGCATAGGTCCCGCTTGCGAGGTAATCTGGAACGACATCATTGGCATTAGTCGCCGCGACAAATTTTTTCACCTTGAGGCCCAACTTTTCTCCAAGGATTCCAGCCGTAAGATTTCCGAAGTTGCCACTGGGAACAACAAAAACCGGAAGATCCCCCTCAGGAAGGCTCCGGGCAGCTTCAAAGTAGTAAAAACTCTGGGGCACGAGGCGCGAAATATTAATCGAGTTTGCAGAGGTCAGATTCATGCGCTCTGACATCTCACGATCAAGAAAGGCGGACTTAACCAGCCTCTGGCAGTCATCAAATGAGCCATCCACCTCGAGCGCGGTAATATTCCCACCGAGAGTGGTGAGTTGCTTTTCCTGAAGGCCGCTTACCTTCCCTTTGGGGTAAAGGATGGCAACACGGGTTCCGGGGACGTGGTGAAAGGCGCTGGCTACCGCTCCACCGGTGTCACCACTGGTCGCCACCAAGACGGTCAAGAGTCCCTCGTCTTCGCGGGTGAGCCATCCCATCAGACGCGCCATGAATCGCGCTCCGAAATCTTTAAATGCGAGCGTGGGTCCGTGGAAGAGCTCCAGCACATGCTCTCGCTCGGCGACGGAGACCAGAGGGGCCGGGAAATTTATCGCTTCGGTGACAATGCGCCGAAGCTCATCGCGGGGTACGCTTTTTCGGAAAATCTGCTGTGCCACCCGGAAGCCTAAATCGGAGAGTTCAAGGTCCCGCCATTCATCCCAAAAATCGGCACCCAAGGGCTCGAGAGTCTCTGGCATGTATAACCCGTTGTCCGCTGGAAGTGATCGCAAAACGGCTTCCTTGACATCAACAAACCGTGCCGGACTTTTTGTGCTGTAAAATCGCTGACTCATCGCCTTATCCGATCATTTTTACGCCTTCACGGTTGATACGCGAAACATAGAGTTGATTGCTTAAATCAATTTTTGAGAACGTCTCAGCCACAGCTTGGCCGACTTTCTGTGCACACTCTTCGCCTTCGCAAAGTGCGAACACACTTGGGCCCGCACCCGAGATACTAAAACCCAAGGCCCCTGCTCCAAGGGCCGCCCGCTTGGCCTTGTAAAAATCCGGGATCAATTTCTGCCTGCGTGGTTCGGCAATGACGTCGTGAATCGAACGACTGATGAGACCGTAATCTTCCTGAATTAAACCGCAGATCAAGCCCCCCAGGTTCCCCACCTGCTGAGTCACTTCCTTGAGCGCAACCTCGGTCGGGAGAATTTCACGGGCAACTTTGGTGAGAATCTCGATATCAGGATGTACCACGGCAGCCCACAGGTTTTCAGGAACGGGAAGTTCGGCAATATCCAGCTCTTCGTTGTCCCGAATGAAAATCATCCCACCCAGAAGTGAGGGGCCCACATTATCAGCGTGCCAGGCTCCATCAGCACTCGCTTCCCCGCTCATGGCGAAAGGAAGAACCTGTTTTTTGGACAAGGGCTCTCCCAAGAGACAGTTGACCGCGTAGGCTCCAGCCACTGCGCTGGCCGCACTGGAACCGAGGCCGCTACCAAAGGGCATTTTCTTATGGATCTCCATCGCGATCCCTTTTTCCGCCAATCCGAGATGTTTCAGGAGGTCCAGAGCCGCGACCCCGGCGGTGTTCTTTTCGGCCTCGAGCGGGAGCTTTCCACCGTCTCCGGTAATTTTTGTGATGTGGAGGCCAGGTTCGGCTGATTGCCGGACCACCACTTCGTCCCCCGGGGCGTCGATGGCGAAGCCCAGGACGTCATATCCACAGGCCACATTGGCCACCGTTGCCGGGGCAAAGACGCGCACCTCTTCTCGTTCCTCGCTGCTCATTGGGGGGCGGTCCCTATCAAACCAAGGCCATTCCTGCAATCCTTATACCGAGAAGAAGAAAAAACCGGGGGGATCGCTGGGTGGATTTCCTCGAAATCCCAAGTCGCGTGCGAGAGAGCTGTGCCTGCACCACCACCAAGAAAAAATACCGAAGTCCGGGAAAAGACCCCGGAAAATCCTTCCATTCGCTGAGCTGATTTTTCAATTCTAGACGACCTGCCTTTTAGCGGTGTCTTTTTTGAGTGGGGGTAATCCGCTGGCTAAGTTTGTCGAATCCGCTCTCTCCGCACCAGACCCCATCCAAGAAAAACAATCCCGATCAAGATCATGAAGGTTGAGTAGAACTGGCCTTTGGTCATTCCGAAGAGTTCTTCCGAATCAGGCTGACGGACATTTTCGACTAGAATCCGGAACCCCGCATACATGAGGAAGAAGCAGCCAGTGATGATCCCGTTGGCGAGCTTGGGAAATTTCACCCGGATGCAATAAAGCACTAAAAAAATGAGAAGCCCCTCAAGAAGGCCCTCGTAGAGCTGCGAGGCATGCCTGAGGTCGATATGATTCCCCAGTGCCTCCAGAACAGCGGGATCTTCACGGGAAATTTCGATGACTTGGTTCAGGGCATAATTCATTTGTGCCGGCACCCCCCGGTCGACATTCATCATGAGGCGTTCGACGTCCTCATTCACAAAGGAAGCTTCGGTTAGGGCATGTAAAAGCTGATCTCGATCTTCTACAAGGGACGCGGGAAACTTCACCCCATACCACGCCTTCTCATGGGTTGTGGTCCCATAGAGCTCGCCGTTGATGAAATTGGCCACTCTTCCAAAAAATACCCCCAGAGGCGCCACAATCGTTATCCCATCCCCAATTCCGGCCCAAGAAATTTGATGCCGCCAGCCATAGAACAAAGTGACAATCATGATTCCGAGAATTCCACCGTGAGAAGCCATTCCTCCATCCCAGACTTTAATCACGGTGAGGGGATCATCGACAAGATAAGACCATCCCTTTTCTGGGATCATGTAAAAAAAGACGTAGCCCAGCCGCCCTCCAAGAAAGACCCCCAGAAATGCACTCAGCGTGACCAGATCGGAAACCTTATCAGGCCTCACAATGAAGAGCTTACGCTTTGCCAGGCTCAGCAGAATGAGGTAAGCGACAAAAAAGCCCACCACATAAGCCAGGCCATACCACCGCAGTTTAATCGTATCGGTGAACTCGATAATGACCGGCGAGAGATCGTGAATGTAATTGGCGAGAACAATGGCCACGGCCAAAGGTGGACTATCTTGGGTATCGACTGCAAGCGTGGAGAAGAGAGCTTACCCGAACGAAAGCAACGGCTGGAAGGGTTTGCAGGCGCGTCTGGCACATTAGTGACAGCGGGAGCAGCTGAGGGGTGGTCTCCAAGACAACGAAGTGAAGCGGCTTTATCAGGCGAAAGTGATGTGCCGAACCGAGCGGAGCGAGATAGACAGCCGAAGGCTGCCCCGAAGGGGTGCGACCGGCGGGGAGCATCAACAACGAGCACGCTAAACGAAGCCATGCAGCCCAGCGAACCGTCCCTCGAAGTCCCAGCGCGGGGAGGTCATTGTGGATGAGCAATGACAGCGCGATGCCTGCGGGTGCCTTTTTCTCTTCACCCTGCGAGCAAAGCGAAACTCTCATTATCGTTCTCTCCTTCCACCATTCTCCTAAACCATTATCGGAGGACCATTCATGAAACAAGCCCGTGGAGACTTTTTTGTTAGAAAAATTATTCGGCGATTTTTGCTGCCACAAATCCAGTTGGAGGCGGACTCCAAATCCTTTTTAAGAACTGCCTGAATCTTACTCACCCAGTTGCTGAATTCCAAGCCACCCAATATAGGTCAGATAAGCCAGAAATAGAATGAGGCCAGACATCCGGTTGAGATTCATTTGGCACCACATCATTGGCAACACGATAAAGCTGACTGCGACCATCACGACCAAGTCGACCGTGATATTTTCCTGAACGACCAAGGGCGAGACACAAGCGGTGAAGCCTACAACCGCGAGGATATTGAAGATACACGATCCCACCACATTACCGACAATAATGTCTCCCTGCCTTTTCTTGGCCGCTACCAGCGAGGTCGCGAGTTCTGGCAAGGATGTTCCCAATGCAAAAAGGGTAAGACCAATGACCGCCTCGCTAACGCCAAAGTCACGAGCGACATTCACGCCCCCGTAAACCATGGCTTTGGCTCCTACAACCAGCACCAGCACTCCTCCGAGAATGACCACAATATTCCATGAAGCTCTTCCTGCCCCACCCTTGCGGGCTGCCTCGATGAGTTCTTCAGGGACTTCTTCCGAGTTTTCAAGGTCTTCTTCCTTCCGAGCGGCGAAAAGGCTTGTGGCGACGTAAGTGATGATTCCTCCAGCGAGAATTGCGCCTTCAAGCTGCGTAATCTCGAAATCGAGGAGTAAGATTACGAAAGCAAGAGTAGCGATCAGAAGGATGGGCATTTCCCGGCGAATGACCTGTCGTTGGATTGCGAGAGGATAAACGACGGCGGCAAGACCGAGAACGAGACAAATATTACAGATATTCGATCCGATCACATTTCCAATCGCCATCCCGCCGGAGCCTTTCAGGTTTGAATCGATGCTGACGGCGAGCTCTGGCGCACTCGTCCCAAATGCCACCACCGTCAAACCAACCACCAGCGGGCTGATTCCAATCCGGACAGCAAACTCGGAAGACGCTGCCACAAACCACTCAGCACCATAGTACAGCAAAACGAGGCCGAGTATGATGCAGACAAAATCGAGCATGCCTAAAGGGTGTCTTGTGATCCTTGAAATGCAAACGCCTTCTCCTAGCCCCCGATCTTAATTAGCTCGACATCAAAGACCAATGTTCCGGCGGGGGCTCCTGCTTGGGCGGGGGTGTCCCCGTAGGCCAATTTGCCGGGAATCCAAAAGCGGCGTTTCTCTCCCTCGACCATCAACTGAACACCTTCAGTCCATCCAGGAATGACCCCATTAAGGGGAAAGGAAATAGGTTCTCCACGCGCCACCGAACTATCGAACATCTCCCCCTTGGTGGTCCAACCAGTATAGTGAACCAAAACCTCATCAGTGGCCTTGGGATTCGCTGAGCCCGTTCCTTTCTTAAGAACCTTGGAAGCAAGACCGGATGCGGTCTTCTCGGCATCCTCAGGCGCGGCTGCTACATCGTCGGGCGCAGGGATGGGTTCCGGCTTTTTGGGAGCAGCTTGAAACTTCAAGAGTTCAAAATCGAAGATGAGATCACCTTGGGGAGCTCCCGGAGGTGGATTTTCTCCAAAGGCGAGTGCAGCTGGAATCCAGAAACGTCGCTTCTCACCGGGAGTCATCAACTGAAGCCCTTCGCTCCAGGCTTTGATGCTTACTTGATCGAGTTTAAATTGAGCAGGTTTTCCATGAAGAAGGGTGCTTTCGAGAAAATCTCCATTTGCCGTCCATCCCGTAAAGTGCGCCGCCACAATATCCTCAGGCCCAGGCTTTTCTCCACCATCGCCAGCCTCAAGCTGCTGACTGGTAAGTCCGCTCTGACTTTTCTCAGCACTCGCCGGAGCGGTAAGATCCGCTGGAGCGTCCGGAAGTTCGGGAGCTTTTTTGATTTCAAAGAGCTCCACATCGAAAACCAGATCTCCCGCGGGAGCTCCGGGACGAGACGGAGTCTCGCCGTAGGCCATTTCGGCAGGAATCCAGAAGCGCCTCTTCTCCCCTACCACCATCAGTTGAACGCCTTCGGTCCAACCACGAATCACCTGATTTAGAGGGAAAGAAACCTGCTCACCCCTTTGGACCGAACTGTCGAACATTTTCCCGTCCGAGACCTGCCATCCGGTGTAGTGGACTTTGACGGTGTCTCTTGCACCGGCATGCTCAGTTCCGCTTCCTGCGGTGAGAACTTTTGAAGCCAGACCGGAAGCGGTTTTCTTCGCGTCAGCTGGAGCAGCGGAAACGTCAACAGGAGCTTGAAGTGGATCACTCATGGACCAGCTCCTGAAGCATTCAGGCTCAAAAGGCGAGAATTTTCAGATCCGTGCCCCATTGACGAATTTCATCAGCTCATCGGGAATTCGCTTGGGCTTCCCTGTCTTCACATCAACATGGATCCATTCTGTCTCTCCACGGGCGACAAGCTTATCAGCTCTCAGAAATTCATAGTTCCGAAGGTTCTTCACTCGCGCCGCATTTTCGATCCAGGTCCGAATGGTAAGGACGTCACCTTCGAAAAGTGGCGAGAGATATTCGATCTCATGGCGGCGGGCGAACCACGTCGCCTCATTCGCGGCCATTAATTCCTGCACTTCTCAAGTCTCTGAATGACACCCATCGCTGCCGCTTGCATCCAGCCCACATAAACGACATTGTTGACATGGCCATGTTCATCAATGACCTCCGGCCCGATCGTCAGCGTGAGCTCATTCCGTGTTTTCATCATCCAGGTCTGATCCTCCTAGGTTCGCTTCCCTTACAAAAACTGGCAGGGAATGTTCAATCGGGAGAACCAATAAAAACCTCATTCCTGTTTCAGAGCCGAGGCTAAGAGCGGAAAAGCCTGAATGATCTGAGCGGCATACTCCCGAGAGGCCATCGCCCCACGCTCTCTGAGCCGAAGCAAATTCCCTTTCTCTTTACCAATAAGAACATGTTCTTTCCATCTTTCAGTTCTCCCGACCACTTGGGCGAATTTGCCCTGCGACACCTCAGCCCAATGACGAGGGCTACCGCCACCCCGAATGAGGAAGGTTTCCGTGATTGATTCACCCTTCGAAAGAATCCGCTCCGAGAGCGGAATGGTATCAACCGGTGGGGTAAAAACGAGCCGGACCTTTTTCTGAAAGTCTAGGCCAACCAGATATTCCGCGAAGCCCAACGCAAACGCGACCGATGTTCCGCTTTCACCATAGGGCACGTTCACAACAATCACCTCATTGCTTTCAAGGTTTCCCGCATCAACCCAAAGCGTTTTCCAGAGCACCCCTTCGGCACGCTGTTTTGAGCTTTTGGAGACATGATACCCCAGATTCATTGGTCCCAATGTTCCCTCGATCATGGAAGCGGTTTGCTTGAGCGCTGTTTGCCCTTCGAGATTCGACAGATTACGAGGACCAATGACACGGTTCATCTTGGAAAGATAGTCACGCATTTCATTCAGCGTCACCTCGCCTTCTATGGGAGTTCTTTCCTGCGGGTCTTCTGTTGCTCCAAAGTAAAGAGCAAGAATCACGGAGAGAATGAGGAGCCCAAAAATCCCGAACAAAAACAACCCTAGCTTTGGCTTTTTTTCACTCATTGTATTTTTAACAGTTTGCCGATCTCAGCGGCAGCCCTTTCATGCATGCCGGGCTCGCCGAGCTGGGAAGCCGCTTCACGCATGAGTCTCCCTTGTCGTATTCTGGCAGCGTCATCAGCAAGCATGGTTCCGAGCCAGTGTCCGACCTCGTAGACATTAGCATCGCTTTGGATAAATTCCGGCGCTAATTCTTCGCCGGCCAGGATATTGACCAAGCCGATAAATTTCGACTTCAGCAATTGCTTCGCTACGACATAAGTTCCCCAAGCAACTTCATAGACGAGGCAAAAGGGCATTCCAAAATAGGCGGCCTCGAGTGTCGCCGTACCACTGGCAATCACTCCACTGCCGACTTCTTGCATTAATTTTTGACTCTCCCCGAGTCGAACCATGATCATCCCTTCCTCAAGGTCATGCGCCTTCAAAAGCTCATTCATCCGCTCTTCGACCTTCACACTCGCCGCCGCCGTCGAGAATCTCACCTGAGGAAACCTCAGTTTAATCTCCTTTGCGACTTCGATCATCAGCGGGAAGAGCTTCGCTACCTCCCGCTCACGACTGCCTGGAAAAAGTCCGACATGCCAGCGGTCTCTTTCCACTGAAATTCGGACCTTCTCAAGCTCATCCACCAGAGGATGCCCTACCGAGACTGCCTTAAGACCAACCTCAGTGAAAAATTTCGTTTCAAAGGGAAAGAGGCAGATCATCAAGTCGAGCGAAGCTGCGACTTTTGGGATGCGCCTCTGGTTCCAGGCCCAAACCTGGGGAGCGACATATTGCACAATCTTGGTGTCCGGCAGTTCCTCCTTAATTCGTTTTGCCAGTCTTCGATTGAATTCCTGATAATCGACCAGAAGGAGAACCTTCGGCTTTGTTTTAAGAATATCAGCGACGGTATCATCAAAGCGTTTCTTAAACCACGAATAGCGCTTCAAAACCTCAACAATCCCCATCACCGCGGCGTCATCGACCCAGTCTTCAATTTCCGCTCCCCCCTCGATCACCATTTTGGGTCCCCCCAGACCTTGAAACCGAACGTCTCCCAGCTCCTTTTGAAGCCCAGCCATGAGCTCAGCTCCGTGGATATCTCCACTGATTTCTCCGGCCACTAGATAAACTGACTGAGTCATGCGCGGTCACACTCTATCCGGCTGACCCGAGAAGCGGAACTGAAAACACTCAGCAAGACCAGAAAGTATTGAATTCCTCCCTACTAGGACTTGCTTCCCCTACCACATCAAGATATTCCCTTGGCTCACAAATCGTCGCGATGTCAAAGAAGGATCAAAAACCTGAAAACGAGAATCACTCACCAAGCCCCATTGGTGAAATCGAGCACGGCCCCAGCGGATTGGAAGCATTCCTCGATGCCAACCAGAAAAAGCTTATTGCCGTTGGATGCGTCCTGATTGTCGCTGCCATTGCCCACGTCATTAGTAACGGATTGCAGCGGAAAAAAATCGAAACCGCAGCCGCTGAAGTCAGCGCAGCCACCGAGATCACAGAGCTGCGCGAGGTTCACGAGAGATATGCTGATACGCCCGCTGGTGCCACCGCATTGATGAAAATTGCAGCTCAACAATGGACCGACCAGCAACAGCAAGAGGCGATCTCAACCCTCAAAAAAGCCATCGCAGATTTCTCCGGTCACCCCAACCTCGGAAGTATGCACGCCCTCCTCGCCAATTACCATCGCGCGGTCGGTGAAAAAAATGAGGCAAAAGCTCAGTTTGAGGCCGCTGCAGCATTAGACACTTCTGTTTCTTCCTATGCACTGCAGCAACTCTCCGCCATCGCCCTTCAGAATGGCGAAAACGAAGTTGCTTCAGCGAATTTGGATCGAGTGATCAAAGACTACGGAACACGTCATCCCACCCTAAAGCCAGTGACGCAGGAGATGAAAAAGCTCGTGGGCATTACGCCGGCAACCGTCACAACCCCGACTCCAACAAAGCCAGCCGAAGCATCTTCCGATCCTGTTAAACTTCCAGATCTACCCGATCTTCCAGTAACTCCAACACCAGAGGGCACGCCTCCACCGGTCGAAGTGCCGAATAACTCCTCCGAATAATTTTAATATTTCCAAAGTTATTCCTTTCAATCCCCCTATTTTTAGGACAATTATTAAAAAATAACCTCCTGCAAGACCGTGTTCGAAAAAATCATTAGCAAGAATTCAGAAGAAAGCAGTGGAAGCTCTGCAAGCGCCTCTCCCAAGTCTGCTGTTAAGACTTCTCAAGTATCCGCTGCGCCCACCAATCCAAGTCCTTCTTCTCCTGCCCCATCGAAGGCGCCAGGTGGTCAGCGAAACATTCTCAGCAACGATGTTTCTATCACGGGTTCGGTCCGCTTTGCCAATGACCTTCTCGTTGACGGAAAGATCGACGGCGACATCTCCTCCGACGGATCTCTCACGGTTGCGGAAAACGCAATCATCAAAGCTGAGATCAAGACCAAATCGGTCGTGGTTTATGGTAAGGTCCATGGGAACATCGTGGCCTCAGATCGCGTCGAAATCAAAAATGGTGCTGAGATGGCAGGAGATGTAAAGGCTGCGACCCTTTCCATCGAGCCCGGAGCAATCTTTGTGGGCAAATCTGAGGTCGGCACTCCCTCCGTCCAACCTAAGAGCAGCCCGGTTTCCGCTCCCCAAGGGAACGGCAACGTAAAAAAGCAACAGCCGTCGAAAGCCAGCGTCGCTTAGACCTCTGAACTCTTTCCCGAAGCTCTGGCGTTCAAATTCCATAAAGAGGGGCAGAAACGTCACGTCGAACTCATCTGTCCTAAGTGTCGCCATCGTCAGGCAGAGCCCTTGCTCGTGGTTTCTACTTATTGCCGGAAGTGCAATTCTCACCTTAGGATCGAAAACGGGGAGGTTGTTGAGGCGGACCAAAAAAGCTCTTTTCCATTCGCGGGAAGGGTGCCACGAGCTCAGGCCGCGGAGGCTGTTGACACGCGCCAGACGACCACGCCGAACACCATACCGTCCATACCTTCGGAGCCTCAAAATCGCGGGCCCGTGAAGCCCACTTTGCCTCAAGCCAAACCTTCGGCAAGAAGAAATCCCCTTAGGGAAAGCGCGAAAGAATCTTCGACTTACCCGAAGAAGAAAACCATCCCCAAGCCGAGGAAGGACTCTTTGTTTCAAAAAAACAAAGCGGAGCTTCGTGATATTTCGTGCTTTGACTGCAGTGCCTCTCATGAAGTTTCCCCAATTTCCACTTCGACGCTTTGCCCGAAGTGCGGGTCTTACATCAGTCTCAAGAGCTACGAGATTCGCGGCGAATGGAACCGTAAAATCCAAACCCGGGGAGATGTCTTTATCTTCAAAAAGGGGATCGTTTCCGGAACCACCATTCAGTGCCACCATTTGACCGTGGAAGGTGACTTTACCGGCGGAGTGGAATGCTCGGGCGATCTCATCATCCGACATCATGGCAAAATTGTGGGCAAAGTGATTTGCAAGCGACTCATTATCGAAAAAAGGGCGACGGTTGAATTTCTCAACTCGGTAGAGACCACCGAGTGCACAATCGATGGTCTGGTGACTGGCAACATCACCTGTTCCGGTCGACTCGCCCTCGAAAAGAAGGCCATCCTTTCCGGAAATATCAAGGTGGGACGATTAGCAATATCCAAGGGCGCCAAACATCAGGGACAAATTCAAATGGGAGGTCTCTAAGTCGATCCCCCCTTGTTCCCATTTTATTCCCTCTTACAAGATTTCGTGGCGCTCTCGAATTGATTCCAGCGGGCTGGCCTGACAGGATTGGACATGGCCAATCCTCAGGATCTTTTCCAAGCAAACGGACCCAAACTTCAGAATGGAGCTCCTGAGAAAAAGGAAGCCAGCCTCGCGACCCCCCCGAATGCCATTGGGCCTGAGAAAAGTCTCCTCAGCTCCATGCTGCAAGAACCCGAAGAATACATTGGCCGTGCAATGGAGCAGCATCTTACTCCTTCTCACTTCCACATCCCATCCCATGGGAAAATTTTTGAAGTGCTGACCTCCCACTTCGAAGAAAACAAAGCGGTCGAACTCATTTCGCTGAACCAATACCTCATGGATCGCGATCTTCTGGAAGGCATGGGAGGTCCCGCAGCCATCACGGAAATTTATACCTATGCCCCTACCGCGGCACACTTCGATTCCCACCTTGAAATCGTTAAGGAAAAGTTCGTGCTCCGCTCAGTGATCAACTCCTGCACGCAAGCAATCACAACGGCCTATGACGACCCGGAAGACGTGCAGATATTTCTTGATCAGGTCGAGCAACAGGTTCTCGAAATTCGAGAGAATGCAGAAACCGGAACAGAGGAAACCATCACAGACACGGTAAAGGCAGTGATGAAAAGCTTTGAGGAGTTTCTCGCCGGAGATCGTGGAACAACCGGCTTAAAAACCGGATACACGGAATTGGACCGCATGAGTAACGGACTAAAACCGACTGAAATGTTTGTCATCGCAGCTCGCCCGTCGATGGGAAAGACCTCATTCATGATGAACCTCGTTGAACACATTGTTGTTGATCAGAATGTCCCCGCCATGGTCTTTTCCTGCGAAATGGGTGCCGAGCAGATCGTGCAAAGACTCGTCTTTTCCCGCGCCAAGTTTCCCTACGCCAAACTTCAAAGTGGGTATCAGCCCAGTAAAGCTGATCTCGAACGGATCAAACGCGCCTCAGTCGAAATATCGAATTCGAAACTGTTCATTGATGATACCGCATCGATCTCCATCAATGACTTGCGAGCCAAAGCACGAAGAAAACATCGCGACGAAAAGATTGGCCTGATCGCCATCGATTACCTCCAGCTGATGCGTTCGACATCCCGGCAGGCCAGCAACTCACGAGAGCGGGAAATTGCCGAGATTTCAGCGGGCCTCAAGGCCATTGCCAAAGAACTCAACATCCCGGTCATTGTCCTCGCGCAACTCAACCGTGGACCCGAAGGACGGACGGGCTCCGCGCTCGGGGTGCCGCGCATGTCTGATCTTCGAGAGTCAGGCTCAATCGAGCAGGATGCAGATATGGTCGGTCTTCTCTACCGGAAGGCTTACTATCTCGATAACGCCGACGAAAAGGAAGAAGATGACGGTGAGTCCGAACTTGTTCTTGCCAAGAACCGAAATGGCGCCACCGGGAATATTGCGCTCACCTTCATTCCGCCACTCATGCGCTTTGAGACGAGGGACTTCCGACCTGAACCATCCTAGGTCTTCACAAACCGGTGTGGAAAGACTGGCCGATCCGTGGAAGATTGCGCGACATAGTCCTCCCAATTTTTGAGCTTCCAGTGATCCCGAGGGTTATCGCGTTCAAGAATGCGGCGATACCGCTCCCCCTCCTTGCATCTGACAAACACGATTTCGACCTCGCAAGAAAAAAATTTCTCAAGCCATTCCGGCCATTCCGGGTTTTGAATCTCGCTCGTGAAAGGACCGACAAGAACCACCTTGGTGTGTGCAAGGTTTTCTTCAGCCGTTCTAAAAAGGGCTTGGTAAATAGGATTGCGGAAATGATATCGATACTCCGGTGAGTCACGATCATCGGGCTCGAGACCAGCCGCAACCATACCGGCCCTCACCACTTCTTCGGTCACCGTATCGCTATCGAGCAGGCAAGCCCCCAGATCCGCGGCAAGTCTCCGAGCGTAGGTGCTTTTGCCAGACCCGGCGGGACCTGTCACGATCGTCAGAGGCGCCATCAGTATCTGTTGGTCGCACTCTTCTCTGTGGAAGAAAGAAATTTTTCAATCGTTGATCGTGCATGTTGCCGTCCCTCCTCAGCGTGATAGCCATTTTTTAAGATTTTGGCGGCAAAGCCAAAGTGGTGTTGCCACAGCTTCTTGTTATCGACTTTTTCCAAAAGCGTGAAGCGTTTATGATTTTGGTAAACCTCCGCCCATTTTTCTCGCACTTCCGCCCAGTAGGGTCCTACCTTTTTCCACTCCTCTGCCGCGGGGGCAAGACTTGGGGAGCTGATCCTCTCGTAACGATTAATACCATACTCCTTCCCGACAATTTTTCGGAACCCATCCTTGGGAAGGCTCACTTTTTTGTTTTGCTGGGTGTGGACCCAGCCATTCGGGGTCAGGGTGATTTCATGGGTGCCATTGAGCATATTGTAATCCTCCCGGACCGAAAACTCCCGCCGGGGGAGAGGTCGAATAACCGCATCACTTTTCCAGATGTGCAGACCCGCGCCATGAGTCCAACGACCCGTGACTTCGTAACGCGGCGAGTCATCCACTTGATAAACTGCCTGGGACCAGCGGCCTTTCGGTAGTCGGACCGTTCTATTCTCCCAGGTCCCGTTGCCTCGGTAAACATGCATACTTTTGTCCTCATAGGTCCAGTCCTGCCGCCAATGCTTCATCGTCATCGTCTCGGTTTTTTGGGTCTCGGGGTCTTCGAAATACATCACCAAAGTGTGTTGAAGTGAGACGAAGTCGGCACGGCTTTCAATCACTTGGACGTGCTCGGTCCCCCAGCTGAAATAAGGACGCGGAGGGGTGTAATCCTCCGCAAAGCCCATGATTTCAACGAAATCAAAACTCACCCGAAAATCCCCTGCGAGGGCAAGGATTGCCTGCCGGTCACGCTCCCGTTTGGTCAATCCTTGCTTCTTGAGAGTGAACCATTGCGAGGCAGGTTCCCGATCTAAAACCACCTCACTCCCCCGTGTCATGCCACCCCGAGGCTGCATCTTCTCCACTTCCACAAATGGCCAGGCAAAGACGTGCCCTTGGATGACCTGAGGTTCAGGTTTTACTTCAGGCTGGGGGATTTTTTCATCGGCCAGTACCGGGGCGAGAAAAATAAAACTGAGGACTGAACGTTTCATAACTTTTTAGAAGGTGACACACGATCCATCCATTGCAGGATCTTTTTGTGGGTTTCTTGATCTCGGAGATGGACGAGATCAAATCATTTCATGGCTCTAGAATAAAAGCCGAACTCCGTAAGAAATCCAGAGTGGCATTGTCAAAAGCGCAAGGACCGATGTCGCAACCACGACTTGCACCGCCGTTCCCGGACAACCTCCATAGTGACGCGCCACGATAATGGGGGTCACTGCGGCAGGCATACTTGCCTGAACAACGAGAACCTGCTGGAGCGAGGTCGCGATTGGCAAAAAGAAGGCGGCGGATAAAACTACGCAGGGCATAATAATGATCCGGACGAGGATCCCAGCGGTGCTAATGCGGGGGCAAATTTTCTCCTTCCCGACAAGATCAGCCATCGTTGATCCGATCAATAAGATTCCCAGCGGAAAGGCACAAACACCCAACCACCCCATTGTTTGGCGGAGAATCGACCCGAGCAGCGGCCCCTCATTGAGATCAAAAAACCGCCATGCCCCAGACCAAGAAAGGAGGATTCCCAACACGACCGACACGATTGGCCCATTCAGAAACTGACGGGGACTCTTGAGAAAAGAACCCGTCATCACCATCAAACCCACACACCAAATTCCGATCTCAACCCCCAAACTATGGACGAAAAGAACCCCGAAGACCTCGTCGTTACCATCGATGACAAAAAGAGCGGCTAGAATCGGAATTGCCATATAACCATAATTTTGGACTCCAGTCACCAGTGTGAAGGTTCGCTTTCCCTGCCCAGGCTTTAATCCGAACAATGAGCCAACCAGCGTAGCAACAAGCATCCCGCAGCATACAAGCCCCAAGCCTAGCCCAACGCCCCAGCCCACGATTTCCGGCTGCCGGACCAAGGAGTTCCCCAAGGTTTTATCGAGAATCAAACAGGGATAAAGACAATGAATGACCAACTTGAGCATCCCCTTTTCCATCTCCGGCTGAATGACTTTGAGACGATGAAGAATGAATCCGATCCCAGTCAGGAGATAGATTGGCAGGACCGCCTTCATAATAATCACAAAGCTCACCGCGTTATCATTCCTTTTTCAGCCCCATGAGCAAGACGTGACTTGCCAGTGGCCACCTGACATGAAAGATTTCCCAGTGTCTGGCGGGGCTGTAGCTCAGCGGTTAGAGCAGAGGACTCATAATCCTTTGGTCGTGGGTTCGAATCCCACCGGCCCTACCATCTCCAATCCTCCCCCGTTTTCCGTTCGACTTCCCTGAGAATGTCCAGCAACTCGCGATAAACATCGGGATCGAAGGAAGCCTCTTTCTTCCCGAGCTCTGAAAACCAATTCTGGAAGATCGCGTTTCCCGTGCGCCCGAGAAAGGACTCTCGAAAAGTGATACAATAAGTGATCAAGTAGGATGAATGGGAAATTAAGATGCGCCGGAGGGCCGACCACGTGCTCCTTTTTCCCATCAACCATGGTGAAAAAGTTGCCGCAAAGGCTTTTGGAATGCAATCTCTTCCCTTTTAAAGAAGAACCCATCAACAAATCTTGATTCGTTGATTTGTTCTTGTCCCAAACCCCGTCTCATCTCATATTTCGCCTGTGATTGAGCAAGAAATTCGCGCCACTCTCAACGAGCGCATCATGGTCCTGGACGGGGCGATGGGAACGACCATTCGAGGCTACGCATTGACCGAATCTGATGCTCGGGGAGAGCGCTTCACGGAAAATGCCGAAGATTTACTCAACAACGGTGACATCCTCTCAATCTCCCGCCCTGACGTAATTTCAGATATTCACCGTCGCTTTTACGAAGCGGGATCTGACATTTGTGAAACCAACACGTTTTCTGGGACGGTTCTGGCGCAGTCCGAATTTTTCGTTGAAGATCCCCGAAAAACTGGAGGAATTAAGTCTCCCGAGTTTTTTCAAAAACAAGTTATCGAGAACGAAGAGCTCCGCCAACTGGTCTGGGAGCTGAACACCCGTTCTGTCGAGCTCGCGAAGGATGCCGCAATTGAAGCCGAAAAACGGGATGGCAAAAGGCGCTACGTGGCCGGAGCCATCGGACCGATGACCGTTTCCCTGACAAACGTAGTCGATCCGAACGATACCGCATTTCGCC
This sequence comes from Akkermansiaceae bacterium, assembly GCA_049889835.1. Classification (GTDB taxonomy): domain Bacteria; phylum Verrucomicrobiota; class Verrucomicrobiia; order Verrucomicrobiales; family Akkermansiaceae; genus SW10. Next base: position 121,308 of record JBMHCQ010000035.1, read on the forward strand.
CCGTTACTTTTGATCAAGTCAAAGATGCTTATCGCCACCAAATCGATGCCATGCTCGCAGTTGATTGCGACATCCTCATGGTAGAAACAATTTTTGATTCCCTCAACGCCAAGGCTGCCCTTGTCGCCATCAACGAGTCCGGTAGTAAGGCCCCCGTCATTATCTCCGCCGCTGTCGGACGTGGGGGTGAGACCATGATTTCAGCTCAGAAAGTCCAAGCCTTCTGGCAGGCTGTCGCTCATACAAACCCTCTCGCAATCGGGCTCAACTGTTCTCTTGGCCCGGACCTGATGAAACCCTTTCTTGAGGACTTGGGAAAGGTGGCAACCGCTAACATCAGCTGCTACCCTAATGCAGGACTTCCAAATCCCCTGGCCCCGACTGGCTTTGACCTCGAGCCTCAGCACATGAACGAATACATCGCCGAATTCGCTGATAGCGGTCTTCTCAATCTCGCCGGCGGGTGCTGTGGCAACACCCCTGAACATATCGCCGCGATTGCTCAAGCAGTCGAAGGAAAAGTCCCTCGCTCAGTACCAAAACTCTCTGCATAAAATGCCTACCATCCCACGCTACCTCTCGCTCTCCGGTACCGAGTCCTATGTCCACACTCCGGACAAAAATTTCCTGATGATTGGAGAACGCACCAATGTTGCGGGGTCTCCCCGCTTTCGCAAACTCATTAAGGAAGATCAACTTGAGGAGGCTCTCGAAGTCGCCCGGCAGCAGGTCGAGAACGGTGCGAATGTCATCGATATTTGTTTCGACGATGGTCTTATCGATGGAAAAGCGATGATGGCCCGTTTTCTCGATCTCATTCAGGCTGAGCCTGACATTCAATCTGTACCCATCATGGTAGATTCCTCCAAATGGGAGATCATCGAGGAGGGACTCAAGCACCTTCAAGGAAAAGGAATCGTTAATTCGATCTCCCTTAAGGAAGGTGAGGAAGCATTTAAAAACCACGCCCGTCACATTCTCAACTACGGGGCAGCCGTCGTTGTCATGGCTTTTGATGAGGACGGGCAGGCCGCTACCTATGAGGACAAAACCCGCATCTGCAAACGTGCCTACAAGATCCTCGTTGATGAAATTGGCTTCCCACCGCAGGACATTATCTTTGATCCTAACATTCTCACCGTCGCTACCGGTATCGAAGAGCACAATAACTACGCTCTCGACTTCATCAACGCGACCCGCTGGATCAAAGAAAACCTCCCCCATGCGAATGTCTCCGGGGGTGTTTCCAATATCTCCTTTTCCTTTCGTGGGAACAACGCCGTCCGGGAAGCGATGCACTCTGCCTTCCTCTACCATGCAGGTCAGGCCGGAATGGATATGGGCATCGTCAATGCCGGAATGCTTGAAGTCTACGATGAGATCCCCAAGAACCTCCTCACCGCGGTCGAGGACGTTCTCCTCAACCGCGACGCAGGCGCAACCGAACGTCTCCTCGATCTTGCGGAAGAATTCAAAGGGAAAGGTTCTAAAAAAATTGAAGAAGATCTCACATGGCGTGAATCCCCTGTTGAGAAGCGTCTGGAACACGCACTCCTGAGGGGAATCGATAAATTTATCGAAGAGGACACAGCCGAAGCACTTGAAAAATATCAGAAGCCACTCAGCGTCATCGAAGGCCCACTCATGGACGGGATGAGCATCGTTGGCGATCTCTTTGGAGCAGGGAAAATGTTTCTTCCTCAGGTTGTGAAATCGGCGCGCGTGATGAAGAAATCCGTCGCCTACCTCGAACCCTACATGGAAGAGGAAAAGGAAGCCAAAATCGTAGCACAGGCGTCCCGCCTGTGTTCAGAGAATCCATCCCTCTCCGAATCCGACGCCCGCATCCAAGCCGCCAAATCCTTTTCCAACGGAAAGGTCATCATGGCCACTGTCAAAGGCGACGTACACGACATCGGCAAAAACATCGTCGGAGTCGTCCTCCAGTGCAATGGCTTCGACGTCGTTGACATGGGCGTCATGGTTCCCTGCGACAAAATCCTCGAAGCGGTCGAAGAACACCACGCTGACGTCATCGGTCTCTCGGGACTCATTACCCCTTCCTTGGATGAGATGATCACTGTCGCGAAGGAAGCCGAAAAACGCGGATTCGGGAAACGCGGCATTCCCATCCTTATCGGAGGTGCCACTACCAGTACAGCCCACACTGCGATCAAGATTGCCGAGCATTACTCCGGCCCTCTTGTTCATGTCCTTGATGCTTCTCGTTCGGTTCCCGTCACAACTGCTCTCCTCTCCAAAGAGCAGCGCGAATCCTTTATTGCCGACAATGAAGAGAAGCACGAGAAGGCCCGCCTCAAGCACTCCCGCGGCCCGGAGAAGGCTACAATTTCACTCGAACAAGCCAGAAACAACCGAGCGGGGATCGACTGGGCCCACTACACTCCACCAGTTCCCGAGTTCACCGGCACCAGACTGGTCAATGACCAGTCCCTTCGGGAATTGGCAAACTACATCGATTGGACTCCCTTTTTCCATACGTGGGAGCTGCGGGGAGTCTGGAATTCTGAGACCAAAGAACTGAAGACCAAGAACAGCGAAGCCGCGAAAATCGCCAAACAACTTTACGCTGATGCGCAGGAGCTCCTCGAACGCGTCATCACTGAGAAGAAGTTCCGGGCGTCAGGAATTTATGGTTTTTTTCCAGCTCAGGCCGTTGGCGATGATATCCGCCTCCCCGAGCAGCAAGTCACCTTCCATACCCTTCGCCAACAACAGAAGAAGAAGGAAAAACCCAACTTCGCGCTTTCCGACTACGTCGCTCCAAGAGACGATTACCTCGGCGGATTCGTGGTTGGTATTCACGGCGCCGATGAATGGGCCGCCGAGTTACGCGAGGCGAATAATGTGGATGAAGCGATTATGGTTCAGGCCATCGGGGACCGTCTCGCTGAAGCCTTTGCTGAGCTTCTCCACCACCGCGCTCGAATTGCCTGGGGAATTGAACGCCCGGGGCAGTTTAATAACACCGAACTCATTCACGAAAAATATCAGGGGATCCGTCCTGCTCCGGGTTACCCCTCACAGCCCGACCACACTGAAAAGCCGACTCTTTTTCAGCTCCTTAAAGCCGAGGAGGAAATCGGAGTCGAACTGACCGAGTCCTGTGCAATGCATCCCGGCTCTGCCGTTTGCGGACTCTATTTATCCCATCCGGATTCCCACTATTTTATGATTTCTGACCTCCAAAGAGATCAGGTCGAGGATTACGCCCGCCGGAAGAACATTTCCACCGAAGATGCCGAAAAGTGGCTGGGGCCATGGCTGGGCTACTGATCCCCTTTCAGACACCAGAGAGCATTTTCAGAACGGACGATCATGCGCCCATCCATGATAATGGGCGAGGCGAAGATAGGCTCTCCAAAATCATTCTCGGCAAGCCTTTTGGCACCTTCCGGAGAAACCTCGTGGACATACCCTACCCCTTCCTCAGTGAAGGTATAGAAATAATCCCCCACCAAGGTGGGCGAGGCTGAAAAGTTCCTTTTCAAGGATTCCATCCAAAATCGCTCTCCGTTTTTCTTGTTGATTGCGCTCAACCTTCCGGAGTCTTCGATCAAATATATCACCTCCCCTTGAATCGAAAATGAGGGCGTCTTGGGAATATCCCGATCAAAGGTCCACTTCACATGACTTTCAGTAATATCGCCCTTTGCCCCCTTCAGATCGATCGCCATAAGACGGGGCTTCATAAATCCGGTTGCCACGTAAACGTGTCCTTCGTCGTAAATCGGGGTTGGAACGAGAGACCACCCGACCCCACAGTCGACTGACCAAACCAGCTCACCGGTTTTTGGCCGATAGGCTCCGGCTTCTTCACTGCCTTGGCTGACCACTAATGTTTCTCCGTCCTGTTTGACCACCAGAGGGGTTCCGAACGAGAATTTCCGCTTTGATTGAACTCTTCTCTCCTTTTCCCAGACCTTTTTGCCGGTCTTGGCGTCAAGAGCTCGGACCAACGCCCGATCCTTACCATCCGCACTAAAAATCAAAACACCATCGACAAGCACCGGGCTTCCTCCGTTCCCATGCACCGCTGGATAGCTCTCGTGATAACGCCACTTGATCTCCCCATCTTTGAGGCTGAGTGCCGACGTGCCCATGTGTCCAAAATGCGCATAGACTATTCCGTTATCCAACAGGGCAGTCGGACTAGCGAGGCTGTTTTTACGATGAATCATGCCCGCATCCTTCTGACTTGGCGTGAAAACCTTTTGATCCCAAACGATCGCGCCAGACTTTTCATCCACTGCCACCACACGAAGCTCAATATTTTCTTCTCCAACCGCAGTGGTCATTACAATTAAGCCATTACTTGAGACGGGTGATGACCAGCCTTTCCCGGGAATCAAGGTTTTCCATACAACATCTTTATCAAAGTCGATTTTAACCGGGACATTCTCGGCCTCGACCACTCCTTGGATCATCCTCCCTCCCCGACTCTCAGCCCACTCTGCTGCGAGAGCTGCCATTGATAGACTCAAAAAGCTTCCGGCAAGAAGATGAAGTGATTTCATTGCCCCTCTACGCTCCACAAAAACCCTGACCTTTCAATCTTCAATCGAGCAACTACCTTTCAAGGCGTGACTGATTGGCAGGACGTTCTCAGAAAAAGAGAGACCGAGACGCACTTCGTTGTCGAAGGAAGGCATGGCGTGGAGCGTCTCCTTGATTCCAAGTTCAAGACCGAGAAAGTCCTCAAGATTGGAACTGACATCTCCCGAGAGGAAGCTTCTGCATTCCTTGGATTTCACTTTCATCGGAGTCATTTGGCGATTGCCAGAAAACCCGCCCATGACATCGAACTGGAAAATTTCGCGCCCGGAAATATTGTCATCTTGCCAGAAATTGCTGATCCAGGAAACTTGGGGACAATTATCCGAAACACCGCTGCTCTGGGAGCTCGCGGCATTCTCCTGGGAAAAGGTGTTTCTCCTTTTAACGCCAAAGCCGTGAGGGCCTCCGCTGGGGCTGTCTTCAAGATCCCGATCCGGCGGAGCCCCAATTTTCTGGACGACCTACAATCGCTTCGGAGCAGTCACACTCTGGTTGGCACCGCGCTTACCAGCGGAGCCGTGCCATTCCAAGCTCTCCCCGACATCGAAGGCCCCGTCGGAATCCTGTTAGGTCCCGAGGACTTTGGGATCCCCCCCGAAATGAGTCATTTATGCCACCACCTCACTTTTCTTCCAATGTCCCATCAAATGGACTCACTCAACGTCGCAGCAACCTCTGCGATTTTCTTGCATGCTTTTCAGTAACACGAAAAAAACCGAGAGGGATCACCTCTGCCTCAAAGGTGGCAACGGAGAGGTCGTTTTTCAGTTCCGGTCATTCAAGTCCAAATCCAGTCGTGGTAAGGGTATTCATCGGGCCGCGCCCAACAGCCTTTTTCGTGCTTCCACCCGCTTCCTCTCTTGCACCTCTCTCATTCCCTTCTAGGGTGTTGGGGTATGAAAAACACATGGCTTGTCCTCACCGCATTTGCGCTTCTTCTTCCATCCCAGACTTCTGCACACTGTCAGGTGCCTTGTGGGATCTATGACGATAACAATGTTCTTGGGAAAATGCACACTGATTGGGTCACGATTGAGAAGGCTGCAAAGATGATCCGTAAACTCACGGCGACTCCTGAAGCTGCCTCTGAGAACGCACATCAACTTATTCGCTGGGTCAATAACAAGGAATCGCATGCCCAGGCGATTCAAGAGACCGTCACCAATTACTTTCTCGCGCAACGCCTCAAGGTATCGGAAGCGGAAAGCGACAAGGAGTCCTACCTCAAAAAACTCATCACCTGCCACAAAGTCATCGTGGCTGCGATGAAGTGCAAGCAGTCCACGGACCCCAAGGCCGTCGAGATGCTCCATCAAGAGCTTCACACCTTCATGGACCTGTTCGGAGATCAGTAAGCTGGCTTTTTGCAACCCAAGAATTACACGCTTTCGTGTCATACTTTCACCATGTCTCCTTACGATTATCTCTTGAAAAAATGAGATTCTCCAGAGTCAGACAAAGGGGGGGCACAACCTCGGAAAACCCAACTTAACAGAGCTCCGAACTGGAGCTTTAAGGCCTTGGTTTAGTGGTCGGATATCCAATCGAATGATCGTTCCGGGCCGTGTTTTCGTCATTCCCCATTCTCTATTTCCCATGCAAGCTTCTCTTATGCGATTACTGATGACCACCTTCCTTTTTTGTACTCCCTTTCTTTATGCCGAAGACAAGAAGAAGGAGGATAAAAAAGACGAACCCAAGGCGGTTACTCAGGAGGACGCGGTGACCATTGATGGCAAGAAGATCGATTACCGCACGACTGCTGCCACGCTTTTCCTCAAGAGCGATGACAGTAAAAACAGGGCTTCCATTTTTCATGTGAGTTACGAACGGCTTGGGGTTAAGGAGCGTCACAAACGCCCGGTCCTCTTCGCCTTCAATGGAGGCCCCGGGTCCTCTGCGGTTTGGCTCCACCTAGGCGCTCTTGGCCCCAAGATCGTGCCAACCACTCAAGACGGCACCAAAACCCTCCCGCCACCACTGACAGTAGTGCCCAATGCCCACTCGATCCTCGATGTCGCGGACCTCGTCTTTATCGATCCCGTTTCAACAGGCTACTCACGCGCAGAGGGATCAGCCAAGCCGAGCCAGTTTCATGGAGTGGATGAAGATATCGAATCAGTCGGCGATTTTATCCGCCGTTGGACGACTGAGAACGACCGCTGGGCATCCCCCAAGTATCTCTTAGGTGAAAGTTATGGAGGTATCCGGGCATCCGGCCTTTCCCATCACCTTCAGGATAAGTATGGCATGTCTCTCAATGGAGTGGTGCTTCTCTCGCCGGTCATCGACTTCCGTACCCTTCGCGAAGGTCAGGGCAATGAATTAAACTATTCTGTCTTTCTCCCTGGAATGACCGGTACATCGCACTATCACAAAAAGCTTACCGGTGATCGCGACGCCCTCCTCAGAGCCTCTTACGACTTTGCCTTTGGCGACTACGCGGTAGCCTTACTCAAGGGAGCTGCAATCTCGGCAGATGAAAAATCAAAAACCGCCCGGAAGCTCGCGGAATTCACAGGACTTCCGGCTTCACTCTTTGAAGAGGTCGATCTCCGGCTTTCCCCGGGCCGCTACCGTAAAGAACTCTTGCGGTCCGAAGGAAAAGTCCTCGGACGTTTTGATGCCAGAGTCGCATGGCCCTTGATCGCTGAGAGCGAAGATTACGCGGGTTATGATCCTTCCTACTCGGTCGTCTACGGAGCTTTCGCAACTGCCATGAACGACTACCTGAGCCGAACGCTTAAATGGGAAGGCCACCATCCCTACCGTATTCTCAGCCGTAAGGTCCATCCCTGGAATTGGGGTCCTCGGAATACGATCACCAATATGTCTGGACACATTGAAGTTGCCCTGCGGAACAACCCTGATCTGCGATTCCTGATTATGAGTGGCTACACCGATCTTGCTACTCCCCCGGCAAATGCCCAGCACAGCATCAATCACCTCCTCGGAATTCCTGATGAACGCCGAAAGACGATTGAGTTCGCATTCTACGAGGCCGGGCACATGTTCTACCTCAATCAGCCCGATCTTGAAAAAATGCGTGCCGACCTTGTGAAGTTTATTAATCCCAGATAGTCATGGTGCGCCCAGTGTGCCGCGTGTTCTCAATTCCGCCTTCAGTCGCCTCAGGTGCCGGTCGAATCAATCATCATCCTTTGTCCATTCTAATAGACAGCCAACACCCCTGAGGAAGACGAGCTTTCCAAATCCCCTGCGTAGTCTATTCACTGGAACTTTTAAAGGCCTCGGTCTCTCCTTTAAATTGGGACCAATCGCCCAAACTCAGCTCACCGCTCGAAAAGCGCTCGCAACTCATTGCAAGCCTCTCCCTCTTGGGTTCCCCTTGGGGCATTCGAGCTCTTTTCGCGATCCTTCAGCGATTTCTGCTGAGCTGCGCCGCCACACACTTGCGAGGAAACTCCCGATTATACAGTGGTAAAACGCTGAAATCGCACATGGAGCCGCTGCCAATGCTGTAAAATGCTCCTTTGCCAAATGAGAACCTAAGCCGGAATTCTGCATTCCAACTTCAATGGAATAGGTTCTGCATTCCCGCAGATTCAGCTTGAAGATTCGCCCCCAGAAATAGCCCATTCCAAAGCCCGCTGCATGAACCAGAAACACTGCGGGAAGAAGCGTTCGCCAGTGCACGATGAGACTACTTTTCGTCGCTCCAATCACGGCTGCGACGATTAAAACGATAACCAAAACAGAAATCAGGGGCGACACCTCCTTCACCCTCTGGATTTTTTTTCCCGCAAAAGAATTGAGCGCCAAGCCCAATAAAATCGGGAGCAGCACAATCATCACCATCGACACAACCATGGCCCATGCATCAACTTCGAGGACACGGGAGGCATAGAATTGGGTGAGAAAGGGCGTCGCGAGGATTGCCAGGAATGTCGAAGACATTGTCATCATCACACTCAAGGCCAAATTGCCTCGTGCAAGATAGGTCACCACATTCGATGCAGTTCCTCCGGGGCAACAACTTACCAGAATGATCCCGAGCTTAAACTCATCAGGAAGAGCGAAGACCATGGCAACCGTGAATCCGATCAAGGGCATGATAAGAAACTGAGCGGACACCCCGAGCGCAATCCATTTGGGCATTCGGAAGACCTCCTGAAAGTCAGAAAAAGTCAAAGTCATCCCCATTCCTAACATGATGATCCCCAAGCCTACGGGAATATATTTCACTTCAAATCCCGGGATCGTGCCAAGAAACCAGGTAAAATGTGCCGGTGCCACCCACGCCCATGCAGTGCCGAGTATGGTCCAAAGCCAAAACAAATTAACCATCCGCGAGATCATCGACGCAACCTTCCACCAGAATCCCTTCCTTGGATATGCAAATCTCTCCCGTTGATTCTCTTTCTGAAAGAGACATATTCCCCCCATGAAGACTGCACTCGTTCTTTTTCTGACCCTTTCTCTGCATGCCGAGGATTGGCCCCAGTGGCGGGGAGTCAATCGAGATAACAAGGCCTCCAAGGAGGCCAAACCGGTGACTGAGTGGACCGCTGAAACGAATGTCCGATGGAAAACCCCTCTTCCTGGCCGAGGGCATTCATCACCCATCGTAGTCGGAAAACGGGTCTACCTCACGACCAGCGACCTTAAAAAACAAACCCAGTCCCTTATCGCCTTCGACCGCGAAAGCGGAAAAATCATTTGGAATAAAGTCATCCACCAGAGGGCGCTGCCTGAAAAAATCCATCGAGAGAACAGCCGAGCCTCGGCAACTCCGCAATGGACGAGCCAGCATTTACTGGTCACCTTTGAAAACGACCAAAAGATCAAGGTCACCGCAGTGGCGCCCGACAGCGAAATCGTATGGAGTAAAGACATCGGCTCCTACCTTCCCGACTTTGACTTTGGTTTTGGTTCCACTCCTGTTTTACACGAGGACCTCTTTATTATTTCGCTTGGCACGGGTAAAAATGGATCGTTAGTTGCCATCGACCCCAAGAGCGGGAACAAAAAATGGTCCACTGTTCGTGAAGGCCACGACAACTGGGCCACTCCCGTGGTGGCAGAGGTAAGCGGAAAGACGCAGCTCCTCATTTCCGGAACCGGAAAAATTCAAAGTTATGAACCTCTAACTGGAAAACTGAATTGGGACGCCCCCTTTGCCCCTCTGTCGACCTGCGGCACAATCGTTTGGACTCAGGATGCAGTCTTCGCCAGCGGAGGTTATCCCAAGAATGAAACTGCAGGAATCAAGGCCGACGGGTCCGGGGAAAAACTTTGGAGCAACAAAGAACGGTGCTACGAGCAGTCACTTTTGGAAGAGCAAGGCTATATCTATGCCGTGACTGACAAAGGCATCGGGATCTGCTGGCGTGCGTCTGATGGCCGGGAAATGTGGAAAGAGCGCCTAGGTCGTGGTGGAGTGATGGCCTCTCCCACTCTCGCCGACGGCAAAATATATGCTACCATCAAAACCGGGGTGACAATTGTCTATGAGGCGACTCACAAGGGTTTTCACAAGATCTCCGAAAACAAGCTTGGTGACGACACCTACGCGAGTCCGGTCTTTGTCGACGATGAAATCTATCTGCGTCCCGCATTCATCGAAGAAGGCGAGCGGCAGGAATTCCTCTACCAGATCGGAAAATAAACCCTTGCGATCCCGCTTCCATCATCGAATCTCACCCCATGCACGAAGAAGTCAGCCTAAATCGGGAAGTTGATGCCATTCAGATCCCCTCCGGTGATACCATCACTCTCCCCACCGGAACTCCTGTTGTGATCACGCAGACCTTGGGAGGCACATACACCGTAGCAACCTCTGCCGGGCTTGCTCGAATTTCCTCCAAAGACACTGATGCCTTGGGCGTCGATCCAGAGGCGGAGAAAGCGAATCAAGAAGAGCGTGAAGCCCTCAAGGACCTTCCTCTCGAGGAACAGGTTTGGCACCAAATGAAGCAGGTGTTCGATCCCGAAATCCCAGTCGATATCGTGAATCTTGGTCTCGTATATGATTGCAAACTCGTCGATGCAACAGAGGGGGAAGGAACGGATGTTGAGGTTAAGATGACCCTCACCGCACCCGGCTGTGGAATGGGGCCGGTCATCGCCGCAGATGCTCAAGCTCGCATCATGAGTCTGCCGGAGATCAACAATGCGGAAGTCGAACTCGTTTGGGATCCACCTTGGAATCAGGACATGATCTCCGAAGAGGGTAAAATGAAGCTCGGAATGATGTAGACCTGAGTCTCCGTGCTCGAGTCATTTTTCGGGGTTACTCAACCCGACTTGAAATAGTTCCACCATGGAGCATTGACTCTATCCGGTCCCCCTCCTTGAGGCCCCCCGGGTCTCGAACAATGTTCCCCTCATCATCGAAAGTGATCGAAAATCCTCGTTCAAGGGTAGATTCGGGGCCGTATGCCGTGATTAGAGTTTCAAATTTTTTCAGCTGATCTCCGTAACTCTTGACTCTTTCCGAGGCGAGGCGTTCAAAAGACTCGGCCTTGGAGCGTAGCCGTTCCTCGCGAGTTTTCACCATTTCCAAGGGATGCAAGTATTTCCAATTTGCCGCAAAGTCTGCGACACGTCTTTCCTTTTCTCGGAGTGTATCCCCCACGACCTGATCAAAGTCACGAGTAGCTTCATCCAACATCAAAATCGGCTCCCTTAAAAGCCGATTAGCTGATTGCCCCAGCGGACCTCGTTCCAGATATGAGAGTCGTTCGCCATCACGTTCCAGACGATGAAAAACGAGGCGCTCCATGCGCTCTCCTTGTTGATTGATTCGCTGAATTAACTCCTCCTTCTCGGGCGCCACCAGCTCTGCGGCCGCACTTGGGGTGGGAGCCCTGAGATCAGCCACGAAGTCAGAAATGGTAAAATCGACCTCATGCCCCACTGCGCTGATGATCGGAATTGACGATGCCGCAATTGCTCGCGCCACGATTTCTTCGTTAAAATTCCAGAGATCTTCCAAGGTGCCGCCACCTCGGCCAATAATAAGGACATCAGGAACAGGAACCCCCTCGCTCTCCGCGTCTCCCGCTTGAGAAATCGCCGCCGCAATCCCCCGTTCCGCACCTTTGCCTTGAACCGAGACAGGATATACCACAACAGTCAGCCAGGGTGCCCGACGATTAAGAACGTTTTGCATATCCTGCAGGGCTGCTCCAGTGGGCGAGGTCACGATTCCAATCGTTTTTGGAAAGAAAGGGAGTTGCTGTTTCCGTTTCTGATCAAACAACCCTTCGCGATCCAATCTGCTCTTAAGCTCCTCGAACCGTGCCTGTAAATCACCCACGCCGACCGCCTGAACCTTTTTAACGATCACTTGCGTGCTGCCTCGTGCCTCGTAGAAGCTTGCTTCTCCGAAAATTTGCACCTTTGCCCCATCCTCAATTACCTCGGCTCCAGGTCGTCGCTTCGCGGAGAACATCGCACAAGAAATCTGCGCGCTTTGATCCTTCAAAGAAAAATACCAGTGGCCACTCGCCTGTTTTCTCAAGTTACTGACTTCCCCTTCGACCCAGAGGTCCCCGACCTCAATTTCCAGTAAATTGCGGATCCGGCGTGCAAGCTGCGTGACTGAAATGGCCCTTACCTCACTCATCACTCGCCGACGTTCTCGTCCAATTCAGCAAAGACCATCTCCCCGCCGCTGGTCTGCAACTTTGAAATCACGGTAACATCTTGAGAACTTCCAATTTTAGAAACCGCGTGGTTCACGACAATCATGGTCCCATCAGGCATATATCCAACTCCCTGATGCTCGTCTTTGCCCCCTCTCACGATCGCCAAGCGAACACTTTCACCAACCACAACCTTTGGGCGCAGGGCATCGGAGAGATCATTTAGATTGATAATATTTACCCCCTGAAGGTGAGCGACTTTGGAAAGATTCTCATCGGTTGTAATGAGCCGGGCTGAGAGCATCTTTGCCGTCTGAACGAGTCGCCCCTGCATGGACTCGTCCTCCGCAATTCCCCGGGCATCATGCACGCTAATCCTGATTCCAGGATTCACTTGCATTTCCTCCAATATCTCCAGCCCGCGTTGACCGCGTTGCCGCTTCGCCGTTGAGGGGGAATTCGCCATTACCTGAAGTTCTTGCAAGACAAACTCGGGCACAATCAGACGCCCAGTAAAGAAATCAGAAACCATTAAACGGCTGATCCGTCCGTCGATAATCACCTCTGCATCGAGGATCAGAGGTTGCCCCGATGCGCTATCCTGACGGAAACGAACATAAGGAATGATAAATGCAAAATCTTCCTGACTGTTTCTCAAAGCTAGAACCGCACCAATGAAAGAAAGACTTGCATACGTGGCGACATTGAAAGCCAAGCCCAACGTTTCGGCCAAATCCCCACCTTCGTCTCCTAATGACGAGGCGGCTGCAGTTACCAGTTTTCCAATCCCGACGCGATTGAGGAGAAACGCGCAAAACAATCCAACCGCGAGACCGAAAGTGGCATTGGAAAAGCCTCGCAAGGTAAACCCTTTCGAGAGCCGCTCCACGAAAATGATAAAGAAAGCCACCACAAGCCCCCCAAATAGTCCGGCCCAAAGCGGGATATCCTTGGAGCTCATTGCAATGGCCAAACCTGCCAGCTCGCAGAACACGAGATACAAAAGGCGGGCCACATTCACCGAAGGAAGCGAAGGTTTCATCGTCATCAATGAAGTAACAATTTTCTACTCTCCAAATCAAGCTAAGGCAATCAACCCGCTGATTCCGGCCAGAGTGGCTTCTGAGACTCCCCGGCATCTGGATGAATCATGTCGCCAATATCCTTGGTAGTGATGAAGAGCATAAAGGTAAGAAGGAGAACGACAAACATGACCTGAATGGACTCGAGAATTCGACCTTCTGGAGCTTTTCCCATCAGCATTTCTCCAAGCGCCAAAGTAATATGACCTCCATCAAGAACCGGGAGTGGGAGCATGTTAAGAATTGCAAGATTCACGTTAAAAAAGACAAAGAAAGACAGGACTCGCAGCCAGCCGTCTGGCGTTTGAAGAAGGAGGAATTTCGTACGTGCAATTCCCGCTGGCCCGGCCAATTGGTCAACTCCGACCTTGGACTTCGGAGAAGTCACCGCCTTGAGCGTCACCCACATCGCTTTCATGCTGTCGCGGACTTGCTGAATCGGATTGGGGTGAACCAACTCGGTGGATACACTCGCTGAGGAATCCCATCCAATTCCCAACATCGGACGCTGAAAACCCTCGTTCTTGGGTTCGAGAGGAACGAGCGCTTTTACTTCCACTTTTAAAGTTTCGTCACCCCGGAGAATGGTTAACTCGGCAGTTTCGTAGTTTTTCTGATCGAGAAGATTCGAGACATGTTGAGGACCGATCACCTTGACCCCATCGACCTCGGCGACCACATCCCCCACTTTTAATCCGGCTCTCTGTGCGGGGCTTTCATTCTGGCCATCGACAAGATAGCCGATTTTAGCCTCTCCCGCCGGGGAAATGCCTGACGAAGGAAGGGCCCGCCTTTTATACCAAGGAGTCTCGGCAATTTCGAACTGGGTCTTGATTTCCATAAGTTCTCCACCGCGATCAATCTTGAATGTAATTTCCTCTTCCTCGGTCAGCATAATTCGTTCGATAATTGCTTCAAAGTCACCCCTAAACCGCACAACTTTTTCGCCGTTCACCTCGAGAATTTTATCGCCAGCCTGAAGCCCGGCCTCTTCAGCCGGAGAGTTCTTATAAACACCGCCAATCACGGTGGTCTCAATGGCATCAAGCGGCTTCCCCACAAACCAAACCAGGCAAGCCGCGATGAGAGCAAGAATAAGACTGAAAAGCGGCCCAGCAAATGCCACGATGATTTTGTCCAAGGGCTTAATCTTCGGGAGCGGCTCGGATTCCCGGTTCCCCCCTTCGATCGATTCCATTGGAGCCATCTGGGGAAGAGCGACAAATCCACCTGCCGGAATCCACCCCAGACCATACTGCACTCCGTTGATGGTCTTCTTCCAAATAGGCTTTCCAAACCAAACTTGAAATCGATCAACTTTTACCCCCCGCCAACGCGCCGCGAGAAAATGGCCAAGTTCATGCCAGAAAATGATGAAATTAAAGAGCAGCACTACGATCAGAATTAGCAGCGCGGAGTAAAAGAATTCAGACATAAATAATGGGAGCTGGAGGAACTTAGCGCAGCAGAACCAGAACGGCTAGCGAGATTCCTCCTGCGGGAGCGTTTTCCCTTCGTTTCTGCAGGCCGCGTGCGCTGAAACTCTGATCTTTGCAAAATTCGGTTTAGCGCTATTTTTTGATTGGGACAGATTGTCTGGTCGATGGGGCCATTGGACCTGAGCGATATCGAGAAGCCCGACATGATCTAATCGATCTTCTCGCTGATGCATTTTGTGAGCCCAAAAGTGGCGTAGCCTTGGTCCAAAACTCACGATCCTCGGAGAATCCCTTAAAGTTCTGGCATCAAGAACCCACGGCGTAAAGGGTACTTCGACCCTTTATTGCCAAAGCCTTTAAGGAGAGTTTTCGGAGTCACCACCCTCGTCATCTCGGCCATCAGCTGGGCGCGGTTCGACGTCGACCCTCTTGCGCAAGCACTCAGCCTCAGTTCCCAATTCGAGGAGATCATCGCTCAAGAGACGGTCTTCCACTTCTCATGCCAGAGAAGAACATCATCTACCAATGCTATCTTGAGTAGGATCTTAACGAGAGGCTCCTCAACGGACTGAATCAAGCGGTTCAGGCAGGAGTGATCGATGAAGGAGACCTTTAGAGGTGTATACAACGAAGAATCTTCGTGGTAATATCCCGTATATTCATTACCCCCTTAAACACCGAGGATGTCCTTCCCACTCTTCTCGAAAGAATCTGGAAGACCGCTGAAACCATTTCCTCCTAATCAAGTTTCATCCTTTTGATGCCATTCCTCTTGTTCATCATCTTGCTCGTTATCCCAGTCAAGGGCGCAAGTTTGCAGTTGGAGTTCCGTAACTATTTCGGTCAGGACCGCTTGAGGCTCGACGCACTGAAGCTCGAAGCCCAAGAAAAGCTCTCCATTACCCGGCTTTCGTATCTCTTAAGCCAATTTGCAATTCAAGATACCCAGGGCCGCTGGCATGAGCTGGAAGATCAATTTGCCTACTTGGACGCTTCCAAACGCCTCACTTCTTTTAAACTCACAGGCGTTCAGGTAGGGCGCTACCAAGCCGTTCGCTTTTCGGTTGGCGTCCCAAAAAAGTTTAATCACGCACCTCCTTCCAAGCTCAGCTCCGGTCATCCCCTCAATCCAAATCTGAATCAACTCCACTGGGATTGGGAAGGAGGCTACATCTTTCTGGCCTTGGAGGGTCGTTATCTTAATCAAAAAGGGGAGCTCCAAGGCTTCGTTTATCATCTTGCCAATGACCAAAACCTCAGTCGGGTTCAGCTCCCCCTTTCCTTTCAAGTCACCGACCAAACGAATCTCGGCTTTTCTTTCGATATCAAGAAGCTTCTGACAACTCCCCGAGTTCTCTCTTTTGAGAAAATGGGGAACTCCACCCATTCCCATCCGGGCGATCCGGTCGCAAGCGCTCTCGTCGCGAATCTCCAAAGCAGTTTTCAAACTCTGGGTGTCTCTGAACCTTCTGGTGACACTCCTCGCACAAAAACGGAGCCTCTCTTCTTACCTAAAACCTATACCCCTTACCCTTTTCGAATGAGCCAGCGCTTCCCTCGCCCGGCGCTTCCGATGGATAACCCTCTTCTGAAGGAGCGAGTCGCGCTCGGTAAAAAACTTTTCCATGATCCGCTCCTCTCACTTGATGGCTCAAATTCATGTGCGTCGTACCACCAGAAAAAAATGCTTTTTCAGATACCCGCCCTCTATCGCTTGGAGTTGCAGGGCGGCTTGGCCTTCGAAACTCGATGCCACTTTTTAACCTCGCCTGGAAATCCACTTTCTTCTGGGATGGACGAGCAAAATCACTCCGGGATCAGGTTCTTTTTCCGATTGAAGACCATCGCGAAATGGCGGAGTCACTTCCCCGTGTTCTTGAAAAGCTGCAGTTAGAGGAGGACTACCGCGCTGGCTTCCAGGCTGCGTTTGGCGAGGGGAAAATCACGAAACTCAAGCTCAGTCTCGCGCTGGAAAATTTCCTCCTCACCCTAACCAGTTACGACTCCAAATTTGACCGTGCCATGACCGGGAAAGTCGAATTATCCGAATCTGAACGACGAGGCATGGAACTATTTTTTACCGAATACGAGCCGCGGTCCGGACGACTCGGTGCTGATTGCTTTCATTGCCACGGAGGTGCAAATTTTTCCGATCATCAACTCCACAATAACGGACTGAAACCGAATTCTGATACTGGCCGCCATGCCGTGACGGGAAAAATCAGAGACCAGAATTTATTTTCAACACCTAGCCTTCGAAACATCGATCTCACCGCACCCTACATGCATGACGGTCGGTTCAAAACTCTGGAAGAAGTGGTGGCCCACTACTCAGGTCCGATGCACCGCGGTAAAACGCTCGATCCCAACCTCGCAAAACACCCTCAGGACGGGCTCCAGCTCAACCCCAAGGATCAAGCGGCACTGGTCGCCTTCCTCAAAACACTCACCGACCCCAAGTATCGGGACTAGGCCAAAACGTCATCAATAACGTGACCATGCACATTGGTAAGGCGTCGCTCGATCCCATTGTGATAAAAACTGAGTCTCTCGTGATCGAGTCCCATGAGGTGGAGAATGGTGGCGTTAAAATCGTAAACGCTAGTGGGATTTTTCTCAGCCTTGGCCCCGAAGCGATCGCTCGAGCCATAGCTGTGACCCTTTTTGACTCCCGCACCTGCAAGGAAGCAGGTGAACGCGTCGGGATTATGATCCCGGCCAGTTCCGTTTCCTTGCAGGAAAGGCATTCGCCCGAACTCCGTTGCCCACACCACCAGCGTATCCTCCAACAAGCCTCGGCGTTTCAAATCAGCAATCAAAGCGGCCGTTGGCTGGTCCATGATCTCCGCTTGCATAGCATGAGTATCGGCAATATTTGAATGAGAGTCCCAGTTGGTAATTCCATTCCCCCCAGAAGGATCACTCCCGTTAAAAAGCTGAACAACTCGCACCCCCTTTTCCAGAAGACGGCGAGCAAGGATACAGTTCTTAGCATATTCACGCTTGAGTTCCGTCCCGGTATCTGTGCCGTATTCCTGATGGATCGAATCCGGCTCACCCTTGATATCCATAATATCTGGAACCGACGTTTGCATTTGCCCCGCTAGTTCGTAACTCGCGATCCGAGCCGCAAGGTCTGCATCACCAGGATACCGTTCAAGGTGACTGCCATTGAAACGCCTCAAAAGATCGACCGTGCGCCGGTCATCTGAAGCGGAAAGGCTTGGAGGTCGACTCAGATTTGCAGGTGGATTCTTGGCATTAAAATCGGTCCCCTGAAACGCGGCCGGGAGAAAGCCATTTCCAAAATTGTTCTTCCCCGAGCGAGCCATCCCGCGGGGGTCATTGATGGCCACAAAAGCGGGCAAGTCCTCACAAGCTGAGCCCAAAGCATAAGTTACCCAAGAACCAAAGGACGGAAAGCCCTCCATAGTGAACCCGGTGTTTATGAAATTCTCGCCCTGTGGATGCGCGCTGGTCTGAGTATGCAGCGCGTGCAAAAAGCAGAAATCGTCAGCCTGCCGTGCGAGATTTGGGACAAGGTCCGAAATCATCTTCCCAGATTCTCCCCGCGGTTTGAATTCCCAGAATGGTTTCGCAATATTCCCTGTTGGACCTTCGAAGGTCACCGCGGGAATACCCGGAGGTTTTTGTCCGTGGAATTTGTAAAGATCCGGCTTGTAGTCGAAGGTGTCGACATGACTCACCGCTCCTGGACAGGAGATCACCAGAACCCTCTTTGCTTTTGCCTCAAAATGGGAGGAACGGGACTGGTAGGGTTCGTCCGCGTCAATTGAAGGACGGATCGGAGCCTTGCCACTAAAAGAAGCGGGGTCATCGTCGGCAAGAAGCCTGGCCAGACCAAGCGCTCCCACTGAAAATCCAGTTCCCTTCATAAAGCCGCGACGATCAAGAAGGTGGCGACCTTTCCCCGAGATAAGTTCTTCAAAGTTCATGACATCCTTACTTTACTTGAGGTTTGAGAATTCGCTCCATTTTGAGGCCGAGAGCCTTCACGAGATCGGGGTACTCCGAGGCAACATTGACCGTTTCGGCAGGATCGACTCTGTGGTCGAAAAGCTCTGCAAACACCGGTTTCGCTTTGGGATTCCGCTGATCCTTCCAGAGGATCAGACGATGGTGATCTGTTCGAATGGTGTAGCCCATCAGATGTTTCTCGAAGAGCTCGCGCTCCCATTTATCTCCCTGCTGCTTGATGATGCGCGCTTCCACCTCTTCGATCAAAGGACCGAAGAAAGTTTCACGCATCTGAGGTGAAAGAGGATTCGCGGCCCACTCTCGCAGTGCCGGTGAAGGAAACTGCGTGACCGCACCCTCCTTCCATTCTAAATCAGGCTGATCAAGAAGGGGAGCAAAGCTCTGACCTTCAATGTGATCAGGCTTGGTAATCCCCGCGAGATCACACAGAGTGGGATAGATATCCAGAAGTTCCACGAGGGCCTTACTGCTTTTCCCTTTTGCTTCCATCCAAGGCGTCGAAACGATGAGAGGAACCCGCGCCGAAATTTCATAATTAGTAGCCTTTCCCCAGATTCCCATTTCACCGAGATGCCAGCCATGATCACCCCAAACAATGATGATGGTGTTATCACGCAAGCCTTCCTCGTCGAGGGTGTCGAGCATCTTACCAATCAGAGCATCAACATAACTTACACTCGCAAAATAAGCGTGGCGCAGAGTGCGAGAGAGATCGTCACCGATCGGTCCGAGCTTTGGAATCCCTGCACGGGTACGGAGTTCAAAGGAAGCATGAAGCCCCATCTCCGCGCCCCCCTCGGGCCCCTTGGTTTGCGTCGCGAGCGGAATTTTCCCACGATCGTAAAGGTCCCAATACTTCTTGGGGGCGACCCAATTGAGGTGTGGGAGTTTAAATCCGAGCGCCATAAAAAAAGGCTTCTCGGGATCAGCGGCCATTTCTTTAACCGTCTCGATAGCAAGTTCGGTATTGTAGCCATCGATGTAGGTGTGATCCGGAACATCTGCCGACTCATAAGCAGGCCCACTGGCCAAACCGCGTCTGGCCGCCTCACCATACTTCTCAAACATCTCAGAAAAATTTTTCTTTTTGAGTTCGACATTTGCAGGAAGGGCGAAGGTCGACCGAGGCTTCTTTACCTGCATCTTGTGGATCGCAGCCTCACGACTCCACGATTTTTTGTCCGGATAGCGGTGATAGATCTTCCCGGTGTATGCCGTCTCGTATCCTTGGGCGATAAAGTGCTCCGGGAGAGTGAGGAGGTCGGGATTGAGATCGCGAAACTCAACGTAGTTGTGGGTAATCCCGTTGGTATCGGGGCGGGTGCCCGAAAGCAAACTCGCCCGCGATGGCGCACAAATCGCCTCCTGACAGTATGCGCGATCAAAGCGCAAGCCTTTCGCTGCCAGAGCATCAAGGTTGGGAGATTTCACCAACTTGGAACCATAACATCCGAGCTCCGGTCGGAGATCATCAATCGCGATAAACAGGACGTTGGGCTTCTTCGCTACTAACGGAAGCACCATCAGAGAAGCGACAAAAAGGGATTTAATGATCCTCATGGAAGGAAGGCAAACTCGTTGGTGTTAATTAAACTGCGGCAAAGGATGTCGAGCTCAACCTCCAAACCGGCGGCCAGCTCTTCAGGTTTTGGGTCGCGGCTGAGAAGCAATTGAAACGCCTGGCGCACTTGGGTTTCTTTCGTCCCCCCCGCCTCCCTTTCTACCCGCTCGGCGATCAAGCCTGATTGCTCAATCACGAAAGGGCTATTGAGAAGATTGAGAGCTTGCAACGGCGTTGTGGAAACAGGCCTCTTCGCGCGAACCTGCCCACAATCAGGGAAATCAAATGCCGTAAAAATCTGATCATCAACCCTTCGCATCCGTTCTTGATAGAGCATCCGCCTCCAGGTCTCCGGGCCGTGATTATTGACCACTTCCCACTGGGAATAGGTTTTTTTTACGTTGTGAATGCGGAAGCTTTTTCCTCCAAGCCGCGGATCGAGCTTTCCGGAGGCTTGCAAGATCCCGTCACGGATCACCTCTGCTTCAACCCGACGTGGCGGATAACGCCACAAAAGGAACGATCCCGCATCTTTTTGAATCGCCAAGCTGCTTGGCAGGCTGGATCGCCGAAAAGCTTTTGAGGTCACCATTAAGCGGACCATATTTTTGGTGGACCAACCCTTCTCCATAAACTCCGAGGCGAGCCAATCCAGCAACTCGGGATGGGAAGGTCTCGCGCCCGCTACTCCAAAGTCTGAAGTGGTCGGAACAATCCCTGTTCCAAAAATATGATGCCACAAGCGATTGACCATCACGCGGGAGGTCAAAGGATGATTTGGCTCTGTCATCCACTTTGCATAGCTCAACCTCCGGTCGGAATCTGGAGTATTGGAATCAAGCCCGAGGTCCGCGTTCAAAATGCTAAAACCCGCAGGCATGACCTCATCACGGGGATTCTCGGGACTTCCGCGACTCAGGACCCTCGTAACGACTGGCTCAATAAATCGCCCAATGAAAGAATGCGCAGGACCCTCATCTGAAAGGGCCCTGATCGCTTGTTGAAGTCGCGCCTTGGAGGCCTTGATGGCAGGGTTTTTCTGAGCCGCTACGCGAGCCTTATTGCTATTCCCTACTTCCTTCCAGGAGCCATTGCTTTCAAGCGCAAGAATTCGATAGCCCGGAAACCTACCGTTGGGCATTTTCGCCAAATAATCTGTTTCGAAGTAATATTCCCGATTTGAGCTGAAACGGAATCGATTGACCTCCTGCTCTTCCCTAAAGCGGATTTCAACCCACGGCTTCTTTTTACTCCCCTTCGGAGCAAAACCCTTCCAGACCATTGTCCCATATTCACCGTCATTGGCCTTCGATACCGGGCTCCCTTCATCAATCATTCCCGGGTCCTCTGCCAAAATCGTGCCTTTTGAACGGTGCGCCAGGTTCACACGATAGTCGGATGGTCCAAAAACCTCCAACTCGTCAATGAACACCTTGGCTGCCATGAACTCGACCCGGAGAGTCTTGGTTTTGGTCTTGGGAAAAGCCATATCAACGTAGCCTCCCCAGTTCTCTTCCCAAAATCCAAAAGCTTCACGGAGGATTTTCCGCTCCTCATTGAGCTTGGGATAAATTTTTGTCGCTCTCTTCTTGGCAGGATGGTCTTTCCCTAACTCCGGACGTCGCCCCCCAAATTCCACCCCCTGAAAGACCGCCGCCATGGAGTAATAATCTTGAATGGTCACTGGATCGAACTTGTGATTGTGACACCGCGCACATGAGACGGTAACGCCGAGCATTGAGGCACTGACCGTTTGGATCACCTCGTCCATTCGGTCTGCTCGCGCCTGCCGAATGGCAGCAGGAACGCGTCCCACTGTCGCTGCCGGGACATGGGGCCCTGCCACCAAAAATCCAGTCGCCTCACCAGCACCTAAACGGTCTCCAGCAAGCTGTTCAGTGATGAAGCGATTGTAAGGGAGATCGTTATTGAAGGCATTTACAACGTAGTCCCGATAACGCCATGCGCCTTTCCGATAGAGGTTTGACTCAGAGCCATTCGTCTCCGCCCAGCGGATAACATCCAGCCAATGCTGTGCCCAGCGTTCGCCGTAGTGCTTTGAAGCCAGCAGACGATCAACAAGCCCCTCGTAGGCAGCGTCCGGGTTTTTTTCATACTCCTTGGTGAATACTTCTACCTCAGATGGCGTTGGAGGGAGTCCGGTCAAAATGACAGAAGCACGACGAATCAGGCTTCTGGCATCCGCCTCAGAATTCGGATCAATATCCGACTCCTGAAGCTTCCTTAAAAGGAACGAATCAATCGGATTCACCTCGTTCCCGGGAACTTGCGGTCTCCTCACCTCCTGAAAGGACCAATGATCCGTTGTGGCCGATTCCAAAACGGCGTCCATTTGCCCCGGCCAATGAGCGCCCTCATCGACCCATTTCGCGAGAAGCGCCACTTGCTTGGAGGTTAAAGGATCTCCCTTCGGGGGCATCAGCATATCGGAGTCGTGATCGCTCACGACCTCGATAAGATAACTTTTCTCTGAATGACCCGGCACAATCGTCGCAAGGCCCGAATCCCCCCCTCGAAGCATCGCAACACGCTGGTCGAGGCGCAGACCCGACTTCGTTTTGTCCTCGCCGTGGCACCTGATGCAGTTCTCCCGAAAAAGCGGTTCGACCTCTTCGCTGAAATTCACTTCTTGAGCCTGGATCTTCGAGATCAGACAGAGGCCCCAAAACCCTTTAAGCCACGATCTGCTCCCCAACCAATTCATATATCATACTACGAGCACTTACGGTGATTCCTAACCTTAAAATCATCAAAAATATTCTCTTTTGTGTATAAAAATTGCTCCCTGGTGGGTTTTATCCTTCAGTAACCTTAACCCTGTTCCATGTGCCGCGTTTTCCTTTTATTTCTCCTCGCCTTTAATATCGCATCCGCCCAGTCAAAACCTGATCGCGTAGAGACCTACAAAACCATTGGTAAAGTCGCTTTGAAAGTGGATGTTTTTGAACCTAAAAACCTCAAAAAATCAGACCTAAGGCCAGCCATTGTCTTTTTTTTCGGCGGCGGCTGGAATGGCGGGACGACCCGGCAATTTCACGACCAAGCACGCGCTCTTGCAAATCAGGGGATGTTTGCCTTTTGCGCCGACTACCGGGTGCGCTCCCGACACAGAACCACCCCCTTTGAATGTGTCAAAGACGGAAAGTCAGCCATCCGTTGGGTTCGTCAGAATTCTACAAGGTTAGGCGTCGATCCTGGCCGGATCGTCGCAGCCGGGGGGTCCGCCGGTGGTCATGTCGCCGCTTGCACCGCCATCATCAAGGGCTTTGAGGAAGATGGCGAAGTCAAATCCATCAGCTCTACCCCCAATGCCTTGCTTCTCTTTAATCCCGTGCTGGACACAACCAAGAAAGGCTTTGGAGCCGCTCGCTTCTCCGAGGAACAGAGAACCACCCTTTCCCCGTGTCATCACCTTCGAAAAGGCCTTCCTCCCACTCTCGTTTTCCACGGCACTGCCGACACAACAGTGCCTTTCGAAAATGCCGCTCGTTTCACCGAACTCATGGTCGAAACTGGGAACAAGTGCACCCTCGAGGAGTTCAAAGGAGCCAAACATGGCTTTTTTAATCGTTCAAAAGGTCAGAAAGCTTACGAAAAGACCCTTAAATCGAGCATCCGATTTCTCAACAAGCTCAACTTCATCCCATGAAGCTCTTATTCTTCTTTATCCTTTCAGGCTGGGCTTTCGCAGCGTCTCCAAAGTCAGGAGTAAATCCGGATTTCACCCAAGGTGATCCGGTTCCCGAGGGGGCCAACCACGATTGGAATCTGGGGCCTATCGGCGCCCGGGGTTGGATTTACAGCAGCCGGATGGACACCGCCGAGGCTCGTCAAATCCTGGTTCAAAAGGTCATCCCTAACTCCCCTGCTCACGGAGTGCTTAAGGTTGGAGACGTTATTCTCGGCATCAATCAGAAATCGTTTGCTCGTGATGCCCGGATCGAGCTCGCCCAAGCCATTTCACGGGCCGAAACCACAGGTCTGCTCTCGCTCTTTTGCTGGCGGAATGGCGTGAAGGATAACCTCACCTTAAAGCTCCCGATTATCGGCTCTTATTCCAAGACTGCGCCATTTGACTGCGCAAAATCTCAGCAAATTTTGAAACTCGGTTGTGCGGCTCTTGCAAAGCACGTCAAAGAAAATCCTGAAGAGGGAAATCCCATCACCCGATCCCTCAACGCTCTTGCTCTGCTCGCCAGCGGGAATCCCGACTATCTCCCTCTCATTCGCGAGCAGGTAAAAAAGCTCTCGACATACTCCGACCTCGGCCGCCGTTCACTCCACAGCTGGTTCTATGGCCCGATCACTATTCTCGTAGCAGAATACACTCTGGCTACCGGCGATCAGCAATTCATGCCGGAGCTGGAGCGTTTAGCGAAAGAAATCGCGGAAGGTCAAAGCGTTGTCGGCTCTTGGGGGCACCGGTTCATTCAAACCAATGGCGTCCTCTCCGGCTACGGAATGATGAACGCACCGGGTATCCCACTGACCACCGCGCTGGTCCTTGCACGTGCTGCTGGCGTGCGCGATCCAATGGTCAACGAAGCCATCACCAAAAGCACTCTGCTGATTCGTTTCTACGTAGGCAAAGGAAGCATCCCCTACGGTGACCATCATCCGTGGATCGAATCGCACGATGATAATGGAAAAAATGGAGCTGCTGCCATTCTGTTCAACCTCCTCGGCGATACCGAGGCCGCGACCTATTTCTCTCACATGAGCACCGCTTCCCATGGGAGTGAACGCGAAACCGGCCATACCGGAAACTTTTTCAACATCTTCTGGTCCCTTCCAGCGGTTGCCCTTTCAGGAAAAAACGCCACAGGTGCTTGGCTGGAGGAGTATGGATGGTATTTTGATCTCGCCCGCCGACACAACGGAACCTTTCTTCACCAAGGCCCCGCACAATCGCGCCCCGACAGCTATCGAAACTGGAATGCCACCGGGGCCTACCTTCTTGCCTACGCCCAGCCTCTTCGAAAAATTTACCTTACGGGAAAACATCAAAACATCGTCGAGCAACTGGACCAAGAAAGAGCCGCCCAACTTGTCGAAGATGGCCGTGAGTGGAGCCCCCGAGAGGTGCGCCACCCTTACAAGAACCGCAACGAAGCACAGCTCCTTGCCGGCTTAAAAAGCTGGTCCCCCGTGGTTCGAAATCGTTCAGCAATTGCACTTGGGAAAATGAAAGACGTAAACATGGGTGCAGTCCTCGCTCTTCTCGAGGAAGATAAGCTCCACGCCCAACTCGGCGGCTGCGAAGCCATCGGCGAGCTTAAAGAAGATGCCCGAAACGCAGTTCCCCGCCTCCGGGCGCTTCTTCAATCTGACCACCTCTGGCTGCAGGTTAAGGCCGCAGACGCACTTGCCGCCATCGGGAAACCCGCCATGCCAGCAGTGCCCGACCTTCTCTCTCTCCTCTCCAAAAGCGACCGAGAGAATGACCCCCGGGGAATGCTCAATCGCTATCTCTGCTTCGCTCTTTTCGACAACCGCAAGGGTCTCTTTCGACACCCGTTTGAGAATGTCGATCAATCAAAACTTTTTAACGCGATCCAAAATGGTCTCACCAACGAGGACGGCCGCGCCCGGGGGACGCTCGCCAGGGTTTTGAGCAATCTTTCCGAGGAGGAAATTCAACCTCTTCTTCCAGCAATCCATGCAGCAATCGCACAAGCAGCTCCGAGCGGAATCATGTTTGCTGACGGTATTCGCCTCAGCGGTCTGGAACTCTTTTCAAAGTTCCATATTAAGGAAGGTCTCCCGCAAATCATCGAAGTCCTCGGAGTAAATCGCTGGGGGTTCAATGGCCGCTTTAAACGCAGCATGAACATTCTCAGAAGCTACCGTGGGTCAGCCAAATCAATCCTTCCGGACCTCAAGGAGGTCCAATCGATACTTCAAGGGCAACGAGGCTTTTCCCAAGAGAGACTCAAGCTCCTCACTGAAACCATTCAACTCATCGAAAGTGACCCTTCCCCCCCTCGACTTCGTTCATTGGAGTCCAAGAACTGAGACTTAACCGCTGGAAACCAAGGAAAGCTTGGCTCAAAAGCCGGCCTACTTCACCACGGGAGAGAGGTAAATATTCCGGTATTTCACCGCCGTGTGATCGCCCTGCAGGTAGATTGGTCCGGGCTTCATGGGGTGAGTTACAATCGCTCCAGCAGTCGGTTGATCGATCGCGTGATTGTCAATCACCGTAATACCATTGAGAACCACAGTCACATGACGGTCAACAAGAGTGAGCTCATAACTTTGCCATTGTCCACCAGCCTTTCCCGCATTTCGAGTCGGCAAGATCTCACCAAAAATTGAACCCGGCCCGATTTTTCCTTGCATGCGACTATCGCGATCCACCACTTGTGCTTCATACATCCCGCGTAAATAGATTCCGCTGTTTCGATTTTCCTCAATGAGAAACTCGGCATACAATTTAAAGTCCGTAAACTCGGCGACAGTTCTTAAATTGGCATGATCTCCAGTTGCGCTAAAGTCAGTCTTGGTCGTCTTATTCACCAGCAAGCCCCCCTCCACACTCCAGCCATTGATTTTGTCAAATTCATTAGGCCGCCAGCCATCGAGATTCTTGCCATTGAACAAGGAAATCGCTTCTCCAAACTTCACCTTGGAGAGATCCGGAGCGTCCTTGGGCATCATCGGAATTTTTTCTCCCGTGAAAGTCACCGTTTGGATTCCTTGAGCGCTTGGTCGAAGAATTTTTCCACTGAGCTGACCATCGATCAAACCAACTTGCACCTTCGTTTCCACGCTTACTCTTCCAGCCTTGGTGTTCTTTTTCGATAAGCGCAAAAAATGAACCTCACCATCCTCGATCTTGGTAACCTTAAACGGTCCTTTCGGGCCTACAAAAATACGAAGGTATACAAGAGGCCCGTTCTGCTCGTCATCAACGATTCTTAACCAAGACGGCTCCTTTGACGAAAGCTCCAAGGACCAGTCCCCCAAAAGCCCCGCAGGAACCTCCCCAGCATGCCCGCCTTGAACATTCAGAATAAAACCTGAAACCAGCAATACCAACTGCCTCATTCTCATTTCGAGCACACTCCAACCTACTTTTTAAATCTCGCTTCTCGACGCTTGTCCACCTTCGCAGGCCTCAGCCTTTTCCAGCCGTCCGGATTTGGCAGCTTGAGACGCCTCGTCTTTTCCCCGTAAAAATCGAGATTTTCATTCAGAGCATCCTCGGTCAGTGGCTTGGACTTCACGCCTCCTTCGGGAACTTCAAGACCGGCAGTCCAGATGATCGCGTTGAGAACAACAGTGCGAAAGCCATCGATGGCCCATCCATGATGATAGTGCCCTCCCGTAAAACCGACACCACGTCCACCATTCGGGCGCTCATAACCCCACATGAGAGTTTGCTCTTTGCCCAAGCCGTCAACTCCGTGCTGATTCCACAGATTGATGTAACGATACATGTTGTCGCGGCTAGGAGTCGCAGTTACCAGATCGAGCACCTTCCCACGATCCTTGATGAAGCGCATATTGTAATAAAATTCATCGAGGCAGGTTACCTTCTCAGGAACTCCTCGCGCGATTTCATGTCCTTGCATCACCTCCAAATCAGCGACCCAGTGTGGGTTGACTGACCAACCCGATTCCATCGCCCCACCAATCCAGGGCCGGTAATACCGTTCTCCCATCTTTGGATTAGGGTGAACCGCATAATGCATGAAAGTCATCCCCACCCCTTCCTTCGCCAGCTGATCGAGAAACTCCCACTCACCGGCGATGCCGCTCACCCCATCTGCGAAGATGAAGATGGCGTCAGCATCATCGAGAACTGACTTATCTTTCTTCCAATCTTTTCCAACAACAACCGCCTCGACATTCAAACCACTTTCTTCATTGAGAATCTTCGCCAATAACAGGCACCCTGCCCGAAACTCATGCTCCCCGGAAGCATGACTCCGGCTCCCGGCAATCAAGACAATCTTTTTAGTCTCTGGCTCCTTCTTTTCGGCGAAGAGGAAAAAGGGAACAACCAATGTCGTAGCTAGAGCTAAAGTCAAAGCGAGTCGTTTCATATTCGGTGTAGAACTACATAAAAACCAGATCATCACTCCATCCTAAAGTGCAATCGTGTATTCCTGTCTCTCTAACCTTGATGGGTAGATATCCTACCATCCCTGCTCACGAGAAGATCAACGGGGATTCCACACATGCCCTAGTAATTTGAAAAATAGACTTCCTGCAACCCATGAACCCCTTTTGGAGTGGTCCCCACGTTCCTTCAAAGCCCAACCACCGCATTGGACCTCCCGAATCATTCAAAAGGAAAAACGCCGAAATACGGGCGCCTCTCTCTTGGTATCTTTGGGGCGCTCATCGGCCTCACTCCCACTCTTGCAAAAGTGTCTCCTTTTCACAGAAAAAGTCTTTTCCATCGGGAATCTAAGGAGTCGATCTGGCCGATTGAGGACGATGCTCTCACTTTCAGCCTCATTTCCCCCTCTCCCTGATAGTCAGGGACGATTTCCACAGTAGGCTCTAAGCTCAGAAATAGAAGAAAGCCAACTTCGCAATCCAACAAATAAGTTCGTAATTTTCTTGGTCTCAAAATACGTTTGTAACTCTTTATCTCTTCATGAAGTTTCTTCTCTCCCTGATCTTCATCTGTTCCCTCCTTCAGGCGACCAACATACCAAACTTCGTCATCATCTTCACCGATGATCAGGGCTACCAAGACCTTGGCTGCTACGGCTCACCCGATATTGCCACACCTCATCTCGATCGCATGGCAAAAGAGGGAATGAAATTCACGTCCTTCTACGCCCAAACCATCTGCGGCCCCTCTCGAGCTGCCCTCATGACCTCTTCCTATCCCCTGCGGGTTGCTCAGATCGGAAACCGCTGCGAAGTCCACCCCATCGTCCACTCGAAAGAGATGACCATCGCCGAAGTCCTTAAGCCCCAAGGCTACAAATCCGGTGCCTTCGGTAAATGGGACCTCGCCACTCACTCGCAGCAGACTTGGATCGACGACCTCCTCCCACGCGGTCAGGGCTTCGACTATTTTTTTGGCACTCCCTCCAGCAACGACCGCGTCGTTCACCTGCTTCGCAACGAAAAAGTGATCCAACGAAACGCCAACATGGCCACCTTAACCAAGCGTTACACCGACGAAGCCATCCAATTCATTAAGGACCACAGAAGCGACCCCTTTTTCGTATATCTCGCCCATTCCATGCCACACACCAAGTTGGCCGCCTCGAAGGGATTTAGAGGAAAATCGAAAGGCGGTTTCTATGGCGATGTCATTGAGGAAATCGATCACCATGCCGGTCGCATTCTTCAAACCGTCAAAGACCTCGGACTCGACGACAACACCTACGTCATCTTCACCAGCGACAACGGCCCATGGCTCCTCCGCAAGGCCCACGGTGGGCACGCCCTCCCCCTCCGTTCCGGAAAAACAACCTGCTGGGAAGGCGGACTTCGGGTCCCTTGTATCGTCAGAGCTCCCGGAAAAGTTCCCGCCGGAACCACCTGCGACCTCGTCACTGCCACCATCGATTTCATGCCCACCCTCTCAACCCTTGCAGGTGCCGAGCTCCCCTCCGACCGCACCCTCGACGGTATCGACATTTCCAAAATCTGGCACGGCGAACAAAGCCAACTCGATCGCCCGTATTTCTACTACCAACACCACTACCTCCGGGCCGTTCGAAAAGGCGATTGGAAAGTGATGCTCAAAAACGAAGAAAGTCCAGAGGGCTACATCACCCGATGGAAAAAACACGTCGCCCCAAAAGACTCCGTCCCTCTCACCAGCCACCATCTTTACAACCTTAGGAACGACATCGGCGAAACCAAAAACCTCGCCAAAGAACATCCCGAAGAGCTCGCCGAACTTCTCAAGCTCGCCGAGTGGGCCCGCTCCGACATCGGCGACTACAACCGCATCGGCAAAAATTCCCGCTTCTTCGACCCCGGACCCAATCGCCTCGAACTCAATAGCCCTCTCCCAACACCAGCTAAAAAGTAGACCATGAAAGCCAGTGAATTCACAATCAACATTGCCCTCCTTCTCGCCGCCACTCTTACTCCCGCTTCGGCCAAAGAAGCAAAACCGACCTTCGGCAAGCAAGTCTCCGAATCCGGCATCAAGCACTCCTTCCTCATCGCCGGAAACCCCACCGTCCTTGTTGGCGAAGACGGCGAAGTGAAGTGGCGCATCCCCGGGAAGGCACGCGACGGCTACGTCCTCAAAAACGGAAACGTCCTTCTTTCCATTGGGAACGTCGCCAAGGAAATCACCCCCGACAACAAGGTCGTTTGGAGCTACAAAATGTCACCCGAAAACAAGGAGCTCGGCACCGTCGTTCGCCTCGAAAACGGCAACTCCCTCGTCGTCGAACGTGGCGTCAAACCTCGCCTTCTCGAAATCACCAAGGACAGAAAAATCGCCATCGAAGTCCCGCTCCTCCCCGAAACCGACAACGCCCACATGCAAACCCGCATGGCCCGCAAGCTCCCTTCCGGCAACTATCTCGTCCCCCATCTCCTCGCCTTCAAGATCAAGGAATACAAACCCGACGGAACCGTCGTGAACGAAATCAAAACCGACCTTCCCGAACTCGGCGGACGCAAAGCCAAAAACTGGCCCTTCACCGCCATCCGCCTCGAAAATGGCAACACCGTCGCCAACCTCACCAACGGAAACAAAACCGTGGAATTCGACTCCGAAGGCCAAGTCGTCTGGAAAGTCACCAACAAAGACGTCGCCGGACGCTTCGCCGACCCCTGCGGCGGCCAACGCCTCTCCAATGGCAACACCATCATCTGCAGCTACGGCCAAAAGAATCCCAAAAAAGTTAAAATCTTCGAAATAACCCCTGATAAAAAAGTCGTCTGGGAATTCTTCCATCCCAAAGCCCGCGCCCATGGGATTCATATCGTAACCACCAACGGGAAACGGGAATCACTCCTCAAGTAGAATTCCAACTCATGCGCCCTCTCTTTATTCTCCTTTTAGGATTTAGCCTACCGAATTCAGGATATTCGGTCCCTGCGGACGAGCCCTCGAGTGCAAGCTCAGACCGCCCCAACGTCGTCCTCGTCTTCGCCGACGATCTCGGCTACGGCGATCTCGGCTGCTACGGCGCCACCAAACTCAAAACCCCCAACATCGACAGGCTGGCCGCCGAAGGAAAACGCTTTACCGACGCCCACTCTTCCTCCGCCGTCTGCACTCCTTCCCGCTACGGGCTCCTCACCGGCGAATACCCCTTCCGCGGAGCCGATGGCAAAGGCCTCTGGGGCCCCGCTCCCATCACCTCTCCCCTCCTCATCCCCACCGAAACCTTCACCATCGCCGACCTTTTCAAAAAGAGCGGATACGACACCGCCGTCTTCGGCAAATGGCACCTCGGTTTCAAGGAGGGCAAAAACGATTGGAAAGAACCCCTCCGCCCCGGACCGCAAGACCTCGGTTTCGACCACTACTTCGGCATGCCCGTCGTGAACAGCGCCCCGCCTTACGTTTATGTCGAAAACGACCGCATCGTCGGCAGCGACCCCAACGACCCGATCATCTACGTCGGCCGGGGCAAAAAAGACGTCACCCCCATCACGCCCATCAAACCCCAGGAAGCTCAACGCAGCCCGAACGGCTTCAAAGGCGCCATCGAAGCCCACAAACGCTTCAACGACTACGAAGTCGGCACCACCCTCACCAAAAAAGCCACCGAGTGGATCAAGTCCCGCGACAAAAAACCCTTCTTCTGCTTCTTCTCCACCACCAATGTCCACCACCCCTTCACTCCCGCTAAGCGTTTTCAGGGCACAAGCGAGTCCGGCGTCTACGGCGACTTCGTTCACGAACTCGACTGGATCGTCGGCGAGGTCATGAAAAGCCTCGAAGAGAGCGGCGTTGCCGACAACACCCTTGTCCTTATCACCAGTGATAACGGCGGCATGTTCAACCTCGGCGGCCGCGCCGCCGCCAAACTCGGACACTCCATCAACGGCAAACTCCTCGGCTCCAAATTCGGCATTTGGGAAGGCGGACACCGCGTCCCCTTCATCGCTTGGTGGCCTCAAAAAATCCAAGCCGGAAGCACCTCCGACCAACTCACCATCAGCGTCGACCTCCTCGCCACCTTCGCCGCCCTCACCGAACAGAAACTAGAGAATCCAAAAGACAGCATCAACATGCTCCCCGCCCTCACCGGCAACCCCGCAGAGTCGCTCCGCAAGGAAATGTTCATCACCCCGCACAAATCATCCCACATGGCCTACCGGAAAGGAAAGTGGATATATATCCCGGCACGAAGCGACGGCGGCTTCGGCGGCTCCAAACCTAATCAGCACGCCTGGGGCGGTCCCCATGTCACCAAGCTCGTCGGCACCCCCAACAGCGACATCGACCTCGCCACCGGAACCTTCAAGAAGAACGCCCCCAACGCCCAACTCTACGACCTCGAAGCCGACCCTAACCAAACTCAAAACCTCATCCACAAACACCCCGAGATCGCCAAAGAGCTCCAAGCCGTTCTCGACAACTCCCCCCCCCGAAAACCCAAACTTCCAGCACGCAAGCCGGGCAAAGCCACCACCCAACACGATCAGTTCAAGCCAGTCGGAAACCTCCGCTACAGCTTTGAGTCTGGCACCCTTGACGGATGGAAGATCAACAGCGGCAAACTCGGCGAACCCGTCACAACCCTCCCCTCTCTCATCAATCGAAAGGACCTCCCCTTCGCGCGACATGGCAAATACCACCTCTCGACGCTCACTGATGGCCAATCCGTTTCCGACCAACAAACCGCCACCCTCTAATTCAGGACCTCGATTGAATCTCTAACTCTTGCGGTCTTTCACCAGCGTTGAGATATACCCTGATAAGACGTAACTCACAACCTTCCCCATCATTGCATCAGGGTTAATCTTACCGCCCTCATTAGAGGCAGTATATACAAATGCAAATACCGAAAAGAGGGCGATCCCCATCAAGACTTGCGCCCTATTCCCTTTTTTTGGGGTTCATAAAAAGCTGACGCGATGCCCCACATCAAGGCGCATGGAAAAAGAATCCAAAGCATGTCGGGGTCATTATCATCTTTCACCTCATGATGCGAGGTTTGATTGTGAAATGGCTCTCGGAAACGGAACTGAGGCCGACGAGACAATCAACGCCGGGTATGTTCTGCGGCCCGTTTTTTAGGGTGTTTTTAGGGTTACCGCTTCCTACTCCTTGAAACAAAAGGGAGCTACGATTCCTCGTAACTCCCTCATTGAAAGCTGGTGGGCAGGGCTGGATTCGAACCAGCGTACACTTACGTGAGCAGATTTACAGTCTGCCGCCTTTAACCACTCGGCCACCTACCCATTAGGCTTCCCGTTTCCCGGAAATGTTCGTGGGTCGCCTCGCGGCGACGGCGGGGAGATACGGTTCAGGACAAGGGGTTGCAAGATTTAATTCAAACTTTCGCTCATCTTTTTCGCAATCACCTCTTTCAATCCTGCCATCACGAAAATCGATGATCCTGTGCCCCTCCATTGCGCTATCATTTCTTTATAAAGAAACGATCCATTATGGGGATTGCCACTACCCTTTGCCTTTCTTTGATCTCAGCCCAAGCTCTTCCTTTTTTCAACACAAGCCACCACCCACCCAATGAACGCCTCCAAACCGGGGACATCGTTTTTCAAGATACCGGAGGGGCTCAAGGCAAAGCGGTAAGCGCTGCGACCAATTCGAGTTTCACGCATTGCGGAGTCATCTTTGAAAAAGCGGGAAAGCTTTATGTCTTCGAAGCGGTCCAACCCGTCAAGATTGTCACGCTCGAAACCTGGAAAGCCCGCTCCAAAGTCTTTCATGCACGTCGCCTGAAGGATCGGACCAGAATCAAAACCCCGCCTCTTTGGCCAAAGCCGCACAATGGGCACAACAGCCACCTCGGGAAAAACTATGACTTTAAATTTCGGTGGTCTGATGATTCTCTTTACTGCTCTGAACTTGTTTGGAAGGTCTACTTGAGGGCAACTGGAATTCAGATTTGCAAACTAAAGACTTTCAGTGACTACAATCTTGAGAACAAAGCTGCCTACAAACTCATTATTAAGCGTTACGGGAGCTCAAAAAACCTTCCTTTAAACGAACCCGTTGTTGCGCCTTCCGATCTTGCGGAGTCGGCACTCCTCACTGAGGTTCCCCGAAGACTCAAAAAAAAGTGGTTCCGGTAAATCGCTCGGATTCAAAAACGGGCTTAGAAATGAGACCCAAACCGGTTCGGCTGACTCAAAAATTTCATTTGCTTCACCAAACCAAGAGACTTTGTGAAATTTTTCACAAAGTCGCTTTACGGACCCGAATCATCCTTGCATAGTCCCAGTGCGACGGGCATCCCATGCCCTACTCTTAACCCGCGCCGACCATGAGCGAAGACGCCACGGCAATTGCCGATCAAAAGCTTCCAAAGGACCTTGCCGCTGAAAAGGGCATGGTTAACGTGCAGATTGATGGCCACTGGATTCAAGTCCCACGTGGCACTCGGATGATTGAAGCCGCTAAATTGGCGGAAAAGGAAGTCCCTCATTACTGCTACCATCCCAAGCTCTCCTCGCCAGGCAATTGCCGGATGTGTCTGGTGCAGATGGGCATGCCGCCCCGGCTGGCTCCGGGTGAGGAACCCTCTTATAATGACGAGGGTTTCCAAGAAATCGGGTGGATGCCGCGTCCAGTCATCGCTTGCGCCAATACCGTCGCTGAAAATATGGGGATCCGCACTACCGGCGAGCTCGTCGAGTCAGTCCGTGAGGGTGTGATGGAGTTTCTCCTGATCAACCACCCTCTCGATTGCCCGATTTGCGATCAGGCTGGTGAGTGTAAGCTCCAAGAGTTCTCGGTTCAGCACGGCCGGGGAACCTCCCGCTTTCAAGAGTCCAAAATTAAGAAACCAAAGAATGTCGACATCGGAGAGAACATCCGGCTCGACGATGAGCGCTGCATCATGTGCAGCCGCTGTATCCGCTTTATGGACGAGGTCGCCGAAGACCCGGTTCTCGGGTTTTCCCAGCGCGGAACCCACACTTCGGTGACTGTGCACCCTGGCCGCCGTCTCGATAACAACTACGCTCTCAACACCGCCGACATTTGCCCCGTCGGTGCTCTAACTTCAAACGACTTCCGCTTCCAAATGCGGGTTTGGTTCCTGAAGGAAACCAAGAGTATTGATATCAATTGCGGCACCGGATGCAACACCGTGATTTGGACCCGTGGAAACGAAATTTTTCGGGTTACCCCTCGCCAAAACGACGACGTTAACTCGAACTGGATGCCTGATAGTCATCGCCTTGCATTCCACTCGCTCCAGTCGGATGACCGCCTTGCCAGCCCTCTTGTGCGAGAAAACGGTCAGTTTTCAGCTTCCACTTGGCTTCAAGCGATTCAAAAAGCTGCGGAAGGACTCCGTATGAGACAGCCCAATGAGATCGCCATCGTAGCCTCGGCCCGCATGTCCAACGAGGAGCTATTCCTTGCCAAGAAACTTGCGGACGCACTCGGCACCGATCTTATTACAACTGTTCCCCGCAATGGTGAATCCGATGGAAAGCTGATCTCCTCGGACCGCAATCCAAACACAACGGGGGCTGCACTTATTTTTGATACCGACGATCCTTCGGCCAAGCTTGATGCTATTCGCGAAGCTGTTTCTTCCGGTCGGATCAAGGCTCTCGTAGCCCTTCAGGAAGATCTACTCGAGGAGGCTGGATTCTCTGCTGATGACATCAAAGGACTCGATTATCTCGTTTCTTCAAACACTCATACCAATGGCACCGCCGGTGAAAGCAATGTCGTCTTTGCCGGGGCGGGATTTGCCGAGAAGCGCTCCACCTACGTGAACATTACCGGCCGCCTCCAAAGAACGATGCAAGCTATCCTTTCTCCGGGCGAAGCGCGAGACGATTGGGAATTCCTTTCCGCCTTCCTCGCAGAGATTGATCAGTCCTACACCGCCCCTGCTTCGGTCGACGGCGTGATCAAAGACCTCGCAGCTACAGTTTCAGCCTTTGAGGGCCAGAGTTTTGGCTCTATTGGTGACCTTGGGGTGCAAATCACCGAGACGGGCACCACCATCCCTCTTATCGAACAAGAGAGAGCACGCAAGGAAAGCGGGCAAATCGTAGGCTAATCAGTTTTTACCATCCTAATGGATCCGACTTTACTCATCGCTGCCGCCATCAAGATTGGCGTTTTTCTTGGCATCACCCTTACTTTTGTGAGTGTTTGCGTGATTTTCGAGCGCCGCTTTTCGGCAATCATTCAAGACCGCGTTGGACCGAACCGAACCGGAGTTCCCCTCACTATCCTTGGTTTTGAGAAGGATCTCGCTCTTCCTGTAGGCGGACTGACGCAGCCTGTAGCCGATGGCTTAAAATTTATCCTTAAAGAGGACTTCACCCCTTCATACGTCCGAAAAGCCTTCTTTTGGTTGGCACCATGCATGACCATGGTCCCTGCCCTGATCACGATGGCCGTCATTCCCTTTGGCAGCCCCATGGAAATCGGGGAGCATACCGTTGCTCTTGCAGTGGCTGATCTCAGCGTTGGCCCCCTCTTCATCTTCGCGATTGCTTCGCTCTCGGTCTACGGGATCACCCTGGCGGGTTGGTCTTCCAACTCCAAGTATCCCTTCTTCGGAGGGGTCCGCTCCTGTGCCCAAATGATTTCCTATGAGATCGCTCTGGGCCTCTCACTGATCCCTGTTCTGATGGTTTTCGGCACCTTAAACCTTGGCCACATCGTCGAATATCAGGCGAATCATGGTTGGCTCCTTGCTCCTTTTTGGGGAGAGGGGCTTTCTCTGGAGCGTTGGCTGCTCTTGATCCCCATCGGAATCACCTTCTTTATTTTCACGACCTCGATCTTCGCTGAAACCAACCGAACTCCGTTCGATCTTCCAGAGTGCGAGACCGAACTTGTTGGCGGATACCATACGGAGTATTCGTCGATGAAGTTCGCCCTCTTCTTCCTTGGGGAATACGCTGCCATGATTATTGGCTCGGCCCTCATCGTGACCCTATTCTTCGGTGGATGGAGCATCGGTTTCGGAATCGATCAAATGCTTCCGACCGGGGTTTGGTGGGTCAGCCTGATTCACTTGGGCTGCTTCCTGGCCAAAGTGACGGTCTTTATCCTATTTTTCATCCTCGTCCGCTGGACCGTCCCTCGCTTTCGCTATGATCAATTAATGGGCCTCGGCTGGATCGTGTTTTTCGAAGCAGCCCTCCTCAATATTTTTCTCACCGCCATCGTTCTCGCCTACCCTTCTCTCGGGCTCCTTGGAACGGTAGTGACGATGGTTCTGCTAATCATAGCAACAATCATCCTCATAAAAATCGCCAAGTCTGCTACCGGTAGTGCACAAACCGCTCGCGCGATCTGAATTTCCTCTCACCTTCTGAACATGGCAACCATCAAAGTCAAACGCCCTGATCTCTCTGCGGGAGAGAAGATTTATTTCGGTGCTCTCTTCAAAGGGATGGCGATCACGCTTCGGCACGCCTTCCGCTCCATCCTTGGAAAATCAACTGGTGCGGACTCCCTCAATTCTTCCGGTGTTGGTATCACGATGCAGTATCCGGAGCAAAAGTGGGATGACCACATGCCGGAGTATTTCCGAGGAACCCCCGCTCTGGTCACCGACGAAAAGGATCGGGAGCGTTGTGTTTCCTGCCAGCTTTGTGAATTCATCTGCCCTCCCAAGGCAATCAAAATCACTCCCGGTGAAATCCCCGACAACGATGAGTGGGCCAAGGTCGAGAAACGACCTCAGGCATTTGATATCGATATGGTCCGCTGCATTTACTGCGGGATGTGCGAGGAAGTTTGCCCCGAACAGGCCATTTACCTCCGCCCTGATTACATCGTCACCGGAACAAACCGCTCGGACATGGTCCACGATAAGGATCGACTCTACGAGATTGGCGGCAAGCGTGTCGGGCTCGTCAACAAGTGGAACGAACTCAAGTAATAAGCCATGCCGACTCTCTTTTTTTATCTTTTTTCAGCACTCGCCGTCACCGGTGCTATCTTGCTGATTAGCTTTCGCAATCCGGTCTCGAGCGCGCTCTCGATGGTCCTCTCGTTCGTCGGAATGGCGGGACTTTTCACTGGTCTCAATGCCTACTTTGTCGGGATCATTCAGATCCTTGTCTATGCAGGTGCCATCATGGTGTTGTTCATTTTCATCATCATGCTCTTGGATCTTTCGAAAGAAACCAAAGTGAAATTAAAGACCCCCGCCATCTTCGCCGGTGGAATCCTCCCCCTCCTTCTTGTGATTCAAATTCTAGGGGTCATTCAAAGTGGTCCGGAAGAGAATGAATTTTCCGAAATCACAACGGAGGTCATGGCATCCGCAGCAGATGACTATCGCCTGAGAGGAAAAGACGGCGAATTGCTCATGGATGATCAAGGTGAGGTGCTTCCCCGTGAGGAACAGAGCGCGATTTATAAGAGCCTTACCCATGAAAAGTCTCCCAAGCTTCCAGATACCAATCTAATCGGTTTCACTCTTTTCAAAGACTTTAACTTCCCACTTCAGGTGATGGGAATCCTCCTTCTTGTTTCCACGGTTGGCGTGGTTGTTCTGTCCAAGCGTAGCTCCTCTGCAGCGCCACCTCAATCCTGATTCCCCTCATGGCCACTCTCAACGAATACCTTTTTGTCTCCGGGCTCCTCTTCGCTATCGGTCTTGCCGGAGTGATGATCCGCCGGAACATCATTGTCATTTTCATGTGCCTCGAACTGATGCTGGCTGCTGCAAACATCACATTAGTCGCATTTTCCCGGCATTACGTAGGAGCCGATGGATTACCTGATTTCGATGGGCAGGTCCTCGTCTTTTTCATCATCACTGTCGCAGCCGCCGAAGTGGCGGTTGGACTTGCCATCATTGTGGCCCTCTACCGCGCGCGACAGACCATCAACGTCGAGGACCTGACTTCAATGCGCGGCTAACCGATCTTTTTGTATTTTTTTAATCCATGGATTCACTTGCTTGGTTACTTCTCGCGCTGCCACTCCTCTCGGCAGCGGCGATCCACCTCGGGCTGAAACGCCTTCAAAACATCTCCGCTCTTGTGGCCACCGCGGTCGCGGGAGTTATTCTGGTCATTGCACTCCTACTCGCGGGAAACAGCGAGACCTCAGACACTGCATTCAAATGGGCAAGCCTTTCAGGTCTTGACCTTGAAATCGGGCTCAAGCTCGACTCCTTTGCAAAGAACATGATGCTCGTCGTCACCGGCGTTGGCTTTCTGGTGCATCTTTTCTCCCTATCCTACATGAAGGATGATCAGGCGAAGGCCCGTTACTTTGGAGCGCTTTCGCTTTTCATGTTTTCGATGACCGGAATCGTACTGGCATCCAACTTCATAATGATGTTCATTTTCTGGGAGCTCGTGGGACTGAGTTCCTACCTCCTCATCGGCCACTGGTATGAAAAGAACTCCGCCGCCGATGCCGCCAAGAAGGCGTTTCTGACAAACCGGATTGGAGACTTCGGATTTATGATTGGCATCCTCATGTTATGGGGAGTTGCCGGAGGCAACAGCGCAGCTCTCACCTTCGATGGGATCAAAACCTTCTTTGAAGGGTCGCCTGAGTTCTCCTCCACGGTCCTCGGTGCCGCGATCCTATTGATCTTCATGGGTGCAATGGGCAAGTCCGCTCAAGCGCCCCTTCACGTCTGGCTTCCAGATGCCATGGAAGGTCCGACTCCAGTTTCCGCCCTCATTCACGCCGCGACGATGGTTGCTGCCGGGGTTTTCATGATGGCCCGACTCTACCTCTCCATCGGAGCAGACACCATAGGGGACCTCTGGGGAGTCCATACCATCGCTTGGATCGGAGGAATCACCTCCCTCCTTGCGGCCCTCATGGCAACCCAGCAGGATGATATTAAGAAAATCCTCGCTTACTCCACTCTCTCGCAACTTGGTTACATGGTTATGGCCGTGGGTCTCTTGAATCCCGATGCCGGAATGTTTCACCTCTTCACACACGCTTGGTTCAAAGCTCTTCTCTTCCTCGGCTCCGGAGCGGTGATTTACGCCTGCCATCACGAACAGAACATTTGGAGGATGGGTGGACTGAAGCGCAAAATGCCCATCACCACGCTGACCTTCCTGATCGGAACATTGGCTCTCTGTGGATTCCCTTACGTCACCGCTGGCTTTTATTCAAAAGAACAAATCCTTGAAGCGGCCCTGCAAAACAGCACAGTTCTTTTTGGGATCGCAGCCTTGGTTGCCTGCCTAACTACTTTCTATATGCTCAGGCTTTTCTTTATTGCCTTCCTTGGCAAGCCTCGGAGTGACAATGCGGACCACGCCAAGGAGGTCGGACCGCTCATGATCGCCCCTCTTGGTATTTTGGCGATTCTCTCCATCGCTACCGGATTTTCGGCAGTCGCATCCCGGATGTCCCCCCTTTACGGCAACTTCCCGATCAGCAGCACAGCCCTTACCGCCTCAGTAGCCTCTCTTCTTATCGGAGCCGTTCTTGCTTGGAAGCTCTACTTTAGCGCCGAGTCTGACCCACTTGAAAATAACGGTATTGCCAAGGTGTTCCGAAACAAATTCTACCTCGACGAGCTTTACGCCAAGATTGTCGGTTATGGTCAGGATTTGATCGCCGCCATTGTTCACTTCATCGACGAGCTTGTCATTGGCGGACTTCTTGTTGGCGGGCTCTCCCGTGCCGCTGCGGGAGCCGGTAAGATCTTCACTCGGATGCAGTCCGGTAACCTGCAAGGCTACGCCGGTCTCTTCGCACTTGGTGTCATCCTTGTCATCTATCTCACGGTATTTTTCTCATGAGCCTTCTCTTCGTTCTCATTCCTCTCATTGGAGCCATTCTTGTCCTCAGCGGCGTGAAAGCCCGTTTTGCTGCGCTCATCACCTCGGGCGCGACCCTCTTCTTGGCTCTCGGTTGCCTCTTCTGCTGGAAGTCCGCTGTTTGGACATTTTCCCTCCCGGTCCTCAGCGCCCCCAGCATCCATTTAGCACTCGGCTTTTCGGACGGCAT
Source organism: Akkermansiaceae bacterium (assembly GCA_049889835.1). Lineage (GTDB taxonomy): Bacteria > Verrucomicrobiota > Verrucomicrobiia > Verrucomicrobiales > Akkermansiaceae > SW10. The sequence goes on from JBMHCQ010000035.1 coordinate 162,662, forward strand.
CAGCATGATCATGGTTCTCCTGAGCGTCATCGTGCTCTTCGCGGCCATACTCCACGGCGGAGCTCCTGAAGGACGCGAAAAACTGTGGTATTCCTCCAGCCTTCTTATTGGAGCAGGAGCCATCGGAGCCTTTCTGTCGACCGACCTCTTCTTCTTCTATGCCTTCCACGAACTCGCCCTGATCCCTACTTTCCTGATGATTGGAATGCTCGGAAAAGGCGACCGCAAGGAAGCTGCCTGGAAGATTACAGTCTACCTAGCTTTCGGCTCTATCATCCTCCTCGCCGGCCTCCTCTGGCTTGTCCAAGCGTCCGGTTCTGAAAGCTGGATGATGAGCGATATTCTTGCGGGCAGCATCGCTCCTGATGCGCAGAAAGGGATTGCTCTTTTTCTTATCATTGGGTTTGGAACGCTCATTTCCCTCTTCCCTTTTCACTCTTGGGCTGCACCTGCCTACGCCGCAGCTCCGACTCCGGTGGCAATGCTTCACGCGGGCGTGCTCAAGAAATTCGGCCTTTACGGCCTCATTCGCCTCTACCCGGCTGTTTCCGAAGGGATGCAGGACTGGCTGGGCCTTCTGATCGTTCTTCTCCTTGGTAATATCCTTTGGGTCGGCTTTGTCACCATTAACCAGAAGCGCTTGGATTCCATGCTCGGAAACTCCTCGGTAATGCACATGGGCTACATCTTCCTAGCTCTTGCGGCTCTCATCGAAGCTGGCGGTGCAGAAGCAAACCCCATTGCCATCCCTGCCGCAGTCGTGCTGATGTTTGCCCACGGAATCAGTATTGCGCTCCTATTCAGTCTCTCCGATCACGTCCACAAGCGCACAGGCTCACTTGAACTGGCTGATCTAGGCGGCCTCGCTAAAGCCGCTCCGGCGCTCTGCTTCTTCTTCGGACTCGCTGGGATGGCCTCCATCGGTCTTCCAGGCCTCGCTAACTTCGCCGGTGAAGTCATGGTCTTTCTCTCCGGGTTCTATGCTTACGATGGTAACTCCCTCGGCTCCGTTCAGGTCGCAACCATTTTTGCCCTCTGGGGAGTTGTGATCAGCGCCGTTTACATGCTCCGCGCGTTCCGTAAAACCTTTCAAGGTCCTCCCAGAAAAAATTCCGAAAAGGCCGTGGACCTTTCCTTCTGCGATCGTATCCCGGCCCTTATTTTAGCCGCGGCTCTTCTGGTCGTCGGCCTCTATCCCAACAGCCTGCTCAACCTCCTCACAGACTGTGGCTTCAAAGCGTGCGACTCAGCACAAACCGAGCAAGCCGGACAGTAATCCTCTTCACTCTCAAATTTCAGACATCCCGCCCTCATGCCTGCCCATTGGTTAGAAATTTATCTCGTTCTCGCTGGCCTCGTCCTGCTCATGGTCGAAGCCTTTATCCAGCCCAAGGAGAAGTTCCTCATTGGCTGCTCTGGAATTGGCGCGATGATCCTTGGCCTCGTTTTGCTCTTTTTCGCAGAAGCTCCAGCAAACAACAACGAAATGGCTCGATTTTACGCCTGGGATTCTCAGGCCAAGTTTTTCAAAGGCTTTGCCATCGTTGCGAGCATCTTTACCATTCTGCTGACGCTCGACTACCGCCGTATTCTTGCGAGGTTTACCGCAAATCCCGATAGCGAAGACTCCACTGGTGAATATTACTGCCTGATCTTTTTTGCCTGTGCCGGGATGATGTGGATGGCCTCCGCCAAGGACCTTGTTTCCCTCTTTGTCTCGCTCGAGCTGACCACCATCACACTTTACATTCTCGTCGCCTACATGCGTCGAAACATCGGCTCCCTTGAAGCGGGAGTAAAATTCCTCATTCTTGGGGCCCTTTCCACTGGATTTCTTGTTTATGGAATTTCTTGGATCTACGGCGCCACCGGGACCACGGACCTCGCAGCTATCGCAGAGCGAGCAAGTGATTCAAATGGCACCTACCTTCTCTTTGGCCTTTCTTTAATTCTCATTTCTCTTGCCTTCAAGGTCGGTGCCGTTCCCATGCATCTCTGGATTCCTGATGTTTATCAAGGTGCCCCTACTCCAACCACAGCCTTCCTCTCGGTCGCCTCCAAAGCCTCTGGCTTCGCGGTCGCGCTGCGTGTTCTCGAGCCCTACTTTGCAAATGAGATCACGGCGGACAAGACCGGTTTCATTGTAGCCACGCTCGCTGGCGCCACCATTCTTCTTGGAAACCTCGCTGCGATCCCGCAGACTAATTTCAAACGCCTCCTCGCTTACTCGTCGATTGCCAATGCGGGTTTCATTCTTCTTGGAATTGCCGCCTGGAATAAGAGCAGCGCCCTCACTTCTACTCAGATCACTGCGTTTTACCTCACGGTCTACCTGATCATGACTTTTGCCGCTTTCTTCATCCTCGCCACCCTGCATCGGGACTCTGGAACCGATGATATCGCCGCCTTTGAGGGTCTCGGTTCCCGCAATCCGCTTTTGGCCTTTCTCACCACCATCGTCATCGGAGCCTTGGCAGGCCTTCCACTCACGGCAGGATTTATTGGCAAATTCTTCGCCTTCCAAGCAGCCGTCGCCGGAGAGCTTTGGATAATCGTAATTTTGGGATTTGTTGGGGTTGCAGCTGGTTTTTACTACTACTTTAAGATCATTCGCGCGATGTATTGGCGGAAGTCCCTGAATGAGTCCCCAGTCAAAGTGCGCCCTCTGACTCTTTATGTTATGATCACCCTCGTATTCCTGATTATCATTCTTGGTGTCTTTCCCCAGCCTATTCGCTGGATGCTTTAAACGAGTCTCCGTGCCACCGTTCCTGTTTTAAAAGCTCCACCATCTTGGTGGGGCTTTTTCTTGTCGTGCCATTTTCGATTCCATATTCTCCTAGGTCACGAACAAACAAACATGAAATCTCGAAGCTTCTCAAAACTCTCACTCAGTTTTCTGTGTGTCTCTGCATGGGCCTCGGCCGTGAATGGTCAGGCGCTCCTGATCGATTTCAACTCCACCAACCAAGGTGGTGGCCCTACGAACGCAAGCGGTTATCAGGCTTATGATGCCGGCCATGAAGTGGAAACTGACTTTATCGCCAGGTCATACGCAGCCTTTGGAACAACGATCTCCCTGACTCCGACATGGCCGGAAACCAGCAGTAACGCCGTTCAGCAGATGATTGATCGGGCCACTGGTAACGACAATAACTGGGGCGGTTCAAAACTGGATCTCATCACTGACTTTATCGGGATCGATACCCGGACTGGAAATGGTGGAAACGGTGATTATGACGGCACAACTGGGACGGCAACTTCCCTCCTTATCACCCTCTCTGGTGTCCCTGCTGATGAGTATGCCTTTCTGAGCTACCATCATGACACCGAAAACGTCCACACCGATTTCTTGGTGGAAATCTCAACCAACGAAGGCGCCACCTTCACCATCGTTCCTGGTCCCAATAACGACCAGACCTTCAGCATGACAAGTTCTTCGCCGAACGGAAACCCGGCAAATCCAGATACCCAGGACGGCGTAAGCAGCCCCGCATCCGGAGATCCACGTGATCTTTTCTCGACTGTGAATCACGTTTTTGACGCTACTGGAGATGATATCATAATTCGCTACACTCCTTATGCCAACACTGCTGTGCATAAGCAAATATTCGCCCTGAACGGGATTGAGCTTGCTGTTACCGGGGACACCGATGGCGATGGAATGCCCGACATCTACGAATCCGTTAACGGGCTCGATCCCGAGACCGATGACGCTAACGACGATCTCGACAACGATGGACTTACAAACATCCAGGAATACCAGGGCGCAAATGGAACTCCGGGCGACGGCGACGAGACAAACCCCAATGACGAGGATTCGGATAACGACGGACTCACCGACGGCGAAGAAGTGAATACTTATTCAAGTAATCCCAACCTCTCCGACAGCGACGGTGACTTCTTCTCTGACTACGATGAAATAAACGCTTCACCAGCAACCTCTCCCAATGACCCTAACAGCTTTCCTGTGAGCTCTACTGGGTTTTTCCTGGACTTTAGCGGAACCGCAAATGGCGGCCCCTTCAACAACACCGGCTATCTTCCCTATGTTTCGAATGATCAGGAAGACGGCGGAGTCAACCAAAGCCAGTCTTACCCCGCCCCGGGATTGGGTGACGCTTTAACCGAAATTGAAGTGGAAATCGATTTTCCCCTTGGGGGAGGCAATAACGCACCCAACACTGTCACACGAGCCATCAATCGGTCTGCCGCTCAAGCAGCGCGATATAGCGGTCGTGATGTTGACATGATTCGGGATTGGATTGGAGTCGATTCCCGCGCCGCAAACGGAGGAGGAGGAACTACCGACCCTACACAAATGCGGATCAGCCTCACTGGACTCCCCGCCGGAAAATATCTTTACCTTTCCCATCATCATGATGTCGACAACCAGAATGGCTCCTTTGATGTTCTTCTCACAGATGCAAATAATACCAACACCTCGGTGTTTTCAAAATTTGCCACCAGCGGCTTGCAGTTCGATGTTGCCAGTGGAGAAACTGCAGAAGCCCTCCCTTCGACCACAAACATGATTATTGAATCCTCAGGTGTCGATACCCCTGTTGTGATCACTTACCAAATCGTTGAGCCTCTCAACAATCTAAATGAAACCATCGCTACCCAGTCCTTTATCGTCGTGAATGGTTTAGAAATTACTCCCGTTATCGATTCCGATGGCGACCTGATTCCCGACCTTGTGGAAAATGCTATTGATGGCCTTGATTCCCAAGTCGCGGATGCCACCTCAGACCTTGATCAAGATAATCTCAACAACCTGTTTGAATATTACCAGAACACCGCCATTGATTCCAATGACACTGATAGGGATGACCTCGCAGATGGCATTGAATTGATTGCTGAAATGACCAACCCTTTTCTGACCGATACCGATGGTGACGGTTTGACTGACGGTCAGGAGATCAACGAGTTCAATAGTAGCCCGCTTCTCACTGATTCCGATGGTGACAACTTCAGTGACAGCTGGGAAGCGCTGGCGGGCTCGGATCTGAGCGACGGAGCGACCATTCCGGACCAAGATTTGGATGGATACAGCCAGTTTAGTGATCCAAACGATGGAGATATCAATTCATTCCCAATGCCCCTTCCAAACCAACTCTTTGTGGACTTCAACTCGAGTCAAAACGGAGGCGGAGACTCATTTGGGTTTGACCCCGAGGATAGCGAAGCCTTTCTAAATCAACGCGGCTACGCTTCCTATCATGCCAACCACGAAGAGGCGGATCAGTTTACTGCCGGGACGTACGAGGCCTTTGGTGTCAACGTAACCGTCACCCCCACATGGCCTGACTCCGGAGATAATCGCGTCATGCAGTCGATCGGACGTGTTACTGGAAATAACGACAACTGGCATGGAGATCGCGTCAACCTTCTCGAAGACTGGCTGGGGATTGATACCCGCCCCGAAAACGGAGGAAACGGCGACTATGACGGCACCACAGGAAGCCCCACCCGGATGCTGCTTACCTTGGGTAACCTCCCTGCTGCTTCCTACACTTGGCGATCCTACCACCATGATACCGAGAACGTGCATGCACCATTTCTCTTCGAAATCTCGACTGATGGCGGAGCCACTTACACCGTAATTTCTGGCCCAAATAATGACCAGACTTTCCCCATGACCGATAGCACCAACGGAGGAACTCCAGCATCTCCTATTCGCTATCAGGGAGCAGAAGATGGCTTTATCAATCCGGAGGAACTTCCCTCGACCGTGAACGCCGAATTTAGCGCCAGCGGATCAGATGACGTCGTCCTTCGATTCACTCCCTACGCCAACACTGGCGTCCATCGCCGTCTTTTCGGAATCAATGGCTTTGAACTCACTGGACCAGGAAACCCTCTTGGATCTGTTCAAATTCTGGCGACCGCAAAAGAGGCCAGCGGAGAATTTCTGATGCTGGTAAAGGGCCTCCCTTCCCGCACCTATCTTGTTGAGAAATCCGTTACTCTCAGCGGTGATTGGGCTCCTCTCGAACCGGAAGTCACCGTGCAAACCGATGGAGATGGTGACGGGCTCGGAACTATACCCGCGACTCAAGCCGCAGAGGCAAAGGCCTTCTACCGCCTGGTCGAACAGTAAAATGTCCAGCTCCCCTGTTTCAGAGGCTCCCCTGGTTACAGCGGAGCCTTTTTTGTGGTCCGAAGGAACTTGTTCAGGTCTGATTTTTTAAGTCAAAAGGACCGCAATGAAACCCAGCTCAACCAAAAACCGTTAAGGGAAAGCCGCGGAAATAGCTTGAAGGTTCAAAAACCGGTCAAACTTATTCCGCTTTGGAAGTTTTCTTTTCTTTCCGTTTTCTTACAGTGAAAGAGATCTCAGTGGCATTCTTTTTCACCTTGGCGGTGACGCTATTTCCTTCGTTAATATCTCCCGCAAGTAAAGCTTCGGCCAGCGGATCTTCGAGGAAGCGCTCGACAGCCCGGCGCATTGGACGAGCTCCGTAGTCTGGGTCATACCCCTCGAGAACGAGAAGATCACGAGCGGATTCGTCGATTTTGAGGGAAATATCCTTTTCTTCGAGCCTCTCGAGAAGTTTCGATACCTCCAGATCGACAATTCGGTTGAGGTCCTTTTTCTCAAGCATGTGGAAGACTACCAACTCATCGAGCCGATTGAGGAACTCAGGACGGAAATGCTTTTTGGCCGTTCCCTCGATTTTGCCCTTCATGCCTTCGAAATCAGCTTCATCTTCCTGCATCGCCCCAAAGCCAAGACTAGTCTGTCGCTTGATGCTTTCTGCTCCGACATTGGATGTCAGAATGATGATCGTGTTTCTGAAATCGATCTTTCGACCAAAGGAATCAGTCACCATTCCCTCTTCCAGAATCTGGAGAAGGAGGTTCATGACGTCCGGATGAGCTTTCTCGATCTCATCAAAAAGGACCACGGAGTAGGGCTTGCGGCGGACTGCTTCGGAAAGCTGGCCACCTTCTTCATATCCGACATATCCCGGAGGCGAACCAATTAATCGGCTGGAGCTAAATTTCTCCATGTATTCCGACATATCAATCTGGATGAGCGACTCGGCATCACCAAACATGAACTTCGCCAGATTCCGCGCGAGGTAGGTTTTCCCAACGCCGGTAGGCCCCAGAAATAAGAATGAACCAATAGGACGCTTCGGATCCTTAAGATCGGCACGGGAGCGACGAAGAGCCTTGGAAATCGCAACAACAGCCTCGTCCTGTCCAATCACAGTCGACTTGAGGTCATTCTCCATGTTGAGGAGTTTCGCTTTTTCCTTCTTCTCCATTCGTTGGAGCGGGACACCAGTCCACTTAGAAACCACCGCCATGATGTCATCCTCGGAAATATCAACGATCTTTTCTTCGGAATCTCCCCGCCAACCCTCTAGTTGTTGGTCAAGCTCCTTCTTGGTGTTTTTCTCTTCATCACGAAGGGAAGCCGCTTTTTCAAAATCCTGGTCGTTAATCGCCCCGACCTTTTCCTCATTGATTTCCGCAATACGAGCCTCCAGCTTCTTGAGCTCAGGCGGGCGAGTCATCGTGCCAATTCGGGCACGCGCACCAGCTTCATCCACCACGTCGATCGCCTTATCCGGAAGAAAACGAGTGGTGAGATACCGTGAAGTTAGCTTCACTGAAGCCTCAAGAGCTTCACTGGAGTAGCGGACCTTATGATGGCTTTCATATTTATCGCGAAGCCCATGCATAATCGCAATGGCATCTTCGGTCGTCGGCTCATCCACTTTCACCTGCTGGAACCGACGCTCAAGCGCAGAGTCCTTTTCAATATGCTTTCGATACTCATTCAGCGTGGTAGCACCAACGCACTGGAGCTCAGCTCGGCTCAAGGCAGGCTTAATGATATTGGAGGCATCCATGGCTCCCTCCGCTGATCCAGCTCCCACGATGGTGTGGAGCTCGTCAATAAAAAGGATGACGTTCCCAACCTTCTTGATCTCATCCATCACCGCCTTGATCCGCTCTTCAAATTGACCACGATATTTCGTGCCTGCAACCATCAAAGCAAGGTCCAAGGTAACCACCTTCTTTTCACGAAGAATTTCAGGAACCTCGCCAAGGGTAATTTCTTGCGCAAGACCTTCCACAATAGCAGTTTTTCCAACGCCAGCTTCTCCCACGAGAACGGGATTGTTTTTGGTTCGGCGGCAGAGGATCTGAATGACCCGTTCAATCTCCGAGGCACGCCCGATGACGGGATCGAGCTTCTTCTCACTGGCAAGCTTGGTCAGATCTCGACCAAAGGCCTTGAGAGCAGGTGTTTTCGTTTTCCCTCCGGGCTCAGAGTCCCCGTCCGAGCCACCTCCTTCGTCTTCAAAGTCGAAATCTTCATCGCCCTCTTCATCTGAAAAATTGGGATCAATCTCAGTCAAAACCTCATTGCGAGTTGTCTGGAGATCAACATTGAGGCGCTCCAAAACGCGTGAGGCCATCCCCTCGCCTTCACGAAGAAGTCCCAGAAGGATATGCTCGGTGCCTACATAAGAGTGCGACAACTGTTGAGCTTCCTTGTTCGCGAGTAAAAGCACCTTTTTCACCCGTGGGGTGTATGGAATATTGGACGAGGGTTTTTGCTCGGGCCCGGAGCCAACCTCTTTCTCAACCTCGTGGCGAACGTTCTCGAGCTCGAGACCCATGCGCTCCAATACGCTGACAGCAACGCCTTGACCAAGCTTGATGAGCCCGAGGAGGACGTGCTCAGTGCCAATGTAATTATGATTAAACCGATCCGCTTCTTTACGGGCGAGAGCAAGGACCTGTTGTGCCCTGGGGGTGAAGTTATTCATGGAAATTTTGCAGGAAAAAAGGGGCGAGAGTTAACGTTTTGTTTCTGAGATATCAATAGCAGGTGGAAGGGCTGATTGCAACTGCTCACGAATCATTTGTGCCCTCATCGCATCACGGGTTTCCGGTGGAATCTTATGTCCGGCACGCCACTGAAGGTGCGCGGGCTGGGTCTCCATGAACAGGCGATCGCAGGTTTCGATTAATTCCTCAGGTAAAATATCGATATCGGCACCAAGCCGAAGCATGGAAAGGTGCCCAAGAGCCTCTTTCGAGTCAATAATCTGGGCGTATGTCAAAATACCCGAGGCGCGTCCAATACGGTCACGAACCATCAAAGGATCATCCTGCATCAGTTTTTCGCGAGCCTGCAGCTCATATCGAGCCACATCACCAATCACTTTCGTCAGTCGTTCAAGGATCTGTTCCTCGGATTCACCAAGCGTGGATTGATTAGAAATCTGGTAAAGATTCCCCAAGGACTCAGTTCCCTCCCCGTAAAGCCCTCGCACAGCTAAGCCCAACTTACCAATTCCCTTGAGGACCTGCCCAATCTGATCACTTAGAACGAGCCCCGGCAGATGAAGCATCGATGACGCACGCATTCCTGTTCCGAGATTGGTTGGACAAGCCGTCAGGTAGCCCCACTTCGAATCAAAAGCATATTGAACGTTTTCTTCGAGATATTGATCGATCGAAAGAGCGAGCTCGTAGGCCTCTTTGAGTTGAAGACTGGGCCTGATGGCCTGAATCCGGAGATGATCCTCCTCATTAATCATAAGGCTCAGAGTTTGCTTACGATTGACCACAGAGCCACAGCCTTCGCTTCGAGCCGCTTGCTCACGGCTGATGAGATGCCTTTCGACTAAAACTTGTTTTTGAAGAGAATCCAAATCCGAGAGCTCATGAGAAAACCCCGCGTTCATGGAAGCATGTTTCTCCAACTGCCCCTTTAACTGCTCCAGCACAGCTTTACGTTCGCTTTTCTGAGCCCATCCTGGGAAGGGGACCTCTCTGAGATTACGGGCAAGGCGGACTCGGCTGGTGACGACCACAGACGTCGTTTCATCGTGTCCCGCCATCCAATCAGCAGGATGCTTCATGAGGGTGGAGAATCGCATCATGACTGCCCCTCCCCTGCTTCCGTAATATCCTGAAGATCATCACGAAGTTTAGCGGCTTCTTCATAATTTTCTTCTGCAATCGCCCGGTCCATCTTCTGCTTCAATTCACTCTCCTGCGACTGCTTGAGCTCGAGTTCAACCATTCCCGAAGGAATGCGACCACTGTGAGCCAAGCCTTTATGAAGAGAAGGCAGGCGCTGGGATATATCTGGATGGAAGGCCCGATAACAATCCCCGCATCCAAGACGGCCGATCTTCTGATAGTCGGCAATGGTAAAACCACAAGCGGGACACTTGCTTGAGCCTTTCAAGCTTTGAACCTCGGCATCAGCAGCCTGAGGGAAGGGAGACTCTGAAGATGATACCTTTCCCATTAACTGTTCGGCCATTAAGAGGCCGGTGGGATCAGTTACCCCTTGCTGGTCAGCACATGCCTCACAGAGAGCCGTTTTCTTCATCTTACCATCGGTAACTTGCGTATAAAACACAGTCGCCTTTTGATCACAGGAGTCGCACTTCATCGACACGCCAAAAGTAAACGGCACCACCACAAAAGCCAACGATTTCTCGCCTGTAGGCCCAGATGTTGCAAATTTGAATTCTTCCGCACTTATGATTTGCCATACAAGTCCCCCTTTATAGACTTATCTCAGCAGCCAAACACTACCTCGGCTTACTAACAAGAATCCAACTAACCCATCATTAATATGAGCCAAATCATCCCCGTAATTACATCCGGTATCGCCGGCCCTCTCGGTGTCCTTCACCTCCCACGCCTCTGGCAGAAAGCTTCTCTCGACGCCGTCGGCAAGCTTCACTCCGACTACCCCGCCGCCGGCGCTGGATTTGACCAGATGACGCTCGATGCTCTCGGCATCAATCGCGAGGCTTTTCTCGAATACGTCAAGACAAACAAGCCCACCTACACCCAGTGCGAGCAGTGGGTTCTTGACCAAAATGGCGGCTCTCTGGACGCAGCCAAGATTGACGCGCACAACACTGCCGTCGTAGGCTACAATCACGACGACGCAACTCGTGGTGGAATTCTTTCCGCTGTCGGCATTGCTGATAATGGCGCGATCCTCGACGCGGTTAACCTCAACAACCTCGAGGACTGGCAGGACTTCCACACTGCTGAGATTGCTTAATCCATTCTCACTACAAGCATTTGAAAACTCCGGCGGCTTCGGCATCCGGAGTTTTTTGATCCCAAATTCCAAGCTTCAATGGCAAACTCGGCTCGTGATCCTCGCTATCGAATCCTCCTGTGATGAAACCGCCGTCGCCATCATTTGCGAGGAAGGCGCAAAACTACGGCTTTTGACCTCACTGATCTCATCGCAGATCGACATCCACCGCGCCTACGGCGGAGTGGTACCCGAAGTCGCTTGTCGAAACCACGCCCAGCGAATTCGTCCCCTCGTCGAACAAGCTCTTGCCGATGCTGGAGTCACCCTTGATCAGATAGACGCCTTCGCTGCCACTTGCGGCCCCGGACTCGCATCTTCCCTTTTGGTCGGTTTTTCCTACGCAAAAGGCTTGGCTGCAACCACCCAAAAGCCCTTCTATGGAATTAATCATATGGAAGGACACCTCCTTTCACCTTTCTTAAATGAAGGCGCAATCCCCCCACACCTGGGCTTGATCGTCTCCGGTGGACACACCCTACTGATCGACTGTCGCGAATTTGGAGATTACCGCCTAATCGGTCGCACGATCGATGACGCTGCAGGAGAAGCTTTTGACAAGGTCGGCCGGATGCTGAACCTCCGCTATCCCGGAGGACCTGAAATCGAAAAGCACGCGAGAGACGGCAACCCCTCCGCATTCACATTTCCCCGTGCTCACCTCAAGGATCAGCCCCTCAACTTCTCATTCTCCGGTCTCAAGACAGCCGTTCTCTATCAAATTCAAAAGCTTGAGAAGCCACAAGACCACCTCTCAGATTTATGCGCTTCCTTTCAAGCTGCTGTCGCCGACAGCTTGATTAAAAAAACCATCAAAGCTGCCAAAGAACTCAAACACCGTATCATCACCATTTCCGGTGGAGTTGCTTGCAACAAAGCTCTTCAGGAACAACTGAAGCTGGCCTGTAACAGCAATGGATTTGAGCTCAGACTCACCCCTCCGGCCCTCACGACTGATAACGCTGGCATGATCGCCTTTGCAGCTTGGCTTGCTAGCAGGCACAAAGAACCCACTCCGCTTGATGCTGGGATTGACCCCAATTTCACACTCGCGAACTCATGAAAAAACCTGGCGCAAATGGCGCCTTCTTCCGCTGAGACATCAGGGCATTTCCACCCTCAGTTTCATCATTCTTCTGGTCGTCCTAGTGGAGAAAGACTCGATGAGTTCTCGAAAGACTATCGCCTGGTTGGAGTAGCGCTTTTCTCATCCCAAAGGACTTTAAACTCTAGCAACACACCACTTGTAAGAACCCTCATTAGTGGTTCGTTGTAATCAGGAAACAATGTCTTATCTTGATCTCCAGAACACAACCCGGCGTCATTTTCTTCGGGATTGCACCACTGGTCTTGGCGGCATGTGGCTTGCCAACCAACTCGCTCAAGCAGGCTCACTGAAGATCCAGCATGATTCCGCTGCTCCTCTCGCACCCTTGGCACCTCAAATGTCGCCCAAGGTCAAGCGCGTCATTTACTTGCACATGATCGGGGCCCCCTCCCAGCTTGAATTGTTCGACTACAAACCAGAGCTCAAGAAGTATGACGGGAAAGACTGTCCGCAAGAGTTTCTCGAAGGCCAACGTTTCGCCTTCATTCAAGGAACACCGCAAATGCTGGGGCCGGTCTTCGACTTCAAACAGCATGGACAATCTGGCGCATGGATCTCTGACCGACTCCCTCATCTCGCGAAGCACGCCGACGATTTGTGCTTCGTCAAAACCATGGTCACTGATCAATTCAACCATGGCCCGGCTCAACTGATGGTTCACACCGGACAGGCCAGACTGGGCGCGCCTGCCATCGGTTCTTGGGTTACTTACGGGCTCGGATCGGAAAACCAAAATCTTCCCGGCTTCATGGTCCTCCTTTCCGGCGGTCGCGTTCCCCGGGTTGGCAAATCGCTCTGGGGATCCGGTTTTCTTCCCTCCGTCTATCAGGGAGTGCAATGTCGCTCCTTCGGCGACCCGGTCCTGAACACCTCCAACCCCCAAGGTCTTTCCCGCAAATCTCGACGCGCTGCTTTGGACGCCCTTCAGAAGCTCAATCACGAGACCTTTTCCCAAATTGCCGATCCCGAGACAGTGACCCGAATTGCCCAATATGAAATGGCCTTTAGGATGCAAACTTCTGTCCCCGAGGTTATGACCATCGATGACGAGCCCGAGCATGTGCACGAGGCATACGGCACAAAACCCGGCAAAGAATCCTTTGCCAACAATTGCCTTCTAGCTAGGCGGCTGGCCGAAAACGGAGTCCGGTTCATCCAGCTTTACGACTGGGGCTGGGACTCACACGGATCTTCAAAATCAGAAGCGCTGAATCATGGCTTCAACGCCAAGTGCCAATCCATCGACAAGCCGATTTCGGCCCTCCTGACCGACCTCAAACAACGCGGAATGCTTGATGATACACTCGTCGTCTGGAGTGGTGAGTTTGGACGTACCCCGATGCAGGAAAACCGTAACGGCTCCAAAATGGCATTCAAGGGCCGTGACCACAACCCCAACGCCTTCACCCTATGGATGGCCGGCGCAGGGATCAAACCCGGATTATCCTACGGAGAAACCGACGAAATGGGATACCGTGCCCTGAACAATCCGGTTCACCTTCGGGACTTCCATGCCACCCTGCTAAAGCTCGTAGGCTTTGACCACCACAAGCTCTCCATCCCTCTTCAAGGGCTCAATCAAAAGCTCACCGGAGTCAAGCCGGCCAAGGTCATCAAAGACATCTTGGCGTAGTTCAGCGTTTTTAGACTATCGCAATTTAGAAACGAAAGCGTCCATCGCCCCCTCTTGCTGTTCGATCGATTCGACAAGCTTCAACTGATTCCGGCAACGATCCAGATTCTGACCTTCCCGGTGGCATTTAAAATACACGTCTCCTTCCAGATAGTCGGTAAGGAACCGGATCGCAACTTCCAGCGTAATGAGCTTTCCGGAGAACGGAAGAAGCTCCTTTTCCAGTGGGTTTAAAAAGCGGCCGGCTGTCTCAAAATAACCTTCGGCAAGCGCTTCAAACATCCCCATCCGCATTGTCACTCTGGATAGATCACTCTCATCCTCCTCTGCCGGACTGGTTGCGGTCCGCACGAGATCCCCAAAATCATAGAGTGAGAGCCCCGGCATGACCGTGTCCAAATCAATAACGCATACCGCTTCATCAGTCTTCTCGTCGATCATCACGTTATTGAGCTTCGTATCATTGTGCGTCACTCGCAGCGAAAGGCGCCCCGCTTCCAAATGATCGATAAGAACTTTTGTGTCGATCTCTCTGGCCTGGATAAAAGCTAGCTCCTCCTGCACCTCCTTGAGCCGGCCAAACGGATCGACCTCGACCACCTCCATCAGACGAGCATATCGCTTGGGAGTATCGTGGAAATTTGGAATAGTCTCCACAATCCGATCAATGGGCAGATCACTTAAAAGGTCCTGAAACGCACCGAAGGCTTTTCCAGCTTGATAAGCCTGACGTGTGTTTTCCACGACATCATAAGTCACACAACCTTCAATGAAATTATAGCAACGCCAGACACCGCCACTTTCACCTTCGACATAAGATTTCCCATCACGACTTGGGTAAAGGTTGAGGGTTTGACCTCCGAAATCTTGCTTATGCGCAAACACGCGTCGATTGATATGCTTCGTCACTCGTGCCACATTTTGAAGCACCGCATGTGGATCCTTGAAAACGTGCTCGTTTATACGCTGAAGAATATAGCGATTCCGCTCACCATCGTCTGTCTCGTAGGTTGCCAGAAAGGTGTTATTGATATGACCACTCTCGACTTCCTCACTTTCGACGAAAGTTCCATCAATCGCAAAAAGCCCGCCAATCTCGGAGATTTGATAAGTGGTTTTCTTCATGGTTCGCCGGTTGCTTTAACGAGGCCAAGCCGCGTGAATATGAGTGGAATGTCCTCGATCGCCGGGACCGAGAGTCTCGGTCGCTCCCAATTGGCCGCATCGACGCAAAAATGCCCTCCAATGGGGAGAACCGTAACGGACCTTTTCCCCATTAATGGTATCCACATCGAAAGCCAAACCTTCGTAGTGTCGGGAAGCCCTGCTGTGTGAGCCTCCTGCAAGGGCAATCACAGTAAAACTATAACCATCTTGGGCCAACGTCTTCATGGCACGTAGTAGCCGAGGGTCGAGGCGGGTATATCCCCCAGGAGCAGCTCCATACCAACTTCGCTTTGCTCTGCCCCCTCTGGCAGTCGCCACAATATTATCCCAGGAGGAAGCTCCGTCATAACGACCACTCACCTGCCGGCGTAGTAAGGTAATCTTGGGCGACTTTCTGATCCACTCCGCATATTGAGGACCGCGATTTGCCGCCCATTGCTTCCAAAGAGGCGAGATTGACTGCTCCGAGCAACTCATCACGCCAATTAAAGCCACAACCAAAAGTAAAGGAACTAAGAGAAGGGCACGTGGATTCACTGCTCTCTATCCTGCGACTTTTCTCCTCCTTGGCAAGCCCACACCCAGACCGGAATAACGTCGACCAACTTTGAGCTTAAGAGATTTCAAACTCCTGGCAGTTGGCCATTGGCCCGCCATCTTAATACTCATAACATTCCGGCATGCCTCACCTGCACACCGCCCTCAAGAAGCATTTCGGACATTCTGATTTCCGCGATGGACAGGAAGCAGTCATTAATTCACTCATGTCCGGCGGTTCCGCCTTGGCAATTTTCCCCACCGGAGGTGGAAAATCGCTCTGCTATCAACTCCCCTCCCTTCTTCTCGATGGTCTCACCCTTGTCGTTTCACCGCTCATTGCGCTCATGAAGGATCAGGTCGATACTCTCCTCGCCAAAGACATTCCCGCCGCGCGCCTCGATTCCACTCTCACCCCCGATGAAGCGATGCAAGTCTATCGCGATCTCGACGCTGGGCGCCTCAAAATGCTCTACGTCGCCCCTGAACGCCTGGCGAACGAGAGATTCCGAGCACGCCTTGGAAACACCTCCATCGCACTCCTGGCGATTGATGAAGCCCATTGTATCTCCGAGTGGGGACATAACTTCCGGCCGGACTACCTTAAGTTGACTCAGTTTGTCGAGGAGCTCCGCATCGAACGTGTCCTCTGCCTTACCGCGACCGCAACTCCAAAAGTCGCCGACGATATCTGCCGCTACTTCAGGATCAAAGCCAAAAACCGTCATCAACTGACCTACTATCGCCCGAATCTCAACCTCATCGTTACACCTCTAACCGGGAACGCGCGTCGTGAACACCTCCTTCAAAAACTCACCCAGCGAGAAATCGAGCCAACCATTATTTACACCACTCTTCAATTCGGAGCCGAGTCCCTAGCTGCTTTTTTAAAAAAGAACGGACTTCCGGCCCGCCCCTATCATGCGGGTCTTCGGCCCGAAATCCGGGCTGAAATCCAAGACGAATTCATGTCCGGAAAAACTCCTGTGATTTGCGCCACCATCGCCTTCGGCATGGGCATCGACAAAGCAGATATCCGCGCAATTTATCACTACAACCTTCCAAAATCCCTAGAGAACTACACCCAGGAAATCGGACGCGCTGGCCGCGACGGAGAAAGCGCCCATTGCGAACTCCTCGCCTGTCAGGACGACACCCGAACCCTGGCTAACTTTACCTTTGGAGACACCCCGCAGAAAGACGCACTTCGCGCCCTCCTTCGCATTCTGCTCGACCACCCCGAAGGTGGCGAGTTTGACCTTTCAACTTATGAACTTTCCCGATCCCATGACATCCGACCACTCGTCATCAACACCCTGCTCACCTATCTGGAACTCGAAGGAATTCTTAAAGCAACTTCTCCTTTCTACTCCACTTACAAGATCAGCTTTACCCGTAATCTCGACCACTTACTGAAGGGCTATAGCACCAATCGCAAACGCTTTCTCACCAGACTCTTCGAGACCGGAAAAAAGGCCTCAAAGTGGACCGAAATTAATCCTATTGAAGCCTCCATCGAAATGAACGAGCCGGTGGAAAAGATCCGAAAAGCCATCGGATGCCTCGAAGACCTCGGCGACCTCGCAGTGAAACCGGCAGGCCTTCGGCATGGATATCGGCTCATAAAAAAGCCCAACAACCGCTCCTCAATCACCCAGCGTCTCATCGACCTTTTCCATCGCAGGGAAACTTCGGATCTCAGCCGGCTACAACAAGTCGTCGATCACGCTCTCGCCCCCAATTGTCTCTACCAATCTCTTCTATCCCATTTTGGCGAGCAAATCCCTCCTTGCGGCCACTGCTCCCGCTGCCATGGGGATTCACCACCTCAGAAACTCCCCTCTGATACACTCCCCGAAATTGACCGAAATGAAGTTCAAATCCTTCAAGACCTCATTTCGCTCAAACAGCCGGGTCTCCGGAGCCCTCGCCAACTCGCACGTTTTCTCTGCGGAATCACCTCTCCAGCCACCAGCTATTCCTGGTATCTCCCCGAAGGTGCCCGGAGGAAGGTTCGTCTCACAAATCACGATGCCTACAGCATGCTGGAACAACGTCCATTTCAAGATGTTCTTGCACTCTGTGAAGCTCAAATTATCGACTAAAAATCTATCCACATGACCTCAACTTTCTCCAGCTTGAACGCCAAAAACCTCAAGATGCCAAACCCATTCTCCCGGAATGAGTGGCAGTCCCACAAGGACTCGAACCTTGAATGACTGAACCAAAATCAGCTGTGTTACCAATTACACCATGGGACTATCACAGTGACACTTACGTGCCGGCGGCGGTTGTTTAAGTTCACTTGGTGAGCTTTGCAACCTCGAAATCGCCGAATTCACGCAATTTTTCAGCCCGGGAACCTTCCTCATTTTGCAACTTACCCGATCACCGCGAACTCTTGTTTCCCCCTTGACCTTCGGCTCCCGAGTCGTGAGCTTTCCGATCTTCATGGACTACGCCCCTCTCATTGAAAAACGGACCGCCCGCCTTGCCGAGATCGAGGAACTCATGAGCGATCCCGCGTTCTTCAACGACCAAACCACTTCTACCAAAATCATGCGAGAGCACCGCGGATTGAAGAAGCTTCTGGAAATGTGGTTGGAATACCAGCAGGTCCTCAACGATATCGAGGGAAACGAGGACCTCGCCAAGGGAGACGACCCTGAATTTGCGGCCATGGCCGAGGAAGAATTGGGACCACTCCGTCTCAAAGAGGAAAAACTCTTTGAAAACGTCCAATATGCCCTTCTTCCCCGGGACGAAACGGAGGACCGCGATGCTCTTCTGGAGATTCGCGCCGGAGCCGGCGGCGATGAAGCCTCCCTTTTCGCCGGAGAGCTCATGAAACTTTACCAGCGCTACACCGAGGACCGAGGATGGAAATGTGAACACCTTGAGAGCTCTCCCTCTGATGTGGGCGGCTTCAAGGAAGTCATCCTCAAAGTCACAGGCGAGGAAGTTTTTCGCTTTCTTAAGTATGAATCCGGCGTTCATCGCGTCCAGCGCGTCCCCGCGACTGAGACTCAAGGCCGAATCCATACCTCCACAGTCACCGTGGCCGTGATGCCCGAGGCCGAAGAAGTGGATGTTCAATTGAAGCCTGAGGAACTCCATATCCAGGCCACCCGCTCCGGCGGCCCCGGTGGACAGCATGTCAACACCACCGACTCCGCCGTCCAAGTCACGCACCTCCCCACCGGAATTCAAGTAAAGTCCCAAGATGGACGTAGCCAGACCCAGAACAAAGAGAAGGCCCTTCAGATTCTGCGAGCCAAGCTCTTTGAGGCGGCCCAACGGGAAGCTCACGAAAGTTACTCGGCGCAGCGGAAATCCCTCGTCGGATCAGGAGACCGCTCCGAGAAAATCCGGACCTATAACTTCCCTCAATCCCGTGTCACCGATCATCGGATTAATCACACCTCACACAATATCGAAGGAATTCTCAATGGCGACATCAACGAATTCACGGAACATCTCCAAAAAGCCGAAATGGAGCAGAAACTTGCAGAAGCGGAAATTGCTTAGTCACAGTTACTCGTAACTGTTATTCGTATTGGGCTCCCATGACCACAATTCTTGATGTTCTCGAAAAAGGAGCCTCTTTTCTTTCCTCCAAGGGAATCGAAGACGCGCGCTTGAACATGGAGCTCCTTGTTGCCCACGAACTGGGCGCACAACGCATGGATCTCTATCTTCGTTTTGATGAACCACTCCTTGAAACACAGCTGGAGGCGCTTCGTAGCAAGCTCAAGAAACGATCGGAACGCATTCCTCTTCAGCATATTAACGGGGTTGTTCACTTCTATTCACAGAGTTTTAAAAGCGACTCCCGAGCCTTGATTCCCCGCCCCGAAACCGAAGAACTCGTCGATTTAATACTTCAGGAAAAATTCCCCCGCCCGGCGCGCGTTCTTGATCTGGGGTGTGGTTCCGGAGTGATTGGGCTGTCTCTCGCAAAAGCCCTTGGAGTTGATTGCCAGGAGCTCGTTCTGGCCGACTTATCCCCAGATGCTCTTGGGCTTGCCCAGGAAAATGCGGCGTCCTTAAAAGTCGAAGCCACTTTCGTCGAAACCCACCTTTTTGCGGCTTTGGAAGGAAAATTTGATCTTATTGTCGCAAACCTTCCCTACATTGGCGAATCTGAGAGAGAAGATCTGGCCCCGGAGGTCCTCCATGACCCGGAAATGGCCTTATTCAGCGGTTCTGACGGCCTGGTTCTTTTGCGCCAATTTTCGGAACAAGTGGGCTCATACCTCAAGGAAGGAGGATTAGTTGCACTGGAGGTCGGCCATCAGCAAGGCGAAATCGTTTGCCAGCTTCTGATTGATGGAGGCTTGATTCAAGCTCGCGCTCTCTCCGACCTATCAGGCATTTCGCGCTTTCCCTTTGCCCGGAAGTAGATTTCGAACTCGTGCATTTCGCCCATTCTTCACTCCGAACGTGCAATTCCTGAAAATCGTGGTTTTCTCCTCCCGTGAGCGCGCTCGATATTCAGGACGTCCGGTCCCACTTCCCCATCCTTGAACAAACCGTTCACGGGAACCCCCTTGTTTACCTTGATAACGCTGCGACCACCCAGAAACCTTTGGCAGTTCTGAACGCTTCACACGGCTACTACACGGGCTATAATTCAAACATTCACCGAGGAGTTCACCATTTGTCTCAATGCGCGACCACAGCGCATGAGAAAGCACGGGAAACCGTGGCAAGGCATCTCAATGCTTCTCGTAGCGAGGAAATCATCTTCACCTCTGGCACAACCGACTCAATCAATATCGTCGCATCCACGCTGAGACGCTCCAAGCTCATCACGGAGGGCGACGAAATCATCGTCTCCGGTCTCGAGCATCATTCCAACACCGTTCCCTGGCAAATGCTTTGTGAACAAGTGGGAGCAAGTCTGAAAGTCATTCCCGTTCTCGACGATGGCACTCTGGATCTAGAAGCTTATTCACATTTACTAACAGCGCGGACCAAACTGGTCACCGTGAACCATATCTCCAACGCCTTCGGGAGTGTGAATAAGGTTATTAACATTTGTTCACAAGCCCGCGCTGCAGGAGCTCTCACCTTGATTGATGGCGCACAATCCATATCGCATTTACCAATTGATCTTCAGTTGCTTAATTGTGATTTTTACGTTTTTTCAGGACACAAGGTTTATGCCCCAACTGGTATCGGTATCCTCTTCGGTCGCCATGATTTACTCTGTGATTTATCCCCTCCGAGAGGAGGAGGAGAAATGATCAAGGAAGTGACTTTTGAAGAGACCACCTACAATGATCCCCCCTTCAAATTCGAAGCAGGCACCCCAAATATCGAAGGTGGAATCGCCCTTGCTGCTGCACTCGATTATGTGAACACCTTGGGAATAGATAATATTGCAGCTCACGAGGAGAAACTGATAAAACGGGCTGCGGAGGTGATCGGATCACTCGACGGGGCCAAACTTTTCGGGCCAAAGGATCGCACCGGAGCTCTCTCCTTCAATTTCGAAGGCGTTCACCATTATGATTTGGGTACTCTCCTCGACCAAATGGGCTTCGCCCTCAGAACAGGGCACCATTGCTGCCAACCTCTCATGACCCGATTTGAAATGACCGGGACTCTCAGAGCTTCTTTCGCCTGCTATAATACGACCGATGAAGTGGATCGGCTAGGTGAAGGGCTTGAGAAAGCACTCAGAATGCTTGTTTAGAACGATGATTCGTTGATTTTTTCTGAATCCGCCTCTAGGTCTTCTCCGTGACCGTTGAAGAGAAACAGCAGGAACTCCTTGAGGAACTTGACCTTTTCCAAGATTGGACCGAGCGATACGAATACGTGATTGGCTTGGGCAAGAAGCTTTCCTCGATGGATTCCGCGCTTCAGACCTCCGATCATCTCATCAAAGGCTGCCAATCGCAGGTCTGGTTATCGGCCGACTGCCTTGACGGAAAAATGCAGTATCTAGCTGATTCTGACTCGGTCATCACCAAAGGAATGATCGCTCTCTTTGTAAGAGTTCTTGATGGTGAGACCCCAGATGACGTCATTCAGGCAGATTTATCCTTTATCGATCAAACCGGTCTCAAGGAGCATCTCGCCCCGACCCGCGCCAACGCTCTCAGCTTAATGGCGGCAGAGATGAAGAAGCGGGCGATGGAACAGTTGGGCTAGGCCCCGCTCCAGCTAATCAAAAGCAGGAGAAGATGCCTCTCTCCGAGAGATTTATGGCGGTTTGAGATCGCACTCATTCAAAAAAACGTTTATCGAATTACTCAGAAATCCCCCCTGTTTCGATGATTCGCTTCACCTCTTTTCTCCTGATCCCGACTCTTCTTTCGGGTCAGATTCGCATCAACGAGTTCATGGCCTCGAACACGCGGGCCTACCCGGAAATTACTGATTTCGAGGATTATCCGGACTGGATTGAAATCTATAATGAGGGAGCCGCCGATGTTTCGCTTGACGACATCTTCTTAAGCGACAACCCGCTGCGCCCCCTCAAATGGCAGTTTCCCGCTGGCACCACCATTGCCGCCGAAAGCTACCTTCTGGTCATGGCTGATGGGAATGATGCGGGACCAGGGGAAACGCACCCGCGGGGATATTGGCCTTGGAGGGACTTTGTTACCGAAAAATTCCATAGCAACTTTAAACTCTCATCTTCTGGCGAATCGCTCGTTTTGACTCGGGCCAACGGCATCTCGACCACGCCACTCATTTCAGCCGGGTCGACTTGGAGCTATCTCGATGACGGCTCAGATCAGGCCACCCAGTGGCGTGCACGAGGTTTCGATGATTCCAGCTGGGCCAGTGGGCCAGCCGAACTCGGATATGGAGACACTCAAACGACTGAAATCTCTTTTGGGGGCGACTCCAGCAACAAGCACATTACCACCTATTTCCGGCATACCTTCAATCTGACAGACCCCAGTCTTTTTCACAGGCTTTCCATGTCGATCCAAGCGGATGATGGCGCCGTGGTTTATCTCAACGGTGCGGAAGTGGCCCGTCAGAACCTCCCGCCATATGGTGAGATCACCTTTGAAACTCGAGCTTTGGAATCCATCGGAGGATCAGACGAAGACGTCTTTACCTCCTACAAGCTCCCTTCTGACGACTTGGTGGCAGGCGACAACGTGATCGCTGTTGAGATCCACCAAAGATCCCCTTCCAGCTCGGATATCAGCTTCGATTTTACACTCACAGCCGACTCTCACTCATCGACCACTCTCATCGATACCGTCACATACAGCCAACAAGTCACCGATGTCTCAATGGGCCGCGACGCAACTGATCCCACAGTGTGGGTTCATTTCGCTGAGTCCACCGCAGGCACTTCAAACGGGGGGCCGGTCGTGACTGATGTCCGCCTTACCAGTGATGACACCTCGGTCTCACCAGCGGCCGGGCTCTACAACTCAGAACAGCTCATCTCGCTCAGCTCGGCCGCAGGCGATATTTATTACACGCTCGACGGGAGCAATCCCACAACTTCATCAGTCCTTTACACCGCTCCGATTCCAATTTCCGAAACAACCATCATTCGCGCGCGGACTTTTGAATCCGGAAAAATTCCGGGAGCGATTGTGACCAGCTCCTACCTCTACGGCGAAGCCTTTAATGGGCTTCCTATTGTTTCAGCAGTAGCAGACCCGGAAACACTCTTCGGAGAGATCATCGGAATTTACGAAAACAGGCATGAACCGGAGCGCTCCGGAATGAATGAGGTCTACAAGGGCAAAGACGCACCCGGACATATTGAATACTTCCCCATCGATGGCAGCGAGGGATTCGCAGTCAACGGTGGATTCCGTATCGGCGGCGAGAATAACTGGGGGTCTCACGAGCAAAAGGCTCTCAACTTCAGCCTTCGAGGTAGATACGGGGATGATTCCATCAAATACGACCTCTTTCCCGGGTCCGGCGTTCCTAATCATACCGCAATCACCTTTCGGGAAGGAGGTGACGATTGGGACGATGCCATGCTCCGCGATGCGATGTGGAATACAATCGCAAAAAACCAGCTCAATGCTGAAACAAATGCACTTCAGCCCTGCGTCGTTTTTTTAAATGGCGCTTATTGGGGCGTGTACAATATCCGCTCTCGATGGAACGAACAGTGGTTTTTTGAAAACTACGGAATCGATCACGGTGATTACACCCACATCGGCTACGGCCATTTCACGAGCTCAGATACCACTCTTGGGGCATTCGATGGCGACACTTCTGAATGGAGCGAACTCTTGAAATTCATTGATGAAAACGACATCAATCAGCCCGGCCCCTGGGCTTTCGTTGAATCGCGGGTGGACATCGATAGCTTCATCGACTTCGTCGTCTCCGAAAGTTATGCCAACAATACCAGCTGGGCTCATAACCGTGAAATGTGGAAAGCGAACAGCCCCGGGAGCAAATGGCGTTGGCTGCTTGCCGACATGGACCGGACCTTTAAGCTGAGTGATCTCGACGTCAATGAGTTTGATGACATCCTCCGTCAGGATTCCCTTTTGGACCGTATCAAAAACCAACCACAGTTTAAAGCTCGTCTAGCACAGCGTTTTGCAGCTCATGTAGGATCGACCTTCGAGCCGAACCGGATCGCAGGGATCGTTGATTCCCTTGGAGCACTCATCACTCCGGAGCTCACCCGACACAAAGCCCGCTGGCCTGGAAGCATCGGTCCTGCGCAGCAGGCCATCGATCTTCAAGAGATCAAAGATTATGCCGTTCAACGCGAAGCAAACGTTCATACAGAAATTGCCAGTGAACTAGGGATTGATCCGGCCGTCGATCTCACCCTCGCCGTCACCGGAATGGGTTCCTTCAAACTCGCGGGAGTACCCATCGATCCTTCAACCGTAAAAATCTTTCCCAATCTTAATGTCAGCCTCGAAGCCATTCCGGACCCCGGTTTTAAATTCGACAACTGGTCCGTGATTCCCGGAAACGCTTCCACCACGCTGAACATCACAGCAGCCAGCACAGTTACCGCCAACTTTGTCCCAAGCTCAGGCACCGTAACCGGAGGAACCCTCGCTTCCAACACCACATTCACCTCCGCAGGATCGCCTTACTGCATTACAAGCGATCTCATTGTTCCCTCCGGAGTCAGCCTTACGATCCAGCCAGACGTCACCCTGGAAATGAGCCAAGGCATCCATCTCCGCGTGATGGGAACGCTTGATATTCAGGGATTGGCAGGACAAGAGGTGCAGATACGTGGAAAAGGCGGCACCACTTGGGGGGGGATTTCATTTGAAGAAACAACAACAACATCCACGCTGGCACACTTGATCGTGCGAAATGCATCCCGAGGGAAAAACCCCACCACCTATCCGGCTGGAATTGCGGGATTGAATGCTTCCCTTGAACTTGATTTCCTGGATATCGGAGAAGGCCGCGGACCTCTCTTTTTCCGCGGAGGATCGACCATCCTTCGCGATAGCACGATCGCAATCCCGATCACGGGAGATGGTATTAACGTCAAACAAGGAAAGGCCGAAACCTATCGCACGACCTTCACCGGTAACAACTCGGTGGATACCGACGCCATCGATTATGACGGGGTAACCGACGGTATCATCAAAGATTGCCGCATCTACAACTTCCGGGGTTTCAACAGCGATGGCATCGACACCGGTGAACAATGCATCAACGTCCTGATTGAGGGAAATACCATCTTCTACAATTCCGACAAAGGGATCTCCGTGGGCCAAGGTTCGACCGTTATTCTGCGAAACAATCTCATCGTGGGCTGCTCCCAAGGAGTCGGGGTTAAGGACTTTGGGTCGAGCATCCGAGTTGACCAAAACACCTTCGTTGATTGCCTCGAAGGCGTCGCAGTCTTTGAAAAGAACTTTGCCTCGGGAGGCGGAGATGTCACCGTCACCAATTGTATTTTCTCAGACTGTGCAATTCCTACGAGCGTCGATCGCTATTCTACCCTTGAGACCAGTTATAGCCTCAGTGACACCACCGCGTTGACTGGTTTAAATAACCTGAATGCCGCGCCTCTTTTTCTCAATCCTCGAGAACTCAACTTCCAACTCGCAAATCTTTCGCCGGCAAAAGATAGCGGTGACCCTGCCCACGCCCCGGATCCTGACAACACCCAGGCTGATCGCGGCGCGCTCTACCTCTACGACCCCAACGACTATCCTTTTGACCTCGGAGAAACGGTTGTAGTCAATGAAGTCCTCGCCAACTCAGGGTCAGCCCCTGATTGGATCGAACTCTATAACCGCACCAACTCCCCAATTAACATCGGTGGATGGTTTCTCAGCGATAGCGCAACCGATCTCGCAAAATACCGTATCCCGGCAGGCACCATAATCCCAGCACATGGCTACTTGGTTTACGACGAAGACACCAACTTCGGAACCGCTTCAACCGACCCCAACCGCCTCACCGGATTTGGCCTCAGCGATGATGGCGAAACGGTCTACCTGACTTCGGCCGAAAACAACGTCCTGACCGACTACCGCTTCCAAGAAGATTTTAAGGCATCCTTCGAGGGGAGAACTCTCGGCTATTACCATAAGCCCAGCACAGACACTTATAATTTCGTTCCTCTCAAGTCTCCCACTCAAGCCGGCAAAAACTCACCGCCCATCGTGGGACCAATTGTTATTTCTGAGATCATGTATAACCCCTTAAGCATAGGAGGATCGGAATATCTTGAACTCCTCAATATCACTGATTCTCCCGTCACTCTCTTTGACATAGCCACTGGAAAAGCCTGGAAATTCACCGACGGGATCGATCATGAATTCCCCGCAAACACCCCACTCACGATGGCCGCTGGGGAGCGGATTATTCTGACGCGTAACCTTGCAGACTTTAACGCAGTCTTTGCCACTCCTGCGGGAACCCGCGTTTTCGAATGGACCTCCGGCAAGCTCTCCGGAGGAGGTGAAGTGGTCCAACTTAGCCAACCGGGCCCAGTTAATTCCCTGAATGAAGTGCAATATGTCCGAGTTGATCGTGTGAAATATAATAATAACCCACCTTGGCCAACCAGCCCCGACGGCGGTGGGCCCTCGCTCACCAAGATTGCCGAAAACCACTATGGCAATGACTCCCTCAACTGGCTGGCAGCTACGGGGTCCCCCGGTGAAGGACCTCCCGGGCTGACTTATGCTGATTGGGCCACCAACAATGGCATCACAAATGCCCTTCTTGATGATGATGGTGACGGCATTTCCAACCTCGAAGAATATGCCCTCGGGACGGACCCTTCTGCACTCAATTCCGGGTCAATTCTTAAAGTCACCCGTGGAAACAATACCCTTCGAGCGTCTTACGCGATCAATAGCGACCGTCCTGATGTGGAATACCTCCTGGAATCATCTCCCGATCTCATCAACTGGACGGAAGTGAATTCACCGCCGATTTCAAAAACCGGGAAGATGCAAAACCACATCGTGACCCAAGCCCAAACCTCGACACATCTTTTCTACCGTTTGAGCTTGCGACTCAGACCTTAGTTTTTGACGAAGCGTTTACGGTGATGTTTAGTTCTCTAATGCGGCCGCTCATCACCTACGGTCTGATTGCATCCTCGGCTCTCTTCTCATGGAGCCAAGTTCGCATTAACGAACTCATGGCTTCGAACACCCGGGCATTCCCCGATGTGACAGACTTCGAGGATTACCCGGATTGGCTCGAACTCCATAACCCAGGGACTGAAAAGATCAAACTTGAGGGATACTTTCTAAGTGATGATCCCTCAGCCCCTTTGAAATGGGGATTCGCCCCTCAGGCAGAAATTTCAGCCGGAGAATATTTAGTGGTAATCGCCGACGGTAAGGACACTCCGAAAGGCCGCTCCTTCCGACGCCCTTACTGGCCCTTCGCCAATGTGATGACTGAAAAGCATCACACAAACTTCTCCCTCTCATCTTCTGGAGAATCTCTCATCCTCACCAAGACAGACCTTTCCAGCAGAACAATCATCCCTCCCGGATCAAGGTGGGCCTACCTCGATGATGGATCGAATCAGCGAACGGAATGGAAAGCTCCGGGATTTGATGATTCCGAGTGGCAAACCGGTCCAGCTCCACTTGGTTACGGCGACGACCCCGCAACCGAACTTGACTTTGGCGATCCCGATGATCGTCACATAACTTCCTATTTACGACACGATTTCCAAGTTGCCGACCCAACAACCTTCGATGCCCTGAAGATTCTCATTCAAGTCGACGACGGCGCCATTGCCTACCTCAACGGATTCGAACTTCTCAGGCAAAACATGCGGGCGGGAAGCGTCACTCAAAACACCACGTCACTTTCTGCAGTGACTCCCGACCTCGAGGAAATTTGGCACGAGTTTCTAATCTCATCCGAAGCGCTTGTCAGCGGGAATAATGTGCTAGCAGTCGAAGTCCACCAGACGTCAAAAAGCTCGGTTGACATGAGATTTGACCTCGAACTTCAGAGCATCACTTTCTCCAATCCAACTCAGCTCGATTCGCTCACTTTCCCTTCGCAAGTCACTGACATCTCACTTGGCCGTGATCCAAACGATGAATCTCAGTGGGTCAACTTCACTTTCCCTAGCCCCGGCCGGGCCAATGAAGGAAATCTTGTTTCCGACCTCAGAGAAGCAAGCGGAGAAACCGAAATCTCCCCTTCTGGTGGTGTCTTTTCCGAACCTCAAACAATCTCACTAAGCGCGAAAGCTGGACAAATTCACTACACTCTGGATGGGCGTGAACCCTCTGAAGATGATCCTGTTTTTACCGAGAGTTTCACAATCACCTCTTCAACGGTCGTCCGGGCACGCACGATCGAAGCAGGGAAAGTTCCGGGACCAATTTCGACGAAAAGCTATCTGATTGGGGAAATCTTCAGCAAAGACATTCCCATCCTCTCAATAGTCACAGACCCCGCCACTCTCTTTGACGACCGGATCGGGATCTATCTCAACCAACATGAGCCCAATGTAGGAGTTGGCCCCGCCGTTTACAAAGGTAAAGATGCACCCGGACATCTGGAACTTTTTAATGCCGATGGAAGCGAAGGATTCGTGGTCAATGGAAGTTATCGCATGGGAGGGGAAAACAATTGGGCCTCCCATTTGCAAAGAGCCTTTAATTTTAGCACCAAGGGAAAATTTGGAGATGATCAACTCAAGTATGACCTCTTCCCTGGGAGCGGGATTCCGGTTCTGACAGCCCTTACTATTCGAGAAGGTGGAGACGACTACGGTTCAGGGCGTATTAATGATCCAATTTTTGATCGCATTGCCGAAGGGCGGCTCAATGTTGAAACGAATAAATCCCGGCCGGCAGAAGTTTACATCAACGGAGAATATTGGGGGCACTACAACATTCGTGACCGCTGGAATGAAAACTGGTTCTTCCAACACTATGGGACCGATAACGGAGAATATGATCATATCTCTTTTGAAGGCACGAGCGAATCTCAAGCGAACACAGAAAATGGCACCCGGGACACTTGGTTCGATTTCTACGATTTTGTGCGCAATAACGACCTCACCGATCCAACCGTCTGGGAATTTATAGAATCACGCATGGACGTTGACAGCTTCATTGATTTCCTAGCTGCCGAGTCCTGGGGTAACAACACGAGTTGGACAGGAAACCGCGAGGTTTGGAAACCCCACCGCCCAGGCACGAAGTGGCGTTGGTTTATTCCCGACATGGATCGCACCTTCCGAACCACCAGCTCAAATGAGCTTGCCGACATGGCTAATCGTGAACAGATGTTTAAGTATCTCAAAGCCAATACCAGGTTCAAAAACCGGCTAGCTCAACGCTACTCCGCCCATCTCGCGACTACCTTCTCCAACAATCGGATCTTCCCCATCATCGATCAAATGGGAGCTGAAATCCTCCCCTCAATCGCGCGCACTCGGGAGCGCTGGGGAAACACCTTAACGGTCCCGGAATATCAGTCTCGGATCGAAGGAATGAAAAGCTTCACGAGGCGCCGAAACAACGGGGCCCAGAAGGAAATCCAGAACCTTTTCGAACTCTCTGACCCTGTCCCCGTCACCTTGGCGATCACTGGTGAAGGAAACGTTGAGATAGCAGGACTGGAAGTCAGTCCGATGCAGCTCTTGCTTTTCCCCTCACTCGAGACGGATATCCGCGCAATCCCTGCCCCGGGCTTCGAATTCGACTACTGGATCGGAATCGACGGAGAAGCCAGCACCACCTTCACGCCGGAAAACGGAACAGTTCTAATTGCAAAATTCACCCCCATCTCGAACCCTCCTCTCTCAGGTTTTCTAGCCCGAGATACCACACTTGAGCCTCACGCCGTTTATGATGTTTCTTCCGACTTAATCGTCCCAGCCGGAGTGACTTTAACCATTCCCCAAGGGGTTGAAATTCGCATGGACCCTTCTACTCACCTCCGAGTAATGGGAAGTCTTCAGGTCGAAGGAAGCTCTGAAAACCCAGTCAAATTCCACAGCCGCACCGATTCCCCTTGGGGAGGGATTTCTTTTGAAACCCCGGACTCACCCTCTGCCCTGACTCACCTCATCGTCAGAGACACGACCCGCGGAGAGGACCCAGTGACTTATCCCTCCGGAATTTCGGGCCTTGATGCCGATCTCTCGATTTCAAATCTCGATATCAGCGGGCGTTTCGGACCACTCTTCTTCCGCGGTGGAGCCTTAGCTCTCAGGGACTCATTGATCAATATTCCTGTCACAGGCGATGGCATTAACGTCAAGCAGGGCTCGGCCATCACTGAGAGATGCACCTTCACCGGAAACACCTCGCTCGATACCGATGCCATTGACTACGACGGAGTCGTCGATGGAATCATCCGCGACTGTCGCATCTACAATTTCCGAGGTTTCAACAGTGATGGCATTGACACCGGGGAACAATGCGTAAACATCCTCATCGAAGGAAACACCATTTTTTACAACTCAGACAAAGGGATCTCCGTCGGGCAAGGCTCCGAGGTCATTCTTCGTAACAACCTCATTGTTGGCTGCGCCCAAGGTGTTGGAGTCAAGGATTTCGGCTCAAGTATCCTCGTGGATCAAAATACTTTTGTCGACTGCCTTGAAGGCGTTGCGGTTTTTGAAAAGAATTTTGCGGCAGGTGGAGGCGGAACTATTATCACCAACACGATTTTCTCGGATTGCGAAATCCCCGTCAGTGTCGATGAGTTCTCGACCCTGAATGTTCGCTACAGCCTCAGTGACACCCTCCCCCTTCCAGGCACCAACAATCTCCGAACGGGCGCACAATTTCTCGATCCCGCCGGACTAAACTTCGAACTCTCCACGATCTCTCCCGCTCGGAATGCGGGCGACCCTCTCCATGAACCAGACCCCGACGGCAGCCGCGTTGACATGGGAGCCATCTACACCTTTGACCCGGAGGACTACCCTTTTCTGAACAACAACGTCATCGTCGTTAACGAAGTGCTCGCGAATTCAGGCGATGCTGGAGATTGGATCGAACTGCACAACCGAACCTCTAATCCTATCGATATCAGCGGTTGGTTCCTGAGCGATGACGGGAGTCAACTCGAAAAATATCTCTTCCCGGAGAACACCATTATCAATGGAGGAGGATATCTTGTCCTGACCGAAGAAGATAATTTCGGGCCAGACAATTTAGACCCCGCTCGTTTGACAGATTTCGCACTCAGCGCAACAGGTGAAACCATTCATCTCTCGTCTCCAAAAGGATATCACTTTAGCGAAACCTTCGGCTCTTCCAATGAAGGCGTAAGCCTTGGATTTTATTTCAAGGAAAGCACGAACAGTTACAACTTCGTCGCTCAAGCCTCGCCTTCCCAAGGATTCACAAATGGCGACCCAGCTGTCGGCCCGATCGTTATTTCTGAAATTATGGTCGACCCAGCTAACGAAGGCGCCGAATTTCTGGAATTAGTCAACATTACCTCCTCGCCCGTCACCCTGTTCGATTCAGCACGCAATCTGCCTTGGGAAATAACTGATGGGATCGAATTTACCTTTCCCACTGCCCCTCTCGTGATGGCAGCCGGCGAACGCCTCATCCTGACTCGAAACATCCCTGCTTTTAAGGCCAGCTTTTCAATACCCGGAGACACCCAAATCCTGCAATGGTCCCACGGTCGACTTTCCGACGGAGGTGAAAGCATCCAACTCAGCCGGCCAGGGCTTCCAGATAAGAACGGACGCCCTACCTTCATCCGTGTCGATCGGGTCAATTATGACACCTCTGCACCGTGGCCATCAGGAGTTGGGCTTTCGATCCAGCGAAAGATCGAATCCCTCTATGGGAATGACTTCGTCAATTGGCGTGCTGCACTTCCAACTCCGGGATCGGAGACCCCGACAAGCCCACTTGAACAATGGCTGGCTGAACAAAACATCCTCAATCCCTCCGGAGATGAAGATAGTGATGGCCTGAAAAACCTCTTTGAATATGCGATCGGATCGAATCCACACACTCCTAACCTCTTCAACGGTCTGAACGTCGACGCAAGGGGCGGCGAAGTTCTCGTAACTTATCCCACCGCCTACCAAAAACCTGGCATTC
The DNA here is from genome assembly GCA_049889835.1 of Akkermansiaceae bacterium. Lineage (GTDB taxonomy): Bacteria > Verrucomicrobiota > Verrucomicrobiia > Verrucomicrobiales > Akkermansiaceae > SW10. Next base: position 194,722 of record JBMHCQ010000035.1, read on the forward strand.
AAGTCATTCTTGAATCATCTCAAGACCTTGTCTTTTGGAATCCTGAAAACACCGGACAGGAGGACGATCAGGAAGTTTTTGCTTGGACTCAAGAGTCTCAGATCTTTTTCCGCTTAAGAGTCACCGAGTAGACAGCTACTCAGATCCCCACCAGTGAGATTCCGGCGGCGTCGCAGGCCGCCTCCACCTCTTCAGCTCCGAGAATGAGCGTTTTGCCCGCCTCAACCGCTATCGTTCCCACCCCAGCTTCCCGGCAACTTTTGATGGTCGTAGGCCCGACCACCGGAACATCAAATCGCATATCCTGATTCGGTTTTGACACCTTCACCAAGGTCACATCTGTGCCTTTCCCTAATTCCCCGCCCCTCTTGATGCAGGCATCAGTTCCCTCAAAAGCTTCGACTGCGAGCACCGTTCCATGACGCACCACCATGCTTTGCCCGATATCCATCGCGCTGGTTTGTTTCACCAAATTGAATCCAAATTTGATATCTTCTTGAGTTCGCGCCTTGATCCCCGGGCCACAAATCAACCCCGGACTTGCAAGATATTGCTCCAAAAAGGTCGTAGCCGGAAGCAATTCGATACCATCTTTGGCAAACTCAGCAGCGACCGCCCCGAAAAGCGTCTCCGCATTCCGCTGCTTGACTCCGTGAAGCAACTTCAAGGTTCGCAAGTCGGGCCAAAGGTCAAACAAGTTTCGCGGTGCGATCTGCCCCACCATAATCGCCTCCTTGGCCCCATACTTTTTGAAATATTTAATCACCCCGCCAAGTTGCCCCACCCGGAACCACTCAATGACATCGACAGCATCTGCAAGCGACTCCTTAGTTTCACCTTTGAAAGCAGCGACAATGAGTCGAGTCCCATTTTTCCGAGCCTCACCAACAAAAGCAGCAGGATACAGCCCGTTCCCAGCAATCACTCCAATGACCCGTTCGCTCACAGGGACAGTCTCATTTTTGAACTCGAGAAATTCAAACTTCAATTTGCATCGCGCTCACAAAAGACTACGATTGAAACCATGACCGCAATGATAGCCGCTAATATTCTCCCTGTCATCCTTGGCGTGGTAGGAGTCATATTCCTTCTCTTTTTTGTCCTCCTTCTTGCCAACTTCCTTGGGATCTGGATTCAAGCTCGGGCAGCCGGCGTTCCTGTCAGCCTTCTCAATCTTCTTTTCATGCGTTTCCGGAAGGTTCACCCGGCGACCATCGTTAACAGCCGAATCACCGCGGCAAAAGCGGGACTTGATTATTCCACAGATCAACTCGAAGCCCATTATCTTGCGGGCGGAGACGTGATCAACGTCGTTCTCGCCCTCGTCGCAGCCGAAAAGGCCGGCATCTCTTTGAGTTACGACCGCGCCTGCGCCATCGACCTCGCCACCAAGGACACCGGAAAAACCGTTTTGGAAGCGGTTCGCACCTCGATTAACCCAAAGGTGATCGATTGCCCCAACCCTTCCGCCGGAGTGAGCAAGATCACCGCAGTCGCCAAAGACGGAATCGCAGTCAACGTCCGCGCTCGCGTCACCGTCCGCACAAATCTCGACCGCTTTGTGGGTGGTGCCACCGAAGACACCATCATTGCACGTGTCGGGGAGGGAATCGTGACCTCTGTCGGCTCTGCCACCTCCTACAAAAGCGTTCTGGAAAATCCTGATTCCATCTCCCGCCTCGTCCTTGAGAAGGGAGTGGATGCCGCAACCGCTTTCGAAATCCTTTCGATTGATATCGCCGATGTAGATGTCGCCGATAACGTTGGCGCCCGCCTCCAGGCCGAGCAGGCTGAGGCAGACAAGCAGGTGGCGCAAGCGAAAGCCGAAATGCGTCGGGCTGCCGCAGTGGCTCAGGAGCAGGAAATGGCTGCCCGCACCCAGGAAATGCGTGCAAAGGTTGTCGAAGCCGAGGCTCAAGTCCCGATGGCAATCTCCGAAGCTTTCCGAAATGGCAGCCTCGGTGTCATGGACTACGCGAAGTATGAAAATGTCATTGCCGACACCAAGATGCGTGACTCCATTGGCGAGGAAAGTAACGACACTCCCACTTCCTAAGTTTGACCAGTCCGCCTCTCATGGTTCTCGCCGAGATTCCAGATAACGTCATCTTCATCATCGTGATGCTTGCCATCGCGGCGTTTAAGGCGCTGGGAGAAAAGTTTGGCAAGAATAAGGAAGAGACTTACGAGAAATACGATGAGGAGGATTCGGTGGAGTCCGACTACGAGGAATACACCCGCCAGCTCCGCGAGCGGCAAGCACATATCCTAGCCCAACAGCAAAGTCGGCCACAAGCCCCTCCTCCTCTCCCCGCTGGACAAGGGCCGCCGACAAAGCTTAACCCACCAGTGACAAAGACTGTCGAAGTCACCCCCTATTCCCTTCCCGTCGTTAAAAAACCTCAACTCTCGGCCGCAGAGCGGAAGGCCCTCGAAGACCTTCAAAAGGCTTCAAGCCCCTCGGATCGGCGAGTTTCCACTGGCACCACGGCCCGAACTCGTGCTCGTCGGGTCCTTGCAAGCCCCTACGCCGCCCGGGATGCTATTGTGCTTTCCGAGATCCTTGGGCCTCCCAAGGGTCAACGGCTCTAAACTAAAACTTCGGGAGCTTATAGACGAGCCGAACGCAATCCAATCGAATCCGGGCACCAGCAAGCGCTTCCTCGATCCTTGAGATCTGGGATTTCAAGGCCGAAATCTCGCGATCATCAATCATCGGATTTACCTCTTGAAGATCTATCATTCTTGTAAGTTCGGCCGCAAGCAGTTCATGCATTCTCGACACGGCTTTTCCCACAATCTTATCTCGCTCCACCCTCACCAGATCGTGCAACTTGGCGAGCATTGCGGGAATGATCTTGGAAGTCACTTTTCCCTGATCCAGGATTTTACGATGATTATCCCGCCGGAGGGTTGCTTTTAAAAGCGCCTGATCACCGCTTAGATCTCTCCCCTGATGATTAACCGCCAAGCGGACTGGCGTTGCAGGCAGAAAATAATCGATCTGGAGCGTTGCAGGTGCAACGCACTCGATCACAAAATAGGCCTCGAGAATCAACGCTTTCTCAGTGGACTCCCACACGCCAAATGCTGAATTTCCACCTTCCCCCGAAAGTAAGAGATCAATCGCTGAAACAACCATGGGATGATCTGCCGTCATCAGCCCAATCTCCTCCCGGCTCAGGGCTCGCTGACGATCAAAGGTCACACTCATTCCATCCTCCGGAAGATCCGGAAAAGCATCGGTAATGACATGACCCGGCTTTAAAAGGTAATCCCGATTTCCCAGCTCTTCGACATTGATCCCGAAGTGGTCAAACAATCGCATCATCCAATCCTCCAGATCTCTCTTACCATCCCAGGCGCCAATCAGCTCCAGGGTTTTCTCGATTGAGCCGTCCCCTCTTGAAGTCAGCGCCAAAAGTCGATCCTGGCCACGCTCCATCAAAGCCTCGGTTTCTGCACGGAGGATTTTCGATTCAGCAATGAACTCATCCAACGTAGGGGCCTCAAGTTCCTGAAGTTTCTTCACCAAAAGAGCCGCGCCTTGAAGATTCTTTTCAAAGGCATTCAAGCCTTCCTGATACCAACGTGCATATCGCTCATCCCGACTCCCTTTGGTAAACGGAATGTGCAAGTGGATCGTTTCAATTTGCCCAATGCGATCCAATCGCCCAATCCGCTGCTCAAGCAGTTCCGGATTCTCCGGAAGATCGTAGAGCACCAAATGATGAGCGAATTGGAAATTTCGACCCTCACTTCCAATCTCCGAACAAATCAACAACCTCGCGCCATCATCCTCGGCAAAATAGGCCGCATTTCGGTCCCGCTGGAGAAGGGTCAATTCTTCATGAAACTGGGCCACCTTAATCGAAACGCAATTGAGCAGCGCTTCCGTGATTTCTTCCACCAAATCGATCGTCTTGCAGATCAGGAGGATTTTTTCAGAGGGATTCCGAGCTAAAAAATCCACCAACCAAACGACTTTTGCCTGAAGCTCATCCCCCTCCAATTCGATGAGGTGGGCCTTGCGCTCGGGGAAGCCAGAAAGTTGTTTCCGGGTGTTTCGAAACATCACCCGCCCAGTTCCAAATGAATCCAGAAGGTCACGAGTTACTTGTTCCCGCATCCCGAGTTCGTCGAGCCTACCAAGTCCTTCTGAAACTCTACCAGCAAACTCATTAGGATCGGGACTCCCTCCTTTTTTAATCAAATCAATCGCATCAGCAACCCGCTCGTAACGTTCAGACTCCGCGAGAAATTCCTCAAGGTCATTATAACGGTGAGAATCCAAAAGCTGCAGTCTGGCGAAGTGCCCCTCGGGTCCAAGTTGCTGCGGAGTAGCGCTTAGTAGAACCACCGAGGGTGTTTCCTCGGCGAGGCCCTGCACGAGCTCGTAAGCTTCCGATGCCTCCTCAGGAGACCACTCCAAATGATGGACCTCATCAACAATCAGCATATCCCACCCCGCTTCAAGCACTTCAGGAATGCGTTGAGGATTGTTGAGAAGAAACTCCTGACTACAGATCACCAATTGACTGTCTAGGAATGGATTCCCTTCGCGAATCGATTGGCAACGTTCTTCATCGAACAGTGCAAAAAGTAAATTAAAACGACGGAGAAGTTCGACAAACCATTGATGAACCAGCGGCTCGGGCAAGATGATCAAAACACGATCTGCACGCCCGGTTAAATGAAGCCGGTGCATGATCAAACAAGCTTCAATCGTCTTACCGAGACCAACCTCATCAGCAAGCAGCACGCGAGGCGCAATTCGTGAACTTACCTCCTTGGCAATCGCTATCTGATGAGGAATCAAATCGACTCGCCCCCCCAAAAGCCCCCGAACTGGCGATCTTCGAATCTGCTGCGCTCTGAAAAGCGATTCAATCCGAAGGTTGAAATCGCGGAGATCATCACACTGCCCACTCAAAAGTCGATCTTCAGGCTTGGAGAAACTAATGGTATCTGAAAGTTCCCCTTCGGACACATCACGACTACCGCATCGGTAGGTCAGCAGACCCCCTTCTTCAACAACGGCATCGACTTTCAAAGTCTCGCTCCCATCATCAAGAAGTATTTGGTCACCCTCTTTAAAGCGAACCCGCACAAGCGGAGCAGTATCCACTGAATAGATCCTCTTCTCTTGGGCTGCCGTGAAAAGAACCGTCGCTTTCCCGCTTTCAAAATCCAGAAGAACACCCAAGCCAAGTTCCGGCTCGCTCGTACTGATCCAGCGCTGTCCCGGTTGATACTGCATCATCGATTGAGCTCCCGGTTGGATTTGTGAAAAACCATGCCGGCATTCGGCCACTCTACTCCGCAGAAGGAGCTGCTCCAATAAGGACATCGCGTGGCTTGGCCCCATCTCCGGGGCCAACCATTCCACGAGCCTCCAAGATATCAACCATCCGTGCGGCACGCGTGTAACCGAGACGGAGACGACGCTGTAAGAGCGAAGTCGAACACTTGCCTTCTGCCGTAATAACCTCGATACACTTGATCAAGGTTTCCTCGTCGGCATCGGATACTTCCTCTTCGGCGTCTCCGTCGGAAGACCCTTTCTCGATACTCTGCTGAATACTCTGCTCGAACTTTTGCTCACCCTGACTCGCGCAGTAGTTAACGATATTTTCAACCTCCTCATCGGAGACGAAAGCGCCCTGCGCACGCTCAAGCTTGGCCGACCCGGGAGGAAGGAACAGCATGTCCCCTTTTCCAACCAGTTTCTCAGCCCCCTTGGTATCGAGGATCACCCGGCTATCGAGTGAGGATGATACCTGAAAGGCCATGCGGCTTGGAATGTTCGCTTTAATAATCCCAGTCACCACATCCGCACGAGGAGTCTGGGTGGCCACAATCAAGTGTATCCCCGCCGCACGGGCCTTTTGAGCAATTCGGCTGATCCCCACTTCAATATCCGCCGGAGCGGTCTGCATGAGGTCAGCAAGCTCATCGATAATGACGACAATGTAAGGGAAACGATCTGGAATTTCATCGTTCTCTTCTTCCCTTTCCTCCTCGGAGGCCATCGGCCCGAGGTCACCATCTTCAAAAGCCCGCGCCATGGACTCGATCGCTTCCTCATCGACAATGGACTCAAGATCCTCCTGCTCTTCCTCGGAAAGAACCTCCGGTTCAGGGCGGACCCGGTTGTTAAAACCATCAAAATTCCGCACTCCAAGTTTCGCAAAAATCTTATAACGACGCTCCATTTCGTTCACACACCAATTCAGTGCCCCGACAACCTTTTTCGGATCGGTCACCACTGGAACGACGAGATGAGGGAGCTTGGAATAGACCTGCATCTCAACCACCTTCGGGTCAATCATGATGAAACGAAGTTCGTCAGGCCCAAACTTGTAGAGAATGGAGGTAATGATTGAGTTGATACAAACCGACTTACCGGAACCCGTAGCACCGGCTACAAGACAATGAGGCATGGCCGCCAGGTCGCCGATGACCGTGTTACCATAAACGTCTTTTCCAAGTGCGAGAGGGATCTTTCGTTTTGAGGAACGGAAGCCTTCATCCTGAAGAAGCTCCCGCAGCGGGACTGCAACCGCGTTGTCATTGGCAATCTCAATCCCCACTGTATCCTTCCCTGGTATCGGAGCCAGAATATTGATGCGCTCGGCCTTGGTTGCCCTTGCCAAGTCAGCCTCAAGTTGAGTGATCCTACTTACCCGCAAACCAAGACTCGGGTAGATTTCGTAACGCGTAATCGTCGGACCTTTCGTAATGTCCCCTGCCGTGACATCGACTCCAAAGGCCTTGCAAGTCTCAATAATGATATTCTGCGTCTCTAAAAGTTCCGCGCTGCGATCTTCAGCCGGCTCTTCGTTTTCGTCGAACTCAAGCAAATCGAAACCAGGAAGCTCGTAGTCCTCAAAGCCATCCGTACTCAGACCAATGTGTTCCGGCTTTTTGGGCCGTTCGAAGGGCCGATCCCCGAGATTCTGAAGAGGAGTCTTGCGAGTTGAAGCATCGATAATCTGAGGCTTCGGAGTTTCCCGGAGTGGCAGAACAGCCTGCCCGGTCTCGTCGTCAACCGCCGCCTCCGAAGGAGCTGCCTCCAATGCAGCCGTCTCCTTTTTCTTGCGAGCCCTCTTTTTTCTCGGCGGCGTGGGCCCGGGCTCTTCATCAATGACTGGAGAGATCGACCGCGAAACCTTTGAACGCCACGAGGAGGTAGTGCGCTTCTTACGCGCCTCAAATCCTTGCTTGCGGGCAACAAGCCAACTCCCGATTCCCGCAGCCGAAGTACGAGCAAACGAGAAGGGATGCAACCCAGTCAGCAAAATCAGACTTACCAAATAAAGGGCAACCAAAACGATCGCCGCTCCAAGCCCACCAAGAAGGTTTTGGAAGCAATATTGTCCCAATCCTTTTCCAAGAACCCCTCCCGCAGCGGTGACATGCCAGCGGTTCCCTCCCCAGCCAAAAACATTAAAAAGCGCAGCACTCGCCAGTATGAGAGAGGCGAAGCCAATTAACGTCCGCCAACCGAGCTTACTTTTAAACCACGCAACCGCCACTCCCAACCAGATGGTAGCCAGAGAAACCAAGTAGGCCGCTGCTCCAAAGAGTCCGATGAAAATAAAACCAAGCAGTGCTCCTACAGGCCCGACCAAATTTCGGGTCGGCGCATCATCAGCCCCCTCTGGAGCGAAACTACCCACCAGTTTCCAACCCACAAAATCCACCGGAGTAAATCTCAAGAGAGAAACAAAGAGTAACAGCCCGCAAACAATCAAGCCAAGCCCCACTAACTCCTGACCACCCTCGCGCTCAAGCACAGCGTTCTGCTTCTTTCCTTTCTGTTGCCGATTGGCCATGGTTCCAAATCCCACCAATCCTCGGCGGTGCCACAGTATGCTACATCCACCACTCAGGGAGCAAGACCGAAGTTATGGGTTTATTGACAATCAATTTACCCGGAAATCTCTTCATTCCTTGCCTCAAAGAGATAATTTTTCAAGAATTGGCCAATGGAACCGATCACCTTTGTCCCACTTTACATGACGCGAGTCTGGGGCGGCCGCTCTTTGGAAACACTGTATCGACGGGCCCTTCCTGATGAACAACCCTATGGAGAATCTTGGGAAATGACTGATCGCCCCGATGAGCAATCCATCGTGTCCGAAGGACCCTATGCCGGAAAAACCCTCCACGAACTCTGGATGGACAATCGTGCTGAGATTTTCGGAGACCAGCTCGAAGGAGACCGCTTCCCGCTCTTAATCAAAATTCTGGATGCTCGCGATGATCTCTCAATCCAAGTCCACCCCCCCGCAGAGATCGCTCCAAGCTTGGGCGGCGAACCCAAAACAGAAATGTGGTATATCGCCGATTGCGAGCCCAAAGCTAAACTCTACCTCGGATTCAAAAAGGGAGTGAGCCGCGAGGAATTCGAAGAGTCACTCAGCGTGGGCACTTGCGCAGAAATGATCCACGCCGTTCTCCCAAAGCCCGGGGATTCGATTTTCATTCCCTCCGGCCGTCTGCATGCCATTGGTGCAGGATTCGTGATCTACGAGATTCAGCAGAATTCCGACACAACATATCGGGTTTTCGACTGGAATCGCGTCGGGCTGGACGGATCCCCCCGCGACCTTCACCTCGACGAATCGTTGAAGTCCATCGACTTCAACGACTTCGAACCAGCAATGGATACCCCTGATGGCTCCACTTTGGCGAAATGCGACTACTTTGTGGTGGATCAACACCACCTTCCTTCTGGTTCGTCTCTTGCCAACCCCTCCGATTCTTTTTCCATCGTCGCTGTCATCTCCGGGGAAGTGAGTTCACAAAATGGCCGCACCTTTATGGCTGGCGACTTCCTCCTTCTTCCGCGAAACGCCTCCCCACTGATAGTTTCTCAAGAAGCTCGTATCCTCCAAACCCACCTCCCACTCCATCCTCGACACATTTTGAATAAAAGTAACATCTTCGCATCGTGAACTCTTTATCCAGACGCTCCTTTTTGGGCAAATCAACGCTTCTTGCCAGTTCAGCCATTGCTTTCCCAAACCTCCTCCTCGCTCGGCGAAC